>NZ_CP152002.1:4512500-5112500 GCF_038595055.1 Paenibacillus sp. FSL R7-0345
GGCCGTAGCCCTTCTGTCTGCGGTGCAGCTGAAAATTAAGCTCTTCGAAATTAAGTGTCAAATTGCTGGGCAATCCCTCGATAATAGCTGTAAGCTGGGGGCCGTGCGTTTCCCCTGCTGTTAAGTAGCGTAAACTCATGACGCGTTCCCCTTTCGCACTTTTAAACTGTAAACCGCTAAAATATTAAAACTCTTGACTCATTATAGTATAGCCTACACGCTTTGACAAGAAAGGATAGGCTCCTGAAGGCCGGAACCTTCCCATTACAAGAACAGCGCCGCCCTACTCTTTCGAGCTCAGGGCGGCGCTGCGGCACACTACGGTTCAGAGCTTCCAATCAGCTTCCGATCCTCTGCTGCGCCTCAGGTATGCTCTGCCTGCCTTCCTCCTGCCTGAGCAGGCTCTGCAGCTGCAGCTCTTCGACGCCAAGAATTTGTCCGCACTCGCGGACGGTCAGAAACCCGCGTCTGTACGCGGCAATGACCTTGCTTTTGTCCATGTGGATTAACGACCTTTCGCTTAGCATACGTATCTACTTTTCAGTATCACTGAAAAGAGGATAAAGTATACCCGGCTCCTGGAAGAACGCCGGCTGGACGGGACCCGGCATTATTTTTTGCGGTAGAAGAAGGTCTCTGTCGATTCAAATCCGAATTGTGCCGGAGTAAAAATCTGCTCCGTACTGCCCACAAACAAATATCCGCCGGGGCGCAGACTGGCTGAAAATTTGTGATACAGCTTGTTCTTCGCTTCCTCTGTGAAGTAAATCATCACATTACGGCAGATAATCAGGTCAAAGCCGTCATCAAATTTGTCGAGCAGCAGATTCTGCTTGCGGAATTCAATGCTTTTCTTGAGGCCTTCATCGACTTTAAATACCGGACCTTCCGGCTTAAAATAGCGGGCGGCGACATCCTTCGGCACATCCTTCAAGGAACGCTCCAGATAGAGGCCCTGCTTGGCCTTGGATAGCGCCCCGTCATCAATATCGGTGGCGAGGATACCCGTCTGGGTCAGCAGATTTTTGTCCGACAGAATCATAGCCAGTGTATACGGCTCCTCCCCTGTAGAACAGGCGGCACTCCACAGCTTCATCCGGCGGCCGGAACGCTGAAGCTCGGGCAGAATGACATCCCGCAGCACCTCCCAGCGGTTCGGATTGCGCCAGAATTCAGAGACGTTAATTGTCATCCGGTCCAGAAATTCATAGAATAGAGCCTTGTCCTTCATCATTGCGGCAAAAAAATCAGTAAAGGTATGATATCCGTTCTTCATCCGCAGCGTTGTGAGACGGCGCTTCATCTGTGCTTCCTTGTATTGGGCAAGGTCAATTCCGGTGCTTTGCTTCACGTTATGAATAAAGCCGGCATAATCCGGGTCTTGCACGGTTGTTGTTTCTTCACGGTCAGCCATTATTTATCCCTGCCTCCTGCCCGGATTTACATCCAGACTGCGATGTCTTTATTGTAGTCGGTCAATTCATCAGGAGCAAAGAAGTTGGCTATTTCCCGTGCTGCACTTTCCGGGGAGTCCGAACCATGAATCAGGTTAAGCGGAGTGTGGCTGGCAAAATCACCACGGATCGTTCCCGGGAGCGCTTCGCCCACTTTGGTTTTGCCGATCAGCAGACGGGACAGGGCGATTACATCATCGCCTTCCCAGACCATGGCGAACACTGGACCGGAAGTTATAAAGCCAACAAGCTCAGGGAAAAAGTCCTTGCCTTCATGCTCTGCATAATGCTTCTTGGCCTGTTCTTCCGTAACCTTAATCAGCTTGGCAGCAACCAGTTTAAATCCCTTATCTTCCAGACGGGTTACAATACGTCCGATTAATCCGCGCTGTACACCATCAGGTTTGATCATCAGATACGTCTTTTCCATAAGGCCACTCTCCAATTTCGCTTTTTATTTTCTGATATTATCAGAAAGCATGCCATCTGTGAACGCTTAATATTCGCCTGCCTGGCAATTAGTAAGCACGTCCGGTCACAAAATAGGCAATATCGCGCAGATTGCGTCTGGTCTTGTTGCTTGGAAGCTGCTCCAGCGCGGCCAGCGCCTTGTCGATATAGCGGGACGCCAGCTCCTCTGCCCGGGTAATCCCGTCACCGGACAGAATCAGATCGATAGCCCGGCCGACTCCGGCCTGCTCATTACGGATCAGTGCAAGCTCGTCCAGCAGCGGTGAACGCAGCCGGCTGTCTTCCAGACTGTAAATGACCGGCAGCGTAATATTTCCCTGCCGCATATCACTGCCCGGAGGCTTGCCGATTTGCTTCTCTGTTCCGGACAGATCCAGCAGATCATCCCGGATCTGAAAGGCCATTCCGACGTTATATCCATAGTTGTAGAGCAGCCGGGCCGTTTCCGGCTCTGCGTCTGCAGCCAGCGCACCGAGTTCACAGCTGATGGCGATCAGCAGCGCTGTTTTGCGGCGGATCCTGCGCAGATAATGGCGTACGCTCTGCCCGCTGTTAAAGAAGTCGCGGATCTGCTCCATTTCACCGATCGACATCTCCACCATTGCCTTGGACAAAATGTGATGGATCCGCGGATTCGGGAGCTCCGAGGCAATTACCAGCGCTTTGGCATAAATATAGTCACCGGTGTACATGGCGATCTTGTCGCCCCATTTGGCCTTGACGGTTGGCTCGCCGCGGCGCAGCTCGGCATCGTCGATTACATCATCGTGAACCAGCGAAGCACTGTGTATAAGCTCCAGCGGAATGGCCACTCGCTTCAGCTTCTCCAGATCATACTTCCCGAACTTGCCGCCCATCAGCACAAACACCGGACGCAGCCGCTTGCCGCCTGCTTTCAGCAGATGGAGCGAGGTCTCCTCCAGCAGCTCATCATCACCCTGGACACTGCGGTACAGCTCTTTCTCAATATGATCCATGTCCTTACTCAGCATTCCGAAAATTTGCATTCGCTTCATTCTTTCACCCGTGTCAGCAGATTACGGCTCCATAGCTCCATCTTCACTTCCTGCGGCAGCAGGCCCATTTCATAGGCATAGCGGAAATAGAGGTTCAGACCTTCCTGCTGCCTTTCCCCAAAGTCATAACATAAATTACTGAAATAGCCGCCCCAGTATCCGGCAGTGCCGCCGACCCGCGAGCAGGCCTCCTGGATAATCGGCGCAGGATTGCGCACACCGCGCTGTTTGCTCTCCACAAAGGCTGCGGCAATCTCGGCAATAGCCTCCGGATTGTTACTCGCCGCTTCACGGTTAACTGCCCAGACGGCGAAGGTCATGCTGTGTCCCGTCCAGTCTTTCCAAACCTGCCCGAGGTCAGTAACCAGATAACCCTGATCCTGCCAGGCTGCCTTGATGGCATGGTCACCAATCAGGAGACAGGCATCCGCCTGGTCCATCATACTGTCCAGCTCAGGTTCAGCAGTAATGTATTCCGGTTTGCCGCCAATGGCCTTTTCCATCAGAATCTTCAGCAGATTTACCGAGGTGGCCGAGGTATTCGTGACGGCAATCCGGCCGTTGCCTATTTGCCCCGCCGGAACTCTTGAGAAGAGCAGGATGGACTTGACCGGCCCGTCTGCACTAACTGACAGATCCGGCAGCAGCAGCAGCCGGTCGCTTGCCTCCGCATACGCAAAGGAGGATAAGGCACCGACATGGATAGTTCCCCTGGACATCCCCTGATTAAGAATGGCAGGTACTTCACTCACCATCTCTGCCGGATGCTTAAGCGCAGAGGGGTTAAAATTGTGAAATACCGGCCATGAGTTGGTGTAGCTGATTTTACCGATTACCGTATGCTGCCGGCCCTTCATTCTTCTTCCCCCCATCTGCGGAATAGGCTGTGTTCAATGCCAAAGCTGTCGAGTACCTTGCCGACCATGAAGTCGACCAGATCATCCATGCTGCGCGGGCCGAAATAAAAGGCCGGCATCGCCGGAATCAGCTTCACGCCAAGCCGGGACAGCTTCAGCATGTTCTCCAGATGAATGGCATGCAGCGGGGTTTCGCGCGGCACCAGCACCAGAGGGCGCCCTTCCTTCAGCATGACATCAGCAGCCCGGGTCATCAGATTGTCCGAGCTCCCATGTGCTACAGCAGACAGGGTCCCCATTGAGCAAGGCATAATGATCATTCCCTCCGTACGGAAGGAGCCGCTGGCTATGGAAGCCCCGATATCTGCAACCGGGTGGTAAAGCAGAGAACCGGGATGCCCCTTGAACTGTTCGTTCAAAAAGCCTTCCCGGTCTGAGACGCCAAAACCCAGCTCTTCCTTGAATACCCGCCAGCCTGCATTGCTGACTACAAGATGAACGGTGTATCCCAGCGACAGCAGGGTTTCTGTCAGACGGATTCCATAAATTCCGCCGCTTGCACCGGTAATGCCAACTACGAAGTGTTTAGGTTTCGGTCCGGTCATCTGAACTGCACCACCAGGTCAATCAGAGTGAACGAAAAGACAACAATGCTGAGCACACCGTTCATTGTGAAGAACGCTGTCTGCAGACGGCTCAGGTCGCTAGGTGACACAATATGATGCTCATAGAACAAGATGATATAAGCGATGATCATGCCGGCCACATACCACCAGCTCAAGTCCGCCATAAAGAGCAGCGAAATGAATCCGATTCCGGTTAGAAGGTGGAACGCCTTGGCAATCAACAGCGCACGGGCAACCCCGAAGCGTACCGGAATGGAATAAAGGCCCTCACGTTTATCAAACTCGACATCCTGGCAGGAGTAAATAATATCGAAGCCGGCGGTCCAGAACACAATCGTGAAGTAAAAGATCATCGCCGTCCAGTCCACATTGCCCGTAACCGCTACCCAGCCGCCCAGCGGGGCAAGTGCAATCGTCAGCCCGAGAATCAGATGACAGGCCCAGGTAAAGCGTTTGGTGAAGGAATAGAACACAAGCAGAAAAACAGCAACCGGCAAAAGCTTCGCCGACAGAGGATTCAGCTTGAAGGCAGCCCAGAATAATAAGAAGAAGGAAATGGCAATAAATACCGATACTTCTCCGACCTTGAGCAGGCCGGCGGGGATAGCTCTTCCGGCAGTCCGGGGATTCTTCGCATCACTGATCCGGTCGATCAGCCGGTTCAGCCCCATGGCCGCGCTTCTTGCTCCGAACATGGCCACAATAATCCAGCCGATCTGCGGCCATGACGGCAATTTGCCGAACATCACGACCGATCCTAAGAGTGCGCCCATAAAGGCGAAAGGCAATGCAAAAACAGTGTGTTCAAACTTGATCATTTGCAGAAAAACGCCGACTTTTTTAAACATTACAGTTCTCCTTGAACCCAATATGTAGTGCTGCGATACCTCCGGTCAAGGGGAAGGATTCCACTTTTGTCAGTCCGGTTTCACGGAAAATCTCTGCAAGCTGCTCTCTGTCCGGGAAGAGTGCCAGTGATTCGGGTAGCCATTTGTACTGCTCATACCGCTTGGCAAACAATTTGCCGAGGAGCGGAAGCACCTTTTGGAAATAAAAATAATAAATACCCTTGAACGGCTGCTTCATCGGCTTGGACAGCTCCAGACAGACAACCATTCCTCCAGGTTTCACCACACGCTTCATTTCGTTCAGCACTTGAACGAGATCAGGCACATTGCGAAGCCCGAAGCCGATTGTTGCATAGTCAAAAGAATTATCGCCGAACGGCAGATCCATCGCATTGCCCTGAATCAGCGAAATTCGGTCCTGCAGTCCCTGCGCCTCAACCTTGCCCCGGCCGACCTCCAGCATGCCGGCACTGAAATCCAGACCCACTACAGAGCCGGTGCGGCTTGCTTCAGCCAGTGCAATGCTCCAGTCACAGGTACCGCAGCACAAATCGACCGCCGAATCCCCGCGCTTCATCGCCATCTTGCGCATTGTGAATTTACGCCAGGCTTTGTGCCGGCGGAAGCTCAGAATATCATTCATCAGATCATATTTGCCGGCGATGCTTTCGAAAACAGAGTGCACAAACTGCTCTTTCGGTTTGGCGTTCGTATCTCCCAAATTCGTATCTCCCAAAGCGGAAGTTTTCTCTATAGTCATCCTTTACCCCTCCACGGCTGCTTGTCCGGAAATTTTCATCTGCAGGAGGAAGCGGTCCAGGGCAGTGCTGAGCCCACTGGCCAGATGCTCATCCTTAATACCCTGTAGTAGTCCTTGGATGGACTGAATCGACTGGTGCAGCTTGTCGGTCAGCAGGGTGTCGCATTTATATTTCATTTTGAGCTTTTTCCAGTCCTTCAGATCCAGCTCCTGTTCCTGGAGCAGCAGCGCCTCATCTTCAGAAGCATTCTCCAGTATCCTCCAGTAACTATAACCGTCCCGTGCAGCCGCCGGGTCATTGCCGCGCCGCAGCTCGGAGCATAAGGTTTCACAATGGCTGAACTCGGCCAGCAGCTTCTCCCACAGACCTGCAAAGCTCTCTTCAATGTGCGGTGTAAAAGAAAGGAACAGCCGCATATTGAGCTGTACCGAATGCCGCAGATATTGTTCTGAGGAGAGCAGCGACTCCTTCATCTTGCTGTACAGCCGGGCTTTCAGCACATTAAAATCGGCGATAGCTGAGCTCAGGGTCCCCACCATGGCGATCTGTCCGCTCTTGGACAGCAGGCGGTAGAACCAGCTGCTGAAATAATCGCCGGCCAGCACCTTCAGCTGCCGGGAACGCATGACGTCCCCTCCGGGATCATGACTCAGATGCTCAATGCTCTCATGCGTGTCAAGAGCAAGCTGCACCAGACCTGTAACGAGCGTATAGAGCTCCTTGTTACGGTCTTGGTCTGCACTTCCGTAACTCAGAAAAATATATAACAAATGACTGCGGCCATCAGAAAACGGCGGCAATTCCGTATGCCGCTGAATCATGTCGTAGTCGGTGTAGGGTTTAGCTAATTGCGGTATACGGTACGGTATCATTTCAGCCTCCGAAGCCATTCGACGTTATTACAAATATCTTTGTTCACAATCTTGTCTATTATATCACATGTTTTTTTGTCACGCACATGCACGTCCTAGTTTCTTTTACCCACATCAGGGATGAATGAACTGCTTGCGCCACAGCTCGCTTTCACTAATGCGGAAGCCTTCCTTCAGAACATCCGGCAGCGGCCGGTTACCCGTGTTCTGCAGCAGCTCCTGCAGCTGGAGCGACCACTCCGTACGGCGGATATCCCCGGCAAGCAGCAGCCGGCGGCTGTCCAGCCACTTATCCTCCGCAACAATCCGCAGCAGCAGCTGATTGACGTTGTCCGTCTCCTGAAAGGCAAAGGATACTGCCAGGGCCATGTTCCGGTACAACTCCTCCGGATCATGGTCATTACCGGTTACCTTGAGGTCAAGCGACAGGATCCCGGTTTTCCAGCCGGCGCTCCCGACAGTCAGGCTAAAGGGCAGGCTGCTGATCGTATCCACGATATTCTCATCTGCAAGCGTGATTCCGTCCGCACCAAGCGTCTCCACCGCATGCTGCGGCAAGACTGAATCAAGAGAAGCCGCCTGCGGCAGAAGTACAGCAGAAGCAGCAGTCACCAGCAATACGGTTCCAATCAGCCAGCTCCGGTTCATAGCCTGCCCCCTTATCCATCGTTTCCGCCAAGCCGTGACATTATACGAATATGCCGGCTTGCCTATATCTAGTTATATTTTGAAAAAAAGCAGGCTATGCCTGCTTTTCAGCTTTCACTTTCCAGTTGTCCGTGTTTGCTCCAGATTTCTGCCTTGCCGCGGATTTTCATTGCTGAGGTATGGTCGGTAAACTGGGCGATGAGCACCTCGCCTTTATCCAGCTTCTCCGTGTGGTGAAACCGTGTATCCAGTCCCCGGGTAAGACCGATGACCTGTACGCCGTTCTCCTTGGCTTTGATTACGATGTACTCGCTGCCTGCAGGTGCCGGAACCGCACCGGTGTTCTTCTCAGTCATGGCTGATCCTCCTAAAAGTTTTGTGAGCTTGGCTTCAAGAGCAGCTTCGTACAAAACTGGCTTTGGAAGCGTACGCTTGGTTGAGACTTCGGAAAAACAAATGCCGCCTTGAAGGGCGGCATCGTTATAACTCGGAAAGACTATAGGATCGATATGTAGAAATCTCTATTTGATTCCGTCTTTGAGTGCTTTACCTGGTTTGAAAGCAGGCACTTTGCTGGAAGGAATTTCGATTTCTTCACCAGTCTGCGGGTTGCGGCCTTTACGTGCGGAACGTTCGCGCACTTCAAAGTTTCCGAAGCCAACCAGCTGTACTTTGTCACCGCTCTGCAGGGCATTGGTAATTGCTTCGAAAACGGCATCTACCGCTTTAGTAGCATCCTTCTTGGGAAGTTCAGTTGCTTCTGTAACCACGTTGATCAAATCTGATTTATTCATGTCTTCTCACCTCCCTGGGTAAAATTCCGGTATCATACACTGTTTCCGTTTCAACGCAAAATATACGTGATAATCCCGTTAATTACTAGATACGGACGCCTCTCTTCCAGAAGCGCAACAAACTTATAGTAATACAGCCCACCCATAATTTCAAGGCGTTACTCAAAAAAGGAGCAGAAAGTATCATTTCAGTGGGCCTCTTTAAAAGAAATGATAGACTAATAATGTTAGATTCTTCTACGAGAGTACAAAAAAGAGAGCAGATGATTCCGCTCTCCTGATTGTGTGCTGTCTTGCTCTTCACTTGCCTTATAAAATGATGGCGATCAGTCCGCCAGAGCCCTCGTTAATAATCCGGCCCAGCGTCTCCTGCAGCTTATAGCGGGCATTGTCCGGCATCATAGCGATTTTGCCCTGAATGCCTTCACGGACAATGGAATGCAGCGAGCGGCCGAAAATGTCGGACTCCCAGATTTTGATCGGATCGTTCTCGAAGTCCTGCATCAGATAGCGCACCAGCTCTTCACTCTGCTTCTCTGTACCGATAATCGGCGAGAACTCCGATTCCACATCGACACGGATCATATGAATGGATGGCGCTGTCGCTTTCAGCCGGACCCCGAAGCGCGAGCCCTGGCGGATCAGCTCCGGCTCATCGAGGGCCATTTCAGCCAGCGACGGGGCGGCGATGCCGTATCCGGTTGTTTTGACCATCTCGAGCGCCTCCGAGAAGCGGTCATATTCACGTTTGGCATGCGAGAAATCCTGCATCAGCTGCAGCAGATGATCCTTGCCGCGGATTTCCACACCGACCACTTCCATCAGCACCTGATCATACAGCTCTTCCGGTGCGTAAAGGTCAATTTCCGCCACGCCCTGGCCCATATTCATGCCGCTGAGGCCGGCACGGTCAATGAAGTCGTATTCGGTAAACTGGGAGACCAGACGGTCTACATCCCGCAGGCGGCGGATGTCTTTTACCGTATCCCGGACAGAGTTCTCATAGGCGCTGCGCAGCCAGTGGTTCTCGCCCAGCACCATCACCCAGCTCGGCAGATTGACGTTGACTTCATGTACCGGGAACTCATAGAGCACTTCGCGCAGCACGCCGGTCACATCATCCTCCGACATATTGGCAGCGCTGAGTGTCATTACCGGAATATCATATTTGGCAGCCAGCTCACCCCGGAGCTGCTGGGTCTCCTCGCTGCGCGGACGGGTGGAGTTAATCACAAGCACAAACGGCTTGCCGACCTCCTTCAGCTCTGCAATTACACGCTCTTCTGAGTCAATGTACGAGTGCCGCGGAATTTCGGCGATGGTACCATCCGTAGTCACAACTACACCCAGTGTGGAATGCTCCTGGATGACTTTGCGGGTGCCAATCTCTGCCGCTTCCTGGAAGGGAATCGGTTCCTCAAACCAGGGGGTGGAAATCATGCGCGGGCCGTTTTCATCCTCGTAGCCCTTGGCGCCCTCAACAGCGTATCCTACACAGTCGACCAGTCTTACGTTTACTTCAAGGCCCTCCGCAACCTTGATCTGCACCGCGTTGTTCGGCACAAATTTCGGCTCGGTGGTCATGATTGTTTTGCCGGCTGCGCTCTGAGGCAGTTCATCCACAGCTCTTACCCGGTCTGCTTCGCTGGTAATGTTCGGCAGAACAATTGTCTCCATGAAGCGCTTAATAAATGTCGATTTTCCCGTGCGAACCGCGCCGACGACGCCAAGATAAATGTCTCCGCCGGTACGCTCGGCAATGTCCTTGAAAATATCCACTTTTTCCAAAAGAGATCCCCTCCTCATATTACTCCGAAGAAAAAATGCCTGAAGAGCATCGACTTCGCGTTCCGCCGGTAAACGGACCCTTGCAGGACATCCACCGGACTTTGGCATTGCCCGCCAGGGAGCCTAGCCTGCCTTAGCGGAACAATCTTGCCCCGCGCTAAACTCCGAATGCTCGGACATGCATTTGGACTAGTATCATCATATGTATCCGGAACGGATTTATGACCCGCAGCTGCGCATTTTATGCAGGAATTTCACATGTGTCAGCAAATGCGCACGGAAAGGGCGTCTCGATGCCCGGAAACCTTCTCATCCAGCATATGAATGGAAAATAGCAGATAGAACTTACCATAGCTCATCGATTGAAAGATAAAAAAGCCCCCGGTTAAGGGGGCTACGGGAACATAACTATAAATTGCCCTCAGGCTGTGGGACCGGCTCGCCGCCCATCCACAGATAAGGCAGGGATTTCACCGGCACATAATAGGATGCTGCCTCAAGCACCGTCCGCAGATCCTGGTCTGCCGCGGGAGTGCTTCCAGACTGTTCTACAGCGTACATAATATCAGCCGAATAATCAGCATAGATGTTGCCGTTGCCATCCATAATGAATTCCTGCGGCTGGCCGGAATAGACACTGCTGAGGGCAACGGCTGTTGTCCCCGCTGATTTGGCGTCAACCGTGTAGATCCCGGGATAACGTTCTTCCCCTGCCGGAAGACTGCCTCCGTGAGCAGATTTGTAACGGTTCACCTGACGCTGCACATCATTAACCTTCTGGACGGTGACCAGATCCATCAGTTTCACTGCAGGTGTAGTCTCCTCATCCAGAATCAGAAAATAAGCATTTCCGCCCTGCTCAAACGCTGCGGACGGAATCTCATCCAGGTAACCTTCTGAGCGCAGCTTCTCCAGATCAACTACGAACTTCTCATAACGCGGTGTATCTGCATCACTGTTAAGAATCGGCAGCAGTCCTTCTTTTCCCTGATACTCATCTACAGCAGCCTGCACGCGCCGGACGCTCTCACTGCTGCCGCCCCCAGGCCGCTGTTCTTCCCCCGGATACATGCAGCCTGCAAAGACAGACAGCAGCACCGGCGCTGCCAGGTGCAGGATGAAGGATACTACGCTGCGCTGCCGCAAATTATCGTTCACAAACATCGCCTCCCGTCCGCTCAATAGGTGATGTATTACTATATTTGATATATCGTATTATCCATTAACGGTAACGCCCTACCACAGCTCGTCCATTCCGCCGCGCCGCGCTGCTTCGAGCCTGCGGCGTACAGCAGCCTTAAGCGGGTCTTCAGGCACAGTAACGCTCAGATCCTTCCACACGGCCGTCTGGCAGGCCAGACGTATCCCCTGCTCCAGCAGGCTGCCCAGCTTGCGGCTCTCCGCCTCATCCGGCGGACGTACTGCATCCTTACTGTCCTGGCTGACTGTAACCTTACACATCAGACAGGCTGCTTTGCCGTCGCAGCGTGTAGGGATCACAACACCGGCTTTGCGTGCTGCCTCCAGCAGCGTCGTGCCTTGCTTGACTACAGCCCTGCGTTCATCCGGCTGAAACGTAACCGTAATTCCTTTTTGCGATTTCATCGTGCAGTATCCTTCCTGATTTCTGTTTCCGGCAACTGGCCCAGCAGGCCGTACAGCTCCGCGCGGCAGGACGGGCCGAGCCCGTTTCGTTCAGCCAGCTGATCCAGCAGTGCTGCATGCAGCGGCAGGCTGCTGTGCATTCTACCGGCAATGGCCCGGCAGCGTTCGGTTCTGCCCCGCAGCATGTTAAACAGCAGCTCATGAGCCAGCGGCATCAGCCGGATCAGGCTGACGCCGCTGATCCCGCTGACAGGGGCATGGCCGAGCAGCGAATGTACATCCACGGTGTAACCATACGGCGGAATGCCGATCCGGAACCCGCAGACCAGCTCCACCTTGATTCCTTTTACTATATATCGGCTCCTTCTGGAGTAGCAATTGCTGCTGTAATCCTCCTCAGGGCCATCGCCCTCCGAATAACCGCTGAGTGCCCTATGCAGCACTTCAGCATCCTCCAGATCAGCGTAAAGATCAATATCTACAGGAGGCTTGCTTAATAGAACACCCTGCAGCAGCAGACCGCAGCTCCCGCCCAGCAGCCAGACTGGCGGCTTCTCCATCCAGCTTAGATCAAGGGCCTCCGCAACCTTTAATACGGCTGTCCCCTGTATGTATGACATTTCCGTCCCTGCCATCTGCACACGCCCCATTCTGAGAAATCGTCAAACGATAATCCAGAAATACATCTGACTGAGCCAGGCTGTAAATGCTTACATAATTGAAGCCGCTCCGCTGAGCAAACCGATCAGCATGATGACAAAAGCAATGATCGATAATAACGCTCTGAGCAGGCCCTTCGTCCTGCTGCGGGCAAATGTGATCAGAAATACGGATACCCCCATAATCAGTATCGCAATCAGCGACAACCACATCTTAGTCATCGGGTCCATAGCCACTCCGCCTCCTGCCGATTATATTGAATTGCAAATATTATAGCATGAACTATAAACCGCGAAAGCTAAAAAGTGTTATCAGCAGAAAAAAAGAGCAAAAAAACCGGAATCTGTTAGATACCGGTTCTTTGCTCCTTGATTGACAAAGAGGGCAAGCTATTTTTTCATCAGCATTTTCATTAAAGACTCCATTGTACCGGAATTTGTGCCGCCTTTTTTGACCGCATTTACAATTTCCTGCACAGTAGCTTCAGTGACCGGCACTTTTGCCATTGCTGATACCTGCTTGATCAACTGGCGGAGCTGGGCTTCATTCTGCGTCGTTCCCGGCTTCACTGTACTTGCCAGTTTTTTGACTGCGCCAGGTGTTATATTCTTGCCAGTCTTTTTGTTGATGGCATTCAGGGCATCCTTGGAAAAATCTCTGTTCACTCTTCTTCCCTCCTCCGTCAATCCCCACTACAACATATGAGAATCTCCGGCAAAAGGTGAACATTCTCAGGAATGCCACTGCTCCCATGTTTCCTGTGAAATAGCTTCCATCTCCGTTTTACGGTCACGGCCCATCAAGGCTTCCACTGCATTACGGGGTGTTCTGCCCTTGAACAGCACATGATAGATCTGATCCGTTATCGGCATCTGTACGCCCAAATTGACAGCAATGGCGTAAGCGGCCTCAGTTGTCCTGATTCCTTCAACCACCATGCCCATGGATTCCAGTACCTCCGCGAGCGGCTTGCCCTGTCCCAGCATCGATCCGGCCCGCCAGTTACGGCTGTGCTGGCTCGTTGCTGTCACCACGAGATCGCCGAGCCCGGCCAGACCGGAGAAGGTCAGCGGATTGGCGCCGAGCTCGACCCCGACACGGGAAATCTCGGCGAGCCCGCGGGTGAGTAGTGCTGCCTTGGCATTATCACCGAAGCCCAGACCATCGGATAATCCTGCCCCCAGGGCGATAATATTCTTCAGCGCTCCCGCCAGCTCGACACCAAGTTGATCGCGGTTGGTATACACCCGGAAATCGTTGTTGATGAACAGTCCCTGTGCAGTGACAGCGCGCGCTTCATCCGCAGAAGCGACAACAACCGTTGTCGGACACAGCCGGACGACCTCCTCGGCATGGCTCGGTCCCGAGAGGACAACAACCTCACCCTCCCTGCAGCCGAGCTCCTCGGAAATAACGGTGGACATCCGTTTCATCGTCTCCGTCTCGAAGCCTTTGGTGGCATGGATGCAGAGCATATCATCCTTCCAGTAAGGCTTCAGGCTGCGCGCAACCTGCCGCATACCGGAGGAGGGCGAGACGATGACTACCGCCTTGGAGCCGGCAACCGCCTGTTCCATATCCGTAGTGGCGATGATGTTCTCAGGCAGGCTTATGCCCGGCAAAAAGTGTTCATTTGTATGGTGTTCATTAATCTCGGCAGCTTGTTCGGGCCTGCGTGTCCATAGATAAACTTCCTTGTGGTTAGCCGCCAGCACAGAGGCCAGCGCAGTTCCCCAACTGCCTGCGACCAGCACGGTTACTTTATCAGACAACACGATTCCCCTCCTTGGCCTTAGAGCCGATTTTGTTCTCTCTTCCCTGTGAGAGCTTCACGATGTTGCTGCGGTGCCTCCAGAAGGCAAAAACTGCGATAATCAGACTGCCCCACAGCTCCGGCGATGTATAATCAGCGAACAGCAAGAATACGGGAGTGAGCGCGACAAAAATAAGCGAGCCGAGTGATACATAGCGGGTGATGACGATAGCCGCAATGGCAAGAACGCCCGCAGCCAGCGCGGGCCAGAAGAACAGTGTCGCCATGACGCCGATCGCCGTAGCAATCCCCTTGCCTCCGCGGAAGTGGAAATACACCGGCCAGTTATGACCGATAATCGCCGCAATCCCGCAGATGACCGCAACCCAGCTTCCCCAGCCGCCGGCCCATGTTCCCAGCCAGACTGCGCCGATGCCCTTCAGCACGTCCAGAACCAGCACGAGAATCGCCGGTCCTTTTCCAAGCACTCTCAGCGTATTGGTCGCTCCGGCATTCCCGCTGCCATATTGGCGGATATCAATCCCCTTAAGCAGACGGGCAAGTAATACGCTGAAGCTGACAGAGCCAAGCAAATAGCTTACTAGGATAACCAGAAGTTCAAACGCCACTACTCTTCTCCCCTAACCTTCGTTATCAGATTTACGCCGCGTAAAGAGACGGATCGGTGTGCCTTCAAAATTGAACGCTGCACGGATTTTGTTCTCCAGATAACGCTCGTAGGAGAAGTGCATCAGCGACGGATCATTTACGAACACCACAATCGTCGGCGGCTTCACGGCAACCTGGGTTACGTAGTTAATACGCAGACGGCGTCCTTTATCGGTAGGCGGCGGATTAATAGCCACGGCATCGGATACTACATCGTTAACCAGATGGGTGGTAATCCGCAGAGCATGCTGCTGCGCAACATGCTGCACGACCGGCAGCAGCTTCTGCAGGCGCTGTTTCGTTAATGCTGACAGGAATACAACCGGCGCATAGGTCATGAACAGGAAGTGATCGCGGATTGTATTTTCAAAATTCTGCATCGTCTTGTCGTCTTTCTCCACAACATCCCACTTGTTTACGACAAAGATAGAAGCTTTACCCGCATCATGGGCATAACCGGCAATGTGCTTATCCTGATCGATGATGCCTTCCTGGCCGTTAATGACAACCAGTACAACATCCGCCCGCTCTATAGCACGCATTGCCCGCATAACACTGTATTTCTCCGTACTTTCATAGACCTTTCCGCGCTTACGCATACCTGCTGTATCGATCAGGACATACTTCTGGCCATCCCGCTCAAAAGGAGTATCAATTGCATCGCGAGTGGTTCCCGCTACATCACTGACAATAACGCGTTCTTCACCAAGAATGGCATTCACCAAAGAGGATTTGCCCACGTTTGGACGTCCAATCAGCGCTACACGGATAACATCTTCATCGTATTCTTCATCGGCTTTGTCCGGCAGCTTCTCAACAACCGCATCCAGCAGATCGCCGACACCTGTACCGTGGCTGCCGGAAATTCCGATCGGATCGCCGATACCGAGGCCGTAGAATTCGTAAATATCTTCTGCACGCTTCATATTATCCACTTTATTAATCGCCAGTACGATCGGCTTGCCGGACCGGAACAGAATCTGAGCTACCTCTTCGTCCGCATTTGTAAGTCCGCTCTTGGCCTCACACATGAAAATAATGACATCTGCTTCCTCAATCGCCAGCTCCGCCTGAACCCGGATGGATCTCAGGATGAAATCCTCTCCATCGACCTCAATCCCTCCGGTATCAATCACGCTGAAGGATTTACCGTTCCAATCGGAAATACCGTAAATCCGGTCACGGGTAATTCCCGGTTTATCTTCTACAATGGCCAGTTTATCACCAATCAGCCTGTTAAAAATCGTCGACTTTCCGACGTTAGGCCTGCCTACTATGGCCACAACGGGTCTTGCCATAATCCATTCCTCCTGTCTTCCTTACGTCTCTCATCATAGCAAAAAACATTACAATTGGCTAACTGCCTTGAAAACACAATCGGCGAACCCTCAAATGAGGGCTCGCCGATTACTTTACCCGGTATGACACCACATATAAGAGGACATAAGTCGCCTTATGCAGCATTCTTAGATTGCGGTGCAAAGCTTAATTTAAGGGATTAGTTATTGCCCTTGAATTTATCAAGCTTGTCTCCGAAACGCTCAGCCAATGTGAAGCTGAGGCCTTCGTTGCTAAGCGATACGTTAGGATTGTTCAGCACTTCTTTAGGAGCTCTGTCCTGTCTCTCTCTGCGTTCAGGTCTAGCCGTAGGAGCCGGAGCTTCTTCGGTTTCCTTGATGCTGAGGCTAACACGTTTCTCGGATGGATTGAAGTCCAGAACCTTAACCTGAACCTCTTGTCCTTCTTTAAGCACCTCGTGTGGAGTACCAATGTGCTTGTGGGAAATTTGCGAGATGTGCACAAGGCCTTCTACTCCTGGAAGCAGCTCAACAAATGCGCCGAAGTTTACAAGGCGTTTAACTTCGCCTGTTACTACATCGCCAATGTTGATTTTGCCTGCAGCGGAATCCCAAGGACCTGGAGCAGCAGCTTTGATGCTGAGGCTGATTTTGCCTTTTTCCGGATCAACTTTAAGTACTTTAACAGTAACTTTGTCGCCTTCGGATACAACATCGGATGGTTTCTCAACATGGTTCCAAGCGATCTCGGAAACGTGAACCAGACCGTCAACGCCGCCCACATCAACAAATGCGCCGAATTGGGTCAGACGTTGTACTGTACCTTCGATGACCTGTCCTTCAGTCAGCTCGGACATGATCTTCTGTTTGTTAGCTTCGAATTCTTCTTCCAGCACTTCTTTGGCGGAAAGAATAACCTTGCTGTTCTCACGGTCAAGTTCTTTCACTTTTACGCGAAGTGTGCGGCCTTTATAGTCGCTGAAATCTTCTACGAAGTGACGTTCAACCATGGAAGCAGGAATAAATCCGCGCGCGCCGACATCAGCTACGAGACCGCCTTTGACAACGTCAGCCACAGTAACTTCGAACGCTTCCTGGGAAGCAAAGTACTTCTCAAGATCTTCCCATGATTTTTCGCTGTCAATGGCACGTTTGGAGAGCACAAGGCTTTCCTTGTTGTCGTTGACGCTTACTACTTTGCACTCCACTTCTTGTCCAACTTCTACCGCTGCAGCAGCGTTGTCAAGCTGTACGGAAGAAAGTTCGCGAATCGGAATCACACCGTCGTATTTATATCCAATGCTTACATAAGCTTGGTTATCTTCGATTTTGACGATTGTTCCTTTCACGGTATCGCCTTTTTTCACAGAAATGATTTCCAAACCTTCTTGGCTAGTCACTTCTTCTTCGTTGCTGGCAACAGGTGCAGCGGTTTCCACAGCTTCTGTCGCTTCTACGGCTTCGTTGTTCTCAACATTAGCCGCAGCTTCCTGATTTTTAATTTCTTCAGACATGTGATTACCCTCCTCGATTCAAAACCCCATTTATTTAAACCCGCGTAAGAGCAGGGTTCAAAACAATCACTACCTGTATAACATTTACAGTATTAAAATAGTATGTGCCAAAAAATAGCGGTTATGCCGTTATCCTTAAGCAACTGTAAAAACCTTAAATTTACCGGAATTATCTTACGCTGGGCTTGCCGGTCTTGATCATCTCATGAATCCGTCCCATAATGACATCGGTAACTTCTTCAAGAGAATCACTTCCCGCTCCGTCAAAGGCACTCAGATCAATAGGCTCTCCGTAAATAACGGTCATCCGGCGGAACGGCTTGTAGGAACCGATAATAGCGGCCGGGACAACTGCTGCCCCGCTGCGGAGCGCAAAGCTTGCCGCACCCTTCTTCGCTACTCCTGTATCGGAGTTGCGTGTTCCTTCCGGAAAGATACCCATAATATGTCCGCCGCGAAGCGTATTAAGGGCCGTTTTAATGGATTCTTTGCTTACGCCGCCACGTTTGACAGGGAAAGCGCCCAGCTTCCCGATAAGCCAGCCCAGCACCGGAACTGTAAACAGCTCGGCCTTGGCCATATACTTGACCTGTCGTTTCAGCTTGATCCCGATCGTAATCGGATCGAGCAGGCTGATGTGGTTCGCGCAGAGCAGTACCCCGCCCTCCTTTGGCACATTTTCTTTTCCCACAATTCTAAGCGGGAACAGGATGGCATAAATCAAGCGAAGCAATCCACGGCAAATTACATAAATCATGAATGATTTCTCTCCCCGTCAACATGAGATCTGCAGTGGGAGACAATGGCTTCCACGGCTTGATTGATATCCATAAAGGTCGTGTCCAGAAGAATAGCATCCTCTGCACGGCGCAGCGGTGAGATTTCCCGCCCTTCATCAAGACGGTCACGCGCCGCAATATCGTGTTCAAGCTGCTCGAGTGTCACTGTTTCCGTATCCTTCAGCTCTTTGTAACGCCGGAGAGCCCGTTCCTCCACACTTGCCGTCATGAAAATCTTCACTTCGGCATCCGGCAGTACGGTCGTACCGATGTCACGGCCGTCCATGACTACCCCCTTGCGGAGTGCCATCTGACGCTGCAGATGACTAAGTCTGGCGCGTACCCCTTCAAGCTTGGAGTACTGCGACACCTGGCCGCTGACCTGCAGACTGCGGATATGCGGGGTTACGTCTTCCCCACCCAGCAGCACCTTCTGCACATCCTCCTCCGGAATAAGCTCAATCACCAGGTCCCGGACAATCCGGTCCACCTGACTCTCATCCTCGGGCGGTATGCCTTCACGGAGCATATACCAGGTAATTGCACGGTACATGGCACCGGTATCAACATAAATGTAAGAAAGCTTGTTTGCTACCAATCGGGCAACAGTGCTCTTACCTGCCCCGGCAGGTCCGTCAATGGCGACGTTAATTCTGTCGTAAGTATGTGTACCCTGCCTGTCCAACGGGGCATTCCTCCTCAAACACTCTTTCAGCCGTAAATAAGGCTGGCTGCAAATTCCCGAGGAACCTGCTATATTATCAAGAAAAAAGCAGGCATTGCCTGCGACTTATAAAATTATACCACAGTTTGGAACGCAGTGCAAAACAGCATAATGCGATAATCATCTAAATTTATATGAAAAAATGTTCAGCGGTTGCGGAAATCGAACTGCCGTTCGAAACAATAGCGGATAATTTTTTGCCGTTCGGTATCTGAAATCGACGAGAACTTCAGCATGATCAGGTTGCGGCTGTTGTCAAGCTGCTTCATCCTTACAATCTCCGCCTCAAAATAAGCGTGCTCTATACTGCCGTTGCGGTATGGCAGAAGAATCCAGCAGCTCAGCTTGTCGGCCACCGCAAACTTAACCTTGCCGTCGCTGAGAAAAGAAGTCCCTCCTCCGCCGACATCATCAGTACGGACAAGAACCCGGCTGCCCAGCGCATCCTTGACGGCCAGCTCCAGCTCAGCGCTAACCCGCAAAAAGCTGCGGCGCTGAATTTTGAAGATATCCTCCTCTTCCGGCTTGCGGATTTTGATCATCCGGATCACGTCTTCTTTAAACCCGATCACATGGGTATTGAAATAATTTTTGATGCCGCCTTCAGTCAGAAAATAAACGGAGAGCTCATCCCCCATATACAGCTTTTTCAGCCGGGCTTTCCCGATCTGCATCGGAATTTCAATCAGAATCGCATCATCCTCGATGTCGGCAATTCTGGATCTGTATTCGATCTCAGCTTCCGCGGCATCGCTTGAAGCTACCTGTATGTAAAGATGCTCATTAATTTTGGGATACAATCCGGTCACCGCCACAGAGTTAGTAATTAATCACATTACCGATTATAGCATGGCCTTTTGGCACCGGGTTAGTAAAAGTTACAGAGAAAACAGCTAAATGTCCAGCCGCAAAAAAGAAGGAGGGCTCCCCGCGGAAGCCCTCCTCACTTATTTTATTTATCCTGTGCTCCGGAGGAGGTACGCACCTCTTCCACCGCTTCTTCGTTCCCGTCGGCGGCATTCAGGTAAATCCGGTACTGGGAACCGTTGATTTTGCCCCCGAATTCATAAGTCAGCAGTTCCACCGAATCTTCATTCTCGATCCAGGCAAGCCGGTGGTACAGCTCCCGGAACTCAGGATTCAGATGCGTTCTCGCCTCTGCAAGAGATAAGCCGGGCTTAGGAATCTCCCGCTTGTCCTCATGCTCCTTGGCATAATCGCTGGCCTGAAACCCTGTCGGCTCACCGGTGTCCAGCCCGACGCGGACCGTTATTTTCTCCGGATAGACCAGCACTCCATCCTGGCTGCCCACAAAAGTCAGGTTGCCGAGGTTATCGTATCTGTCAGCGCTGACTGCAGTCATGCCGGGGTACCCCTTTTTGTCCAAAAACTCGCCCGCCTTAACCACTGCCTGTCCAAGGGATACTTTCGCTGCGCCAACCTCCCGGTTATCGTTGTAGCCGATCAGCAATCCGCCCTCTTTGGTGAAATTCATGGTGATAGGCTGCTTATGGCCTGGGCTGGTCACTGTCGCGGTATAGGATGCCCATTCGGTTCCTTTCCCGTTCTCGCGGATTTCCACCTGCCCGTTGCCGCTGATGCCTGCAAGCTTCAATGCCTTGGCCTTGATTTCCTCTGCACTGACCGGCTTGCCGCCGAGCTTCTTCACAGAGCGCTTGTCATAGATACTTGCAACAGAAGGGCCCCAGTCAAGCTCGGGATATGCGGCAACCCGTTTGTCTACGGTCTTGAACCCGTCAATAATCGTATTATCCTCAGCCTTCTCCTCGGTGGCCAGCGCTGTCTCAACATCCATCCAACGCAGCTTTTTGCCGATTACCTTCTGCTGCACCTCCTGCAGATCCTTAGAGATCTCACCGGAGTTTTTGTAGAGGGCCATGAGGTTGGCCATTTCTCCTTCAGTCAAAGGCTTTTTGGTGAAATCACGCACAGCAGCTTTGTATGAAAAGTTGGAGATTTTGGACAGAAACTCCTCGGTTTCACTGAACGGCAGCAGCGTAAGCGGCAGCTGGTTGATTTCATTCTGCGCCTCGCTTGTAAGCCGCCACACATTGACCAGACCTTTGCGGTGCATTCCGTTAGATGCTGAATTTACGGCGAGAGTATTCCCCAGTTCACCATGAAGCCGCTCCACGTGATAAGACAAATCATGAAACGCACGCTGGTACTGGTTTTCCGCCTTGATCAGAATCGAATTTTTCTCCTGGTTCTCCTGATACCCCCAGACCAGCGCTCCAATTAGCAGCAGCGCGGTAAGCGGGAACATTATGGCACTTAATCTTCTGTACATAGGGCTGCAAGACTCCTTTCAGTAGCTTATTGCCGTTAGTTTGACAATAACTGAGAAGAGTTATGCACCCGAAGGGCCCGCAAAAAAAAGAGAATACTTCCAGAGCAGCAGGGTCAGGCCCGCTCCTCAATATCAAAGCCGCTGTTGCTGCTGCACAGGCACTGTTTGAAGCCGGTCTGGACAACCCCTTGTTCCTTGCTGCCTCTCAATATGTAGGATTCGCCACACTGTCTGCAAACAATCCGGACTTTTACACGCAAAAAAGACACCTCTCTCCTCTCTGGAATCCTTGTCAGGAACTTTCCTCGTAGATTTAAGTGTGTCCATCTCTTTTAAAGGTTAACCTCTTCTTCACGTTTCAGAAAACGGAAGGGTGAGCGGCTGTTGGCCAGCGCCACTTTCCCCATGCCTCCATACCACAATACCGCCATCAAAGGCACGATGAACCAGATCCAGTAGTTCGCCGTTGTACTGAGTATGAAATCATAGATTCCATGCCACAGCCAAGGCAGCAGCAGTGAGACCAGCAGGATGCCTCTTGTCCGGGTTCCTTTTGTGAACTTGGCCCGGCCCATGTGATAGCCCATAATAACACCAAACATCGCATGACCCGAGACCGGAAGCAGCGCCCTGATAAACATGGAGCCAAGCGAAGCATGGCTGTACCAGGCATACATCACATTCTCAATTGTTGCAAAGCCGAGCGAGATCGCTACAGCATATAGTATTCCATCATAAGGCTCGTCAAATTCGGTATGATTGTAGATCATATGGTACAGCACAAACCACTTCAGGCACTCCTCGACTCCCGCAGAAATCAGGAAAGAATCCACGTATGCTCCGCCGCCAAGCCCCAGTACCATGCCCCGCTGAATAATCATAACCGGAAAAACAATCAGCAGCCCGAGCAAAAATACCTTGAGGACCATATGCAGCGGTTCCTGGTCATACTTGTCTTTCAAATAGAAAAAAGTCAGCAGTGCAAGTCCAGGTGCTACTGCCGACGTAATAACCGATAACAAAAGCACCCAACTTTCCTCCCCCGAAACTTTCTCCCCAGCACATCTTCACAAAAGGGGCCCGGCTAATGCCCAGGCCCGCTTCCGCTCTTTATTCCTGGCGTTTGAAATGAGTGCACAACAGCCCTATAGCATTCTCAGCCATTACCGTCTTCCCGTATTCGTCCAATACAGCTTCCGTTACCGGGGAAGAATCCCCGAACTCGGACAATACGGCAATCAGTCCCGTAAGCACAGATTCCTCATATTCCTTTGGATCGAAATAGAGATACCATTTATCATTATAAGAATACAGCTTTCCTTGGGAAGTAATATTGCCGATGAGTACATGTGCCGCTTCGACCAGAATCTCAAAATCGCGGAATGCATACACAATGGAGTCGCTTTGTTCTAGTGTAACTTCCATTTCGTAAATCTCTTCAGGCATTTCTTCTTCCCCGGCTCCACCGTATTGATGGTGATCATATTTTCCCCGGGTCACAATAACGACCATACCTTGCGCAGGCAATGCGAACACTTCAACGGCAAGCGGACCGGTAGCGTCAAAACCTAATTCACTGTAAGCCTGGTCCATCATTTCCGTGAAAAGGTCATGCACCTTGGGAACCTCCTGCCACATATCTTCCTTCTGGATGCCCCGCTCGCTCAGGTCGTCAAAAGTGAGGAAAATCCGTATCTTATCTTGACCTAATCGCTCTATTCTCATGACAGGATCCTCCTTTTGCAAGCTCATTTAATATTAATGTATGATGAGTCCCGAGTAATGAGCCAAAAATGGTTACTATGTAAGTATGTTATCATTTTGGCGCATTAATTGCACGCAAATAAATATATTTAATCATTCATTACCACTATACCTCATTTTTGAACAAAAAAAGAATCATTCTGCGGATGGAATCATCCCCAAAATGATTCTTAGCTGCTGCCTTGCGGTTACAAACCCGGTATGACTGTATGCGTATCCTTTAGAATCTGCTCCACTTCATGTTTTACATCGGGATTTGTACGGATAAAATCCTTCAGCATGTTCAGGTTGGATTCCTTGGACTGTAGCGCCGTGTCGTCTTTAAGCGCGGACTGTCCTGCTGTCTTATGCTCCGGTTTGTCTGCTTGGTCATGTGATCCGTCCGCTGCCGTGCTGCCAAACCCGGTCATCGCCATGCCCACAATTTTGTCCCGCGCCTTTTCCCCGGCCCCCTGGAACTGGCCGCCCGGCTGCATGAGCGAGGACATCATGGCACTGCGCTTTTTGGACATAATCATACTGGCGGCTGCACCAAGCACTACTCCGCACAGAAATGACGAAGTATTCATATCTCTAACCTCCTTGTATGGTAAAATCATGCTTAGTGTTCGCGGAAAGATTACGGCTCATACAGCCAAACAACAAGAAAGCGAGATGAAAAAAGTGGGTAAAGCAATTTCAGCACTGCTGCTGGCAGCTCTGCTGCTGTCAGCCTGCAGCAGCGGCAACAACAACGGAGACCTTGCACAGGGCAGCACTGCAGCTCCGGCAGCAACAACAGAGGCGTCAGCCCTGCCGGCATCCGATGCCGCAAGCACCACGGCGCCCGCCGCAACCCCAAGTCCGGCAACGGCGGAGGGAGCGGAAGCAACCGGCACACCGGCGGCTCAGTCAACCAGTACAGCCATTCCTCCAAGCAGTGAAGCGGCGGCTGCCGAAATTCCGCTGCTGTACCATATGAACAAAAATTACGATATTGTCCCCAATGTGGAAGGCACGAACAAAAAGGTTGTCCTGCTGACATTTGATGACGGCCCCAAAGAAGCGGAAATGATCAACGCGTTGATGGATACGCTGGACAAGCACCAGGCTAAAGCCATCTTTTTTGTTAACGGTTACCGGGTGAAGGAGCATCCCGAGCTGCTGGAGCTGCTGCATGAACGCGGCGGCATTATCGGCAATCACAGCTGGGACCATATTGTGCTCAAAGATAAGAGTTTAGGAGAAGTGCAAAAACAAATCGGGGATGTCCAGACCATCGTCAAGGATATTACCGGAGAAGCTCCTGTATTCTTCCGTCCGCCGCATGGTGCAGGCGGAGATGTCGGCAAGCAGGTAGCCGCCGAGAACGGCATGCTCTACATGACCTGGTCTGTCGGCTCACTGGACTGGGAGATGAAGGAAAAGGACACAGCAAAAACAGAAACATTAATCAAGAATGTGACCGATCAGCTCCACTCCGGGAGCAACATCCTGATGCATGAGTTGCCCTGGACAGTCGAGGCACTCGACACGCTGCTGACCACGCTTGAAGGCAAAGGCTACAGCTTTGTCGATCCGCGCAGCATCGAACTGAAGATGCGCTGAGCACAAAATACTCATATGTTTCCATAAAAAGGGACCCCTGGCACTATTGCCAGGGGCCCCTTTTTTACGTTTACATTAATATCATACATATAGCTTTATCCAGATAATGCAGGTGCGGGCTTTTTTAGGCGCCGCCTCTGCCGCTGTCTTCGCCCCGGCGCAGGGTAAGCACATGAATTTCTGCCGGACTCCGCCACCGCAGCGGAAGATGTGCGGTGCCAAAGCCCCGGCTGATCAGCAGCCTGGCCTCTTCTCCGCTGCCGTCTTTCCTTGGGATGCTGAACTTGCCGGCATTGTATCTGCGGTAGAACGGATCAGCATGCATCTGCAGGCCGAACGGGAGCACAACCTGGCCGCCGTGGGTATGGCCGGCAAGAATCAGGTCGCAGGGAACGGTATCCTGACTGGTGAGCCACAACGGGTCATGTACAAGGATGATCCGGCATAACTGAGTTTGCCGGGAAGGTACAGCCGGTAAAGGGGCATACCCCTTCTTGCCTCCCTGCCGTGGGAAATCAACTCCTGTCAGCACCAGCTTCTGCCCATTATGCTCAATAAAGACATTTTCGTTGATGAGCAGTCTTGCTCCGCTCGCCCGGATGACATTATCCGCCAGGTTAGTCTTTGCCTTGTAATCATGATTGCCGTGGACCGCGTAGACCGGGGCCAGGGAGGACACAAGCTTCATATTATCTGCAAGCCTGGACAGCGGATTGCCCTTTTCTGTCATATCGCCGCCAAGGAAGACTGCGTCAATCTTCCCGGCCAGCGGTGCAAGCAGTGCTTCAGGAAGCCGCCGGCGGTGGATGTCGGTAATAAACAGGATACGGAAGCCGTCAAATTCCGCCGGCAAGGCTTCCAGGGATATTTCCTCGGCAATAATGTTGCGTCCAAAGGCGGAGAACACCATGATTATCCCCAGAATAAACAGCCCAAGCAGAAGGGCTGCGGCTGCACCGAGAACCCAGGCGGTTACCATAACGTCCTCAGATCAGGGGCGTCTTCGATCCCCCACCAGACAAGGAAACCCAGCAGCAGGATAAACAGCACACTCAAGGTGTTGACAAATATTTTGCTCCAACGGACACGCTCGGAGGAATAGCTCTCGGAACGGGAAGGTGTCTCCCCATCCTGGGCGGTGTTCAGCTGCTGTGAATCTGTTTTTGCGGAGCCCTTTGCCGCATATCTTGCTTTTCTGGATAGGCCTCCTGACGCTTTGACACCTTGTTCCTGGTAAACTTCAGTTGTTGCGGTTGCGCGGACCGGTTGCGCTTTACTGGCTCCTGCCGGCGGCCGGCTTTGGCGGTCTGCAGACTTGCGGCGGGATTTAACCCTGCTTAATTCTTCGTTCATGACTCCCTCCTGTAGCGGATGATCAGACCGGAGAACAAATCGATCAGAAAATGGCACAGGATCGGTGCCCATAATGTTCCGGTATGAATGTAAATATAGCCAAGCCCGTAGCTGCTGAGAAACACCCAGGCGGTCGGAATCCAGTGGCGGAGATAACGCACATGAATGACTGCGAACAGAATACTCGTCCAGTAAGGACCGAAAGTATGCTGTATGGCACCGCGGAACAGCAGCTCCTCGCACACGGCAACCATTGCCGCAATGATGATAATATGCCAGAACGGTCGGTTGCCGAACAGGAGCTCGTTTATCCCTCCGTCATCCATGCTGTCCTGCGGGACAATATGCGTTAACACAAAATCCACAACCAGCATAATACCCGCCAGTCCAAGGCCCCAGAGCACGAATTGTGCATTGTCCGGAAAATTTAATATGTCAATGGGATTTCTTTTCTGCAATAATATCCATATCAGACCGATAAATAAAGTAAGGCCCTGTGTAATATAGAGATTCAGCAGAAGCAGCTTGTCCGTCAGCTGCTGCGGATCGGCCTTTTTGATTTTGATGTTGCCAAATTTGAATTTTTTCATTGTAACCTGCCTGTTCTAATTTGTTTTTACATAAGATAATTTCCCCACAAGAAGGAGCACTAAATTATGAATAGCCGTAACTCCCGCACTCAAATGTTATACACACTAGGCTTTCTGTTTTTCCTGATCTGCGCATTTGCCGCATTTTTTACGGGAGTGAAGGTTGGAGCTGACAAGACCGAGGCGAAGTACGCCCACTTGAACGATGCTGAAGGGGCTGTGGAGGAATTTTCCGGGTCGTACCAGCAGCAGGATCTTGTTGCTTTCTATCATAACGTATTTTTGCCTTACCGGGAATTCAAGCGAAATTGGAATAACGAAGTGGATAATCTGGCCCGCAGCACGGATGCCCGCACAAACGCGGCAGCACTGAAGAATCTCAGTCTCCTGGCTGACAAACAGTATGATAAGGTCAGCAAGGATTCCCTGTTCACCAGTTCACCGCTGCTGTCCCAGTCCCAGCTGAATATCCTTAAAAGTCTGACGCTCTTCTCCCAGGCTTCAAGCAAGGTGACTGCGGGCACTTCAGGCTCCGAAACCGCCAAAGCGCTGAAGAATGACAATTTTACAGCAAGCGCCATCAAATTCGGGCTGCTGGCGCAGAAAGACTTCTATGATTCCATGCTTAAATGGGGCTCCAAAACGAGCAGCAGCATTCCTGCTGAGACAGGTGCGCTCAAGACAATGTCCTTTGTAACGTGGAAAAAGATGCCTCTCCTGCTCAAGAACGCAACGGTTGCAAATATCATGCTGAACCGCAAAATATACGGCGCGTACGATCCGCAGGATATTACAGCCAAAGTCGATGATATGATTTATTCCGGCACTGCTAGCTCGCTCGGCCTGAAGGACGTCCAGGCCTCCATCACGCTGCTCATCTCCACTGGCGCAGTGCAGGAGCAGGATTTCGTAAAGTGGCGCGAGCAGTATTACGGCAAGGAAATCGTGCCGCAGCTGCCGTTCTTTTATGAGTAGAACCAGCTATTGCATCATAACGAAAAACAAAGCTCACTTCAAGGCAAGCCGGCTAGAATAAGCCTATTGACACAGTTGGCATCACCATGTTACATTATGAAAAATTAATCAAGCAAAACCGATGAAGGAACAAAGATTCTGAAAGTCTACAGAGAGCCGGTGGATGGTGCAAACCGGTGGCGGACAGTGTTCTTTAGCGCTCCCGAGATATTGTATCGAACGAATAGTAGATGCAATCGGATCATCTCCGTTATCAGTGTGGCCTTCTAGGCCAATGAGGCTGCTTCTTTAACCGTTGCAGTGAATTAGGGTGGTACCACGACAACTCTCGTCCCTTACTACGGCAGTAGTATGGGGTTGGGAGTTTTTTTGTTACCCGGATTCCTAACAATTGGTCTAAAAGGCCCATATCCCGAGCTACGCGTACATCTGCATCCTCTTTCTTTTATGCGACAACGCGTTGCCCCGTTATTTCGGCAATGGTTGTCAGCCAGTTTGACCGCTTCCGGTACTGCGGCTGCCTTTCGAGGGCATCCTTAGGCATATTAAGCTTTTTAACTTTTAAGGGGGATAAGAAACCATGTTTAAAGTATTAGTGTCGGATCCGATCAGCGATTTGGGTATTCAGCAATTGATGGACGCAAGCGATGTAATTGTGGATAAGAAAACAGGACTGAGCGAAGACGAGCTGATTGCCATCATTGGCGAATATGACGGTCTGCTTGTCCGCAGCCAGACAACGGTTACTGACAAAATAATCGCTGCCGGCACCAACCTGAAGGTTATCGGCCGTGCCGGAGTCGGAGTTGACAACATCAAGCTGGAGGCGGCTACACAGCACGGTGTCGTAGTTATAAATGCTCCGGACGGAAACACCATCACTACCTGTGAGCATGCCTTTGCGATGATGATGGCTCTGGCCCGCCACATTCCGCAGGCTTATGCCAAGACCATCAACGGTGTCTGGGACCGCAAAACGTTCCTCGGCGTTGAACTGCGCGGCAAGACACTCGGTGTACTCGGCATGGGACGGATCGGCAGCGAGGTAGCCAAGCGTGCCAAAGCGTTCGGCATGGACATTCTCGCCTATGACCCGTTCCTGACAGCTGACCGTGCGGAAAAGCTGGAAGTGAAGCTGGCCTCCGTTGACGACATCGTGCGCGGTGCTGATTTCATTACTGTACACACTCCACTCACACCTGAAACACGGCACATGATCTCCCGTCCGCAGTTTGAGGTTATGAAAAAGGGCATGCGCATCGTAAACTGTGCCCGCGGCGGTGTTATTGATGAAATGGCGCTGGTTGAAGCGATTGACAGCGGCATCGTTGCCGGAGCTGCCTTTGACGTATTTGAGAAGGAGCCGCCGCAGGCTGATCACCCGTTCCTGTCGCATCCAAAAATCATTGTAACGCCGCATCTCGGCGCTTCGACTGTTGAGGCCCAGGAAAACGTGGCGATCGACGTATCGGAGCAGGTTCTGCATATCCTGCGCAACGAGCCGTTCATCAATGCCGTCAACATTCCGCCGGTTGCTCCGAGCGTAATGAACAAGCTTCAGCCGTACTTTACGCTCGGTGAGAAGCTGGGAAGCTTCGCAACACAGCTTACCCACGGCGCAATCAGCGAAATCAACGTCGAGTATGCCGGTGACCTCTCCGATGTGGATACCCAGCCGCTGACCCGTTATATTGTCAAAGGCGTGCTGTCCCGTCACTTCGCCGGCGATGTCAATATCGTCAATTCGATGCACCTGGCCAAAACCCGTGACGTGAACGTTGTCGTGACCAAGTCGCCTAAGACCAAAGGCTTCACGAACCTGATTACCGTTACACTGAAAGCCGATCCGGACGAAGTACGCCTGGTAGCCGGCACGCTGCTGCAGGGCTACGGTGAACGCATTGTCAAGGTAAACAACTTCCCGGTTGATATTGCGCCTGAAGGTCATCAGATTCTGATCTCCCACAACGATAAGCCGGGGATCATCGGTCTCGTCGGAACCCTGCTCGGCGAAAATGACGTCAACATCGCATCCATGCAGGTAGGCCGTAAAATTGTCGGCGGTGCCGCGATCATGCTGCTGACCGTAGATAAAGCGGTACCGCAGGATGTGCTGGTGAAGCTGGCCGGACTTCCGCAAATCAACACCGCTGAAGAAGTTATTCTGCTGTAGAAGAAACGGCTTATATCTATAAAATAATGCCCGTCCGGAACGTGCTCCTGTCAGCACTGTTCCGGACGGGCATTTTTACTAACCCGGTCTTTCCCCTTTATTCTGTCAACTGAAAGACAGGAATTCTGCGCCCGTCCGAATCCGTGAAGCCGTACTTCTCAGCCAACGCTCCCACCTGCTGGGTTATTCCCGAGAGCGCCAGCTTGTCAGCATCTGCGGCCAGCGCCACAGCAGCGCGGCCGACATAAGACGTCGATTCAGTGTTCTTCAGTTCCTCTACCTGCTGCCAGTGCTCCTCATCCGTCCCGAAGGCCTCCAGCACCAGCTCAGTCCGCATCCAGCCCGGCGACAGCGGCACGACCGTAATGCCGTCAGCTGCAAGCTCGATAGACAAACCGTAAGCCATGCGGATCAGTGCATTTTTGGCCAGGTCATAATACAAATTACCGGTATAATTATCTCTGTCCCAAAAGGTGGTATGGATAATCAGCCCGCCGCTCTCCTTAGTCCTGCGCATCAGCGGAACCGCATAATAGTTCGTCATCAGCTGTGCTCTGACCCCGGCATCAAACATATTGTCCCAGTGCGCCGGCGGCTGCTCCCAGAACGGCTCGTTGCTGATCGGAAGCTGATTGCCGCCCCAGACATTGTTGACCAGGATGTCCAGCCTGCCTTTTTCTTCAGCAATCTGGCGGATTGCTTGCTCCGTTTCCTGATCGTTGGTATGGTCGCAGCGGATAATGGCCGCCTCACCGCCGCTCTCCAGAATCTCTTTGTGAACCGTATCTAATGTCCCATTAAGCTGGCTGGCCTGCTGAATTCCCGTGCTTCTGCCGGTGATATAAACAAACGCGCCCGCCCGGGCCAGCTCGATGGCGATTCCCCGTCCTGCCCCTCTGCTTCCGCCAGTAACCAGTGCCACTTTTCCTTGCAGTGCTGTCATCCTTCATCCCGCTCCTCTCGGTTATCATGCCTAGTTTGCGCTTCCCTGCTGTCTTTCATCATTATAACCTTTATATATGTCACCAATTGTCATATATAAAGGATACAATGAAATAAACTGTCCGCTTCAGGACAGCATTCGGAGAGGAGAAAGGAACAATAATGAGGGCAGACCGTTTATTATCCATCGTGCTTCTTCTGCAGGCCCGCGGCAAGCTCAGCTCCCGCGAGCTGGCCGGACTGCTTGAGGTTTCCGAAAGAACCGTTATGCGTGACATGGAGGCGCTTAGTGCCTCAGGAATACCGGTCTTAGCTGAAAGAGGCCGTGACGGCGGCTGGTTGCTTCCTGAAGGCTACAGAACGACTTTAACCGGCATGAAGCCCCGGGAGATCGGTTCACTGCTCCTGACTGCGGACACTGCCGTTATAGAGGCACTGGGGATACAGGAGGACTTTTCTGCTGCTGTCCGCAAGCTGGAAGCGGCGGCGGCAGTGAGGCCGCAGGATTCCCCGCTGCAGCTGCTTACTCAGCGCATTCATATCGACGGTGCAGGCTGGCACCCTTCCGGCGAAGCCTACCCTCACCTTGCCCTGCTGCAGGAAGCGTTATGGACAGACCAAAAGGTCGCTATGGTCTACAGCAACAATGGTGAGCATAAGGAGCGGCTGATTGCGCCGCTTGGTCTGGTAGCCAAACGCGGTGTCTGGTATGTTGCTGCCCAATGCGGGGGAGAGATGCGGACCTACAGGGTCTCGCGCATAACAGAGGCCCGCATGACCGGCGAAGCTTTTATCCGGCCGGCAGGATTTGACCTGGCACACTACTGGGAGGAGTCCACCGCTTCTTTCAAGGCAGCCCTGCCCCGTTATCCTGTTACCCTGCTGCTTAGCAGCTCCGGCCTGAACGATCTTCAGCGGGAGCGTTACGTTACCATCCTTACAGTGCAGCAGTCCTCCAGAGCAGACTGGGTAGAGGTTCAGGCAGAGTTCAACACCCTGGAATCTGCCTGCAAAATAATCTTGTCTTTGGGGCAGACAGCTATGGTGGCTGAACCCCGGGAACTGCTCGACAGGCTGATAACCGCTTTGCGGGAGACCTGTGTTTTATATGAAAAGGTTACGCAAAACTATCCATCCGGGGAAATGGAATTTTGAAGTTTTATGTCAGTTTTTACAGTAGACTGTTCCCCCGCATATCACCTATACTATACCAATACACACCATTTTTTTAGGGGGAACTTTATTATGGATTGGATGACCAAGCTTCCATTAAAGCAGAGAATTGTAGCCGGCTGTTATCTTGTCGCCGCTTTGTTCGCTGTTCCGGTTTTGATTACATTGGTAATCATGGGCAAAATCATTCTCGGCATTATTCTTATTGCAGCACTTGCCGGACTTACTTATCCTCTGGCACGTTTTGTCGAGAGAACGCTTACATCTTCTTTTGACGAGTTCTCCAATGTTACCCACACTATTGCCAAAGGCGATTTTACAAGCCGCGCGGATGAAAGCGGGTCAATGGGTGAAGTAAGCCGCTCCTTCAACATTATGATCGACAAGCTCAAGAAAATTTTGACCGAAGCCTCACAGATCACCCGCCATGTTATGGATGCCAGCAGAGGGATTGAAGACAAGAACCACAGCCTCAAAATCGTAATGGCCCAGGTTGCCTCCTCCTCCAATGAACTGGCTGTCGGTGCCAACGAAATTTCGGCAGATATCGCCGACATGACGGAATCGATCAAGGACATTGAGACCAAAGTAGCCAACTATACGCATTCCACCAAAGAAATGAATAAGCGCTCTATACATACGCTCGAACTGGTTGAACAAGGACGGCTGTCGGTAGATACCCAGGCTGAAGGCATGCGCAAAAATATCGAAGCTACGAACAAGGTCGCGGATACGGTTGAGGCCCTCTCGCAGAATGCCCGCGGCATTTCCATGATTGCCAAAACCATCAATGAAATCGCAGAACAGACCAATCTGCTGTCCTTGAATGCTTCGATTGAGGCAGCACGCGCCGGTGAGCACGGCCGCGGCTTTGCCGTGGTCGCCCAGGAGGTGCGCAAGCTGGCCGAGGAATCGACAGCATCCACCAAAGAAGTATTCAGCCTGATCCGCAGCATCGAATCCGATATCAAGCAGGCTGTGGAGAATATCGCCATCAATGAAGAAGTTGTACAGGTGCAAAATGAGCTGATCGTAGAGACTGCCCACATCTTCTCGCAGATTGTACAAAGCGTCCAATACATAACGGAGCAGATCTCCTCCTTCTCGCAGGAAAGTGACCTGATGCTGGAGAGCGCACTCAAAATATCCGGCGCCATCGAGAATATATCCGCGATTACCCAGCAGACAGCAGCCGGCACCGAGGAAGTATCCGCGGCAATGAACGAACAGATCAACGCCCTGCAGTCTGTAGCCGATGAAACCGATAAAATGACCCAGGCAGTGTTCCAGCTGCAGAAAACTATCCATATTTTCAAATTCTAAGCTGGTTCCCAAGCCCTAAAGCTGCCGCTCAAAATGAGCGGCAGCTTGTTTATATTTAGGCTCCAGGATTCACCAAATCGTACTGCAATTCGTCAAATTTCGTATATTTCCGCATTATTGTATTGACAATGATAGAGCTATAAATATATTGTAAAAGTAAATTTAACCAATAAATATTATCCATAGACCCAAATCAAATATCAGCAAAATTCTCCGAAAGGAAATGACGCAAAGCCATGGATCTACAGTCTCAGTTTCTGGGACCAGGATAGCCAGGTTGCAGCCGGGACGTTAGAATCATTACGTCCCTTAAGGTTATATGTGCAACTGGCCTGTGCTCATTTGAGCACAGGTATTCTATTGTCTGTCGCTAGAGTCGCTAGAATCGCTAGAAAAATACACAACGGATAGGGTGGAGCATTTGAAAACAGTCGCAGATTATATGGCAGAGGCGCTTCGCAGCCTCGGCGTTACACATTCCTTTGGTATTATCGGCAAATCTATTTGTCCTATAGCTCTTAAGATGGTTGATTACGGCATCGAATTTATTCCGAGCAGACATGAGTCCAGCTCCGGCTTCGAAGCCGCCGGCTATGCACTCAAAACCGGAGGACTCGGAGTTGCCTTCGGTACATCAGGTCCCGGAGGCACTAACCTGCTCACCGCAGCAGCACATGCCAAAGCCAATAATCTTCCTGTCCTCTTCATTACTGGACACCAGTCGATTAAAGAGCTGGGAATTCCGCAGTGCCAGGATTCCTCTTCATATCTCGCTGATCTGGCGGATATGTTCAGACCCGCTACGCTCTTCAGCAAGCTGGTAGAGCGCGGTGATCATTTCAGCACTATTTTTAATCATGCCATTTCTATTGCCCTTAGCGGCAAACGCGGTCCGGTGCATCTGTGCATTCCATTTGATGTCCAGACAGAAATGCTCGAAGAATGCCGGATTGTTATTCCTGAACACGAGAAGCTGGTCAGCATCGGTAATTTTGAACGCGTAATTGCAGCAATCAACGAATCTTCGCGTCCGCTGATCATTGCGGGTAAAGGTATAAACCGCTCCGGTACCCACCAGGAGCTGGTACAACTGGCTGAAACCTTCAACATTCCTGTCGTCACCAGTCCTGGAGGAAAAGGCGCCATCGCCTGGGATCACCCGCTGTATCACGGTCCGGTAGGTGTAGGCGGCTGCAAGCACGGGGATGACCTGCTGAACAACAGTGATCTGTATATTGTGCTTGGTTCCCGTCTGAGTGATATGACGATCTGCAACCTCAAAGCAGAGAATCATCCGGCCAAGCTGATCCAGTTCGATTCCGACCCTACCTTTGTCGGCAAGATTCTTCAATCGCAGACCATATCGGTCAGCGGGGACTTGCGTGACAATCTGAGCTATTACCTGGAGAAGATCGACAGAGATACGGTTGTCAGACATGAAATAACAGTAGAAGCTAATTACCGGGACGAGCTGCCAGAGCTGCCTAAGCTCTCCATCGCTTCAGTCCTGAGCACTTTAAGCGATCAGATTCCTTATAACAGCTCGGTATTTGTAGATGACGGCAGCCACGGCTTCCATGCTGTGAAATGGTACAACGTCAAGAAGCCGGGAAGCTTTATCTTTGATGCCTACTTTGCCTGCATGGGCAACTCCATCGGCATGTCAATCGGGGCCAAGGCTGCCGCCCCTGACGAAACTGTCTTCTGCATTACCGGTGATGGCTGCTTCATGATGCTTGGTGCTGAAATTAACACCGCTGTGTGCAAGGACCTTCCGGTTATTTTCATCGTGGTCAACAACATGCAGCTTGATATGGCCCTTAAAGGCATGGAGAAGACAACCGGCAGAATCGACGGCACCCTCTTCGAGGTTCCGATGGATGCAGCGAAATTCGGTGAATCCCTTGGAGCTGTAGGCTTCAAGTGTGAAACGGCGGAACAATTCGCGGCAGCTATTGAAGATGCGGTAGCCTTGAACAAAGTAGCCGTAATCGAGCTGCTCACTGACCGTGACGAGATGCCTCCGACAGCGCACCGTGTATTGAATCTTTAATTAACATCATTCAGGGGGTTTTTTAAGTGGAAAGTTCAGTGAACAGCGGACTTAAGCATTTTACCAATCTGTCCGGGGATTATGGCAATAAACAGCTGGCGCCGATCAAAGAGCATTTTCCGGAGCTGGCTGAATATATTATGGGCAATGCCTATGGCGATATTTTTCAGCGGACCACAATCGGTGCCGACTGGAAGGAAATTGCTGTCATCTCGGCCCTGATTACGATGGGCCAATATGAACAGCTGGGTGTTCATTATGTAATGGCACTGCGTGTCGGCATGACGGTCGACCAGATTAAGGGCATTCTGCTGCACCTGGTACCGGCAATCGGCGCTCCGCGGATAATCTCGGCTTTTAATGTATTGCTTGCTACTCTGGAAGAAATCAAGTAATTAAAGAACCGGCAGTCTGATTGTATATCTTTCGTTTTGGGGGCTGGAAGGAATGGGCAGGTTTGTTCTGAAAACAGATTCCGTGAGTAAGATTGTTCATATACAACTGGAAGGTACCTTCTCCAACGAGGATGGCCTCAAAACAATGCAGGCCTATCAGCAGACAGTCAATCCGATTACAGCTTCTGAGTATTCCCTGCAGATTGACTGCCGCAAGCTGAATGTCACCGCTCCGGATGTTGTGCCTCTGCTGGAGAGCTGCTTCAAAATGTACAAGTCGGACGGCTTTCAGCAGGTGACTTTGGCGCTTGAGAATAACCCGCTGCTTAAGATGCAGCTATCCCGTCTTGGCCGCAGAGCGGGACTGGAGAACATGCAGATCGTCCCTTCCTTTCCGGGATAGCTGCATCTGCAAATGTCGGCTTAATCAAAAAGCAACCTGCAGGCAAGGAAAACCTTGTCCGCAGGTTGCTTTTGTCTGTAATTCTAAATTATAAGGTTCCAAGTATGATATCCTGTGCTAATGCCGTGCCTCATGCTTCTCCCAGCCCATAGTCCGTTCTACAGCATCCTTCCACACGCTATAGCGGTGTTCCCGCTCTTCTCCGTCCATCCGGGGCATAAAGTCCCGCTCGGCTTTATTAAAGCTCTCCAGCTGCTCTCTTGACCAGACTCCGGAAGTTAATCCGGCCAGCAGTGCAGCGCCGAGCGCCGTTGTCTCCGCATAGGTCGTACGGGTCACAGTACTGCCGAGGATATCTGCCTGGAACTGCATCAGCAGGTCGTTACGGACAGCACCGCCGTCTACACGCAGCCCGGTCAGGGGCATGCCGGCATCCTTCTCCATTGCGCCAATGACGTCACGGGACTGGAAGGCCAACGCTTCCAATGTTGCCCGGACCAGGTGTCCCGCCGTTGTCCCCCGGGTCAGGCCAAAGACAGCCCCGCGGGCATACATATCCCAGTACGGAGCACCAAGACCCGTGAAGGCCGGCACCACAACCACACCTTCACTATCTTCTACTTCTGCAGCCCGCTGCTCGGAGTCAGCCGGTCCTTCAATCAGGCCAAGCCCTTCATGCAGCCATTGTACTGCCGCTCCGGCAACAAAGACGCTGCCTTCAAGCGCAAAATACAGCTCGTCCCCCATACCCCAGGCAACGGTTGTCAGCAGGCCGTGTTTGGAGACGACCGCTTCTGTTCCTGTGTTCATAAGAATGAAGCAGCCGGTACCGTAAGTATTTTTGGCACTGCCTGCTTCAAGGCATGTATGGCCGAACAGCGCTGCCTGCTGGTCACCGAGTACAGAGCGGATCGGAATCTCCGCACCGAACCAGCGGGCATCCGCTGTACCAAAGTCACCGCCAGACATCCGGATTTCCGGCAGGATGGCACGCGGAATGCGCAGCTCCTGCACAAGCTGGTCGTCCCAACTGCGTTCATGCAGGTTAAACAGCATGGTCCGTGAGGCATTAGTCACGTCTGTAGCGTGCACAGCGCCGCCTGTGAGCTTCCAGATAAGCCAGCTGTCAATCGTCCCTGCCAGCAGCTCCCCGTGCTCTGCACGGTCCCTTGCGCCCGGCACATGATCGAGAATCCAGGCCAGCTTGGTGGCAGAGAAGTAGGCATCCACAACCAGTCCCGTCTTGTCCGCAATCTCCCGGTCCAGGCCCAGGCGCTTGATTTCCTCACACTGCTGTGCGGTCCGCCGGTCCTGCCATACAATAGCCGGATAAATCGGCTCTCCCGTCTGCCGGTCCCAGATCAGGGCGGTTTCACGCTGGTTAGTAATACCGATTGCCGTAATATCCGCTGCAGCTGCCCCGCTGGCCTGAATAGCATCTCTGGCTGCAGCCAGCTGGCTTTCCCAGATCTGCTCCGGATCATGCTCTACCCAGCCGGGGCGGGGAAAGGACTGTCTGATTTCATACTGCCCCTGGGCAACCATCCCTGCGTCCAGATTGAACAGTATAGCCCGGGAGCTCGTAGTCCCTTGATCCAATGATAAAATCATGAATAATGCCTCCTAAAGTGACGGGTATTGTGTTCCACGATGAACAAGATTAAAGGAGTCCTTTCAACAAAAAGCACCTCTGCATTCAGAGGCGCTGTCAGTCTAAGTCTGCATTTACTGTTTTTCGACAGGAAGCCGTAGCGTAAAGATCGTGCCTTCGCCAAGCCTGCTGGCAGCAAAAATCTGTCCATGGTGTGATTCGACGATATTTTTGACAATGGCCAGTCCAAGTCCGGTGCCGCCGGATTCACCGCGTACACGGGCCTTATCGGCCTTGTAAAAGCGTTCAAAGATGTAAGGCAGGTCATCCGGATGAATTCCCGCTCCCTGGTCACGGATTGCAATTTCCAAGTAACGGCGGCCTTCAAGCACAATAGAACCGGTAATGATCGAAATCTGCTTGTCCGCCGGCGTATGCCGGAACGCATTGTCCAGCAGATTCGTCAGCACCTGCTCCAGCTTATCCATGTCTGCGGACTTCAGCAGCAGCAGTCCATCAGGTCTCTGCAGTTCAAGTAAAATGTCACGTTCCTTGGCACGGACAGAGAATTTGCGGTAGATCCGGTCGAGCAGCTCGCCCATATCCACCTCGCCCATCATCATGTCCGTATGCCCGGCTTCCATCCGCGCCAGATCAAGCAGATCCTTGACCAGCCGCCCCATCCGCAGTGATTCATCATGAATGACCTGAACCAGCTCATTTCGCTCCTCAGGGGAATCGGCCATGCCGTCCAGCAGCGCTTCACTGTAGCCCTGCATCATGGAGAGCGGCGTGCGGATCTCATGCGATACATTTGCCACAAAGTCACGGCGCATCTTCTCAAGCTTTACTTCCTCCGTTACATCCCTGAGTACAGCTACGGCCCCACGGATGTGATCCTCAGAATAGAGCGGGGCCATATGTACAGACCATACGCCCTGGCGGACATGCACATTGGCACGCTGATCCCCGCCTTGACTGAGCGTATCCATGAGTAATGGCCGCAGGGGAACCGGAACTGCGCTGAAGACGGCCTGTTCCGCTCCAGGCCCGCCGTCGCCCTCCTCCTGATGCTCCAGGTTCAAATCGCTCCAGGTTTCCAGCAGCTTCTGCCCGTGCGGATTCGTGAGGATAACCTGTCCTTCATTATCAAAGGTAATCACAGGATCGGTCATACTGCGCAATACGCTGGACAGATGCCCCTTTTCATGATTCAGGCTGCGGATATTCTCTTCCAGCTCTGCCGCCATATGATTAAATGAGGTAGCCAGCTGGCCGATTTCATCACTGGTGCGGAGCGTCAGCCTTGTGCCGTATTGCCCGCGGCGGATATTGTTAGCCGCTTCAATGACCTGCTGCATCGGCTGTGTGATTTTGGTGAACAGGAACAACGCAAAAAACGTTGTCAATGAGAACCCGATCATACAGGCATACGTAAATAAACGTTTGATCGCCCCGGAATTGGCGAAGTTACTGTCGATATAAGGGAGCAGAAACAGCCCTACAGTTATGAGTACGACAGCAACAAGGCAGATAATCGTAGCCCACAGCTTGCCGACAAGGCTTCTCCAGAAGTTCACCTATTTGGGTACCTCAAGCTTGTAGCCTACTCCCCATACGGTGGTGATCATTGCTGCCGATTCCGGTGATACTTTATTCAGTTTCTCGCGGAGTCTTTTCACATGTGTGTCCACGGTACGTAAATCTCCGAAGAACTCGTAATTCCATACATCCTTGAGCAGCTCCTCGCGGGAGAATACCTTATCAGGCGAAATGGCCAGATAATGAAGCAATTCATATTCCTTTGGAGTCAGGCTTACTTCCTGTCCGCCGGCCGTTACACGGTGGGCATCATGCTCAATAATCAGATGCGGAAACACAATATTGTTGCTGGAGTTGCTCTCTTTGGATAAAAAGGCAGTCGCCGAGGAACGGCGCATAATCGCCTTAACCCGATAAATCACCTCACGCGGACTGAACGGCTTAACCACATAATCGTCAGCTCCCATTTCAAAGCCCTGTACACGGTTGATTTCTTCGCCCTTGGCAGTCAGCATCAGAACAGGTGTGGATTTGACGCCTCTAAGTCTGGTCAGCACCTCGATCCCGTCGATTCCAGGCAGCATCACATCCAGCAGGATCAGGCCGTAATCATTAGCTGTAGCTTTGCGCAGAGCCATTTCGCCGTCTTCCGCCTCGTCGATTTCATAGCCTTCTTTTTCAAGATACATTTTTAGCAGGCGGCGAATGCGCTCCTCGTCATCCACCACCAGAATTCTATTCAGATGCTCAGCCATTAACAACAACCCCTTCATCAAATACAGTTGAACAATACCCTAGTACGCATCACGCCTGAGGCATGGAATTTACATTCATGGATTTACATTAATATAACGCAAAATAAAACCGGATAAACGAATGATTCTAAACTTGCAGGTGTACATGACTCCTGTTCAAGGGCTGAAGGCCCTGTTGATTTAGTCCGTCCCCGCATAGGAATGAAGTCCGGCAATCACCAGATTTACGCCTACCAGGGTGAACATGACTACCAGAAAGCCCAGCACGGCCAGCCACGCCGACCTGCGTCCCTGCCATCCGCGCGCCAGCCGCAAATGCAGATAAGCACTGTAAAACAGCCAGGTTACCAGCGCCCAGACCTCCTTAGGGTCCCAGCCCCAGAACCGTCCCCAGGCAATCTGCGCCCAGATCATGGCAAAGATCAATGCCCCCAGCGTAAAAATCGGAAAGCCGATGGCGATGGCCCTGTACGTAATCTCATCCAGGTCATTTTCGTCAATTCCATCCATTACCGGATGAATGGCCTTGCCCAGCGGCTTGCGCACGATCAGCCGGAGTATGAGATATAAGACCAGGCCGGATAAAAGCGACCAGATTACGGTATTGAACTTCCGTCCGGCGTTTACACCATTCATCCAGGAGGGCGCTTCAAACAACGGCTCCGTTAAGCCGAGAAAAGGCTGGAAACGCTCTGTTTCGCTCTGGTAGGGTGCCACAATAGGCGGCATTTTATAGCTCACCGTCTCTATTGTACTATCTCCCTGCACTGCGCTGTCAATCGTTACGTTGCTGCGGACAAAAACAGATTCATACCCGGCTCCGCGGAAGGCAAATACACTGCCGAGAAACCCAATTATAACAATGATTGAGAAGAGAGTAAATTCAACCAGCCGCTGCTGTTTGCGGTCCTCGCGCGCCTTACTGTTAAAATCCACTGTGCGCAGCAGGTACATTAGCCCTGCCGCAAAGCCGACAGCGAAGAAGGATTCTCCAAGCGCCGCAAGCGTGACATGGATATTCAGGTAGATGGATTTCAGCGAAGGAATCAGCGGCTGGACCTCCTGCGGGAATACCGCCGCGTAAGCCATCACTATGATTGAAATCGGAACCGCAAAGACGCCGAGAATAATTTTGCGGTAGATGGCAAATATTACAGTGAAGGCCACCATAATCATCATCGATAAGAAAGTCATGAACTCATACATATTGCTGACCGGAATATGGCCTGAACCCATCCAGCGGGTTATGAAATAAGCGAGATGGCAGAGAAGCCCGAGTGATGAGGCGATAAACGCAATCCTGCCAAAACGGGCAGTATGCTCCTCCGGCTTGCGGCCGGACCAGCGGCGCCCCATAATAGCAATCGTGAACAGCATAAAAGCACCGCTGTACAAAAAGAAGGCAACAATAAACACATCACTGCTGAAATCAAGCAGGCTCATGCCAGACCTCCCCCGTTGTCCAATGATTTTTCATCGACTATCAGGTCTACCTTATGCAGAATTGCAGCAATCTCCCGGCGGAAGCCGAACCAGTTCTTGTTGGTGTGACCGCCCAGCACCAGCTCCCCGTCCTCTACACGCAGCCAGATGCGTCTGTGCTGCCAGTAGAAACCGAGAATAAGCCCCAGCATCACAATCCCTGCCCCGACCCATACAAACGGCATCGCCCGGTCTATCCGGATATTAAGATACGAGGTCGATACCGCAAAATCAACATCGCTCATATCCTGTACCGCAAGCTCCAGAAAACGCCCGTCTCCGCCAAGCCTGTCATTGATCGCCTGCTGCTGAAACTGTTCCTTATCCACCTGCTTCGGAAAATAAAAATACTGCTGGCCTTCTTCCGGCAGCCCGGGTCCGGTTATCAGAAACAGAAAAGCCGGCGCATTCGGATAAGGCGACTTGGATACCGGCTGTCCCTCATCATTAAGGCCGAAATCCATGTATTTCTCTTTCAGGGAAAGGGTATATGGTCCAGACTTGAACGCACGCTCTGTATCCTTCATATCCAATTTGAATTTGCCGTAGCCTTCTCCGGTGGCGGCATTTACAAGCTCCGGCTGCACCGAACGCAGCACAGGAGTCAGATCATAATCAAACTGATACGCTTTCAATCCTTTGTAGCTTAATGGAGAATTCACTCTGATGTCATGACTGGCGGCCTCCGCGAGCTCAGGCTCTTTGGAAGGATCTGTACAGTCCGCCGTACACTCATACAGCACCGCCTTGGTCTCAAAGAGCTTAGGCAGCACTTTTTTCCCGCGGAACTCCTCAGGCATTTCTTCATCACTGTAAAATTCCACAGTAAACTGCTCATTCTTCAAATAGTAGGTTGTATCCGGAATCCGTGTGATCTCACCCTCCTGAAAAGCAAGATGCTGATCCATATTGAGTCCCGGCAACCCGCGCGCCAGTACGGCGAGTAAAAAAATAATAAGTCCGATATGTATTACATAAGGTCCCCAGCGGCTGAAACGGTGCTTCTCGGCCAGCAAAGCTGCCCCGTCCGTTTTGACACGGTACCCTTTTTTCTTCAGCGGTTCGATCAATCCTGACACCCAGGCTTCCGGCTCTGTAATTACTGGTGCTACCAGCACGGCCTTTTGACGGGTCAGAAACTGGCGGTGCTTGCGTACCTTTTGACGGGTAAGCGCCTTATACAGCGGAAGCACACGGTCCAGACTGCAGATCACGAGCGAAGCTCCGATCATCACCAGCAGGGTAACGAACCACCAGGATTCATAGGTGTGCGAAAGGCCGAGTCTATAATATATATTCCCGGCTGTTCCGTACATCTCTTTGTAGTAGGTTGATGCATCAATGTTAAGAAAAGTACTCTCCTGCGGAAAAACCGTTCCCAGCATGGAGCCCAGCAATGTCAGCACTATCAGGTAGATTGCTATTTTGACGGAGGAAAAGAAGTTCCACACCCGGTCAATCACACCCGGATTGACACGCTGCGAGCGGCGGGCAACACCGTCATAGCGCATCTCCAGGTTCCCCTCAGCTCCCAGCTCCTTCTCATCGAGCGGTTTGCCGCAGGCCTCACAGAGCACCGTTCCAACCGGGTTCTGATGGCCGCATTCACACTTGGTGTTACTGACAAGAGGTTCCCTAGGGGTCATGGGTCCACCAGCCTTCCGATTTGAGACTCAAGCGAGTCCAGATCCAGCTGCCCGATATGAATGCTGTCTACTTTTCCCTTGGCATCAATGAAAAAGGTAGTCGGTAGCGGGGAGACACCATAGCTGCGCACCGCGTCACGTCCGGTATCCATTACAACAGGGAAGTTGATATCGACCTGCTGGACGAAATTCTCCACAGTCATCTTGTCTTCCCCGACATTTACGCCTACAACAACTACCCCCTGCTCCCTCCACTTCTCATACTGGGCCTGCAGAGCAGGCATTTCCTTCACACAGGGACCGCACCAGGAGCCCCAGAAATTCAGCACGACCGGCTGCCCCTTGTATTCGTTCATTGTATGAGTCAGCCCGTCAAGCCCCAGCAGCTCAAAGGAGGGTGCTTTACTGCCTTCATGCGGTTTTCCGTCTCCACCGAACACCGAAGTGCCGATTGCATAGCCTCCAAGCAAAAGTATCAAAAACAGAATTACGATTTGAATCGGCTTTCTCGCTTTGCCCACACGCGAAGCCCCCTTCTGTGACGCAATTCATACTTTAGTTGTCAGGTGTGAACATCCTATGAACATTATACCGAATATTGTCACAGTTTTAGGAGAGGGAATTGTGAACTTTATGTGTCTTTGCGGGTCTGATTTGTCTTAAGCGCCCCGGCTTTCGCAATCTGCTGCAGATGGTTAATTTCATCTTTGGTCAGATGGCGGTAGGAGCCGCGCTTGAGATTCTGCAGCAGGATATCGCCGAAGGAAATCCGCTTCAGCCGGATTACAGGATGGGAAATCGCCTCAAACATCCGGCGCACCTGACGGTTGCGTCCTTCATGGATGGTAATGCTGATTACCGTTTCCTTGTTAGCTTCATCGACATCCTTGTACTCTACTTCAGCCGGTGCCGTCATACCGTCTTCGAGCTTGATACCGGCTTTCAGCTTGTCCAGAGCAGTACCGTGCGGGACACCCTTGACCGTGGCCAGATACGTCTTCGGCACATGGTGCTTCGGATGAGTCAGCAGATTCGCAAATTCGCCGTCATTCGTCAGCAGCAGAAGCCCTTCCGTATCATAATCCAGCCGGCCTACAGGGTATACCCGCTCTTTAATTCCTTTTAAATAATCCGTTACTACCTTGCGGCCCTTGTCATCGGATGCGCTGGTAATGACACCCTTGGGCTTGTTGAACATAATGTAGATTTTATTTTCGCCCCGGATCAGTCTTCCGGCCACCTTAATAATATCCTGTTCGGGGTCCACCTTTGTGCCAAGCGTAGTTACGAGTTCCCCGTTGACCTCCACTTTACCGGCCAAAATCAATTCTTCACACTTGCGTCTGGACGCAACACCTGCTTGCGCCAAAATTTTCTGTAATCTTTCCATTTTCGACTACTCACCTCAGGTTAATGATAACCATCAGCGGGATAAATCACAAGTTCATTCCACGGAAAAAATGCTCCCGGACATGTTTTATTATGCGGCTCGATCAAGAGCGGTGAAATCTGATAGCGTGCAGCCAGCTCCAGAATGAGCTTTCCGGCGGCAAAAAGCTGCTCCCGCCTGCCCGGCAGCTGCGGAATGGCATCCTCTTCCCCGTAATTTCCTTCCAGACAGATGTGGATATAATCCGGGTCCGTCAACAGCGGAGCAGCGTAAATCCCGCCATCCGTCCCTACCCAAAAATCAAATCCCTTGCCGTTTATCGACGGACAGCGGGAATGATGCAGAATAAATCCTTTATATTCCAACGCATGCCGGCCTCCCTCCGTATTGCTGCAATAGCATATGATTTGGGGGAGGGCGGGGTGACGGGTTGTTTTTTTTAAAAATGGGGTGGATGGGCGGGGATGGGCTGCAGCCGTAACTGCGGGAACTTTTGGACTTCCAGCCGCTGTTAGGTTTGGATTTCCTGATTAAACAGCTGTTCGCGGTAGAAATCTGCAGACTAACCATGCTTCCGTAGCGAGCTTTTCTCCGAAAAGCTTTCAGGCGGACGCTGCGCTCCTACAGTTCCAAAATCCCCTCCGTTACTCCCGCCCATTCGCTGCGCTTGAAGGCAAAAACAAACCCTCACTCCGCCGAGGGGTGAGGGAAGAATGAGGGCAAGCGGCTTGGCAGTGTTTGCCGGAACCACGCAGGCAGAGTTAAAGTTCCTCTGCCTGTGAAGACACAAGATGTAACAACAGCAAACTCCAAAGATTCAGCTGAGTGGCCTGCAAGTCCATGCGGTGATCACTACCTAATCCGCACGTATTATCAGAAGAAAGCATCTACCATACCTAAGTGCGAATAAGACAACTAAATTACTCTTTTTCAGACAAATCCAGCATTTAGGTGGAAAAAGCACACTTAGATCATCGAAAAAGCATCATTTTAGCCAAAACAGGGGGAATTAGATGTCTTTTTTCCAACTAGGTCCAGCAACTGGGTGAGAACGCATAATGTAAGTGGTTTAATTCCAACTAATACAGCTCACACCAAAAACTGGTGCCCGAATACCCGCAAATGCAGGTACCGGAACACCAGTATTTCATCCGTCTGTGACAAGGTCAGTGTGATGCGCGGGCGGCACTCAGCCAGCTTACTCCTGCACCTCTCCCAGCCCTTCCTTAATCATAACGTCCTGCAGCGCGCTCAGCGCTTCTTCAGCCTGGCCGCCCTCAGCAATCAGGCTCAGCGTATCGCCGGGCTCCAGGCCGAGCGACAGTACGCCGAGAATCGATTTCAGGGTTACCTTCTTGCCGCCGCTCTCCGCGAAGACCTCGGTATCTTTAAATTGGGTTGCAGTGTTAACCAGTGCTGTGGCCGGACGGGCGTGGATACCGTCCTCATCAACGATTTTGAATGTTTTTTGCATAACAGATTCACTCACTTTCTTCTATTGGAATGGTGTAGGGTTTAGGCCTGCACGGTGTAGAGCAGCTCCTGCTCCTTCACTGTGGAACGGCCTGCAGGCTTGATGGAGCTGTACTCGGCAATGTTAGTGATAATCACAGGTGTAATGGTGCTGTAGCCTGCTTTTTCAATTTCGGCACGGTCGAATTCCATCAGCAGGTCACCAACGGATACTTTGGTGCCGGCAGTCACTTTAGGCGAGAAATGCAGTCCTTTCAGCTTCACGGTATCGATGCCGATGTGAATCAGCATTTCAGCACCGTTGTCGCTGACAAGACCAATGGCATGTCCGCTCTTCGACAGGGAGAATACCGTACCGTTTACAGGAGATACTACCCGTCCTTCGGACGGCTGAATCGCAAAGCCTTTACCCATAATTTCTTCAGAGAATGCCGGATCGTTCACTTCGCTCAGCGGTTTAACTTCACCGGTAATCGGGCTGTAGATCTCTTCTGTAACCTTTGGAGCCGCTTCAGCTTCCAGCGCATCAGCAATTACAGCTGAATTGGAAGAAACATTTGCATCAGCCGTTGCAGCCGGAACCGCTGCTGCTGCTGCTTCAGGCTCATCTTCAAAGCCCAGAATGTAAGTTACAATGGCTGCCACAACAATACCGATAGCAAAGCCGATCACGGAGTAGACAAAGGTTTCACCAATAACCATCGGAATACCGGACAGACCGGCCAGACCGCCGATAACATAAGCTTTTACTTTAAACAGGCTCAGGAACGCTCCGCCCGCTGCTCCGCCGATCAAAGCGCCGATAAACGGCTTTTTGAAGCGCATATTAACACCGTACATGGCAGGCTCGGTAATCCCCATCAGTGCAGTTACACTTGTCGAAAGGGCCAGCGGTTTCAGCTTGCTGTTTTTCGTTTTCAGGAAGACTCCGAAGGTTGCACCCGCCTGGGCAAAGTTGGCAACCATCATGATTGGAATGATGTAATCATATCCAAGGCTGGCAATGGAGGCGATCATGATCGGAATCAGCGCATAGTGCATACCTGTAATAATCAGCAGGGACATGGTACCGCCCAGCAGGAGGCCGGCGAACAAGCCTGTATTGTTAAACAGCCAGGAAATACCGTCAGTCAGACCGTTACCGATGATAACGCCCAGCGGACCTACAGCAATCAGGGTCAAAGGTACAATTACGAGCAGTGTAACGGTTGGAACAATAATCAGCTTAAGCGAAGCATGCGTAATTTTATCGACTGCTTTTTCCACATAGGAAGCCAGCCATACCGCGATAATGATCGGAATAACCGACGAGGAATATGTTGCTGCAACAACCGGCAGGCTGGCAAAAGTAACCGGCTCACCTGAGCCCAGCAGCGTCGTTACCGTCGGGTGTAAAATGGCAGCACCTATTGCGGCACCAATATACATATTGCTTCCCAGCTTACGGGCCGCGCTAACCGCCAGAATGATCGGCAGGAAGTAGAAGGCACCGTCACCGATCGCCGATAGAATGGTATAGGTTGAACTGGTGGTGCCCATCCATCCCGCTGCTACCAGCAGGGCGATGATCCCTTTGATCATACCTGCGCCGGTAATCGCCGGCAGAATCGGCGTGAAGCTACCGGAGATGAAATCGAGTATGCTGCTAAACGCATTCTTTTTCTTCTTGGCTCCGGCATCAGCTGAGGACGAGCTTACTTTCCCCTCAGGAGCCCCCTTCATATTCTTTACCAGCTCGTTATATACGACCGGCACATCGTTACCGATGATAACCTGGAACTGGCCCCCGTTGATCATGACACCCATAACACCATCCGTTTTCTGCAGAGCCGCTTTATCCGCTTTATTGTTGTCGTTAAGGTTAAAGCGCAGGCGGGTCATGCAGTGGGTAACCTGTTCAATATTCTCTTCTCCGCCCACCAGCTTCAATATGTCTTTGGAGAGTGCTGTTTTATCCATCTTGATATGCTCCTTCAATCCGAGTTTTTTTGGAACAAAAAAACCTAAACACCCATAGTATCGCGATAATATCGCATATACTATTCAGCGTTTAGGTTTTGCCTGCTTAGAGTAACAATCCCGTCCTTGCTCTTATTCAGTTGTTTCTTCATTTCTGACAATCCGCTCAATGTGAATCGTCATGTACAAGATTTCTTCCTTGGACAAATTCCGCTTATAAATTTTGCGGGTGTAATCCGCAATCTTCTCTGCACAGGTGTAGGCTTCCGGATATTGAACGCGGACCAGATCGTGCAGCGTATGATCCCTGTCCCGGTCGTCAACCGGTGAGCCCTGAACCACGCGCTGGGCAAAAAACTTCAGATGCGTCAGAAAGCGGTAATAGCTGAGCGACTCCTCGTCGAGCTCGATTAAAAAGCTGCGTCTCACGATATTCGAGATGTCCTTCACGATATTCGTGATGCTGACCGTTTCACGCATTTCCCCGTTCAGCTGGGCGTTGACCAGATGCATCGCGATGAAAGCGCACTCGTCTTCCGGCAGCAATACACCGAGCCGGTCTTCAATAATTTGCAGCGCTTTGAGGCCGATCGAGAATTCTTTGCGGTACATTCTCTTGATCTCCCACAGCAGCGCATTCTTGAGCTGAAGCCCCTGACGGTGCCGGTCGATGGCGAAATGGATATGGTCTGTAAGCGAGATATACACGCTGTCGTGGAGCTTCTCGCCCAGCACCGTCTCCGCATAGCGGATCACTTCATCGGAGCACTCAACATATTCAATTGGAATGTCCGACAGCAGCGTCATAAGCTTTTGTGAGACTTCTTTGTTATCCAGTGAGAATACCTTTTCAATCTTGTCCTCATCAATGGCGTCGCCGGTATGCTTCTTAAAGGCAATTCCCCGGCCCATGATGACCAGCTCATTCTGGCTGGCATCCAGCACGGTCACGACATTATTGTTGAGCACCTTCTCAATTTTCATTCCATCACCTTACGCCGTCAAAGTAGTAAAAAGGCAAAACCAAAACAGGCACTTAATACTTAATGCCAGCTTCTGGTTTTGCCTGAAAGTTCAGTAACAATCCAGCTTTAGTTTTCCCGTAAATGCATATTATCACATTGCCGGCAGATTGACAACAATATTATGAAAACGTTTTATAACACTTCACCATTCGATTCAATCACCTGTTTATACCAGTCAAAAGAATCCTTTTTACTGCGTGCGAGCGTACCGTTGCCTTCATCATCCAGATCGACATAAATGAAGCCGTAACGCTTGGACATTTCGGAAGTGGACATGCTCACCAGGTCAATCGGACCCCAGGCTGTATACCCCATCAGCTCAACGCCGTCCTTAACTGCTTCTTTCATCTGGATAATGTGCTGCTTCAGGTAGTCGATCCGGTAAGTATCATGGATGGAGCCGTCAGCTTCAACATGGTCGATGGCGCCCAGCCCGTTCTCAACAATAAAGAGCGGTTTCCGGTAACGGTCATACAGCGTGTTGAGAGTGATGCGCAATCCTACAGGATCGATCTGCCAACCCCAGTCGGAAGCTTCGAGATAAGGGTTTTTGACGCCCCCGATCAGGTTGCCTCCGGTCACATCACCTTCCGGTCCGGCTGTTACTGTAAGTGTCATGTAATAGCTGAAGGAGATGAAATCGACAGTGTGCGCTGCAATGATCTCGTCATCCCCAGGCTCACGAGCGATCACGATATTATTTTCGGCAAAATAACGGTTCATGTAGCTCGGATATTCACCGCGGGCATGCACATCAGTAAAGAACAGGTTCATCTGGCTTTCGAGCTGGCTCTTACGGACATCTTCAGGGTTACAGGTATGCGGGTAGGATTCAATGCGGGCCAGCATGCAGCCGATCTGTGCACCCGGTATGATCTCATGACCCAGCTTTGTCACCCTCGCACTTGCCACAAATTGATGATGCAGCGCCTGATAGATGGTCTGCAGCTTGTGCTCAACCTTGTCAGACAGGATGCCTCCGCCGGTGTATGGGCTCATTGTCATCACATTAATTTCGTTAAACGTCAGCCAGTATTTCACCTTGTTCCGGTATCGTGTGAACACGGTTTCGGCGTATTTTACATAATGACCGATCACTTCACGGCTGGCCCATCCGTTATATTTCAGGGTCAGACCAAGCGGAGTCTCATAATGGGACAGCGTTACCAGCGGCTCAATACCATATTTAAGCAGCTCATCGAACACATTGTCGTAGAACTGTAAGCCAGCTTCGTTCGGCTCGGCATCATCACCGTTCGGGAAAATACGCGCCCAGTTGATCGACATGCGGAATACTTTGAAGCCCATTTCGGCAAACAGGGCAATATCCTCTTTATAACGGTGGTAGAAGTCAACCCCTTCACGTTTGGGGAAACGCTCGCTGAGGTCACCCGCCAGAATCTCGGCAATACGCTCCGAGGAAATCTCCATCGAGTGATCCCCTTTACGCAGCGCCTTCGGCACATGGGCAATCATATCGGCGGTAGATAAGCCTTTGCCGTCCAAGTCAAAACCGCCTTCAAGCTGATTGGCTGCCGTAGCGCCGCCCCACAAAAAATTCTTCGGGAATCCTGTGTTTGCTGTAGCCATGAACATAACCTCTTTCTGTTATTTTATAGGTATGATGCCCGAAAACAAGAAAAACCTAAACCGCTAGTAAAGAAATCCGCCACCTCCAAATAGAGAAGACAAATGCTTTACCATCAGTTTAGGTTTTGCCTGGCCCGGCCAGTAACAATCCATTAAACGATGAATTTAAGGATTATTTAATTACGTTAATCCTAACACAGCCATTCCGGAATTTCAAATCCTCATTTTCAACCGCCCAGCTCCCGCTTAGCCGAAGACCAATAAACATACGGCAATCGCGGCAATGAAGCCGACTATGTCGGAGAACAGGCCTACTTTAAGCGCATAACGCCCGTTGCGGATTCCCACAGCTCCAAAATAGACTGTCAGCACATATAATGTGGTGTCTGTGCTCCCCTGAATGGTGGATGCGATCATGCCGATCAGAGAATCCGGCCCGTGGACCCGGATCAGATCCGTTGTGTAGGCCAGCGAGCCGGTGCCGGTCAGCGGACGCAGCAGGCCGAGCGGCAGCACCTCCGCCGGTACACCGAGCCCTTCCAGCGCCGGGGCAATAAAGCCCATCAGGAAATCCAGTGCCCCGGAGGCCCGGAACACGCTGATAGCCACAAGCATGCCGACCAGATGCGGGATGATGGCAATCGCCGTGCCGAAGCCGTCCTTGGCTCCTTCTACAAAGGATTCATACACGGGAACCTTGCGGGTAAAAGCATACAGCGGGATAAAGGTGATCATGACCGGAATGGCCCAGGCCGATATGAGGCTGATTAGCTGGAACAAGGCAAGCTCACCCCTTCATCGAAGTATGCGGGAGGGCGCGGCCTCCGGCGGCATGATCACCCGGCCTGACGGCCGGCGGCTTCGGCGGCCTGCGCAACAAGGTCAGCCTGCGCATCAGCCTGTCCGCGCCGATCGCGGCCAGCGTTGCTACGGCAGTTGCCGCCAGTGTCGTGCCGACAATGCCGGCCGGGTCAGCCGAACCGTAGTTGAGCCGGATCGCGATCAGCGTGGCCGGAATCAGCGTAATGCTGGCTGTATTCAACGCAAGCAGGGTGCACATAGCCGGAGTTGCCGTCTCCTTGTCCGGATTCAGCGTCTGCAGCTCCTGCATCGCTTTGATACCCATCGGCGTCGCCGCATTGCCAAGACCAAGCAGGTTGGCGCTCATATTGGACAGAATATAGCCGATCGCCGGATGGCCTTTGGGCACATCCGGGAACAGGAAGCCTACCACCGGCCCGAGCAGCCGGGCTATTTTGCGCAGGAGGCCGGCATCCTCGGCCACCCGCATCATTCCCATCCAGAATACCAGTACACTGATCAGCCCGAAGCTTACTGTTACCCCGTTCTTGGCGCCGTCAAAGACAGCAGCGGTAAAAGCATCCATCCGGCCGTTCACGGCTGCAAATACAAAGCCGATCACGATCATCCCCAGCCAGATTCCATTAATCATCCCGGTCCCTCCTCTGTCCTGCTCTCTCATTGCCCGGTGCGTTTACTATCTTCCCATCTGCAGCAGTGCCCGCAGTGCACTTCCCAGCGCCTGCAGCCAGTTGTCTGCCGGATATACAGCCGTTCCCGCCGGGCTATAACGCTTCGTATAAGACGATTCTTCAGGCGGGAGCCGGTCCGGCTCATAGACCGGCACCCGGCCGATCTCCTTGCCGCCAAGCTGCAGCACCACTGTGCCCTTCAGTCCGAAGCTGCTGCTGCGGACTGTCTTATCACCGCGGGCTGCAGGCTCTTCGTTCAGCACCAGTTTTGTGGTGATTCTCGCTTCTTCCCCCTGGCCCAGCGGGTAAGCGAATTTACGCGACGTAAGCAGGCTGTAACCGCTGATGCCCTCCCCGCGTTCGATTAAGGTTTTGAGCGGGTAGTGGTTAAATCCGAAGTTCAGCAGGGCGGCATGGTCATTCCAGTCATTGCCGTCATTCAGCGTCACCGCAACCAGCTGCTGGCCGCCGCGGGTAGCGGAGCTGACCAGGCAGCGCAGCGCTTTTTTGGTATAGCCGGTCTTAACCCCGTCTGCACCTTCATACAGGCGCAGCATTTTATTTTTATTGGCCCATTTATAATCCCACTTCTCGTACGGATTGTCGGCCGTTTTCTCCTGTGTCTTCACTATTTCCTTGAATACAGGATTATGCATGGCATAAGCGGTCAACACAGCCATATCATTGGCACTGGAGAAATGCCCCTCTGCATCCAGCCCGTGCGGATTGGCAAAATGGGTATTCTTCAGCCCCAGCTCCTCCGCCTTGGCGTTCATCAGATAAACGAATCCCTGTTCTGACCCGCCGACATGCTCGGCGATTGCCGTGGCCGCATCATTTCCCGAGCGCAGCATCAGGCCGTAGAGCATATCCTCCAGCAGCATCTCTTCGCCCTGCTTCAGATACAGCGACGAGCCCTCCTTGGCATAAGCATTTTTGCCTACTTTGACTTTGGAAGTCAGGTCTCCGTTCTCTATCGCCACGATCGCTGTCATGATTTTGGTCAGGCTGGCAATCAGCATCGGCTCATCCCCCCGGCTGCTGTACAAAAGCCTTCCGGATTCAACATCAATAAGTGCTGCCGCCCTGGCATGGGTTGAGATGGAAGCATTCTCCGCAAAGGCCGGATGAACCGGAACAAGCACTGCCAGCAGCATGCACAATATCAGAATTAACGACGGCTTCACAGTTATCACAGTTAATGGTTTCATGTTCATCCTCCGGTTTTGATCAGTTCACCTGTCCTTATCCTCCTGCCTGTACAATTGTATGCAGAGCGAAAGGCAGGTATGTCCTTCCCCTGAATAGCAAAAAGGGATACCGCCTCCAAAAGGCGGTATCCCGGGCAACGGATATGCAGCTCCATTTTTGTTACAGCCGCATTCCGTCAGTAGTCACAGGCCGCTAGTGGGCTGATGAATTCGGATGCACGGCTTCTGTTTTTACCGGTGTCGCTTTTGCTGCCGGAGTTCCTACGATCTCTGCCCCGACCGGTGTACCGTTACTGTTCGGGAACATGTTCTGAATTTTGTCGATCAGGTTTGGAGCAGCATCGATGATTTTTTCAAACAGATGTGTCTGATTATCAAGCGGCACAATATGTACCCCTTCTTTGCCGACAACGAGAAAAGCGATCGGACGGATCGATACCCCGCCCCCACTGCCTCCCCCGAACGGAAGCATTTTGACTCCGCTGCCGCTGCCGTTGATTCCGGGAGCATCATCCTCTACCCGGTAGTCACTGCCCCCTGCAGCAAACCCGAAGGCCACTTTACTGATCGGCAGAATGACACTGCCGTCCGGAGTCTCCACCGCATCTCCTACAATCGTATTTACATCCACCATACCCTTGATATTTTCCATCGCCGTCTGCATCAGACCCTGGATCGGATGGTCGCTCATATTGATATCCTCCTTTGGCTTCTAAAGACTTCTCAATCTTTCACAGATGATATCATCCCCCATGCGCCGCATTTGTATGTAAGATGTTTCTTAGGATAAGCTTCCGGTCCGTAATCAGCCACTGCGTTTAAGGAGGCGTTTCCAGCGGGACAGCCCGCCCTTCACCCGGACAATACGCCACAGCAGCTGAAATCCCGCATACAGGATATAGGCGAGCGGTATTTTTCCGGTACAGACAGCTTCTGTAGAAAAACACATCTCATCGCGGAACACAGGGACCACGAACATCCGCGGGCTGCGCTGCAGCCTTACAACACGCGACATCCAGCCGACCAGACCCCATTTCAGTCCGGACGCTACACCTGTAGCTATGGCAGTCGTGGCCGCATCGCCCAGTGAGAAATCTGTCGACCAGTCGAACCGGGTGATCCGGACATGGGAAAGAACCTGTTTGCTCCAGCTTTTTAATCCGCGGGTTGCCTTCAGCGCCTCCTTCACTTCCTCTCTCCAGCCCTCCACCTTATCCTTGTCGATTTGTTCTTCTGAATCATTCTCCTGACGAACCGGGGTAACCCCGCTTTGTTCGAGCTTCACCTTCACACCCCGTGCAATCCCCTCATAGACCAGCTTGGGCAGCTCATAATGGAATTTGACCAGTCCGAACAAGGCCTTAATATCGAACTCCACGCGGTCATCCTTGCCGATTCTGTTTAAACGGAAGTGAAAATGAATAGAAGAAGACAGCACCAGTACGATCACAACCAGCAGCAGGGCTAAGGGTATAGCAAGCCATAAAGTCACGGATTAACCTCCAAGCAGCCTTTTTGTAGAATCCTTGGATTAGTATGGCAAACTGGACTGGAAAACATTCGGATGAAGACAAATAGCAGCTGAATAATGTTGAAAAGCCCAAAAAACCGTTGCCCCTTAACGGGACAACGGCTTAAAAAGAAGGATAATGGCTCTATTGCTCGACATCAGCGTTAACATCATCGAACGACATCTGGCTGTCCAGCTTGTTGAACAGCAGCTGTGTCTCTTCTTCCAGACCCTCAGAGGTATCAAAGCTCGACGGTTCCGGCAGCTCCTTCAGGCTGGCCAGCCCGAAGCTGTCCAGAAAGGATTTGGTCGTTCCGTACAGAATAGGCCGGCCTACAGCCTCTGCCCGCCCGACCTCATGGATCAGATCCTTGTTGTTCAGCGTCTGGATCGCCCGTTCCGACTTCACGCCGCGGATTTCCTCGATCTCCACCCGGGTAATCGGCTGACGGTAAGCCACTATGGCCAGTGTCTCCAGCGCCGCCTGGGACAGGGAAGACCGTGCCGGCGAATAAGCCAGGCGCTCGAAATACGGGGCATGATCCGGCAGAGTTGCCAGCCGGTAATTCCCGGCAATCTGCACCACCTGCAGACCGCGCTCCTGAGTCACATAGTCGTCTTTGAGTTCCTCCAGTGCTCTGGAGGCCAAGTCCGGGCGCTGCTCGGTGATATCGGCAATTTGCCGGGCGGACAGCCCCTCATCCCCGGACAGGAACAGCAGACCCTCAATAATTGATTTCAGCGTTTTGTAGTCCACCGAAGTCCTCTCCTCCTCTCCACTCCATTACAATGTCTTCAAACAGATTTTCCTGGTAGCAGAAAATCGCCTTCATCTTCATCAGCTCCAGAATCGCCAGGAAGGTCGTTACGATCTCATGCCGGTCCATACTCTCATGCAGCAGGGCTGAAAAACGCAGCCGGCCGCCTATTCCTTTGCGCATCAACGCCTCCGACACATCGCGGATCCGGTCTTTGACCGAAATTTCATCACGGGTAATCCGCTGGTAGGATGTTCTTTTGGCAGCCTTGCTGAGCGCCTTGCGGAAAGCGGCTATAAGATCCGAGGTATGCAGGCCTTTGAGCGTATGATCAAGATTGGCGGGCACAAAGGGGCCCAGATCCTCAGGCTCTTTTGTAAAAATCAGGCTGCGCTCGCTCTCCATATCCATGAGCTGCACGGCAATGCTTTTGATTTTGCGGTATTCGATCAGCCGCTCCACCAGCTCTGCACGCGGGTCATATCCGTCATCCTCGTAGTAATCGAAATCTTCAATTTCAATCACCGGAGGCTTCGGCAGCAGCAGCTTGCTCTTGATCGACAGCAGCGTTGCCGCCATAACGAGAAATTCACTGGTGATGTCCAGCTCAAGCTCCTGCATGCTGTGCAGATATTCCATATACTGCTCGGTGATCTCGCTGACCGGAATGTCCTGGATGTCGATTTCCGCCTTGTCAATTAAATGTAAGAGCAGATCGAGCGGACCTTCGAACGTCTCCAGCTTGTACAATACAGTCACGCGATTTCCCCCTGCTAAAAAAAGTAAAGTGCAGCGCCGCTAAAAGGACGCTACACAAGTAGAAAGATTTCTTATAGTCCATGCTTTCTTCTTATACATATAAATAAGCACGAATCCGGTTAATCCGTCAAGAGGGGGAGCTTACTTCCGCTTACTTAAACAGCTTGTTCAGGTTAGCCATCTCGATCGCCGAGGTAGCTGCATCCCAGCCCTTATTGCCGGCTTTGGTTCCGGAGCGCTCAATTGCCTGCTCGATATTTTCGGTAGTTACCACACCAAAGATCGTCGGCACGCCTGTCTTGAGGTTGATGGCAGCTACACCCTTGGCTACTTCGTTGCATACATAGTCATAATGCGTTGTTGATCCGCGGATAACCGTACCCAGGGCGATTACAGCATCATATTTGCCGCTTTCGGCCATCTTTTGGCAGATCAGCGGGATTTCAAATACGCCTGGAACCCAGGCCACATCCACCTCATCATCAGCAACACCATGGCGTTTGAACGCGTCAAGTGCGCCGGACAGCAGCTTGCTCGTAATAAATTCATTGAAACGTCCTACCACGACACCATAACGCAATCCTTCAGATACTAAATGTCCTTCAAAATAATTCGGCATAATTCATCATCAACCCTTCATTTATAAGTTGGTATTATATAGTAAAATAATTAAGCTTTGGAATCTTCATTCTGTTCAATATTGTCAAAAGACAGCAGGTGGCCGAGCTTGGCCTGCTTGGTATGCAGATAGCCGGTGTTATCTTTGTTCTCCGGCATCTGGATCGGCACACGCTCAACCACCTCAAGGCCGTAGCCTTCGAGCCCTTTGATTTTGCGCGGATTGTTGGTCAACAGCTTGATCTGGCGGACACCCAGGTCCTTCAGAATCTGCGCACCGATGCCGTAATCCCGCAGATCAGCCGGGAAGCCGAGCCTCAGGTTGGCATCCACTGTATCCAATCCCTCTTCCTGCAGCTTATAGGCACGCAGCTTGTTAATCAGCCCGATGCCTCTGCCCTCCTGGCGCATATACAGCAGCACACCCCGGCCTGCCTCCTCGATCTGGCGCAGCGCTGCCTCGAACTGCGGGCCGCAGTCGCAGCGGTGCGAATGAAAGACATCGCCGGTCAGGCATTCGGAATGGACACGCACGAGCACCGGCTCATCACCGGAGATGTCTCCTTTTACCAGAGCGACATGCTCCTTGTCATCCACTTCATTTGTGTAAGCAATGGTCTGGAAGATGCCGAAATCGGTCGGCAGATTGACGGATACTTCACGGGTGACCAGCTGCTCCTTCTCATTGCGGTAATGGATCAGATCCTGGATACTGATCAGCTTGAGATCATGCTTCTTGGCGATTTCCACGAGATCGGGCAGACGGGCCATCGTGCCGTCCACCTTGACGACTTCGCAGATCACGCCGGCCGGATAGGAGCCGCACATGCGGGCCAGATCGACAGCAGCCTCGGTATGGCCGGAGCGGCGCAGTACGCCGCCTTTTTTGGCGATCAGCGGGAACATATGGCCGGGTTTGCGGAAATCCGCCGGCTTGGCATCCGGGTCCATCAAGGCTTTGATCGTCAGAGAACGCTCGCCTGCAGAAATACCGGTGGTCGTACTGGCATGGTCAACCGAAACCGTAAAGGCTGTACCGTGGTTATCGGTATTATGGGTAACCATCGGCTGCAGATCCAGCTCTTCCGCACGCTCTGCCGTAATCGGCACACAGACCAGACCACGGCCTTCCGTAATCATAAAATTAATAACCTCCGGTGTGGCCCGTTCGGCCAGGGCGACGAAATCGCCTTCGTTCTCCCGGTCCTCGTCATCGACTACAATGACAACCTTGCCGCGCATCAGATCATAGATGGCATCTTCAATCCGGTCCAACACGCTGTCCTGCTTGCTGTGCTCGCTCATGATTCTGTCCTCCTGTCAGCTCTATATTTGACTTATTTTATCCTTCTCACAGAACCGGACACTATCCTGTTCAGGACGGCGCAGCCGCTTCTGCTTGTTATACAAACCCGTTGGCCGCCAAAAAATCATGGCTGATCCGGGAGCTGCTCTCTTCTTCCTTATTATCCGCTCCCCTGTAGTGCAGGAGATGATCGACATATTTGCCCAGCACATCACATTCAATATTGATGCTGTCACCAGGCCGCTTATGGGCAAGCACCGTTTCCCCCAGTGTATGGGGAATGATGGATACGGTGAAGGCCGAGGACGAGGTGCCCACTACAGTAAGACTGATGCCGTCAAGCGTTATGGAGCCTTTGGGAATGATGTATTTGAACAGTGATTCCCGGTCCGGTGTAATCTCGAAAACCACGGCATTCTGGTCACGCTTCACGCTGCGGATCTCACCTGTCCCATCCACATGTCCCTGGACGATATGCCCGCCAAAACGGCCGCCGGCCGCCATCGCCCGTTCCAGATTCATCCGGCTTCCGCTGCGCAGCTCCTTCAGGTTACTGTTACGGTAGGTTTGCGGCATGACATCCACGGTAAAAGAATGCTCACTGATCGTAGTCGCAGTCAGGCAGACGCCATTGACCGCTACACTGTCGCCGATCTTCAGATCACTCATAATCAGCGAAGCCCCGATATTCAGTACCATCATCTCTCCTCCGCTGCTGACGCCCCGCAGTACCCCGATCTCCTCAATCAATCCGGTGAACATGTTATCCCCTCCCGAAAGATTACTTCTGTGACATTTGCTAAATCGATAACTTTTTGCCAAAATACCCGTCTGTCCTAGCGCACCGGGGTTCCGCTGATACAGACATTATCCCCGAGCACTTCAACTTCCAATCCCTCGAGCGTGATTGCCTCCTTCATCAGGGCCACGCCCGGGAAATCAAAGGTCCCAGGAGCTTCGGCTCCGCCGCCGACAATCTTCGGCGCATAGAACAGAACCACCCGGTCCACCAGTCCGCTCTCCAGCATTGAGCCGTTCAACGTCCCGCCGCCTTCAAGCAGAATGGAGCTGATCTCCATTTCGCCGAGCTTGACCATCGCCACCTTGAGGTCTACGCGCGGCCCGTCTCCGCTGATTACAACCGTAACGCCAGCATCTTCCAGTGCCGCTTTCCGGGCTGGATCAGCTGCTGCTGTCGTCACGATTACCGTCGGCGCCTGTCCGTCGGCAACAACATTTGCATCAAGCGGGGTACGCAGGCTGGAGTCAATAACGATGCGCACCGGATGAAGCCCCGGAACCTCCAGGCGTGTAGTCAGTGAAGGATTATCGGCGATTACTGTGCCTACCCCTACCATAATCCCCTGATGGCGGTGCCGCAGCGTATGTACAATTTCCCGTGCCTGTCCGTTTGAGATCCATTTGCTGTCCCCGGTTCTGGTAGCCAGCTTGCCATCCAGCGTGCTTGCACTCTTCAGGGTTACAAACGGCTGCTTGGTCAAAATATACTTGATGAACCGTTCATTGAGCCGCAAGGCACGGCTTCTGAGCAGCCCGACCTCAACCTCGATTCCCGCTTCCCGCAGCATCTCAAAGCCCCGTCCCGCCACCTGCGGGTTAGGGTCCTCACAGGCAACAACTACCCGGGCAACCCCTTCGTCAATCAGCCGCTGGCTGCAGGGCGGCGTCTTGCCGTAATGGCTGCACGGCTCCAGTGTGACATAAGCGGTGCTCCCCTGTGCCTTGCCTGCAGCCATATTTAATGCGTGCACTTCAGCGTGTCCCGTACCGCGCTGCAGATGTGTACCCAGGCCGATCACAGCCCCGTCCTTTACAACTACACAGCCGACAACCGGGTTAATACCTGTCTGTCCCTGTGCTCTTTCCGCCATGTCCAGCGCAAGCGACATGTAGAACTCGTCATTTAAAATATCCATGATCTGCCTCCCACCCTGATAAATTACCTTCAGTAAAAACAGAAAAACCCGTCTTAATCTCCAGGCGGAGTTCAAGACGGGATATACGAGAGTTTGCCGGTAATCCTAATAAAATGGTGCGTAAATAAACCCCTTCACCAATGATTGTGAAAGTTCGCACATAATATTATGAAATACACCATCACGCCTGCCCGTTCAGGGGCAGAACGCTATTCTCTCCTTCTTCCATCCAGACTATACTGTCGGTCCCGGAATTGCACCGGGTCCACCGTCCGTATCCGAAGGATACGACGCGGGTAGCGGACTAAGCACGTAAAGGCTGTAACAGCCATTACAGTGACATCACCGCCGGTAGGGAATTACACCCTGCCCTGAAGGATCAAACCAGTATGAAATTAGTAACATCTAAACCTGCACGTCATTCTCTATGACTAACATAAAGTTAGCACTATACGGTGAAAAAAGCAAGCAGATCGTAGACTGCGGGCAATACTACAGCATAAGCAGCCCCCTGCCGTCTATACCTCACCTTGCTTATTCACTTTCAGCAGATCGCGGATTTCCGTCAGCAGGGCAATTTCAGGATCAGGTGCCGGAGTCTCTACAACCTCAACTTTTACCGTCTCCTTATGCTTGAAGCGGTTGGCCACTTTGACCACCATAAAAATCGAGAACGAAATAATAAAGAAATCCACTACACTCTGCAGGAATATCCCGTATTTCACCTCGGCATCGAGATAGGTAAAGGTCAGTTTTCCCAGATCTATCCCTCCGCTAAGTAAACCCACAAGAGGCATAATAATGTCGGCAACCAGCGAAGAGACGATTTTGCCGAATGCTGACCCGATGACTACGGCAACTGCCAGATCCAGCACGTTCCCCTTGATCGCAAAGCTTTTAAATTCCTTCCACATTCCATTTCCCCCGATCATTGAATTTTAGTTATTATAGCATTACCGCAATGAATGACCAATAAGCCGGCCTCAAAAATGCTAAATCTGAAGATTTGTTAAGAATATATTAAGCTTTTATACAGATGCGCTCCTGCCGGCGTTAAGATTCCCGCGCTACAATGAACAGGCGGCGGCAGATCATGTATAATCCGGATAGGCAAGACAAGGCTGTCTGGACAAGCAGGAAAGGATGTTGAACCATGAATAACGGAACACTGCTGCTCGTGGATGATGAGCCGGGCTCAGCGTGGGCGCCGACGATTATGTCACCAAGCCGTTCAGCCCGCTGGAGCTGGTAGCCCGCATCAAATCACAGCTGCGCCGGACAAGAAGTTATCTGGGTGAGGCTGCCGCCAGAGACAGCGAGATGATTATCGACGGACTGTCGGTTAACTCCGCTACACATGAGGTAAGTGTCGATGGCCAGCCGGTCAAGCTGACACCGCGGGAATTCGCCATTCTTGAGCTGCTGGCCCGAAACAGCGGACAGGTGATGAGCATGGAGCAGATTTACTCCAAGGTCTGGAAGGAGCAGTATCTGGACAGCAACAATACACTGATGGTCCATATCCGCAAAATCAGGGAAAAAATTGAAGACAACCCGCGCCAGCCGAAATATCTGAAAACAGTCTGGGGCGTCGGCTACAAATTGAAAAGGGAGGTTAAGCTGCTCTGAATACGAAGCGGTTCAATACATTATCCTGGCGGCTGGCCGGATTTGGCCTGGCCAGCATTGTGCTGGCTGCATTCATCATTATCCTCCTGTTCTGGGGGGCTTCCATGCTGCTGTGGCTCAATCCCTCCCGCTCCTTCTGGGGGGTCAAGCTGATCCGCTGGGTGATTAACAATATCGGCTCCCTTCCCGTTGTGCTGATTATCGGCCTCCCGCTCTACACTTTCTTCTTCCTGAAGCTGACCAGAAACACAATGAGCTATCTGCGCAATATATCAACCGGCGTGCAGCATATCGCGGGCGGCAATCTTTCGTACCGGATCGCCGTCACAGGCACAGAGGAGCTCGGAACACTCGCCGATAACATCAACAAGATGGCCGGAAAGCTCAAGTCAGCAATGGATGAGGAACGGGCGGCAGCCAAAGCCAAGGATGAGCTGATCACCGGCGTATCGCATGACCTGCGGACACCGCTGACCTCTGTGCTGGGTTTTCTCGAATATGTCGAAAAAGACCGCTATGCCGATGAAATTGAGCTGCGCTATTATGTCAACATCGCTTATGATAAATCGCTGACGATCAAAAAGCTGATCGACGATCTGTTCGAGTATACCCGCATCACCTCAAGCGGCCTGCCTCTCCGCCAGGAGCCGGTCAATCTAGGCAACCTGCTCGAACAGCTTGCCGAGGAATTTGTCCCTGTACTTGAAGCAGCGGGCATGAGCTACAGCATCCGGATAGATCCTGGTCCGCTGGTCATTCAGGGGGATGCCGATGAGCTGGTCCGGCTGTATGAGAATCTGTTCACCAACGCGGTGCGTTACGGAAAAGAAGGCAAGCAGCTCGATATCTCCGTCTTCAGCAGGCAGGATCAGGTCGTAGCTGTCTACACCAACTACGGGCCGCCAATCCCGGCTGAGGATCTCCCCCATCTGTTCAAACGCTTCTACCGGGTGGATAAATCCCGCTCACGGAAGACTGGCGGCAGCGGACTCGGCCTGGCGATTGCCAAGAGCATTGCCGAGCTGCACGGCGGGGTTATTACCGTTAAAAGCTCACGTAAACAAACGGAGTTTGAAACAAGCTTTCCGCAAAGCAAACCGTAAAGTCATCTTCAATAGCCGAGCTTCCGCCAGCACAAAAAGAGCAGAGCCGGTATTTTTCCGGCTTGCTCTTTTCGTACTGCGGTTATACTTAACTCTCCTATGTGCTACTGCTGATGCAGCTCACGGTAAGTATCGCGGATGAACGTGCAATAGACGGAGGGCGGATAATGCTGCACACGCTCGTAAGCGATCTGCGACTGCTGGCGTGCTTCCTCCATCTTCCCCGCCCTGGCATAGATTCTGGCTTTATAGGCATAAGAAGTGAATACGGCCGCCCGGTCCAGCGGATGGTGGACGTCATCAGTCAGTGTCACCCTGGACAATGCCGCCAGCGCCTCATCATCACGTTGCAGATGATACAGCGCTATGCCCGCCGTTAAGTTACGGCTTGATAAATAACGGTCCCCCGTAACGTGGAAGCTGCTGCCCAGCTCAAGCGCCTCTTCATACCGCTGCTCCGCATTCGCCAGCCTGATCTCAGCCAGTCTGAGCAGCTGTACAGACTCTTCATTCTCCGACAGCTCCACATACAGCCGCGCCTTCTCCAGATTCTGCTTCGCCCCGTCCAGGTCTCCCGACATGAGGGCAAGATTGGATAACACCCGGTACAGGTGGTCTGTCAAATAAAAGACGTTTTCCTCGCGGGATAATGCAACAGCTGCCTGGGCAGCTTCCTTACTTCCGTTGTAATCACCGAGGGCGGACAAAGTCACACTCTCTGCATAATGGAGGTCGAGCTCGAACAGAAAGTTGTTGCCTACCTTTTTGCTCCTATACTTTTCCCGTACACTCCGGATCAGCTCAAGGCTTTCCTTGTACCTTCCCTGCGTGAACAGCAGTGCATACGTCAGATATTGTACTTTGGCGCTCTCCACAAATAAGCCGAAGCGCTCGTATATTTCTGCCGCCCGGGCAACCGCTTCTTCTCCTCCGGCACTCCCGGTATAGTAACAGGCAGCCACATAGAACTCCATCAGCCGGGCGGCATCAACGGTTACCGGCAGCTTTCCGTCCAGCAGCGGCTGCACCCTGGCGATAACTGCCTTATAATTTTTCTGCTTGAACTGTACTTCGATATCACGCGCCATTGTGGCCAGCTCTGCGCTCTGGTCATCCTCCAGGAAGTAGCCGGCATCCACCCCAAGGCGTTCGGCCAAAATCTGCAGACTGCGCATGGAGGGCAGTGCCCGGCCGTTTTCAATCTGGCTGAGCATGCTTTTGGTCATATCTTCTCCGGCCAGCTCGCTCTGTGTAAGCCCTTTGGATAGACGCAGCGCTTTTATCTTATCCCCGATCGCCTGCTTATTCGTCATCTGTTTAGCCATCCTTCTGTCTGTCTTTCTCCCAGTATAACTTAATGTACCGTGAAGAAAAAACAAAGTTTAATTAAATTAAACTTATAGTTGCACTCTAGAGTTTAAAATTATACAATTAGTTTAATATAATTTAACTTTTTCTTCTGAAGGAGTGCTGTTAATGGTTAAACTAAGAAGCTTATGGGCTAATCCAGGCAACCGTAATATGCTGCTGTTCTTCACAGCCAAACTAGCTTCAATCCTCGGCTCCGGCATGTTTACGTTTGTAGTCTGCTTATACATTCTGAAAGTGACAGGCTCCGGAAGCAGCTTCGCGGTTACGATGGTCTGCGGAATGCTGCCCCGGATTATACTGGCCCCTTTTGCCGGGGTGATGGCCGACCGGATGAACCGCCGCAGGCTGCTGATCTGTTCTGATCTTGCCGCTGTAGTGTCACTGCTGCTTGCGTATCTGGCCGTCTCGCTGAACGGCGTTACCCTGACGCCTGTTTATGTCACCCTCGTTCTGCTGTCTGTATGCTCCACCTTTTACAGCATCGCCGTCTCCTCTTCCCTGCTCCAGCTTGTAGAGCCTGACTCCCTCCAGCGGGCGGGTTCACTTAATCAGATTGCCGGCTCCATCGGCAATTTGCTCGCCCCTGTGCTCGGCGGCATGCTTTATGCGGTGATCCCGCTAAAGCTGTTCCTGCTGCTGAATGCTGCAGGCTTTGCTGTCTCCACCCTCATGAGCATCGGTCTCAAGTTCAATTCGGCGGCTGACCCGGCTGATCCCGCCGAGCAGCAACAACCGCAGCATCCCGCCCGCACTAGACCTCAGGTGTGGGCAGAGTTCCGCAGCAGTCTTGCCGAAGGCATGTCTTACGCGTTTAAGAAGCCCGTTATCCGCTCTGTCCTCGTTATTGTTTTCTGGGTTAATTTTTTCGTCGTCGCCTTAAATGTAGTGCTTCCATATGCCGTTGTGCAGACCCTCTCCCTCGGCTCCGGACAATACGGCACCATTAACGCGATGCTCGCTGCCGGCATGCTGGCGATGTCTCTGCTGCTGACCGTCCGCCGGCAGGGCAGCAGTCCAACCGGCTCGCTGATCCGCGGACTTTTCATGCTCGGACTGCTTTTCCTTGCCCTGGCCGTGCCGCTGATTCTGGATTTGAGCCGCACCGGGGCTTATGTTTATCTGATGGTCATGCTGTTTATGGTCGGCTGCACAGTGATGAATATTAACATACCTGTGCAGGTGTATCTGCAGCAGAGTGTTGAACCGGCATATCTCGGAAGAGTGTTCGCAGTGGCGGAAACAGCTTCAGGTGCGATTGCACCATTAGGAATGGTCCTCTATGGTGTGCTTGTGGACCGGGTTCCCTCCTTCCTGCTGCTGGCGGCTTCCGGCATGTCGATCCTGCTGGTCACTCTGCTTGGCTCCAGAAATTTAAAGCAGGGCACCCGGCGGGAAGAACAGCAGATGCTCGAAGCAGGGGTACAGCTTCGTCCCTAAGAAAACCTTTATACCTGTTAAGGAAATGATAAGATTTCTACCCGGCCGCTCTTAAAAACTGTCGCTTATAGTGAATGCTATACGTACTTCTGCTGCCAATAACAGAAACGGGATTCATTACGTGCTCACTTCATCGGACCCTCTCCTGCGCTAAAAAAAGAGCCTGCGGCATTCTTCTGCCGCAGGCTCTTTGCTATAGATGATCATAAGATCAGTTTGTTTCTCAGCGCTATTCCTGATTACGTCTGCGTCTGAACACCCGGTTCAGCATAACACCTGCCGCAATCAAGCCCAGCCCTGTCAGATAAATCGGAAGCGGACTGTTCTCACCGGTCTGCGGCAGCTGGCCGCCAGTGCCCGGATCCGTTACTGTTCCCCTTGGAATACTGTCATCTGTAATATCGATTTCCGGGGTAGTAGTATCCGGGGTACCAGGGGTACCGCTATCCGGATCACCGCCTCCGAGCGGAATCTCTCCGGCCGGGATATCCACCGGACCTTCACCCGGAGTTCCTGTCTGTCCCGGCGTTGCCGAAGGTATGATTGCCGGACCGCCAGGAATTTCGTCATCCACTACAATTACACCAGGTACTTCAGTCCCTGGAGGCGGCGTTCCCGGTGTCCCTCCCGGAATTGCCGGGGACGGAGCCGGAGACGGTGTTACTCCCGGTGAAGCCGATGCAGTAGGTGCAGCTGACTCTGTAGGAACCGGTGATTCCGTTGGCACCGGTGATTCCGTCGGTGCCGGTGTGACTGTTGCTGACGGAGTTTCGGTCGGCGCAGCCGTCGGTGACGGCGTCGCTGTTGGCGTTACTGTCGGAGTTGGCGTTACTGTCGGTACCGGTGTAGCTGTCGGCTGCACAGCGGTATTGTATACCGTCAGATTAATACCTGCCACCGAGCCAATGGTCACCGGATATTCCTTAGTATCCAGTACATACCCGCTCGGCGCTGCTGTTTCAATCAGGATATAGCTGCCCAGCCAGATGTTATTGAACACTGCACTGCCTGCCGCGTCTGTAGTGCGCGTGTTCACCAATACGCGCTCCGGCCCGTTCAGCCGGTACAGCTCGAAAGTCGCGCCAGCTAGTACTTTACCCGTGTTCTGGGCATCCAGCTTGCTGACGGTAAGGGTTCCCCGCTCCCCGCTGCCTGTGCCCGAACCGCTGGATACGCCGACAATGACCTCTGTCGTAGTATTCTTTTCAACATTAACTACATTATTTCCGGTGAATGTCGCAGTATTGGTCAGCTTGTCGCCTGTCTTCGCTGCAATCAGCGACTGATATTCCAGGATATAAGCCCTGTCGATGTCACGGGCAAAGCTTAGCTCAAAGCTCTGTCTGCCGTCATCATCGGCCAGGATCTGCAGTGCATAGTCCACACCCTTAACCAGCTCTGTGCTGCTCTTTGTGATAGTACCGTTTGCAGCTGCGGTTCCGGCATAGAGATGGAAGGAATCCGGCAGCAGAATCTGGTTAATGCTTGGTGTGTCAATAATTTTGGCATCTCTGACATGAGACTGGCTGCGGTTCACCGCAAGGCTCCAGTCGACCTTTTCCCCGCTTTGCAGCCCGCTCTTCAGGACATATTCCCCGCCGTGCGGAATATTTACGGTAGCGGTCAAGTCTTTGGATACCTTTTTGTCACCATCCAGCAGATGCGCTGTATTGACTACGGTATTGCCGATCAGCTGACCGGCCAGACTGGTCTTAAAGACAACAACATACGCTTCGCTAATGCTGTCAGCGAACACGATTCTGAGCTTGCCATCGTTTCCTACGCTGTAGGAATAAGCACTTCCGGCCAGTTCAGCCCCTTGTTTGTAGTCTCCCTTGGCATCCAGATTCAATTTATAAATCTTCAGTGAATCCGGCACCAGCTTCTGCCCGGCAGTCAGAATATCGGATACGACAGGAGCTGCAACAGCTTTGGATGTATAGTTCACGCCTACAGTCCAGGTCAATTCCTTGCTGGAAGCATCGTATACTCCGGTCTTGAATCCGTTGTTCTTCCACTCGGTCCGCGGAATAAACTTCCCGTCTGCACTTGTGCTCTGCTTGACGCCTTCAATATCAGTCCAGTCAATCTTGGCTGTGTTAATAAAATCATCCGTGTTGCCGTTCAGCCAGTCATTGCTGAATTGGGTAGTATAACTGATTGTGTAGGAACCGGTAATCGAAGTTTTGAATTTCACTTTGAAGCCGGCATTCGGGACAACCGGAGTAGCATATTCCAGCGTATATGCTGAAGCTTCAAGCACGGTATTGCTGCTGTTCCGCACAACGATTGTTTCCGGAAGCAGCTTCTGGCCGCCCTGAGGGAACAGATCAGTAACCACAACATTCTTCATCGGATAGTTGTCGCCGTTCAGCGTGATTTTCCAGTTAGCGGTGTGATCAGAATAATTCGCTCCGGAAAATGTTTTGTAAACAATGATCGGTCTTACAAGCTGGGTTGCGGATTGGCTGTACGTGCTGTCTGAAACGGTATTCGTAACCGTATGATCCTTGAATACCCGGCCCACCGCTCCTGTTTTGTATTCAATCAGGTAGGCGGAGGTGATGCCTCCGGTAAATTGCAGCCTGAAGCCCTGCTTCTTCTCTCCGGTAATGGCCGTTACTGTATAATCGGTGTTCTCGGTTAAAACAGTTCCCTTAGTGGCCTTTCCGGAGGAATCCAGCGTTACCGGATATACCTTTAGGGATCCCGGCACAAGCTGCTGCGTATCATCAAACAAATCATTCAGCACAGCGCTCTGCTGCGGAATATTTTTCAGGTTATAATTGTATTCGATGGCCCAGGTAATCACCTGAATACCCCAATCATAATTTACCGCTTTTTTCTTCAGGCTGCCGCCGCGCTCTACGGTAACTGTCGCCGATGCACTGGCCGGATCACGCCCGTCTCCCGTAAAGGTGGCACTGTTCGTATAGCTCGCTTCATCCCCGGTAATTAACGTAGTATAGACAATCCGGTATGCGCCGTTAATGACCGGATCGGCAAAACGCACGGAAAGCACGCCTCCGGCTACTTCGGCAGTATACTTCCCGGAATCCACAAGATCACCCTGCAGCACTGTACCGTCAAGCTGTACATTCAGCTGATAAACGGCCAGCGAAGCAGTGTCGTCCAGCTTTAGGCCGGCCGGGACAGGATCGGTGACAACTGCATTTTTTACCGGCTCCAGCCTCTTGTTTACATCAACCGTCCAGTCAATCTTGCCGGCATTAAACCCGCTGGCTACGCCTGTCTTGGCGATGGTTGAGCCCACCTCAGGCTTGAACGTAACGGTTATGGTCTGCGAGCCGCCGTTAACAGGGAAAATAATCTGTTCGGTGGTGCTTCCGCTGACTGTCGTACGGTCAAACTTCGTATTCACCCTTAGCGTTCCTTTAACATTGCCGTGATTTTCAATATAGCTGCTAAAGGTCATCGTCACTTGATGCGTTGACTTGCTGACAACAAATTCGCCTGCCTGCCCGTCATCCGAGACCAGCGCTCCGCTGATGTCGTTATACAGCTGGAACTGTTCCGGCAGCTTAAAGGTAAAGGTATCTCCGGCGCTATAGCTGTGTCCGTCTTGAAGCGCCCACGTATAGTCCAGCGTTACATTTGAGTTCACATCATAGACGCTGTCCGTTACCGTGCTTCCGTCAGGTGCGTATACTGCCATAGACACGCTGGTAATGATGTCTGCCTCTTTTTCGATGGCTCCTGCATTAACCTGTGTAATAAACCCGATTCCATTAGCGTACTGCACAAACAGCATAAGAATCACAATAGCCAGACTGAACCTCTTTTTGATCATTCCCCGGTAGCCCCCCAATCCTGATATTCGTTTCAGCTCTCACCAAGGCTTCTGTTCAAGATGGCGCCGAACCTGCTGGTAATGGCACACTCCGCCCCAAGTCCAGTTATGTAATTCGGTCGCAAAGCGTCCACCTTATGTAAACTTGCAGAATTCCTTCCTTTTCTGGTCAGAGTGAGCGTTATATACTTATATCACCTAAGTATAGAAGCTTAGAATCAGATTCATGTTTAAAATCAGAATATTTATTTTAAAAAGCAGGCTTTATCAAAAGGGAGAGAAACTCGTGGATCTGATAAGCTTTTTTGCACGGCAGCGTGAGACCGATTTCATCATGTTCTCGGCGCCGCATTTCATTGCTCTGGCAATAGCTGCAGGACTCTGTCTGCTGCTGTTTGCCGCAAGGTTTGCCCTGCGGACCCGCCCGGTTCTGCGGAATTCGGTCCGCTGGCTGCTGATTATTGTGCTGCTGGCTTCAGAAGGCGGGCTGCATGTGTGGTATTTGTCCCATGATATCTGGACCAGCCGCAATTCACTGCCGCTGGAGCTCTGCGGAATTACGCTCCTGCTGTCAGCGGTCATGCTGCTCACCCGCAGCCGGCTGCTCTACTCTTTTCTCTATTTTGCCGGGATCGGCGGAGCCTGTATCGCTCTCCTGACACCTAATCTGGTCTACCCCTTTCCGCATTTCCGCTTTCTGCTGTTTTTTACCGCACATATTGCGATTGTACTGGCTTCCCTGTTCATGACCTGGGCTTACGGATTCCGTCCTGTCTGGCGTTCTCTGCTGTTCACCATGCTCTGCCTCAACCTGATCGCCGTTATAGTGTTTGGACTCGACAAGCTGCTTGATGCCAACTACATGTTCCTGGCCCATAAGCCAAGCACCTTCTCCGTCCTTGAATACTTCGGCCCTTATCCGTACTACCTGCTTGTAGAAGAGGCCTTTGCCTTTATCATCTTCCTGCTGATGTTCCTCATTTTCTTCAAGCTGCCGGAGATGATCAGAAGCCGCCGGAATACCTCCCGAAGCAGAAATTTATAAGCTTGTACGTCAAAAAAGCACCACGCCGGAATAACCGGCATGGTGCTTTTTAATGATCCGAAAAGGGCCTCGCCCTCATCCGGAATGAATTAAGCTTCGATGATTTCGACCGAAGTCATTTTGTCGCGTCCCTGGAAGGTGTCAACCAGCTCCATGCCTTGGACAACCTTACCGAATACAGTGTGGACTCCGTCAAGGTGCGGCTGCGGTGCATAGCAGATGTAGAACTGGCTTCCGCCTGTGTTTCTGCCGGCATGTGCCATTGCCAGGGTTCCGCGCTCATGCTTGTTCGGGTTGATCTCGCAGTTGATGGTGTAACCAGGACCGCCTGTGCCTGTTCCGTTCGGACAGCCGCCCTGTGCTACGAAGCCAGGGATGACACGGTGAAATACCAGACCGTTGTAGAAACCGTCGTTAGCCAGCTTCTCGAAGTTAGCTACAGTATTAGGAGCATCGTTTTCAAACAGGTCGATCAGCACTACGCCGCCGTTTTCGAGTGTAACTTTCGCTTGCTTTGCCATATGTAAATGACCCCTTTCAAATTTTCAGATATAGAACACGTTTATTAGTTTACTATGAAACTCCGTACAAAGCAAAAGCAAAGCAAGCGGGAGGGTTTCCCGCTTGCTCAGCAAACGTACATAGCCTGAAGGCCTCTCAAGGAGCACCTGATTTATTTCGTTACAGCATTCTTTGCAATGCGCTCTGGTACAATATCGTTAGCTACAATGTCACCATGACTCTCACGGCGCACAACTACATCGCTCTGGCCGTTCTGTACAAAGACTACTGCCGGACGGCGGATCCGGTTGTAATTGCTGGCCATCGAATAGTTGTAGGCTCCTGTGCAGGCAACAGCTAGCAGATCCCCGCTGTTAACGGCCGGAAGCTCTACATCCCAGATCAGCATGTCGCCGCTCTCGCAGCATTTGCCGGCGATGGAAACCGTTTCTTCGTTAGCTTCTGTAGCCCGGTTAGCCAGCAGCGCCTCGTATTTGGATTCGTAAAGCGCCGGACGCGGATTGTCTGTCATACCGCCGTCAACGGCTACATATTTGCGTACACCCGGAATTTCCTTGTTTGTGCCCACTGTGTACAGCGTAGTCCCGGCATCGCCGACGATGCTGCGGCCCGGTTCCACCCAGATCTGCGGCAGGGAGCTGCCGATTCCGCTGAAATGCGTCTTCACGGCATCTGTGATGGCAGCAACATATTCCGATACGAGCAGCGGCGTGTCACCGTCCACATAACGGATACCAAAGCCGCCGCCGAGATTGACGACAGGGAAATCAATGTTCAGCTCTTCCTTCACCTTGCGGGTGAAATCGGCAATCCGTTCAACTGCCAGCTGGAAGCCTTCGGTTTCAAAGATCTGTGAGCCGATATGCGAATGAACGCCCAGTAATTGCAGATTGGCTTTGTCCGCCGCCTGCTGTACGGCAGCATAAGCGGAGCCGTTGCCGATATCGAAGCCGAACTTGGAATCAGTCTGGCCGGTAGAAGCATAGGCATGGTGTGCATGGGCTTCTACGCCTGGCGTTACGCGCAGCAGCACATTCACAGTCACTTCCTTGCTGGCGGCAATAGCCTGCAGTAGGCTCAGTTCAACCAGGTTATCGACTACGAAGCAGCCGATTCCCGCATCAATTGCCATTTCAATCTCGTCCGGCGTCTTGTTGTTACCGTGGAAGTGAATGCGCTCAGCCGGGAATCCGGCCTGGAGTGCTGTGTACAGCTCCCCGTCAGATACTACGTCCAGTGACAGCCCTTCTTCATCAACCAGCCGGCACATAGCCATGATCGAGAACGCCTTGCTCGCATAAGCAACCTGGAAGCCCAGACCGGATGCTCTGAAGGCATCCATGTACTCGCGGCAGCGCTGACGGATCAATTGCTCGTCCATTATATATAGCGGGGTACCATATTCCGCCTTCAGTTCGGTCACATCACATCCGCCGATTTCCAGATGTCCTGCATCATTAATCCGGCTCGTCCCGTGTAAAAACATTGTCCAGTCCTCCAATTTCCGTGGAACGTCTTGATTCCACCCTGTCTATTGTATGATTTTAAGCCCCGCAGAGTTCCATAATCAGGCTTCAGGCTGAAACCCGGACTTCACAGGGGCTATTTAGTGTATTCAGTATAACAGACAGTGGGAACTTCATAGAATGGACTAATTTGCAGTTGATTTGTATTTTTTGTACGGCTACTTTTCATTCTCCTGAACAGGCGGCATCCTTGTGTTATCGCGTGTTTTGTTAAAAGACGGCCTTGCTTTGGAGCTAAGCACCGGCTGCCGCACCAGAATGGCCCCCATCGCCTTTGCATTAAATGGTATAAACGGCCACAAATATGAGGAGTTATAGGACCGGTGCGTAGTCAGCAGTATGACAAGAAGCGTTGACCCGATCATAAAGCCCTGCACCTGGAAAGCGGCCACAGCAAGCAGCAGCGCAAGCCTGACAATCCGGTTGGCGAGTCCGAGCTCATAGCTCGGGGTTGCGAACATCCCGATTGAGGCAACCGCCATATACAGTACGACCTCGTTCACAAAAAGCCCGGTCTGCACAGCAATGTCTCCGACCAGTATCGCGGCAATCAGACCCATCGCCGAGCCCAGCGGTGTCGGTGTATGCACGGCGGCCATACGCAGCAGATCGACCCCCAGCTCAACGATCAGAAACTGGGCCAAAATCGGGATTTTCGCCATTTTCTGCGGGCCGATGAACTCCAGCATGGCCGGCTTGAGCTCGGGATGGATAACCATCAGCATCCACAGCGGGAGCAGAAACATGGAGGCGAACACGCCGATAAACCGCACCCAGCGCAGATAGGTGCCCATGAACGGGGTCTGCCTGTTCTCCTCGGCATGCTGGCAGAGATCAAAAAACGTCGTCGGCAGGACAATAACGCTCGGCGAAGTATCCACAAAAATGACAACCCGGCCTTCCAGCAGGTGCGAAGCCACGGTATCAGGGCGTTCTGAATACCGGACAAGCGGATACGGATTCCAGCCTCTGCCGACAATCGCCTCCTCCAGCTGTTTGTCCGCCAGCGGAATACCGTCAATATCAATGCTTTTGATTTTGTCGGTAACGGCCTGTACCTGTGTCTTGTCCACAATATCATCAATATAGGCTACACAGACATCAGTCCGCGTCCGCCGGCCGACCTGGTGCATCTCATATTTCAATCCGGGATCGCGGAGCCTTCTGCGTACCAGTGCTACATTGCTTAGCAGTGTTTCGGTAAACCCGTCACGGGCTCCGCGCACCACCCGCTCAATTGAGGGCTCATCCGGGCCGCGTGCCGGATAGGCACGGGTGTCCATGATGATAACCTGGTCTTCACCCTCAATAAAGAATACACTCATCCCCGAGAGCACTTTATTGATGCTCTCGCTCAGCAGCTCGCCTTTTTCCACCTGAATATGAGGGATGTATTCGGTCATAAAGCTGCTTAGCGCACCAGTCGATACCTCATCAGGGGTCAGATAGGTCAGCCTCTTCAGGATTTCGTCAATGATCGTATCCTTGGCGAATCCGCTGATGCACAGCAGCGCCGCTTTACGGCCCCCAAAGGTCATTTCGCGGAAAACGATATCAAAGGAGGACCCCAGTCCTAACACTTCTGTCAGCGTCTTCTTCGTGTCCTCCAGACGCTCGGGAATTTTATCATTCCCCTGCCAGTAGATAATGGATTGCTCCAGCGAATCTGAACGCTCTGAATCGCGCTTTTTTTGCAGCGGATCATCCTTTTTCTCCTGCGGCTCTGCTGCCTGCTTCCGCGGCTTCTTCGCCTTTTCCCCGGCCTGACTCTGCCTTTTATCCGCCTTCATCCCCTGCTCCGCTTCAGACTCCCCGTCCTCGTCCTCCTCATCCGGTTCCTCACCGAACAGTCTGGCGAAAAAGCCTTTCTTCCCGCTTTCAGGCTCCTCTGTACCGAGTTCACTGGAGATCTCGGAATCCTGCGGGCCGGAGTCTTCGGTTTCCTGTTGACCATTGGCAGCAGCAGCATCCTGACTATTCGAAGCTTCAGCATCCTGATTACCGGAGTTTCCGGAATCCTGTGTGCTAGATCCGGCTGTGCCGGATGCTTCTGCCGGGTCACTTTCATCGCCGAACAGCGTAGACAAAAAGCCTTTTAGTCCGCCGCCTTTCTCCTCCGTATCCGCAGGTTCATTTGATTCGTCTGATCCCTCTGATTCCCCGGACTCTTCTGTGTCCTCCTGCTGCTGTGCATCCTGCGGCTCCCCGCCGCCGTTATCCGCAGCTCCGGTATCACCAGCACCGGAAACAGCCTGCGTCTCTGTATCCTCTGCCTTAGCCCCCTCCTGATCCGGCGTGCCTGCTCCGTCAGAGGGCTGCAGATCATGGCCGCTATACCCTGTCACACCAGCGTCCACACCGATATCGGCCTGCTTGCTGTTCTCCGCGTCTGCCGTCCCTTCAGCCGGCCCTCCGCTGCTGTCCGCATAGCTGGGATGAACATCCCTGCCGCTCTCTTCTCCGCCGCTTTCAGCTGCAGACGGTCCGGCTCCGGCTTGCGGAAACGACTGCCCCTGCTTAAGCAGAGCGCCAAGCTCATCTGATGACTCGGACTTATCATCCGGCCGTCCCTTAGTCCCGGAAGCAGCAGCCTTTATTTGCTCAGACTTCACCTGATCCCCGCTGTGAATATACCTCGCCACTTCATTACCCCCTAATGTTCAATATGCCTTTAGACCTTCAAAGACCTTCCCAGTTCTATCAGCAGCCCGCTTAACGCTGGTACACAAACCAGTCGAACAATGAGCCCGCAACCTTCCCGCAGACCATCGCCATCAGCAGGCCAAACAGATAATGCGTCATATGCAGCCGTTTAGCCAGAATGGGCAGCACGTTCAGAACTTCCGTCAGGGCAGCAGCCAGCATGCCGACAAAAACCCCGTCAAGCAGGCCCACTCCCAGCTCAGCCAGCGGACCGGCCGCTATTTTCCAGTTCCAGAAATCACTAACCGTTCCAAGCAGCGAGCCCCCGACCATCGCTCCCTCATACCAGTGCACCTTATCGTAGGATGAAGTCAGCTGGGCAAGGCGCGGTACCATATCGAGTACGATAAAAAGAGCAATGACCCCACCGCCTACGGCAATTCCGGCCGCCACCCCAAGCAGCAGATGAAGGCCAAGGGAGAGCGGCGCGGTCATGGCACTTCCTCCTTCTTCCCGGAAGAACCACTCCGGTGCTCCAGCTTGCTGTATTCCTCATGCACTACGTAATGATCGATATTTTTCTGATACAGGAACATTTCCACTTCCAGCGGTGTCGGCTCCTCATTCCATTTTTTCTTGAACAAATGATTAAAAAAAACGACCATCCCAAACCCGATTCCCAGCGAATAAGCTACCTGAAAAACATAAGGATGCTCATCGCGCCGCCCGGTCAGCATCTCCACGATCCGTACATGCACCTCCTGCATGCTGACATCGGCATGAAAATTCATAATCGTCAGCGCCGAGCCGAAAAACAGCAGCAGCCAGACCAGCACAAACAAGGCAATGGACGGCTTGCGCGCCTCAAGCGGGCCTTTAATCTGGACAATCGTCCGGCCCTCGCCGATCGGCTGGATGTCGGCACCGGGCACCAGCTCATGGATCCGCGGGATAATGGTCAGCAGATCGATCAGAATCAGATTTCCGTCACTTTGCTCCGGCTGGAACAGCAGAATTGAGTCCAGTTGCTCTCTGAGCTCAGGAACGGCTATCAGATAGGCCACATCACGCAGCATAACCCCCCGGCCTTTGGGTACCGTAACCCGGTTCTTCAGCTGTATGTAAATTGCGGGTGCCGGCTTATCGTTCATCTTCATGCACCTCCTCAAAGGATGACAGCAGAATAACGGTAGTATGGGAGAAACGCCTTATTTTTACTCTAAGGGAGCAGATTTCATCTTGAGGGGAAGCCCAAAAAACCGCTCTTTGAAACAGGGCGGCCAAGGCCAACCCGTGAACAGCGTGATTGTAGCGATCGATGGCAGCGAGATCGGCAGATAGATATTGAACAGGGTGCGGAAATGGCCGGCCCCGTCAATCAGCGCCGCTTCCTCCAGCTCTTTTGGAATGCCGCGGAAGAAGTTCAGCATCGGAATGATCAGGAAGGTGTCGACCGCCCCCGGCAGCTGCAGCCTGACTGTACACCCGGATTGTTCATCATAAAAAAGACAGGACCGTCTTCCGCAAGCGTAAATGTCCCGCCGCAGAAAACAGTCCTGTATTCATCCCGAGCTTCTGCCCAGCGCTTATTTTATGCTGTCATACCACTCATTGACTTCACTTGTAATTTGCTCGCCGCCGCCTGATTTCCAGGTTTCGACGAAGTTGTCGAACGCATCAATCGGCTGTTTGCCGTAGATGATTTCGTTAAACGTCTGGTTCTCGATTTTGTTCAGGTAATCCAGCTTGGATTTCATGGTTTCAGTAGTCGGACCTGTGAACATGTTCTTGAATGATTTATCTTCCTGCTGCAGCAGCACTTTGGCAGCCGCAGGCGTACCTTCACCATAGTTAACCGCTACATCCTTCTCCAGTCTGGTAGCAGGCTCAGCGCCTTCTGCCAGGTTCAGCAGGGATTTCATCTGGGCATCCGGAATACGTGCGCCGTCACGGACGAGCAGGTAACGGATACTGTTGACAAAACCGCCTGAGATCTGATCATTGGCTACCATTTTACCGCTCGCATCCAGCTCATAGTCATAGCCTGCGAACATACCGTTGTCCAGCTCACCGCCCGGCTGCGGGTTAGCGTAGTTATCATAGAGATAATTCTGGTAAGTGAAGAAAGCCTCCGGATTCTTCATCTTGGTGCTGATCAGGGTAACCCCGTTGGTGAACTGAGTGCCGTGACGCATTACTGTACCATCTGGTCCGGCCGGAATGTTGATTGGAGCCCAGACTGCATCCGGAGCCTTCTTCAAAGTATCCTGCAGCGGCCAGCCGCTCATCCAGTATGGTCCAGGGATAATGCCTGCTGTGCCGGCAACGGCCGGTTCAGCAGTCTTGTTCTCATCCCAAAGCGCGGCTTCCTGCGGAATGTAACCCTTGCCGAGCCAGCTCTTCAGCTTTTCAAGCCCCTGCTTCATGCCTGCATTGATGGAGCCGTATTCCAGCTTGCCGTCAGCGCCCGCATTCCACTGCTGCGGAAGGGTTCCATAAGCGCCGAAGATCCAGGAAGGATCGCCCATCCAGGTGTTCATCGTTGTTTTGAAGCCGATGCTGAGCGGTACTACTTTATCCGGAGCAACTCCGTCCGGGTTCCGGTTCTTGAATGCATCCATAACCGTCTCCAGCTCGTCGATGGTCGCTGGCGCCTTCAGGTTCAGCTTGTCCAGCCAGTCCTGGCGGATCCAGAGAATGTAGTCATGGTTATAGGCATAATCGAGTACCGGAATCCCCATCTTTTTGCCGTCACGGCTGTACTGGTTCCAGACATTAGGGTCCTGGGCCATTGCTACTTTCCAGGTGTCGGAGGCATATTGATCAAACAGTGTGCCTACCTCGCGGTACATTCCGGAATCAATCAGATCCTGGGCGATGGTAGCGTCGCCGGTACCGATAGTTACAACATCAGGCATTTCCTGTCCGGAGGACATGGCCAGACGCAGCTTGGTACCAAACGCGCCGTTCGTATCCGTAATGGACCAGAGCGATTTGATGTTGATCCCGAATTTTTCCTTGGCCCATTTGGTAGCCACATTGTTTTCGATGGTCTCCCCGTTCTTGAACTTCAGCTCCGGGTCAACACCCCATACCGTCGTGATTGTAACTTCGGGATCGTATTTATCCTTGTAGGCGTTTTCAGTTGTTGCCGGTGTATTTGCGGCATTGCCGGAAGCGTTATTTCCCCCGGCATTATTGTTTCCGGAGCAGCCTGCAATACCTCCTGCCAGTATAACGCTCATGCCTAGAAGCGGCAGCAATTTTTTTCTCTTCATGCTTCTGTCTTCCCCCTTGAGTTCCTTAAGTATTGGTGATGTCTTCATTATAAGGAACGGGCCGGACGCGAATACGTCATTAAAACAAGGTTTCGGCACCTATGCCAACCTCTATCTGTCACGGAATTCATTTGGTGTCATACCGTAGTGCTTTTTGAACATTTTGCTGAAATACTGCGGATTCTGATAGCCCAGCTCCGTTGTAATCTCATAAATTTTCTTGTTGGTGTTCTTCAGCAGGTAGAGCGCACGCTCCATCCGCATCCGGATGATATAGTCGCCCAGCCCCTCGCCCGTCTCGGCCTTATAAATCTTGGAGAGATAGACGGGATGAAGAAAGACATGATCGGCAATCGTCTTGACTGAAAGATCATGGCCGGTATTGCTGCCGACCAGCTCATGCACCTGCTTGATAATGTAGCTTTTGGTATACTGGTCACTCTCCGACAGCTCATTCTGCAGCCTGGCGAGCATGTCGAGCGCCCAGTCCTGCAGCTTGTCCAGGGAGACAATGTTACTCTGGGTGAGCAGCGGATCAAGCGCATACTGGTCAATCTGCGATATGAACTGGCCGCCCTTGTGGGCGATGTACATAAAAGCATTGGTAACCGAAAGGAATACTTCGTACAGATGCTCACGCGAATACCGGGTCTTTCCGAGCTCCCTGAACACATCCGTAATCTTCTCGCGGGCCGAATCCCACTGCTTCGACTCCAGCAGGTGGATCAGCGTCGACGGACGGTACAGGCTCTCCAGTGCTTTGCTGGCCGCCTGCTCCTGAATCTGGCTTTCTTCCAGATACAGCACGGAGCCGGCTTCATTATGTGCAGTCAGGAACATGGAGCTGAGTCCGCTGCGGTAGGCGGCTGGCAAGCCGTCCGGGAAACTGAACCATCCGGTAATAATGAGTGAGATGTCTCCCTTGAGATAGTTACTCACGCTGTCGCGGAAGCTGCTGATCAGACCTTTTAGCATCTGCTGGCGGAGCCGTTCATACTCATCTGACTGCTCCATTAGCTGCTGTGTCTGCGCATTCGGTTCCACCAGCAGAATCAGGCAGTCATGCGGCGCTTTGCAGAACCAGACGTGGAAGCTTTCCTTGAACAGCTCCTCCGCGATATTGCCGATCGCATACTCCATCAGCGGGATGGAGTGATGATCCATTGCGGTATAATGGTTACCGAGCTGGATCAGCAGCATTGCTGCCTGTGTCTCTGTGTCAAAAGCAATTTCATATTCCTGCAGCTTCGCAGCAAACGCACGCCCGGACATGACCCGGCCCAGCAGCAGATCGTGCATCAGACTGGCGCGCAGCACACTGTAGCTTGCTTTGCGGTTATACATCAGCATCTGGTATCTGTCATGCAACTCCCATTCATCCCGCAGCGATTCAATGGCCCCGGTTACACTCTCGATGAACTCATCGTCGTTGACCGGCTTTAGGATGTAATCAAACGCCTGCAGCTGAATCGCCTTCCGGGCATAGGAGAAATCGGAGTATCCGGTCAGCAGAATGCTGCGCAGGTTCGGCCAGCGCTCGCTGGCCGTTTCAATCAGCTGCAGCCCGCTCATGCCCGGCATCGAAATATCCGTTACGAGGATATCAATCTCCTGCTGCTCCAGAATCTCCAGCGCCTCGGCGCCTGAAGCCGCCTGATGTACCTTCGTAACCCCAAGCTCCTCCCAAGGTATCGTCAATGCCAGACTCTCCGTTACATAGGATTCGTCGTCAACCAGCAATATTTCAATCATGATGTCCCCTCCACTGATTCTTCTCTGTTGTCTGCAGCGCTCCCCGGAAGCTGCCACTGCAGTCTGGCCTGCAGCCCGCCAAGCGGCGAAGGCGCGAAAGTCAGGCCCGCTTCTTCGCCGTAGCGCAGGCGCATCCGCTGATGCACGTTCCATACGCCGCAGCCCATCTCTTCATCCATTGCGTGGACCAGCTTCTGCTCAAGCTCCGCCATTTGCTCCGGCAGCATGCCTTGACCGTCATCCTCAACGGTAAGGATCATTGTCCTGCCGCTGCAGGAGCCCGTGATCCGCACAATTCCTGCCGCTGCCAGCGGCTCGATCCCGTGCAGCACCGCATTCTCCACCAGCGGCTGCAGCACCAGCGGAGGAATCTCCAGCCGGTGCATCTGGCTCGGAATGCTGATGGTATACTGCAGCCGGCTCATCCGCATGTTCTGGATCTCCAGATAGTGCGTCACGAACTCCACCTCCTCAGACAGGGAGACAAGGTCCCTTTCCTGACGGGTGGTATATCTGTAGTAACGGGACAGGTTATGCGCCATCCCGACGACCGCAGCCTGGTTGCCCAGCTTGGCCATACTCGTTATAAAAGAGAAGCAGTTATAGAAGAAATGCGGATTAATCTGGGACTGCAGCTGCTTCAGCCGGGCTTCGCGGACATGGATTTTTTCCATCAGCACATTCTCAATCAGCTCCTGAATCTGCTCCACCATGGTGTTGAAGCGGCCGGACAGAAAACTGAATTCATTTTTCCCCTTGATCCCGATCCGTACGGAATAATCCCCCTGCTTCAGCCGCTGAAAGCCGCCGACCAGCTGCCGCACCGGAACCTGCACCTGCACATACAGAATGTAGGCAACCACAAAGCTCATCAGCAGCAGTGCGCCCATCGAGATGTAGAACAGCTGGTTCGACTTGTAAATCGGCTGCAAAATATCCGACAACGGCATGTAGTCAATAAGATACCAGCCCATTTTATCGGAATAGACGATATTCACACTGTAGGATTGCCCGTCCATCTGTAGCGTCCGGTTCTCGCTGCCCTTCAGCTGCTCCTGCTCAAGCCGTTCAACCAGTTTCCCGGCAAGCAGCTTGTCGGCACTGCGGTTAAAAATCAGCCCGGCCCCCTGCTTGTAATAGAAGGGATCTCTTCTGCCGTCGCTTTTGAACTGATCGAGCATGTCCTCTATATTCTGGCTGTCAAATTCCACCTTCATAATGGTCGTTGCCTGCTGCGGCGAGAATTCGGACAGATAGGGAGTGAACGAATACCAAGAAAATAAAAAACGCTCTTCAAACTGGTCTTCCAGCCGTTCTACATGCCAGCCTGATTTCACCTTCTGTACCAGCTCCGCATCCTCATAGGGTCTGGCGTCGTTTTCAGTGACTACCCGGTGTATAGCCGGCGAATAAAGGGACAGCTTGCTTTTCCAGTTGGATGAGCTCTCTTGAATGCTGAGTTTAGTCTGTATACGTTTGACGAGGTTAATCCCGTCCAGATTCAGATAATCGGCTGAGATCGCGGAGTCCTTAAGGCTGAGAATATCCGGATCATGAATCAGCAGAATCGGCCATGAGGACAACAGCTCCATATTCGTCTCCACCTGGTTCTGGAAAAAGCTCAGCTGGTTGCTGTTTGAGGTATTCAGCTCACTGCGCAGCACATCGGTCGTTGTTTTGTTAGAGTAGAAATACAGGAACGTTATCGGAATGAGCATGATGACCATGATACTCATAATTTTGCTGAACAGGTTATATCTATACATGGGCTCACTCTCCGTAATGGTTGCAGCTCGTATTGTATACAGAATGCCTGGCTGGCACAGGTAAATCCTTCACGACGGGGCGTTTGAGGCAGTTTGAATTTTAAGCAAAACGATGAGCAGGCAGACCCTGAACGCCTGTCGAAGCACGGTCAAAGCCTGCCCTGAGTTACAGCTCAATCCATTTGGCGCGGCCGGTGTCTATTTAGTAACGAAAAAATAGCCGCACACTTTTCCTCTACCATTGTAAACGCTTTATATCTTTTGGCATACAGCATTCATGCAATATTTCTGCAGCCTGTTTATTCTTTTTGCAGCATCCCCTATAACTTATCATAAAAAGTCAGCTTTGTTGTAAAAAAAGAGGATGCCTTCTCAGCCCGTTACGGCTGCATGAAGGCATCCTCTTTTTTCAAAAGCCCTGGGGTCGCTCCCCTCAGGCTTATCTATTTAAGCGGCCTGCTTCACTTCCGCCAGCTGCTGCTTGTTCTGCTGGCTGGAAATATAGAACAGCGCCGTCCAGATCAGGGCAAATCCGACAACCTGAGACATTGTTACCAGCTGATGATAGACAATCCAGTTGATCAGAATCCCGGTCATCGGGAAGCTGAGCTCTGCCAGTGTGGCAAAAGAAGCTTTGGTCGTATTCAAACCTTTGTAATAGAGCAGCATACTGAGCAGTCCCGGCAGCAGCGCCTGCAGCAGCAGGTTGATGGCCACGAGGGAAGTCTCTCCGATTCCGCCGTTCAACTGCCATGGGGCACCTTCCAGTGTGGTGACCGCAAACAGCAGCGGCAGTGCCAGAATGAACCGCAGGGAGGTTACTGTTTCATAGCTCATTGAGCCAAGCAGATACCGGCCCATAACGGTGGACCCGCCCCATAGGGCAGCAGCGCCCATTGCCATCAGGCTGCCTACGCTGATGAAGTTATTTACATGACCAAAAGGAACCGTCCAGCCAAAAGTGAGCAGATAAGTACCGGCCAGCGCCAGCACAATCAGCACGCCGAAGTTACGCGGCAGCCGTTCTTTCAGAATAACAGCCGCCAGCCCGATAGCAAACACCGGCTGGAGCTTCTGCAGCAGCAATACAGCATTCAGATCACCGCTGGACAAAGCCTTGGTGAACAGGATCGTGGCCACGGCGGAACCGCCCCAGGAAACCACCAGCAAGGCTCCTGCCTGACGGAGCCGGATACCCTTTAATTCAGCACGGTGGCGCCAGAGTACAGGTGCTGCTGCGAGAAACAGCACTACATGCTCCAGCAGAACGATCTGCGAGGAGGTCAATGATTTCAGCAAAATAATCCGGAACAGCGGATCAACGCCCCAAAGCGCTGCCCCCAGTACAACCAGCCAAAAACCGCTGCGCATTGGTGCTATGCGCATACCTGATGATGAAGCCGATACATTACTCATAACTCATTCTCCTTGTCGATACAAACCCTCGATAAGAGACCAAAAAGCCCCCGATCCGCCCTGCAAAGGGCAATTATCGGGGGCATTGCGAATAAAAGCCAGCAGGAATACACCTGTGTCCTTATTCTTTGATCCTCTCCCATCCGGACTTTACCGTCGGCTCTGGATTGTCACCAGATCAGTCAATTCCGCCTAACAGCAGAGATTGAGTCGCGGGCTTAGTTCGCTTTGAACATCACCGCCGGTCAGGAATTTCACCTTACCCCGAGAATCTTGTATTCCGTTATTATTTTCACAATCTCAGAATAACTCTGTTCTTCCGTTTCGTCCAGTGTTTTTATGAAAATTGTTTGTTTTATTTCATGTAGCATAGCAAAGCCTGTTCAAAATTTCAAGATATTTGGAAGAAAATACTGATTTATTAAGGTATAATAAAACCATCTTTTTTTTCCATACTCTAGCATATAGAAAGAGGTTAGCTGTGAAAAGATCAATCTGGTTAAATTTGCTGTTTTCCATTGTAGCCGTAGTTCCGATCGCCCTGGCAGCTTTTGTCACCTATTTCATCATTGCACTGCTCGGCGGGTTCCAGTTTTATGCCCCGCTCTCTGCCGTTGTCGCTGCTGCGCTCTGCGCTTATAGTGTATGCTCTATCTTCGGCTGGTTCACCTCCCGCACCCGCGGCATTGCTTTTGCCTCGTTTGTGGGACTCTGCCTGCTGGCAACCGGAGGATATGAGGTGAATAAAGCCTACGTGAACAGTCTCGCTGAAGTCAGCGAGCAGGAGGTCTCTCTGGAGCAATATCAGCCGTTTCATCCGGAATCCAAAGCTGCTGTGCTGGGACAGCCGGCGGCCTATAAGATTACTGACAAGCCGCCTCGGCTGGATGGGGCAACTGCACTGTATCCGCTCTACTCTGCATTTGTGCAGGCTGTATATCCTGAGGATGAGTATGATCCTTATGATTTTGCCGGTAATCCGGTTGTGTGCTCCTCTACGGCTTATGCTTATCAGCGGCTGCTCTCCGGTGAGACGGACATTATCTTTACAGCAGCCCCTTCGCTTGCCCAGGAAAAGGATGCCAAGCTGGCGGGCCGCGAGCTTGTGCTGACACCGATCGGCCGTGAAGCGTTTGTCTTTTTTGTCAACAAACGCAATCCGGTAGACAATTTGAGTACAGAACAGATTATGGACATCTATTCCGGTGAACTGACCAACTGGAAGCAAGCCGGCGGCCGGAATGACCGGATCAGGGCTTTCCAGCGTGATGAGGGCAGCGGCAGCCAGTCGATGCTGCAAAAAATCATGAAGGACCGCACCCTGATGCAGGCCCCGTCCGAAGATGTGATGGACCTGATGAGCGGGATCATTTCCCGGACGTCCAATTACCGCAATTATAAAAATGCCATTGGCTTCAGCTTCCTCTACTATGCCTCCCAGATGAACCGGAGCGACGAGCTCAAGCTGCTCGCCATCGACGGTGTCAAGCCGGAGAAGGAGAGCATCCGTAGCGGAGCTTATCCGTATACGGTGAACTTTTATGCGGTAACAGCGGGCACACCTAGTCTTAAGCAGCAGGAGTTCCTCGACTGGATCGTATCCCCTGAGGGACAGGAGCTGGTGGCCAAAACCGGTTATGTGCCGGTTAACTGACCGGGGGTTCTCTGCAAGCAGAGAAACAGGGAATTGATAAGGAGTGCTCACTGGCATCTTGTCCGTGAGCACTCCTTTTTTTGAGGCGGCGCCTGCCTATCTCTTTGAATATATGAAAAAAACCGGATAACACCTTTAATTTGGTAAATAGTAATGATAGCGCTGTTATTTTATAATCATCTCGTATTCCAGCAAATATGCCAAGAAACCTGCGGGAAGGAGATGAAGCGGCGGCAACGGAGAAGTTTGAGTATTAAGGATTAAAGGAAGCCTATACTCCATGAGACTCTGCAGATGTGAAAGCAAGGGATAAGCGCAAGTCCGCATTCCGACAAGCACATTCTCAGGCAAGAAACAACCAATCAAACTCTAGGAGGAATTCCCATGTTCAAATTTAAAAAGGCAGTGACAGCACTTCTTACCGTCTCAATGGCTTTTGGCATGTTTGCAGCAACGGCAGGTGCAGAAGCGACGGATTACTGGCAAAATTGGACTGACGGCGGAGGAACTGTAAACGCTGTTAATGGTACAGGAGGTAATTATAGTGTTAATTGGTCTAATACAGGTAATTTTGTAGTAGGTAAAGGCTGGAATACCGGATCGGCCAGCCGGACTATCAACTACAATGCCGGGGTATGGGCACCGTCAGGCAATGCCTATTTGACGCTCTACGGCTGGACCCGGAACTCGCTGATCGAATACTACGTCGTTGACAGCTGGGGCACCTACCGGCCTACCGGCACTTACAAGGGCAGCGTGACGAGCGATGGCGGCACCTATGATATCTATACTACTACGCGGACCAATGCGCCTTCCATCGACGGCACAGCGACCTTCACCCAGTTCTGGAGCGTCCGCCAGTCGAAACGGGCAACCGGCAACAACGTCGCGATCACCTTTGCCAACCATGTGAATGCCTGGAAGAGCAAGGGCATGAATCTGGGCAGCAGCTGGTCTTACCAGGTGCTGGCAACGGAAGGCTACCAGAGCAGCGGCAGCTCCAATGTAACGGTATGGTAAGGATATAATCACAGATTGAGCGGGAACCGTCCGGCTTTGCAGCCGGACGGCTTGCTGCCGGGGAAGGACACGGCAGTCCGCAGCATTTTCTATCCGCATAAAGGAGAATGATCAATGAGCAAACTGTGGCATATCCCCGTAATCGCCCTGATAGCCCTGCTCTGCGCTTGCTCGCAGAAGTACTCCGCCCCTCCTGGACCTACGGAAGAACCTGTCCAGAAGGACAGCTTGGTCTTCATTCAAGGCGGAACGTTTGTCAGCACGCAGACCAGCTATACCGGTGAAGCCGTCTCTCTGCCTGATTTTTATATCGGCAAGTATGAGGTTACACAGCAAGAATGGATGGAGGTCATGGGTAGCAACCCGTCCTTGTTCAAGGGCAGCCGCCTGCCGGTGGAAATGGTGAGCTGGTATGATGCTGTTGAGTATTGCAATAAACGGAGTACTCATGAAGGGCTTGAACCCTACTATAAGATAGACACACAGACCCCGGACCCGGCCAATAAGAGCGGTAGCGATACGCTGAAATGGACAGTAACGGTGAAGGCTGAAGCAGACGGTTACCGGCTGCCGACAGAGGCGGAATGGGAATATGCCGCAAGCGGCGGACAGTTAAGCCGCAGCTATATATACAGCGGCAGCAGCAATGCGGATGAGGTAGCCTGGTACTGGCGGAATGCCGGTGACCGTTATTTGTCAGGAGACTGGCTCTGGCCCGTCATTGAACAAAATAACAACCGCACCAAAACCGGCGCAAGCAAAAATCCCAATGAGCTCGGGCTCTATGATATGTCCGGGAATGTACGGGAGTGGTGCTGGGACTGGTACAGCGAAGCGGACGCCGGCGGCGGAACCTACCGGATCGTAAAGGGCGGGGGCTGGATCGGTGATGTGAGCAACAACGCGGTTTCGTTCCGGGGCAAATTCGAGCCCGCCGGATACGGTCCGGATCAGGGGTTTCGGGTAGTTCGTAATGCCAGGTCTGAAACGCAATAAATCCGCCGGGATCATCCCTGGCGGATTTATTGTTCAATCATACCCGCCGGGAAACGGCAGCTCATTACTCCGGCTTCTCTCCGGACTCCAGCGCAGCGGCTTGCCCGAAAACGGTCTGCGCGGACAGCAGCCGCTCACGCTTCTCCCGGTCCGGGTCAGTCTGCACATGAACGTGCTGCCCGAAGATGAGCGTGGCACGCTCGTCCACAGCATAGGCCGGCCAGCTCAAGCCGGCCGCTTCCGGGCTGCCCCGGTGTGCAAAAGCGGTCCAGGCCGCCTGCATCTGCTCCGCGAGCGCCGCCATCTCAGGGTTGACGGATACACCAAACTGATGCAACAGGTCTATCGTATTAAAGACATAATAAATCTCTGCCCCATGAATCGCCTTGTCCAATAACGGATGGCCGGGGATCGTCCAGTCGAACCGGTACATCCAGACAGGGGCATGCGGCAGCTGCCGCTCGGCAAACGCGATGGAGCTGTCCCAGAAATACAGGTCCGTCATTAACGCCGCCTGGCCCTCCCAGTTCTTGGGATAGTGGCTGGCCAGCTCCTCCAGATTGCCGACACCCAGCATCAGCTCCAGCGCCTTCAGCGACTGGTCAAAGCCCGCCCCCTCCCGGTCGCCCCGGAAGAACAGATGGCCCTCATGCAGATTCGTGCCGATCATCAGCGGAATCCCGGCGGCGCAGCCGCCAGCCACCGCTTCCGCCGGCTCCACCGGCAAGGTTGCCGGATCAATAAGCGGCTGGAACAGCATGCTGAGCGAATCGCCGGACAGCTTGTAGGCCGTCCGTGCGGCCGCAGCCAGGATGTCCTGCGCTGGAGCCGCCTGCAGCAGGTTCACATCGCCGCCAAGCTCGGCGAGGAAGGCCGCTGCGATTTGCGCACCCAGCTGCGGCTTCAGCGTCTGTGCTGCACCGCTCTGCATAATGGCGCCGGAGAACAGCCCCTGGGCAGCCGGCATCGCCAGCAGGGCGGCAATGCTCATGCTGCCGGCTGACTCGCCGAACACCGTCACCCGCTTTGGATCGCCGCCGAAGCCGGCGATATTATCCTGCACCCACTGCAGTGCAGCGATCTGATCCAGCAAGCCGAGATTAGACTCAAAGGGCCCAAACGATGAGAGATGCAGGAAGCCAAACGGTCCCAGCCGGTAATTGACAGTCACCACAATGACGTTTCCGGCTTCCGCCATCCGTGCTCCTTCAAACATCGGCTGGCTGCCGGCTCCGGTCAGGAAGGTGCCGCCGTGAATCCAGACCATCACTGGCAGCGCCTCCTGCTCTCCGGCCGGTGCCCAGACATTCAGATACAGGCAATCCTCCGAAAAGACGGGCTGTGTGCCGCCAAAGCGGATGCTGCTGGAGCTTGGAGGCTGATGCGCTGCCGGTCCGAACTCCACGGCTTCCCTTACGGAATCCCAGGGCTCCGGAGGCTGCGGAGCACGAAAACGCAGCTCTCCGACAGGTGGTGCAGCAAACGGAATGCCGCGCCAGACGTTCACCCCGCCGCTTTGCGCTCCCTGTAGTTTTCCATATGTAGTATCAGCAACGGGTCTTGTCATTTCCGATCTCCTTTCAGGCTGTCCTTATCTGGTTCTATCACTTCTTCTATAGCTTCTTCTATTGTTTTTTCCGCTGCTTTTGCCGCTCCTACACTATATAGTCCGGAACGGAACCGGAACCATTGAAAGATATGGGTGACGATGACTTTGAGCACGGCATACCCCGGAACCGCAAGAATGATACCGAGTACACCGAACATTTTGCCGGCAAAAATAATGACAAAAATAATCGTAATCGGATGAATCTTCAGCGATTTACCCATGATCTGCGGCGAGATGAATTTGCCTTCAATAAGCTGGACAGCGGTCCAGACAATAATCATCTTCAGCAGCATAAAAGGCGAAGTAACCAGCGCCACAATCAAAGCCGGTGTAATCGCGATTGCCGGCCCCAGATAAGGGACAACGGCAGTACATGCAGCCACAATGGCCAGCACCAGCGAATACTCCAGGCCGATAATCAGGTAGCCTATGTACAGCAGCGCACCAATACAGCAGCTTACAATGATCTGTCCCCGGATATAAGAGGCCACCTGGCTGTTCATTTCCTTCATGACAAGCCGGCTCTGCGGCTGCAGGGCGTTCGGGATGAACCGCATCAGATAGTCAGGCAGACGTTTACCGTCACGCAGCAGATAGAACAGGATGAACGGTGTTGTGACGACAGCCAGCACGACCTCAGTCAGCGCACCGACGAAATTTCCGACTCCGCTCACTGCATTATTAAGGAACGAGGTAGCCCATGTGGTTACTCTGCTTGTCAGATCCCCAAAATCAAGACTGGTGCCTACCCCTACATTTTCCTGAATCCGCCCGAACAGCTCACTCCCGGTCAGATTGATGAACTCATCCTGAATCTGGGCGCTGTATTTCGGAAAATTATCGATCAGCCCGATCAGCTGGGTACGGATAATCGGAATTACCGTCAGCAGGATCAGCGTGACAATCCCCGCAATAATCAGATACAGGATCACAATTCCGTATGCCCGTTTAATCCTGCTTCTGGACTCCATGCGGTCTACCAGCGGATTAAGCAGATAATAGGCAATCCCCGACAGCAGCAGCGGAGCAGCCACCGTATGCAGCAGCACCGATATAGGCTTGAAAATAAACGGAACATGGGAAAACACCAGAATGTTGATCCCGATCAGCAGAATAATCAGTAAAGACACAACAAATCTGTTATTCAGAAAAAAACGTTTAAACCGTTCAGGCCATACCTGCAGCCTCTCCATTACTACACTCCCCCTGGCAACAAACCTTCATCTAATTGTGATAAAAAGCACTGCTATAAGCATAGTCAACGCATAGCCTGCAAGTCAAATTTCAGGCGGGAAAATCGTTTAATTATGGAGTCATCCCGCGCCCCTAATCCTATGTATCCGAAATATCCCCTTTTACTTCTTCTTTTTGCCCTTGGCTCCTTTAGCCGAAGCCGCGATGAGCTGACCGTCATACGTATAAAGGATATTGTCCTCCAGCTGTTCTCCTTCCAGCAGCTTGCGCACAAGCGCCTTGCCCGATTTCGGGGTCATCTCCCGGTACCATATACCATCCGGGTAGGAAATGACTACACATGCATCAGAGCATCTGCCGTTGCAGCGGGTAACCGTCGTATGAATGAGGCTTCCGGCACCCTGCTTTTCGATTTCGTCTTCGATCGCCTCAGCTATCTCTTCGCCTTTGTTCTTTTTGCAGCTGCTGCCGTTACAGATCAGCAGGTGGTTTACTGTCCCTTGCAGATTCCAGGTCGTCACAGGTCATCCCTCCTTTTATTACTCCTTTTTACCCTGATCGCGGATTAAGTTAAACTCTACGGTTCTGCCCGGGGATCGTCAATAGTCCAAAACCTTGATATACTCTAATTGAGAATGATTATCACAATAGAGATGAGTGAATGTTCCTATGACCAGCCTGTACTCCGGCAGTCCGCCCCAGCATGCCTTAAGCTTCCATTTTCCCTGCCGGATTCTAAATCTTGCAGGGTTCTCTGTTAGCACTGGGCCGGTTGCCCCGTCCCCCTCCTCCATCCTGATGATTGTAACCGGCGGCAGCGGTACTATTGAAATAGAAGGCTTCAAGCATGTTATCTCCAGCGGAGCTATGCTGTGCTGCAGCGGCAGTCTGCCCCTCTCCCTGGATGCCCAGTTTAATCTGCAGGGAGTATGGATTGAGTATGCGTCCGTCTCCCCTTCCGGGCAGGCAGACGCCGGCCCGTTGAATCACGGCAGGCTGTATAAGGGAGCCCCTGCGGTCATCTGCAGCCTGGCATGCCGGCTGCAGACAGAATGGACTGGGCCGGCGGCGGACAGCCCTTTTGCGGTTCAGCTTCTTTTCACCGAGCTGCTGGCCGGTGTGCACAGCCTGTACTCCAAAAATCTCCAACCCCAGGAGCACTGGCTTGACCTTGTCCTGCAGCATATCGAAGCCCATTACAATGAAGATTTGACCCGAAGCCAGCTGGCAGAGCTGGCACAGGTCAGTCCCGAGCATTTCTCGCGGACCTTCCGCAAAGCGACCGGACGTTCCTTCAGCGAATATCTCACTCTACAGCGGATCCGCCGGGTACAGCAGCGTATGCTGACAGAATCGCAGAGTCTCGGTACCCTTGCGCTTGAAGTAGGATACAGCGAGGGGACCTATCTGAGCCGCAAATTCAAGCAGGTGGTGGGCGTCTCACCGGCTGTCTACTACCGTAAGCCCAAAAAATTCGCCTCGCTGAATTTTAACCATACCGCCAGCCTGAGAGCACTGGATATTCTGCCCGAGTTGGGCGTATATTCCGGCTGGATGAGGCAGCTTGAGCTTGTTCCTCCCTGCCCCGGATTACGTGCTGAAGGCACCAATGGGGCTTCGCTATACCGCTCCGTGGCTGCGGCTCAGCCGGATGTCATCATAAGCTACGCGCTATCAGAAGAGCGCGGGCAGCTGCTGCCGGTTGCACCGGTAATCGAGCTGCCGTTCATGCAGATGGGCTGGCGGGAGCAATTCCGGGTCATTGCCGAAGTGACCGGCCGCATACACCGGGCTGAGGAATGGCTGAGCCGGTACGACGAGCTATGCTGCCGGGCCAACCGGGAGCTTGACCGGCTGATCGGGCCGCGCGGGACAGCTGTTGCCTGGGAGATCAGCGAAGCAGCAACCTACTGCTATAGCAGCAGCTACGGGCATGGCTCCCAGATTCTTTACGGCGAACTCGGGTTCCGTCCGCCCGCAGCCGTCCTTGACCAGGGTCTGCTAAACAACGGCTATCTCGAATCAACAATTGAAGCCCTTCCGTACTATCCCGCAGACCACATTTTCATCACCAGCAGCCCTTCTACACCTGCCGGACACGAACGCTTCAGCAGCATGCGGCAGTCCCTGCGCTGGAACACGCTTGATGCAGTCCGCCACAACCGGGTTTACACCCTGGAACAGCCCGAAATGTTCTATGGCTTCGACCCCCTGTCCTCGCTGGCACAGCTGAATACGCTAATGCAGGCCATCACATCACAAATTTACATAGACAGTAATCACATCCGGCCATAGTCTTCCGGAGCGGAAATCTGTAAAGTGTAAATGAGAATGAATATCACTAGACATAAGGGGGCAATTTCTTTGATTAACCGGCAGCACTGCAGTACACGCAATACTAAACGAAAACACTGGATCATCTATCCGCTGCTGTTAACGCTGGCTATGGTAGCTTCAGCCTGCGGGAACGGGAACAGCAGCAGTAATACCGGCACAGCCAGTACAGGGAGCAACGCTTCCGCCTCCGCATCACCGCAGCCGGAAGCAACAGCTGCACCCGCTGCCTTCAAAACCGTTACTACCATCAACGGGGATATTGAAATTCCGGCAGAACCAAAACGGATTGTGGCCGAAGAATACCTGGGCAGCCTGATCGCCCTTGGCACTATACCGGTAGGGGCACCGGGCCTGACCCTGGAAAATGTCTATTTTAAAGAAGCGCTTGCCGGTGTTACAGATACCGGAACCTACGGGAAGATGTCCCCGGAGAATATTATTGCGCTGGAGCCTGACCTGATTATCTCCGGTATGGCTGACAGCTATGAAACGCTGAGCCAGATTGCGCCGACCGTAATCGTACCTTACGGGGATTTGAAGAACGCGCATGAGGAGCTGACTTATTTCGGTGAGCTGCTGGGCAAGGAGCAGGAAGCCAAGGACTGGCTGGCAGATTTCGATAAGCGCATTGCCGCAGCCAAAGCCAAAGTGGATGCCGCCATTCCGGCCGATGCCACCTTCAGCATTCTGGAGCATGCCGATAAGTCTACCTGGGCTTACGGGGACAACTTCGGACGGGGCGGACAGGCAGTCTACCAGGCGCTAGGACGCAAGCCTCCGGCTGCAGTAGCAGATGAGATTATGGAGAAGCAGTGGGCAGAGATTTCTGCAGAAATGCTGCACAGCTATGCCGGAGATTATCTCATCGTAACCGACAACAACCAGACCGCTGAGGATTTCAGCACTGATCCGATCTGGGGCAGTCTGCCTGCCGTCAAAAACGGCCATCTTTACGTGTGGAAAGAAGAGCGCTCCTGGTATTACGATCCGATTGCCGTACTCTCGCAGACAGAGGAACTGGCGGATTGGCTGACTTCAGGGCAATAATGCTGCATGGCTGACGGGGCTTTTCTGGCCCGGCGGCCTTTTTTTTGACTACCTTTCTCAGCAAATGGGGATAATACCTTTAGTTTGCCGCTCCGCCGGGATTTTAAAGTTAGGTAAGGGAGGAATCTGAGATATGAAAATCATCGGCATCTATATCGTGCTCGCTCTCCTGACACTGGGGATGATTGTTAGTGTGGATATGATTTCGGGGACCAGCCTAACCCGTTCCTTGCACTCCGTTACCGCCTCATTTGCCACCACTACCTTTCCGGAAGCCTGCTGCATGATTGCGTTCGCAGTCCTTCCGGTTCTTTTTGCCGCCGCAGATCTGATCAGACCCCGCAAGTCCACACGCAAATAAGCTTACCGGTACCAGCCGAACCTGCGCCGCACCCGGTGCACTACGAATAGCAGAATCGGAATCACCGCGCATAGGAACGGCAGGATGTTCTCCAGAAATACTTTCCCGTCATTCATATGCACAGGGAAATTCTCGGCACTGACAAACGAGCTGTATAGCACCACCGACCCTACAGGAATAACCAGCCTCCGGGGTTCTTTGACATGAAATAAATCCGCTGCAATCGAAACGGCCGCATAGCAGTAGATGGACATTTTGAAAAAGACCCCGATAATCAGCGTCAGAATGACCAGCGCGTCGAGCCGCTGCAAAAAGTTGGCTACATTGACCAGCGTAATTGTCGTAAACATCGGGAAAGTAGTCCGGCTGTAAATATCCGGGCCCAGCACTGACATTTCAATGGCATGTGTAAAGCTAAGCAGCAGGGCGCTCAGGGCGATGGCGCCAGCTCCTGTTTTGCGGACTTTACTCCGTGAATTAAAATGCGGAAGAACAGCGGTGAAGCATACAAGCTCTCCATAAGGAAAAATCCAGATGTTAGGATAGGCTGAGCTAAACACCTCACCCCACTCGCCCGGATGTACCGGAAACAGATTTTTAAACTGGACCAGACCGGCAATGATCACGACAAAATTCGAAATCATCCCCATTATAACAATCAGCCAGAAGTAAATTTCCGAGGTTCTCGAGAATACTTCTATGCCCTGATACAGGATAAACATTACGGCAACTACCATAATGGAGTTAATAATAAAAATCGGTGTCCGGTCATAGGAAGAGGAGATCAGCAGATCTCCCGCCTCCCGCAGATTTCTGGAACCGTTGTAGGTGAGAACCGGCAGGTAGAGCAGACTCAGCGGCCAGCCGATCCATTTCCCTAGAATTTTCCGGGTATATCCGCTGATTACGAGATCAGGGAACTGGCGGTACAGGTAGGCATAGACCATAAACAACAGGATGCCGCCCGGCAGCGCCATCAGGATGGAGATCCAGACCGCATGACCGCTTTCCAGACCAATCGGGACAACAACCGCTGTTCCCAGTTCAAACAGAACGATCATGGCGAACAATTGAAACGGACCAATGACTTCCTTTCGCATAAATCGGCTACCCCCGTTCGTTGACAGACCTTTATTTTTTGGCTGGAATATACGGCTTGAGCCGCATTCCCGTACTGCGGATGTAGGCATCCACCCTGAGATCAAGCTCCCCTTCGGCAAAAGCGGCGCTCCAGTCCTGCTGTACCCTTTCCCATTCCTTTGGATGGGTCCGCTTCAGCTCATTGCCGAAGTTAAAAATATCCGTCTTCATTTCCTGCGCAGTCTTCACCGCCAGTCTGACTTCAGCCGCTGTCTTCTCCGCAATCCCTTGTTCAATTCTTTTCAGCTCCTCCTCCTTGCTCAGATCCACAAATCCGCCTGTTTCATTGAGGATTCCTTCTTCCCGGATATGAACATGGAAAACCGGCTTACCCTCCCGCAGCTCTACCCTAACCTTTGTCTTGGAATAGAAAATATTGATTGCAATATCCTCTTCCATATCCGGAGAATTCACATTTACGCTGGTCTCGTTGACCTTATCGAGCACCCACTGTGTGCCTCTGGATTCAGGTCCGTTAAGCCAGCCGATCAGCTGTCCCTCCTTAAAGACGCCCAAACCGCTCATAAGCGACCCGACCATAGGATCAGACTGCTCCAGGCTGCTTTTTATCTGGCCTTCGATAGCATCACCCACAATTTGTACCCCGTTAATGGTAAAATCGCTTTCCCCGGTAATTCCGTTAATTACATCAAACACAGTAATCCTGCGGTTCTCGCCCCATACACTGGATGTATTCTGCATTTTCTTCAGCAGCCCCATGGATGGCATCGTTTCAAGTGTTGTCAGAAGTTTAAGGACGGAGGCCGCATCCGTACCCTTGGAGACCAGGACAGCTGAGTTTAGCCGCAGCTCATGCGACCGTTCAAAAATATCAAAGATGCTGGTAATCCCGCTCTTGGCCAGAGACTCTCCAATCAGTACCAGCTGGGTATGGGCAAAAAACAGCTGACGGGTTGCCCGCCTTGATGCCTTGCGGAGCGCTCCAAAGATGGTGCGGTCCGTTGCCGAGACTATTACGATCGGAGGCTGGTTGCTGGCAGATCCCGTTGTCTGCGCAGATGAGGACGGATTAATAATCTGAAAGGTCACCTTGTACCCCGGCTTTCCGTCCAGGGTATCAATACCGATACCGCTGACGATCGCCAATTCGTTAAGTTCCCGGCTGTTCCAGCATCCGCTCAGTACCAGGGAGCAGCCCAGACAGACCGCGAGCAGCAGCGCCAGTTTACTTTTCATGACGGCTGCCCTGGCCATGCTGAGCGGAAGTATCCCGTGCTTTTTTCTTGTTATTCAGCAGACGGCGGCGGGTCTTCATGAAATGCAGCGGTGTCCGCACAAAAATATCCTTCTGGTCCCCTGGCGCAAACGGGGCAACCGGAGACATATAAGGCACACCCATGGAACGGAGGCTGCACAGATGTGCAACCAGAATAAGCCCGATGATGGCAATCCCGTACAACCCCATGTAAGCCGCGACAAAGGTAATCACAAAGCGGAGAATGCGGATGGACAGGGCCATATTGAAGGCAGGGGTCGCAAAGCTGGATATGCCCGTCAGTGAAACGACGATGACCATCGCCGGGGAGACAATCCCTGCCTGAACCGCCGCCTGACCCAGAACAAGACCGCCGATGATCGAAACGGTCTGTCCGATCTGCGAAGGCATGCGGATACCCGCTTCACGGATAATTTCAAAAGTGACCTCCAGCAGCAGCACTTCAATCACGACCGGAAACGGCACCCCTTCCCGCTGGGAAGCGAAATTAATCAGGAGCGGCGTCGGAATCATCTCCTGGTGAAAGTTAAGGGCAGCAACAAAAATCGCCGGACCGAACAGCGACACCAGCAGGCATAAAAAACGGAGCACCCGGATGATGGAGGTAATATCATAACGCTGGTAATAATCTTCAACCGTATGGAAGAACATAAAAAAAGTAGCCGGAAGAATCAGCACAAACGGAGTGCCGTCCACAAAAATGGCAATTCTCCCCTCCAGCAGATTTCCGGCTACACTATCCGGGCGCTCGGTATTGTACAGCGTAGGGAAAGGCGAGTAGTTATTTTCCTCGATCAGCTGCTCAATATAACCGGATTCCAGAATCGAATCCACATGAATATCCCCCAGCTTTTTCCTGATCTTCTGCACCGTTTCTTCCTTGGCCAGACCATGGATATGTACAATCGACACATCTGTTTTGGTTACTGCCCCCATCGTCAGCGTCTCGATCCAGAGATTCGGATTTTTAATCCGTTTGCGTACAAGCGCAATGTTCGTCCCCAGTGATTCGGTGAAGCTGTCTTTTGGACCGCGGATATTAACCTGTGTGGTCGCTTCGGTAACGGACCGGCCTTCACCTCCGCTTGTGGTTACGCTGATGCCCTTATCCAGTTTGTCAAAAAGAATGAGGGTATCCCCGGACAATAGTCCTTCCAGCAAGCTGTTCTGGTCTTCTACCACCTTCTCTTTACCGATACTCAGGGCTTTTTCCTTGGCAAAAAGAAAGAGGTCTCCGGCTGAAGGATCTGACTCTTTAATCATTTCAAACGACAGGGCATGGGTAACATACTCGTCTACCAGCTCTTTATCTATAAGCCCGTTTATATACAGGACCGCTACATGATGCTCATGATTCAGGGTCTCATATTTCCGCACATTCAAGTCTGGGCTGTTGCCGAGTCTCTCCCGGATTTGCTTGAGGTTGTCTTCCAGATCCGTGACAATAGGCGGACTCTCCTGTCCGCTGTTCGATATCTCGCCGGGACCCGATTGTGTTTGTTGTTTCGGCATGCTCAGCACCTCCCCGCTTACTATTCGCCTGTAAAACTCTTTTTATACAGCTTATGGAATGAAGGGGGCTGGATTTAAAAAAGGCTGCCTGCCTACAGAATAATCTGCAGGCTGACAGCCTCATGCTTCAATTGTCTTCTAGTGATCGTCAACAACGCCGAGCGCTTTATTCTTCTCTTTGAAGCGGTCATTATGCGAGGACACATAGGCGTATTTAGGCGCTTCCGGGTCCATAAACAGCTTGGCGCTGTTCAGCGCCAGTACCGCATCGGTAAACGTACCGGCGATCAGGCGCACCTTGCTGTCATAATCAACGAAATCTCCGGCGGCAAAAATACCAGGCAGGTTCGTCTCCAGCTTGGGACTGACCTTGGCCCACCATTCGCCCATTTCCAGACCCCACTCACGCAGCGGACCGAAGTCGCTCTTGAGCCCATGGTTCACTATGACTGCATCCACAGCAAACTGCTCGCTCTCACCGGATTCGACATGAGTGATCGTTACCTGATCAATCGTTTCACCGTTGCTGCTGTGCAGCTGGCTTACTGTATAAGGTGTACGTACCTTAACCGACGACGCCTTCATGCGGGAGATATTTTTCTCATGTCCGCCGAACTGGTCTCTTCTATGCACGATTGTCACGCTTGCTGCGATTTTCTCCAGCTCATTCGCCCAGTCTACCGCCGAGTCGCCCCCGCCGGAGATCAGCACATGCTTGCCGCGGTAAGGCTCCAGCTCCTGTACCGTATAGTGAAGGTTAGTCACCTCGTAGCGGTCAGCGCCTTCAATCTCAAGCTTCGCCATCTGCAGAATACCGTAGCCGATAGCCAGAATGATTGTGCGTGTCCAGTGCTGCTCTCCGGTGGCCGACGTCAGGATAAACGTGCCGTCATCCTGGCGCACCTGCTTGATAATCTGCTGTCCGAACACAATAGTTGGCTCGAACGTACGCGCCTGCTCCTCCAGCCGCTTGATCAGGTCGCCGCAGAGCGTAGGGGTAACGCCGCCCACATCCCAGATCATCTTCTCCGGATAGATCAGCATTCTTCCGCCCAGCTCTTCCTTGGCTTCGATCAGCTTGGTCTTCAAATCTCTCATGCCGCTGTAAAAAGCTGTATACATCCCGGCAGGTCCCCCGCCGATTATCGTCACATCATATAATTCCAGTTCCTGATCACTCATGTTATCGCCTCCGGTTAGATGTTGTTCGGGCTCTTTATGACTATGACTTCGTACGTGCCAGCAGATACAAGAAATAGGGTGCGCCGATAACGGCGACGACGATGCCGGTCGGAATCTCCGACGGCTGCAGGATCCAGCGGCCGATGGTATCGGCCGTGATAACCAGCAGAGCGCCCAGCAGAGCTGAGGCCGGCAGCATCAGCTGATGCTTCGGGCCGACCAGGCGCCGGGCCAGATGCGGCCCGACGAGGCCGACAAAGCCGATCCCGCCGCTGACGGCAACGCTGGCGGCAGCAAGGCCGACGGCGGCAGCGAGCAGCTTGAACTGCTCTCTGTTGACATTGGCGCCAAGGCCGACCGCCGTCTGTTCACCCAGATTGAGCACATTCATTACCCGGGCCTTGTAGATGACATAGGGTACCAGAATGACAATCCACGGCAGCAGGGAAAGAACAAACTTCCAGCTGGTTCCCCAGATGCTGCCCGCCAGCCAGGTTGCGACAAACTGATATTTGTCGGGATCCAGCCGCAGCGTAAGTACAATCATCGCTGCACTGATCCCGGCGGCAACGGCAACGCCGGTCAGCAGCAGGCGGATCGGCTTGATGCCCTCATGCCGCTTGTAAGCCAGCACATAGATCAGGGCGGCAGTCAGTCCGGCTCCGACAAAGGCAATGACCGGCAGGAAATAGACCGGGGCCGCATTGGCTGTCGGGTAAAAGGAAACCATCAGCATGACCATCAGTCCGGCACCGGCATTGATGCCAAGAATACCGGGGTCCGCCAGATCATTACGGAAGACGCCTTGCATTACTGCGCCGGAAACAGCCAGCCCGGCACCGATCAGCAGGGAGATGACGATGCGCGGCAGCCGGAAATCGAACAGAATCAGCTCCTGCTTATCCGTGCCCTTTCCCAGCATCGTATTGAACAGCTCCATCGGAGTTAATCTTATGTATCCTGTGTTCACACTAATAATAAAAGCAATAACGATCAGTACAGCTATCGCAGCCAGAATCGCAAGTCCGCGTCTGCGTCTGGAGGATTCGTAGGACATTACGTTTGTTCTCTGCATAACTACAGCTCCCTTCTTTCCTTGCGGGCCAGATACAGGAAGAAAGGCACGCCGATCAGCGCAATAATCGCACCAAATGGAGTCTCATGCTTGGGAATAATCATTCTGGCCGTCAGATCGGCAAGGATGGCGAGCAGACTGCCAAGAACGGCCGAGCAGGGAATAATCCATTTATAATCGACACCAACCAGATAACGTGTCAGATGGGGAATAATCAAGCCGATAAAGCCAACGGCCCCCACAACCGATACTGACGCTCCGGCCAGAATCAGCACAATCATTGCCCCTGCCAGTTTAACCAGCCCTGTACGCTGTCCGAGTCCTCTGGCGACATCCTCACCCAGACTGAGCATGGAAATCGATCTGGACAGGAGAAGTGCACCGATAATCGCTGCGCCAATCCACGGGAACATGATCTTGAGCTGGAACCATTTCGTTCCGGCCACCCCTCCGGCATACCAGAAGGCCAGGTCTTGTCCGATGTTAAAATACAAGGCGATCCCTTCACTGAGCGCCGAGAGCAGCGCACTGAAGGCCGCACCGGCCAGCACCAGTCTGGCAGGCGTCAAGCCGCCTCTGGACAGGGAGCCGATCCCGTAGACAATGCCCGCCCCCATACCTGCACCTATAAAGGAATACATAATCAGGTACATAAACGGCAGCTGCGGGAAAAAAGCAAAACAGACCGCCAGCGCAAAGCCGGCGCCGGAATTAATCCCCATAAGGCCCGAGTCCGCAAGCGGATTACGGGTCATCCCCTGCATAATAGCGCCTGCAACGGCGAAGCTTGCGCCAACCATCGCAGCGCCGAGCACCCTCGGCATCCGCAGCTCACGTATAATCTGATGATCCGTCAGGTCCGGATTAAAATGAAACACAGCGGTCCATACCACTGACAGCTTGATATCCGCCGCTCCAAACGATACTGAAACTGCAATAGCGAATACCAGGGCAATCAGACCGCCGATCAAAATCAGCGTTGCCGCCCACGGGCGTGAACGAAACTTCACGTGATCCGCAGTCCGGATCTGCCCTTTGCTGGCAGTTGCCTGTTGATTCATGAATCTCTCACCCATTCTCTTGAAATTGATTCTCATTATCATTATAGTATTGTAAAATAGATTGTCATGGTTTGGCAATGGACAAATCCAAAATTCTGCCAAAAATAAATCTATTGCCAAGACCTTTAAGCGTAAAGCGGCATATTAAAACAGCCCCGTTATTCCCCGGAGCTGAGAATAACAGGACTGCGTGAAGGAAAAACATCTTATACATTTTGCAGGGAGCCGCCGAATATCTTGCGGATTAAGCCCTGCATTTTGCCGATATGCGGGACAAAAGGACTTTTATCATATACATAGCCCGACTGGGTCACCAGCTGCGAATATACCAGGAACAGCTGCGCCGCCAGCTGTCTGTCAATCTGCTGCTCCTCGCGGATCAGCAGCTCTACTTCTTCAAGCAAGGCATACAGCCCGGCAAAAGCAGGCTCATTAATGATTTTCCGGCGCAGCGGCCCCATGATATCGGTTACAAGTGCATCGACGGACTCCGTAAGAGTCTTAATCTTCTCATCCATTCGCAAACCTCCTGCTGCTATAGAGTAGATGATGGCTTATACCATTCTATGTACACTATTAGCAGAGCAGACCTTGTTCTGCCCCTGTCTATCCTCTCCGGACTATGCGTTACCTTGTATATTGTTCATACTCTTCCCTGGCGCTGCGTCCGCTGCCCGGTCCGTCATACATATACTCGTCATTCTTCAATTTATAAATGGCCCCCATACCGCCAAACACAAACAGCAGCAGGATCATAAGGCTGTAGGCATAATTAAATTGACCGATATAAAAGCATACTCCTATTGAAATGATGAGCAATAGCAGCAGCCCAAGCCCGATTCTGGACAGTATTTTTTTCACAGCCATGACCTCCGTTTTTTTACTAACCATAACATGCAAAAAGAGAAAATATTGTCGAAATCTGTACATGGCCGCCTGAAAATATGGATGGGAACCGTTAGGGTCTGTTGCTACGCAGCTTCATTGTGCGTTGTGTCCATCCCTAATTCTGCCAGCATGCGTTTTGTGTATCTCCGCGTGTACAGCAGATAAAACAGCAGCTGGAGCAGGATAAACAAGACGCTGACAATCAGGGCAGTTAAAATAATCATGATGACGCCAGGAGCAGCTTTTGCTTCCAGCCTAGCCGTGAGGCTGCTGAAAATGAATCCGGAAGTCCCTGCAGCAAGCACATACGGCAGAAAAAAGATTAGTCTGAGCGGACGCTTCATCTGCTGTACTGCTTCTTTCGCAGTCATCCCGATCCTGTTCAGCCTCCGGTATTTGCGCTGTTCCGCTTCAAGCTCGCCCAATATGCCGGAATGCAGTACTACGCAGGATGAAACATAAAAGATCAGGCCGACAAAGCTCATTATGACCAGACCGAATATCCCAGACTGCTTCCACTCCTCATATTCCGCAAATCTGGAGCTGGTTTTAAACGCAAACTCCTCAAGCTTGGCCGTATTATACCAGGCCTCGGTATGCTCCCGGTTATAAGCAGCCAGCGCCTCATTCAGCCTGCTGTTCACATCGCCGGTCTTGCGCCAGTCAGCAAATTGCAGCAGATGAATTTGTCCCAGACCGTTCCGGATATCCGCTTTAATGAATTCATAATCGGCAGGGTTCACAATCAGAAAATGGTATCCCATAACCGGAATCATATTAAACAGCATCCGTTCTACTGTACCGGCCGAAACCAGATGCAGCTTACCGGAGAGTACCGATGCATCATAATCTGCAAAGGACTCGTTGACCTGGTTATATCCGTTTTTGTCCGAGACGAGGAACAAATTCAGAAAGCTTCCGCGCTTCACCTGATAATCCGTGCCGGTAACAGCATTAAGCAGCCCGGAGGAAAGAATCTTCGGATGCGGCATATTGAGCACTTCCAGTGTCTGAGAGGATAGAAGCTCTGTCTTGGAGGAGCCGGTTATACTCTGCAATGTCAGCGGGGAGATGGCATTTTTGCCGTACAGCTCGGCATAAGCGATACCGTAAGGATTATTATCTGCTGCACTATCCCATGACCGGAAATAAAGGTCCAGCATCAGACTGCCCAGAAATATAGCAATCGTCATCAGCAGCGTAATCAAAAAGCTGATGTTGCGGAAGCGGACAAAGCTGTGCTTGAGGTCGGAAATAAACAGCAAATTTTTGTATCTCCGTGGCGTTTTCCGTTCCTGTGAAGCGGCCGTCCATGCTCCCAGACCAGTAAGCAGCAGGTAGAGCGCAGGCCAGCACAGCAGCATACTGAGCTGAAACACCCATTCAGCGTTAATGAACCAGCCGGATAACAGGCAGGCTGCCAGCAGCAGCACACCGGTCAGACCGGGAAGTTTACCGCGCAGCAGCGGACGATCAGCGCTTCGAACGGATTTGAGCAGGGAAAGAATGCCGGGCTGAAGCGCGGACAGCACACTGACGGTAATGACCAGCATATAGAGAACTCCAAAAAATAAGGCAGTGTCCAGATAACTCTCCCGCGAGAAGGTCAGCGGTATGCTGCCCAAGTCGACAATCCGGCCAATGAGCAGATAAAAGATTTTCATAAACAAACTGCCTGACAGGAACCCTGCCGCCATTGAGCTTAGTGCAAGCAGGACATTCTCCATTAGAATCAGCCTGCAGATATTTCTGCGGGTCATTCCCAGCACCATAAAAAGCCCGAACTCGGCTTTGCGGGACTTCATTAATGAGGACTGCGCATACAGCAGAAAGAGCACGGCGAACAGCATCAGCGCTGACCGCGGTGCCATCAGATTACTGGATATTCTGCCATTCAGCAGAGACGGATCATTAAAGCCCGGATTGGTATAGAGCGTATTGAAGGTAAACAGAATCATAATACTGAAGCTGCTGCACAGAAAATAGAGCAGGTACTTACGGAAATTGGCTTTGAACATCCGCAGCAGAATCCTGTTAAAAGTCATCTTCCCCGCCTCCTATGAACGCCAGACTGTCCAGAATGGTTCCGAAAAAGGCTTTTCGCGTAGCTCCCTGCTCTCTGCTGATCTCTAGGCCGATCTCCCCGTCCTTAATAAATACGACCCTGCTGCAATAGCTCGCGGCAAAAGGGTCATGAGTAACCATTACAAGGGTCACCTGCTGATTCCTGTTAAGACCGGCTAAAGTCCGCATCACCGTGCCTGCCGATTTGGAATCCAGATTGCCGGTAGGCTCGTCTGCAAACACAATTTCCGGTCCGTTAATAATGGCCCGTGCAATAGCTGCCCGCTGCTGCTGGCCGCCGGATACGGTATACGGGTACTTGTCCTGGACTTCAGCGAGTTCGAACAGCGTGAGCATGTCCGCCATCTTTGCTTCGATCTCCCCCGGCTCCAGCTCATCCAGCACCAGAGGCAGCATCATATTATCCCGCAGAGTCAAACTGTCCAGCAGATTATAATCCTGAAAAACAAACCCCATTCTCTGCCGCCGCAGCAGCGCCAGCTGATCCTTTTTCATACGGCTGAGGCTGCTGCCGGCAAGCTGAACCGAGCCGCTATACTCTGTATCAATGCCGCTCAGAATATTAAGAAGTGTCGTCTTCCCGCTGCCCGACGGCCCCATCACCGCCACGAACTCCCCGTTCTCCACCGTAAAGTTCAGCCCGTTTAATGCCGGGAACAGATTGCTTTTGCCCTTACCTTTATATTGCTTCACCAGATTCTGTACGGTCAGTATCGCCATACCGTTAGCACCCCGTCTGCAGCGGATTTGGAGCATGCGTGTGATTTGAAGTAACTTTGCTGGCTGCTTGCGCTTAGTGGCTCGATAGCCTGCTGGCTCACTACTTCACAATCCGCGCTCCAAACCTACTATAAATCCATCAGCAGGAAGAATATGTATAATTTTTCACAAGGTAGAGTGTTGCGCACATGAGAACATTAACTTAACTGCACTCTGTACAACTATTCCGGCCCATTTTCGCATAATCAGCACAATAGCTGCACTCCATACAACTAAAGTCAGCAAATCCCCTCCAATCACCAATAATCGCTGAATATAGCTGCACAAAGTACATCTAAACTCTATTTAGTCTGAAAAAGGCCGGATTTAGATGTACAAAGTGCAGTTATTCCCATACGCACACTCCTCAGCCACCCGCCGCAATAAAAAACCTTGAAGGAATAATTCCCCCAAGGTCAAAAGGTCAAGCAAGTCTTATTTAAATTCTGTTTTGCAAACATTATCTTTGCGTTCAATCAATCCATCATAGCTGGCCAATAAATTAAAATCATCCACATCAAAGACTCTATTCGGTGAACTTTTTTGTCATCGCTAAAATGTAATTATTCACGGCCGCTCTCACCCAGCCGCACACTATAGCTCCTATACCCGTCCTCACTAATCTCCAGGCAGTTCATCTGCTCGCCGTAGGCGCAGCCGCCGTCTATGCCGATTTTGTCGCCATGGGGGCTGAACCAGAGGCCGGGGTCGTCCTGGAGCTCGAAGGTTGAGGTGTGGCCGAACACCACGGTTTTACTGGTACTCGTTACCGGATGATTGTAGAACGGTTCCCTGATCCAGATAAAATCATAATCCTTCTGCGTCCGCCAGTCCGCCAGCGCCGGGTCGATTCCAGCGTGAACAAACAGATGGTCTTCCGTCTCATGATACAGCGGCAGTGAGCTCAAAAAATCCAGATGCTGCTTGTACGCCTGCCTGATCCAATGCTTGATCCGGATATACTCCGCCCAGCCCAAATCCTGCTGCACAAAATCCGCATCCGCTCCTACATAGCTCGCCAGGGTATGAAACCCGCCGTTGTTCAGCCAATGCAGGTCGAGCTTGTCCTCATCGTCACTGAGCAGCGCGTCACAGGCCATTTTGTCATGATTGCCCTTCAGTACAACTGCACCATACTCTGCTTGGAGGGACATCACCTGCTCCACTATAGCTTTGCTGTTCGGCCCCCGGTCCACATAATCGCCGATAAGCACCAGCTTGTCCCGTTCCGGGACATAGTCTGCTTTTCGCAAAACCGCGTTAAATTCCCGGTAACAGCCATGAATATCGCTAATCACTAAGGTTCTGATGATCTTCTCCTCCTTCCGGTAAATATCAGAACCTTATTATAGCATCAAAAGCTAACCTCGCACGGGTCTTTGCACAGCGCTGTCCCACCGCCAAGGCACCGAACGGCCATGCAGATGCAGCCCGCCATACCACACATCAATCCCCTGCGCTGCCACCCGGTCCGCTGTACCCTCCTGCACCTGCCAGCCAAGCTTGGTCACCGTTACTTTGCGGTTCAGAAAATCCGGTACCTGCCTGAAATCCCAATTGTCCACAGCCTCCGTACCCTCAACCTGCAGCAGCGGATTCGACCCTTGCACCATTTCCCGCAGATACAGCCAATACTCCAGATCGCCCATACCCAGCATATGCAGCTCGTCCGTCACCTGCCGGAACAGCTTCATTGGTGTGTCCGCTCCGCTGCACAGCTTGAGTAAAGTCGTCTGCTCGACGATACCCAGCCCGTTCTCCACAGATGGCAGACGCGACAGATGAGCCTGGAATGCAGTATAGGCAAAAGGGAGCGCGGATGATGCCAGCTGTTCTTTTTTCAGCTCAAGCAGGTCAGCCATTTGTTCGGGATCTGCTGCAGTATAAGCCTGCCACAGCTCGCTGCCCAGCTCCAGCTCCTCAGCTCCGATACTCCGCCATGTCCCGTTCAACGTACTAAGCTGCTCCGGAGTCAGCTGGCCGAGACCATGAAAGAGCTCTATTCCGGGAAATTCCCCGATGCAAAGGAGGCTGAGTCTGGTCTTGCCAAGCCTTTGCCCCTTGAACCAGTGCAGCAGATAGGCCAGCATGCTCTGATCAAAAAGATCATGCTCAAACCACAGCACCACTTCCTCATAGCGGCTGAAGCTGCGCAGCTTCCCCTCCTGCTCTGCGCAGGCTGCAATGTATTCTGCTGAAGGAATGCCCATTGATTGTTCGAGTGTTTTGGCACGGAAGGCACGCTCCTGGTCTCCACCATGATTCTCTATATTCGGCCCTGCCGAATATATCTCGCGCCAAACCAGTACATCCCCCTGCACAATGCCCTGCTTCAGCATATTCCCTACACTATCTCCGTTCACAATATGCAGCATGTTCCTGCCCCCTTCATATAAGCTGTTGAACACGGAAGCCAGGTCAATGACCGGCAGTGCCCCGCGGAGCTTGCGCCGTGCGTCGAATAGCCGCTTTTTGAGCGCGGATTGCGGAATGTCCAGGTATGCGGAAATTTCCTGCAGGGAATAGCCGTAAAAATAAAACAGCTGCAGCGGCACCCGCAGACGCTCGCTCAGTTCCGCCACCGATTGCTGGAGAATGCGCGCGCCCTCTTTTTGCTCGGCTAGCTCTGCTACAGTTTGTGACCCGTCCATCAGATGGGATGCCTCTTCCAGCGGAATGCTGGCATGCCGTTTGCGCCGCAGCGCCCGCTGGCACTGTCTGACGACAATCGTCTTGAACCATCCCGGGAAGGCTGCCGGCTGATCCAGCTTACCAATATGCGTATAAGCTTCCAGGAACGCCTCCTGCACGGCATCCTCCGCCAAATGCATATCCTTCAGCCTATCATATGCCACCGCAAACGCCATCCCGCGAAAATGCGCCGCCAGCCGCCCGAACGCCTCCGTATCCCCTTGCTGTGCTTCCTCAATCCACCGCGTCTCCATGCCTGCCGGACCTCTTTTCACATGTTCTTATTTATAAGTGCCTTCCGGGCGGGAAAAGGTTACTTTGTGTTTGATTAAATGTAGCATACGGATTGTGATGGGCAAAATGGCATGCGAAGGGACCCGGGGATCGGGGATGTGCTGCGGTAATGGTCAGAGGTTTGTATCGTGGAGGGTGCCGTTAATATTTCTGCGTTTAAATGCTGCTGCTTCATTATGAAATGCTCTTCCGGAAAAAAGGGTCTCTAACTCGGCTACATGCTGCGGATCAATCCGGTCAGCTTTCAAACAGACTATAACGATGCTCTCCAATGCTAAAAAGGTATACTGCCGGTAGCTAGAGGAAAGCTCATCCAGCAGTCGCCGGCTCAGGTATGCGGATTGTTGACATTCGTCTCTGACTTTATCATTGAAGTACTTCCAGGTAATATGTTCTTTAGCGGAGAAATTAAAAGATAATGAAGGCAATAATTCGTAGAGTCTTACTAACTGAGTTTTATTTAAATGGCCATGTAATTCGGCTTGCTCCCCTATTTCTAATAAAGAAATTAGTCTGTTAAGTTGGTTTGTCAGTTCCTCTTCTTTTAAAGAATGGTCCTCTAAAAGAGGCTCAATTTGTGTTAGAATCGTTTCGTTCATTCGTACTTCCTTACTCCTTTCTTTCTAAAATCCCCCTAACCTGCCGCTCCAGCTCCGATTCCTCTTCACCGGGATTTCTATCTGTGACCATGTACAAGTTATTATGTATAACCTCTGTAACTTCTGCGTCAAAATAGGCTTCCTTAAACCTTTCAAGCAAAGCCTCACGCTCATCAGCCAAATCCTGCGCATTCTCAAACTCATACACATGCAGGGTCTGGTAGGTGAGAGGGAAAATAAATGTTACTTGTGCAATTGCAGATTGGCTTTTAATTGTGGAAGGGTTCGCGGCACTGGCTTCAGTAAAAGTCATTTTATGTTTAATCAGCAGATTGGTAACATCGCTCAAGCTCATCCGTTCTTCCTCGGCTGATGGCTGGCTCAATTGACAGGAGGTTAGTAGAATCAGGGTTAGGACAAGCGTACTGAGAGTTACGAACACTTTTTTCATAGCGCTATCTCTTCCTCCTTTTCCTCTAAATCCGGTCCTTCAAAATATTTAATATGTAGTGTGTTGTTTACGATATCCGCCTGATACACTGCATTTGAGGGCACGGCTGTCTCGGAAAAATCCCTGATAAATTCCCTGTACATTTTAGAAGCGTCGAACATATCCCGGTAGATCAGCTTTCGCTCATCATGTACATACAAAATATTAGTATCCTCAGTCAGAATCGGATTGTAGTAAGTATCAGAAATTTGCGTATTCTCTGTATCAAAATAAAACACATACCTGCTTGGACTGCCCAGGCTCAACGTAATTTGAATCAAATGGGAACCCCGTAACTCGGTCGTCGGTTCTACCGGATACTCTGCTTCGAAAATGGGCTGATGCTGCTTTTAGAAGGTTATGTAACATCTTTTTTTCCTCATATAGGTTATTTTCTTCTTCAATTTCCGGGAAATGCTCTAGACCCCAATCAACGGAGATATATCAACGGAATGTGTTAGCAGAAGCTGATAAATCAAACCAAAAATGAACAGAAGCAGGAATGAAATTAATACGTATTTTAAGACAAGAAGTTTAGCTATGTGATGGGGCATCTTTTTAACGGAGATATTGTACATACTGTTTCCTGCAATTATCATTAAACATAACGCAATTAGTTTGAACGGAAGCAGGTAATACCAATGAGGAACACCTGTGACCCATATGGATAGGCAATATCCAAAAGAATAAACAGGAACATAATATTTAAGCCTCTCCTTAATTCCTCTCACCTCCGTTACTCCTGCCCTGTTTGTAATCCCTCTTAAAACTACCTCTCCACATCAAAATAAAGAACATCCCGCTTCTGATCAAAATAAAAATGGCCTATGTAGCTGGAGCTTTTGATATAGGCATCAAAATCATCACTGCTGCTCCAATGCGGCGGCCTGCCTTTAAAATCATACTGCAGTTGTGGAGTGATCCGCTCGTGCTCCCATGTATAGTTCTGTTTTAATGCTGCCGCTTCCGCCCGGCTCAAAAACACATACCCTCTCATCGAATAATTAGTCGGCCCAAAATCACCGCCAACGGTGCTCCCGCTCCAATAGACTTTATCAATGCCTGTCAGATTGGGGAACCGCTCACGAATGGGTTTAATATCTGTCCTATAGCTAATCTCGGCATGGCCCGAGGAATACCCGGAGTACAGTGAAATACCAAGAAGCAGAACGAGAATAACACTTAGTGAGATCAGCTTTTGCATCGTGGGTGCTTTTAAATTCAGAGCTCTCTGCCTCCTTTTTCAGGTAAGTTATGCCTCATCATGGATCTCTTGTATCAGACAAAGCAGCATCTCCCTGGCACGTTCATGATCCTCCAGTTCGGCAGAAATCGCCGGATAATCAGACAAGCTTGGCTGTATAAAAGCATACGCCGGATAGCGCTCAAAAAAGCTTTTTTGCAAAAGCTTCAGCTGCCTCACAGGAATCTCGGGAATGGAGCTATGCATAACATAACTGACCGTTCCGGCGATTAGTGCACAATATTCACTAAAGTCTCCGTCAAACCATCCCTCTTTTAAATGTGCAAAGGCTTCTGCAAAATCCTCCTTTAGACGTGCTGAGTCATGAAAAGGAAAAGAGCGATGTAACGTTTTATAGAGCAGTGCCAGTTCTTTACTAGCTGCTGATTGGTCTGTCATACCGGACTCCTCTCTAAATCCCCATACACGCGGCTCCTCCAGTAAAAGCCAGCCATTAACCTCATCATATCCGCTGACAGTTGCTTCAACTAACAAGCCTTTATGTATACTGTGGTTCCTCGAGTGTGCAGCACATTCGTCATAGTTGGCAAGTCCAAGGGCTTTAGTATCCGGTATGCTTACAATAACTCCATGCGGATATAGCACTTCTAGATAGCCAAATATTGTGGTGCCCTGTGTAAAGGTACGTTTGGTTTCGAGCCAATCCGGCAGCTGCTCTTTAGTTAGTTCATCCCAGACTGCCTCGAATGCAGCTTTGGGGATAGGCTCCAGTTCAGGATCGTCCAAAGACAATTCTCCCTCAGCCAGGAAAAAAACATCTTTTTTCACATTAGAAATCCTGCTCGCCTTGCCCTCTTCCAAAAGCATTTGTCTATAGACTACGCCCTCTTCATCTGCTTCAAAGTACCATTGTTGACCGTCTGAATACAGCAGCAAGTAGATCATAGCAGCCCCGCTTCAGCGTCTATTTCGAGCAACTCTCCAAACATCTGCTCAATTAAGTCCCTACGTTCTTCTAATTTAAGCGTCCCCGGATCAAAATTAACCCGTACCGCTGATGCTTCACAGTCCAAAGCTTCAACAGCTTCTTCGTCCAGATATATTTCGATTGAGCCTGCTTTAAGCAACACTTTTTCGATTCCGCCATACTGCGATTGTGATTCATCGTTGTAAGTAATATGGATTTTATCAAAACCCAGCGCCAGGTCCTGCTCATCCGGGTGCATGGTTTTTTGGAGAAGGATATACGCTTGAGGGTCAAACTGATCATCAGCGAAGCCTATCATTAGAACATCATTCTCATCATCAACCTGTGCATAAATAAAATTCCCAGTAAATGTGCTCATCCTATCTGCCTCCCGGGTTCCCAGTTTATTCAACTAAAAATGTCATTGTAAATAATTTCAACATCCATACAGGATAACCCTTCTCTTGGACGGATTTATAGTCAGAATAGGGTGAATGAGGGTGTAAGTATGCATAAAAAGAGCAGCGTTTCTCCGTTTCCGGGGTACACTGCTCTGATATAACAACATTAAATTAATGATTCGGCTCCGTTTCCAGCCTTTTTCTGATAAAAGCAGCACATTCTTGTACCAGCTCGTGTAGTTGTTCCGGCGCATTAGAGGTTCTTTTTATAAATAGCACCTTGCTGTAACGGGTCAAATCCCTCAGGCCAAATAGTCAATTCATCGAAAAAAGCTCCTTGCAGGCTCGCACAATCTAACTCAATACATCTGAGTACAGCGCCAAACAGCATCGTACCTTGAAAATCAGCATCTCTAACATCTGCGCCGGTTAAATCTGCTTTTATCAAACTTGCATTTTTGAAGACAGTGTAGTGACATGTTGTATTCATTAAGTTGGCACCGTCCAAAACCGCATTGCTCATTTCACACATAATCAGTGAGGCCTCAAAAAGATCCGCTTGTGAAAGGTTGGCGCCGTCAAGATCAGCATTTCTTAAACTTGTTTTACGAAGACTCGATCTCATTAAATCGTAATTGTTCAAAATCGCCCTGTGTAAATCATAGCCATCTAAGTTTGCTTCAACAAGTGAGTCTGCATTTACGATAATTGGATTTTCGTTAGCTAATGTATGTATTTTTACTATGTTCCCCTCCTCCTTTGACTCACTCTGCCGAGTTCATCCGCAATAGTCTCTTGCACTAACTTATAAGTTTTATTATCCAGTGTTAAAAGCCGCAAAAGCACACGCATCGTCTGCCGGAAGCTCACCGGACTTGATCCAACTTCGCCATGGGCCCCGGTATGAATCGCAATCGTTCCAGATGGCAGCAGATAAGACGGATCTTTAGATAACATATGTATTTCATCGAGCATTGCAGCAATATATTCCTGCGGAATTCCGCGTCTGACTACCTCTGGCTGTAAGGCAATCACATCTTCAATGATCTCATCATCGTTGCAGCCGATCCCGGCTTGAACTACCAGTTCGCCAGCATCAGACGGAAAATATGAAATTCCAATACAGGCATAATTACTAATCATCCGGGCAGCTAGCACGAGCTCTACTGTGAGTATGGAATGCTTTTTACATGTATAGTTTATCAAAGGAAAAGCGCGCTCGATCCTCTCCTTCACTGGGTACGGGGCAAATGGGAGTTCATCCAGCCAAACTCGGGCACTCCGATAACTGCCAAGGTCGTTGAAGTTCATCAGCATCATGGGTTCCTCCGGGATGTTGTTGTATATGGTCAATCCGGTTCTTGGCTGTAACCCCCTCTGTTAATCAGCAGTTCCTCAAAATCACACGAGGCCACTGCCTTATAACCTCTATTCCATAATCCTTCGAGCAGAAGTGATATTGTAGTAATGTATGTTTCTGTGCGCACACCTTTACTCGGTTCGATCTCGACTAAATATTTTGAGAACAAAAATCCGTCAGGGGCCACTTTCCTTCTCTGCTCATGGAAATAATCATTTCTAATTACATCGAGATCACAAATCCCATGGACTAAACTCGAATACGGCCCCGGTTGGCCTCCAATAACTCTGCTAATATCAGACAATATGATAGCTCTATCAAGATCAGTGTCCAAATATATTTTGCAAAAAAGATTTAAGTTGTCATGTGGCATCTTTGCACCTCGTCCGACCCTATCCAATCCTAATTATTCAGGCAACCCTTGAAAGAACCCGTTATTTGATTTCTTTTTCCAACTCTATTACATCTTCTGTCACCCAGTCTCTACCATACAACTCCTTCAGCACTTTTCTTGAAGCGTCTGCTATTGATGTTTTTAATTGAGCAAATTCAGTGTCCATGGACGCTATAACCTCCGAACCAGTTCTTTTACTTTGAGTGAAATTTAATGAGAGGTGTAAGCTATCTTTTTTCACTACATGTACATAGAAGGGGCCATCCATAAAATCAAAGTCCTGCGAACTCCCGATGGCTGAAGCTTCGAGCAAATGTATTGATTTATTCCACCAAGACAAAATAACCACAATAAAATCATTCCAGTTCAATTCAGGAAAAAAAGAATCTCCCATTTGAAAATAGATATCTCCGGTAATAGAGTTCCGGTTGCTCATTTTGATTGAAGTTTCATTCATTACAATATTGATCAACTCTGTGCCACCCCCGATTAAGAGTTAATAATTGCGTTGTATCTCCAATATCAGCTCAGCTTCATCCATTGTTAACGGGAACAAATCAGCATCTTCAAAAAGGTTCTTCTCGGCTTCGTCATAACTGTCCGCATATTCTAAAACGAATGATTTTAACCCACTAATAAAAGTTAGTTTTAGATACTTCCCTTCAGATGTATAAACAACGGTATTATTGATTATTACTTCTTTGTAGTTCAGTTCTTTAAGCAGTGAGATTATTTTAGTTTCCGTTTCCTTCATTATGCGCCTTTGTTTATTCCAAACCCGCATATTAATTATGTTTATCATAATCCACCCCCAAAGCAACTTCTATCGCTTCACTTATCTTCCCCTCGCCTAAAAATTGAATAATACCAGCTGCCTCGTCCTCCCAATCTGGGCCATAAAATGATAAATAGCCGGCAAATTCTCGAAGATGGTCTGGCACTTTGTAGTCCAGGATAATGATCTGCTGGTACACCATTCTTTGATACTCTTGGGCATCCATCCTTACCTCTACCGAGAAAGCAATTTCTTTAAATAACCTTCACCAGCACACCTTCTAGTTTGAAATTCTCCAAATCATCAATATCTATCCATGGCAATTCATGTTCTCTCAAGTTATAAAACCTTATCACAACTTCCTCGCCATCATATGACAATATTAAATGAAAACTTCTTTCAGGATACTCTGATTGAAGTAGAGATACCGGCGTTACTTCCTGCGTAAATAGTGTATTCATATGGAGATGGTTGATATCTGCTTCCAGTGAAGTCCGGTCATCGTAACGCGTTGCGCTAAAACTCACCGGTAACTTTTCATTCTGTAGACTGTTCTCGAGTAATACACAATCCTCCCATAGTGTGAAAGAAAACCAATGGGGTGCGACTTGCTGGACGGGATCGCTTGTATTAACACCTTTTATATAGCTCTTCATTAGTTGGTTCAGTAGCAAATTTCAGGCTTCCTGCAAGTTATTTACTTAAGGTTTGCATAGCATATCATCGCCACTACTTGAATCATAATACCGTATCCGCAAATAATACAGCTCTAACGGACTCAGATGATCTTATTTTCGCTAAAATCCACCTTTGGGGAATCTAACGGACTCAGATACTCTTATCTGCGGTGATTTACGCCAAAAACGTCTGTTTGGGAGGAAATAACGGCGCTGGGGTCCGTTAGAATTCTGAAAGGTGCCCCAGAGTAAAAATAAGGGCTGTACGGTCCGTTAGCCACCTCCGTCATCTGCCTCAGCTACTGGAGTAGCCAAATCAGCCCGGATGCAGCCCGGATACCGCGTCGAATCAGTTACTAAAGCGCGTAACCGACAGCACAGACTCCCATCCTACGCACCAAAAGCAAAAAAACCGCCCCTCCCGAGGCGGTTTAAACCATACCGTATACTGCACCCGTCACATCATTCTCCATACTCTGCCCCAAGCACCATAAAGTGCACTCGGCTTTTCAATAACTGGTTACTCTCACTACTTACGCTACTTACTACTCTCATCCCGACTGCCCGCCATTGGCGCTCACTTCTGCCCTTGACCTAAACGCACTCGGCCATTCTAATTACTGGTTACTCTCACCACTTACACTACTTGCTACTCTCATCCCGACTGCCCGGCATTGGCGCTCATTTCTGCCCTTGACCTAAACGCACTCGGCTTTTACACTTATTCGTTACTCTCACTACTCACACTACTTGCTGCTCTCATCCCGACTGCCCCGCCATTGGCGCTCACTTCTGCCCTTGACGTAAACGCACTCGGCCTTTCCAACTACTTGTTACTCTTTTCCTTACCCGCTCAGTCTAGCGCTTTCCTACTACTTTACGCTCGATCTCAGGTTGTTACGCGCATAATATTCACCTGTACACACGTTCCCAACCCTGCACTCACTTTCACTTTTTGCATTTGTTCCTGGTACAACCCTCACCCCGCCACACCACTACTGAGCAATCTGCTCCCGGATGTTCGCGAGGATCTTCTTCTCCAGTCTTGATACCTGCACCTGCGAGATGCCAAGGCGGCTGGCGACTTCGGACTGGGTCTGGTCGCGGTAGTAGCGCAGGTAGACGATCAGGCGCTCGCGTTCGGTGAGCGCGCCGATGGCTTCGCTCAGCGCCAGCTTGTCGAACCAGCGCTCCTGCGACTCGTCGGCGATCTGGTCGATCAGGGTGATCGGGTCGCCGTCGTTCTCGAAGACGGTCTCGTGGATCGAGGTCGGCGGCTTGTTCGCCTCCTGGGCAAACACGATTTCTTCCGGTGTTACACCAAGCGCCTCCGCAACCTCGCCGATGGTCGGCAGGCGGTCCAGCGTTTTGGACATCTCGTCCTTCATCTTGCGCACCTTGTTGGCCATCTCCTTAAGGGAGCGGCTGACCTTCAGGGTTCCGTCGTCGCGCAGGAAGCGCTGGATCTCGCCGATGATCATCGGCACGGCATAGGTGGAGAACTTGACCTCATAGCTGAGGTCGAATTTGTCGACGGACTTGAGCAGTCCGATACAACCGATCTGGAATAAATCATCCGGCTCGTAACCGCGGTTCATAAACCGCTGCACCACCGACCAGACGAGCCGGATGTTGCAGCTTACGAGCGTGTCACGGGCCAGGTTATCCCCGGCCTGACTGAGCGCGATAAGACGTTTGACCTCCGCATCGTCCAAATAGGTCGGCGGAGCTTTTTTTGACTCTGCTTCCATGGCTCCAACCCCTAATTGTATAAAGCTTTTTTGGAGACGATTGTTTTCTTCATAGAGATGGAGGTGCCCCGGCCCGGCTCGCTGGTCACTTCGAAACCATCCATGAAGTTCTCCATAATGGTAAAGCCCATTCCCGACCGTTCCAGCTCCGGCTTGGACGTATACAGCGGCTGCTGCGCCAGCTCCAGATCCTCAATCCCGTTGCCCTGATCCTCAATGGTCAGATGTACGGTTTCATGCTCAATTCTCGCCGAGATGCTGACAATCCCTTCCGGATTGCTGTCATAGCCGTGAATAATGCAGTTGGTGACCGCTTCCGACACGACTGTCTTCAAGTCATTCAGTTCATCCATGGTCGGATCAAGCCGCGAGACGAAGGCCGCTACGACAACACGCGCGAACGATTCGTTCTCCGAGAGGGCGGCAAACTGGACACTCATGAAGTTACCAGCTTCACTCTTTGTCATAACGCAACCTCCAAATCCGAGAGCGCTGCACTCTCGTCGTCATATAGGGACATGATTTTGAACAGGCCCGACATTTCCAGCAGCCGCTTCACGGGTGCTGTGGCATCACAGACTGCCATTTTGCCGCCCTTGCTGCGGATCAGCTTGTACCTTCCAAGAATAACACCGAGACCGGAGCTGTCCATGAACTGCAGCTCCTTCAGGCTGAGAATCAGATGCTCGACCTGGCCCCGCATAATCGCTTCATCCATTTCCATCCGAACATAATCGGCTGCGTGATGATCCAGCTCTCCGTACAAACGGACAACCAGCACACTCCGGTGATGCTCCATCTCCACATGGGAATTCATACTTGCCACTCTCCTCTTCGTTGCTTTCAAACCGCCCTGTAACGACTTCTTTCCCCTACAAGGACAAGGTTTTCTACATCGCAAAGAGTGATTCCTGCCTCACGACAAAACTAGAAGAAAACCCCTATGAATCTACAGAAGTCACAGGGGGAATCTACAAAATATACGCTATATCAATCAATCGTAAACAGCGAGCCCGCCGTACGCTTGAACAGCTTCCAGAAGCCGGCCTTCGGCACTTCTTCGCCTGCCTTCAGCTCATATTCCTTGATGACACTCGTGCCCTGGTAGACAACCAGCTTGCCGATGGTCTGATCTGCAGCGACCGGTGCCTTGATGTTATCCTGCAGCACCACTTCGTTACGGATGCCTTCCTGGGTAATGCCTTTTTTGAGCAGCACGCTGTACGTTTCCTTGGCAGTGATCGGCAGCTCTTTTTTCACGCCTTTTTCAATCTTCAGGGTGCCGATGGCATCTCCGGATTTGTAGATGGTGTGCACCTTGTACTGGGAAAAGAGATAGTCGAACATGCCCGACACCTCGCTGTTGCGTGTCTTGGTGTTCGGTTCACCCAGCACCACGGCAACGGCGCGCAGTCCGTCTCTGGACGCAGTGGCCGAGAGGCAGAACTTGGCTTCAGACGTATATCCGGTCTTCAGGCCGTCAGCGCCGGTATAAAAGCGTACCAGCTTGTTCGTATTGACCAGCCAGAACGGCTTCTCCGTATCCTTGCGCAGATAGTCCTGGTAGGAGCCGGTGTATTTGATGATCCGTTCATGCTTCAGCAGCTCGCGGCTGATGACGGCAATGTCATGAGCGGATGAATAATGGTTCTCCGCAGGCAGCCCGTTACAGTTGGCAAAGTGAGTATCCTTCAGGCCCAGCTCTTCCGCTTTGCTGTTCATCATGTCGACAAAAGCGCTCTCCGACCCGGCAAGCTTCTCCGCCATCGCCACAGAGGCATCATTACCGGAGGCCATCGCGATGCCCTTGAGCATCTCGTCAACGCTCATTTCTTCGCCGGGCTCCAGGAAGATCTGCGAACCGCCCATTGAAGCCGCATATTCACTGGTCCGCACCATGTCGGTCAATTGCAGACGTCCTTCATCCAGCGCCTCCACCGTCAGGAGCATTGTCATGATTTTGGTGATACTGGCCGGCGGCAGCTTGTCGTGACTGTTTTTTTCGTAAATGATTGTGCCGGTGCCCGCATCCATCAGGATGGCGGAACGCGCATTCGGAGCAAGATCAGCAGCAGCAGAGGTATTGCCGGTACTTTTAGCTTTTTCCTCTGCCGATGCTCCCGCAGCCGCCCCCAGTACGGAAACAGCCATACACAGCACAAGCGTCAATACACGTATTTTCCTCAAAATAGTTCCCCTCCTGAACATTACCTTCATTTCACAGGTACTGTATTCCAGTGTGGCCATAAAGGCAGGAAATTATTCCATTTATCCGCACAAAAAAGGCCTTCCCTGCATCCTCACGGATTCTGCAGAGAAAGCCTCTTTGCTGTTTATTCATCACATACGGGACGGGTTAGCCCCCTATAGCCATTGCGCTGAAAATAACCGGTCCAACCACAGTTGCAGTAGAGTTAGTATCCTGGTTCTCAACAATCAGCTGATAGTTTTGCGTACCGGCCGGCACGTTGACATCTACCATGTGCAGAGAGATAATCCCGTCGTCATTGAAGAAATCCTCATATTCGGCACGCGCGTAAAAAATTTCCTTGCCTGCACGCCAGATGCGCACAAGGATGTTCGGCGTATCCAGCAGTACATTCACACCGATTGTTGCCTTGAGTTCAACCTTGTTCGGAAAATGTGCCGGAACCGCCGGATCGATATACACTCCTACTCCGGCAATCTGTACACCAGCAGGAGAAATCGGAACCGGGATGGAAACTCCGTTAGTAATGGGGGTAACGACATGAGCATTGTAGTCCAAAAGTGTTTTTACCACAATCTATCACTCCTTTTCATAGGTATGCTTCAGTATATGAAGACTATGAAAAAGAGCTTGTGCACATCTATTGATAGATTTGCCTAAATATTTGACAGCGTCATCTGCGGGCAGCACCGTATTGTACTGCCGGCGGGCTGCTGCCCCGTCCCAGATAGAGCCTGGACACCTGCGGATACCGTCCCGCCCATTTGGCTGCCAGCAGCGGCAGCATTACACCGACCAGAGTAAACGGGATCAGACCGTAATCTGCACCGAGCAGCACTTTGAGGCTGTAGTTCAGCGGCAGATGCAGATACATAATGGCAATCGTGTTGCGTCCAAGCCTGCCCATGAAGCCCAGCGGCAGCCGTTTGGACAGCTGATATACGACAGCACAAATGGTTAGTGAGATTAGCAGCGGGACCGCCAGATCAAGCAGCAGCGCATCGTACTCCTTATACTTCATGTCAAGGCTGTAGCTGATGTATCCGCTGCGTTCCAGCCATAACACAAATGCACACATCGGCAGCAGCAGCAAGAGCACGTAAGCACGGCTGATCAGTGCAGGAATGGCTTTTTTACCGTAAAATCCGATCGCATAATAGGTAACCGCAAGCAGGGCAACGTCGATGTTCCAGGGGAGGTTGAAGGTTTTTAGCGGCGTCAGAGCGATCAGATGGGACAGAAGGTAAGCGGAGGCGATCAGAAGGAATTGGGTGCGGCGGCTGTACCTGACAATGTATCCAAAGAGCAGCTGCGTGAACAGGAGACAGGTGATAAACCAGAATACCCCGTAAGGCCCGGTCAAGGACAGTCCCCCGTAGAGCAGCCTGGCGATATTTTCGAGGAACCCGGTGAAATTGAGGCTATACAGCAGCATTCCGGCCGCAATCAACAACCCGTAGGCAAAATAAGGCGTCATTAGACCCTTCGTCCGCTTAACCGCCCAGCTGGTATACCGCTCAGGCAGGATCGGCTTAAACACCAGACCGCTCAGCAGAAAAAACAGCGGCATCCGGAACCAGGACAAATAATGATTCGCAGCGGCATCGCCGGAATGGCCCATCACTACAAAAATAATGCTGAAGCCCTTGGCGGCATCAATCCATAACTCACGTCGTTTTTCCACTTTTCCCTTCCAACTCCTCCCAATCCAGTTTTATTTTTAATATAATTATAGAATGGTTATATCGCTTGTTCAAATTTTAATGAAATATTTCAGGATGTTTCAGAAAGATAAATTCAGATAACAACGTTGTATATATGCGAAAAATAAGGCGTTGAGCCTAGAACCGGGACTTTTCCGTTTATATCTGCTGTTTGTCATAAATCACTCAACAAAAAAGCCCCTCCATCTTCCTGTGCGGAAGCGAAAGGGCACCATTAATCCTCTTATTGTCTAACCGAATCCTGCCACCGGGCATCTGCCGGCGGAAGCTCATCTCCTGCGGTCAGATAAATCCGGTCTATCCGGAGCTGGGATTCACAGGCCAGGATGGACAGCACATGCTCGCCGGAGCTGATCTTCAGGTCGGAGATTGCACACCAGTAATATACTTGAGCGGTATTGTAGGTGTGAATCCTTCCGCCGCCGAACTGCTCGGACAAAGGCTGCACATTGCCGTCAAGCGCCAGATAACAGGAATCAGACTGGAAGTTGTGATGTCTGATCAGCAGCCATGCGTGATATACTCCTGCTGTCTGTACGTTGATCCGGTAATGCATGCCAGGCGCGGCAGCAGGCTCTTCCCACTTCAGTCCCGCATCAGCTACGTGCATCGCGAAGCCTGTTCTGCCGTTCGTCTCAGCCTGCAGGTGGCTCCAGGTAAGGGTGCTATTGTCTGCGGCAGGCGTCAGGTATGCATTGGCAGAGTTCTCCAAGGCGTATTCAGCCTCAAGGGCGATAACGCCGTCCTGCTCTGTAAAGCTGCCGGAACCGAAAGCGTCGATAACCTTCTTTTCATCCGTACGCTTCCAAAGGTCATCATAACGTGCACTTCCCAGCTCCGTCTGCGGCTTAGGCTGGCACTTCTCGAAGATCAGATCAAACCGCTCCCCGAAAAAGGCTCTGTCCGCGTACAGGACCGATGGCAGTGTTACCTCTTCCTTCTGCGTACTGTAAAACCCGCTGCATAGCGCCTCTACTTCTTTCCAGTCTACCTGCGGACTCTCCGCGCCGTAATCGGTAGCTGTTTCATGCCCCAGAGCGCTGATGGCCGGACCCAGATTAGATTCAACTCTATCACTCGTATATAGTACCAGCTTGGAAATTGTTACATAATTATCCGCGGTGTACAGCTTGAGCGAATGGGTGCCAGCCGTGATACACGGGAGCTTCACCAGCAGCTTTTCCCCGTTATCCATAATGCTCTGCTGCCAGCTGCCCTTCCATTCGTCATTCGTTTCCGATTCCACCAGCATTGGCTCTCCGTCATCTATGCCTACGCCGAAACGGATGCGGCCTGTGGAATTCAGCGTCAGGAAGCGGTGGACTTCCAGAACATATTCTCCGCCCTGCTCGACGTAAAGGTCATACCCAACGGAGGCATTGTTCTGCAGCGCCCCTTCCGGCGGCTGCCCGGCCGGATGCCAGGCCATCAGCGCAGCTCCCTCGTACCGGGCCATGCCCGGCACCGTTAACCAAGCCGACTGAACAGCCCCGGCGTCGTTCGTTGCATCCAAGCTGTGCTGATAGCCCTTAGCCGGAATAGATACATAGCCGTCTGCTTCAATATATCCGGCGAAGCCCTCCGGAACGGCCGGAGCGGCTTCAACCTCCACCTTAACAGAGATGACAGCGCCGTTTCTGTGATCACGGATGACGATGAGTCCGCGTTTGCCGGCATGGGCTGCGGGCTCCTGTACCGTAACCAGAATCCGCTGCTCGGTCTGCAGTGTCCCTTCCGTCTCGGATAAGTCGATCCAGTCCGCCCCCTCCTGAACCTCAAGGGTATACGGAATACTGCCCGCTCCCTGGTTGCCCAGCTCAATCCACTTCTCCCGCCGTCCATAGACCGAGAAGCGCAGCGTTTCCTCCCCGTTCCAGAGATCAGCACGCAGGCCGCTTCCCGAAATCTGCAGCGCAGGCTTACGCACCGGATAGAGCGCTGTCGGCGGAGGCGGGAAGCTCTCCGGAGTCAGCATGCCTTCCCATTTGCCGCCGCTCAGCTTCCGGTCGTAAAAATGCAGCATCCGCCGCTTATTGTCCAGCATCTCCGCCGATAACTCCGTATACCGGTCAGCCGCCTGCATGTTTCCCCGTTCATAGGACAGCACGCTGCGGTCGGCATAATAAAACTCATGATTGGTATAGTAGGAAGCATGGACTTTCATCAGGAACAGCTGGAAGAAGGCGGCGCGCTCCTCCTCAGGCAGACTGTCCAGTATGGCATTGCCCCGTCTGTACAGATCCTCCAGCAGCATCAGCCTGCGGCCGGCTTCATCCCCGTAAGCCGTCTGCGAGAACACGCCTGGCTGCATATGCTCAATTTTGCGCACATTGGTCGCCTGGGCAAAGGCTGTGTACAGCTTCGCAGCTTCTGCCCCGTGTCCGCCGGTGAACTTGGCGTTGATCCAGTGCTCTGTGAACATCTGCGGGTCCTTGGTAATACCCTCCGTTTTCCCTGCTTCCCAGCCGTACCGCACAAAATACTCCAGATCCTGCTCCACCGGCTTCAATCCGCCGACATTCAGCACCCACACCTTGCGGATGCCTGACTCCCAGGATTTCTTCAGCTCATTGCCCGTCTGCGCCAGCGGGATGGAATTGATAAATAAGTAGCTCATACCTGTACCTCCAGCAGCCCAGTATGAGTTATGAAAGTACAATCCGTTCCCGCCGCTGCGGCTGCGTTCGGCTACCGAAGGATAACGCCGCATATGGCCGAAATTATCGTTCGCCCAGATCAGAGTCAAATCCTCCGGCAACTCCAGCCCCTGATCATACAGTGAAAGTACCTCTTTATAGGGGACGAAGGTCTGCAGCGCTGCCAGCCCTTTTTCCTCACCCAGTACGTCTATAAGCAGCCGCCGCTGATCTCGGACCACCTGTCCGAGCAGCTTGACCTTGGCCTCCTTCTTCTGCTCCTTACTCAGGGAATCATCCTCATCAATAGCCCGGGTATGAAAGCCGGAATCATGAATGCCCCGCATCCCCATCGTGAAACAAACCTCGTAATTCCGGTTCTGCTCGATGCTTTCCCGCCAGTATTCCAGCAGAATCTCCCGATTCCGCCCTTCAATCGAATAATCGTATTCGGCATCTGTGTAGCCTTTACTTTCAAGCCAAGGCGTCCACTCATTCTGGTTGCTGCGCAGCAGCATATCACAGTGGGAGGTGCCGACAACAATGCCCATCCGTTCAGCCAGCGCGCCGTTCTCCGGATTGCCGTTGAAATAATTGACATGCATCGCCGGCCAGATATAGTTCGCCTTCAGGCGGAGCAGCAGCTCGAAAATATGGCTGTAGGCCACCGGCCCGATCGTCCCGTCTGGCGTATGCAGCCTGGCCCAGTCGTCCAGCTCCTCTTCATCGTTGAGGAAAATACCCCGGTACTGCACAGACGGCCAGTCTGCTTTGCTGAAATCTGCCGGTATACTATACGAGTCTTTGGTTTTAGCCGGGACATCCCCCCAGTAATGCCAAGGGGATACGCCGATCGCCTCACACAGGTCATAGATGCCGAAGATTGTGCCCCGGCGGTCTGTACCCACAATGTAGAACACACCATCCACAGCCTGCTGGAGAAAGGCTTCCCAGCGCCAGACTCCCGCTTCACTTTTTAACTGCTCTAGGGGCAGCTCTGCCTTCTGCACAGCAGCAGGAACCTGCCCGTTCTTCTCCAGTGTAGCAATAATGATGGCGCATTCATGAATCTCAGCCGATAGAACCGCTTTACAGCCGAAGACCCGCCCGATGTCCGTAATCAGGTTGGCTGCGGCGATCTGTACTGCACTATTTTCCTGATCAGACACATAGATATGTAACGGCTTGCTGCCTGTAAACAGCTCAATACGCTGGTCTGCTGCATGGATAGTATTCAAAGTATATTAGCCTCCTATTTGCTGGCGGCACGGTGGGCTGCCTGCTTTCTGTGGGTTAACTATACCTCAAGATATAACAACTATCTTTTATTATGTTGCTTTTATCGCTGTTTGTTATACTATATTGCTATAAAAGACGGAGGTTATATCCATGGGCGCAGATCTGTTTGTTCCGCATCCTTTATTCTATATTGAATATATGAAGCATGACGCCGGGCACCGGATGCCTAATGTTCATTACCATAACTGCTATGAGCTGTACATTCTGGAAGAGGGTCATCATAATATGCTGATCAATGACTCCATGCTGACGCTGGCGGTACATGATACGGCGCTGTTCAAGCCCAATCTGTTTCACCAGAGCTACCGGAATAACGGCTGCGCCAGAACCTGCATCTATTTCACAGACCGGTTTCTGCGGATGTATTTTACGGAAAAAGCCATCACCTCTCTGCTGGGCTGCTTCGACAGAGGTGTCATATCGATTGACAGGGAGCTGTTTCCGCGGGTCAAAAAGCTCCTGATCCTGCTGGAAAAAGAGAATGTCGCGGATAACAGCAACCGGATTTTTATCTATCTGGCTGAAATACTGGATATTCTGAACCAGAGTAAAAGCACGCCAAGAACCGCGCAGACCACCGCCTCACCCGATCAGATCGATCTGATCCTCTCTTACATCAACCAGAATTATGCTGCCATCCGCAAAATCGAAGAGATTGCCGGGCAGTTCTACATCTCCAAATACTATCTGTGTCACATCTTTAAGGAAGCGACCGGGCTTACCCTTGTTCATTATATTAATAACATCAGAATCCAGCATGCCTGCAATATGCTCGTTAATACCGACCGCTCGATTCTGGAAATCGGGCTGGCCTGCGGTTTTAATTCATCCATGTATTTCTGCAAAACCTTCAAGCAGGCGCTGAACGTAACGCCAAGCGAATTCCGGAGGACGGCGTTGTAACAGCTTGTATGGAAAAAGAGAGCAGCCCTCTCCCCTGGCGGGAAGAAAAGCTGCTCTCTTTGTTGTGACCGGCCTGTTGTATGGCCCGGCCGGTTAATACAAGTGGCAGGACACCTGATGTCCGGTGTCCAGCGTGCGCAGCGCCGGCGCCTCCGACCTGCATCTGTCCATGGCATAGGGACAGCGTGGGTGGAAGGCACAGCCGGTTGGCGGCGTCTCCGGGTTCGGCACATCGCCGGTCAGGACGATCCGCTGCTTTTTCTGGGCCGGATTCGGCACAGGGACAGCGGACATCAGCGCCTGCGTGTAGGGATGCAGCGGCTTGGCAAAAAGATCTTGGGTCGGTGCCAGCTCGACAACCCGGCCAAGATACATTACCGCTACGCGGTCGCTGATAAATTTCACGACCGACAGGTCATGGGAAATGAACATATAAGTAAGGCCATACTGCTCCTGCAGATCCTGCATCAGATTCAGCACCTGGGCCTGGATGGATACATCCAGCGCCGATACCGGCTCGTCGCAGACAATGAATTTCGGATTCAGCGCAAGCGCCCGGGCAATCCCGATCCGCTGCCGCTGGCCGCCGGAGAATTCATGGGGAAAGCGGTGAGCCTGATAGGGGGACAGGCCCACCACCTCCATCAGCTGTTCGACCCGGCTTTTCAGCTCGCCGGAGGACGCGGAACCATGGGTCCGCAGTGGTTCCTCCAGGATACGCTGGACAGTCCAGCGCGGGTCAAGCGAAGCATAAGGGTCCTGGAATACCATTTGCATATCGGTCCGGAAGCGTCGCAGCTGCTCTGTGTTCAGGCTGCGCACATCCGTACCGTTAAACATAATCTCTCCTTCAGTCGGTTCAATCAAGCGCAGGATCGCCCGGCCGGTGGTGGACTTGCCGCAGCCGGACTCGCCGACAACCGCCAGCGTTTCGCCCTGCTCGACGGATAATGTAATCCCGTCCACCGCTTTGACAGCGCCGACCTGCTTCGAGAAGAAGCCTTTGCGGATCGGGTAATGCTTTTTCAGATTGCGGACCTCAAGTAATGTGCTCATAGGACTCCCTCCTCCTGCAAAAGACACCGGCAAGTGTGGCCTGGCTGGATTTCTACCAGCTCCGGACGTTCTACCCGGCAACGGTCAACCGCCACCGGACAGCGCGGCGCAAACCGGCAGCCTGCCGGCAGGTTGGCCGGGTTCGGCACCTGGCCGGGAATTGAGGTCAGACGGTCGCTGTCTCCGGCAAGCTGAGGCAGTGAAGCCAGCAGCCCCCGGGTATACGGATGCAGCGGATTACTGTAAAGGGTAGCGACATCCGTCTCCTCGACAATCTGGCCGGCATACATAATGACAACCCGGTCGCACATCTCGGCAACGACGCCGAGGTCATGGGTGATCATCAGGATGGACATGCCTTCCTTCTCCTGCAGCTCTCGCATCAGATCGAGAATCTGCGCCTGGATCGTTACGTCGAGCGCCGTCGTCGGCTCATCTGCAATCAGCAGCTGGGGGCTACAGACCATTGCCATCGCGATCATTACGCGCTGGCGCATCCCGCCGGAGAGCTGGTGGGCATACTGTTCGGCAATTTTTTCCGGACGGGGGATGCCGACCTTGCGCAGCATGTCAATCGCCCGCTCATTTGCTTCCTTCTTACCCAACTTCAGATGATAACGGGCCGACTCGGAAATCTGCCGTCCGATCTTGAACACCGGATTGAGCGAGGTCATCGGCTCCTGAAAAATCATCGCAATCCGGTTGCCGCGGATACCGCGCACCTCTTTGGCCGGCATCTCCAGCATATCCTTGCCCTCAAAACGGATCTGGCCGGAAGCAATCCGGCTGATCCGCTTGGGCAGAAGCTGCATGATCGACAGCGAGGTGATGCTTTTGCCGCAGCCGGATTCACCGACAATGCCCAGTGTCTCCCCTTTGCGCACTGACAGACTGATGCCGTCCACCGCGCGGATTGTACCCGCCGCTGTTTTGAACTCGGTGCATAGCCCTGATACTTCCAGCAGTTCTGCCATGATTGCCCCTCCTTTATTTCTTTATCTCGCTTATATTAAAATTCCGCTATTATTTGCTTTCTTCCACGCCCAAATATTTGAGCGCAGTGAGTGCATAAACCTTTGCGCACTGGATGATCTGCCAGACCGGCGCTTTTTCATTGAAGTTATGGATGGTGGACAGCTCGGCCGGGCCGTATTGCAGCACCGGAATGTTATGGGTCCGGAAATGGCGCGCATCGCTGGATGCCCATTGCAGCACGCCGTAGGCTTCTTCGCCGCTGACTTCGCAGATGCTCTCCACCAGGTCGCTTACAACCGGCTCCTCAGGAGCCGTCCAGTTGGCGTTGCCCTGGAAGCCGAAGCCTTTTACCTCGGACTCGATACCTGCTTCAAGCAGAAGGGAGCGGGCACGGTCCAGCACATCACGGTAATCCACACCAAACGGCACGCGGGAATCAACCTGGATCGTGCAGCGGTCAGCTACAACGTTCACCTTGGTTCCGCCCTGAATCGTTCCGATGTTTACCGTTACGTGATCGAACACCTGGTAAGCAACCGCTCCGTACTCTTCACGCTGCTTCACATAATCCTGCGAGATGCGGATGATTTCTTTGACTTCCTCCGGAATATCCGGCTTGATGTCCCACAGGCGCTGCAGCGCCTCGATTCCTTTAGCAGCCTTGACGATCGCGCTGTCTCCGACAACCGGCGACAGGCTGCCGTGGCCCGGCGTGCCTTCTACGGTGAATTCAAACCAGCAGCTGCCCTTCTGCCCGATGGTCGGGTTCAGCGGACCGGACGGCTCGGCGATAACTGCAGCCGTGCCAGTAATCAGCCCGCGCTCCAGTACCCACGGCACACCCAGATGGCCGCCTGTTTCCTCATCGGGTACGATCAGCAATGACAGGTCGCCTTTTAGCGGAACACCCAGCTTGGCCAGCAGCGTGGTCGCGTAGATCAGTCCGGCCAGCCCGGCTTTCATATCAGAAGCGCCGCGTCCCAGCAGATAACCGTCAACAATATCGCCGCAGAACGGATCGAAGTCCCAGCGGGAGAGGTCACCGGCAGGCACAACGTCGGTATGTCCGCAGAAAATCAGATTTTTGCCGGACGGCTCTTCTGCTCCTGAGCTCAAAGTAGACACAAGGTTCAGCATCGTATCGGTCGCCGGATGAATGGCGGTGTCAATGCCGGCCTCTTTTAAATAGTTGATAATAAAAGCGCTGATGTCGCGCGAATCGCCCGGCGGGTTCTCTGAAGGGAAACGGATCAGCTGTGAGCATAGCTCCAGGAGCTGGTCCTGCTCATCGTCAATCGCCTGCAGTATCTTGCTTTTCCAGTCTGTCATTGCCTGTTACGCTCCTTTAGGTTCTCCTTGCTGGCACTCGGGGCCAGAGAGGTTTATATTTTTGAAATAGAGCAAGCAGAAACGGCTGTACCGTCCTTTATAGGACGGTACCGTTTCAGCGGGAAATAGAAGGATAAGTTATCGTGTGAAACATATCATTTCTTATATTTGGACCGCAGCCTGTGGCCCGTCCGCTCTTTTTTATCAGCCGGAATGCTTATTGTTCAAATGACAGCGGGTAGAAGCGGATAACCTCATCCGGATAGAACGCATAGCCGCTGATCTTATTGCTCATGCCGACAATGCGGTTATATTCGTACAGATACGCCCAAGGCGCTTCAGTTGTAATGATCTCCTGTGCCTGCTCGTAGAGTGCAGTCCGTTTGGCCGCATCTGTCTCTACGTTCGCTTCTTCCCACAGCTTGTCTACCTCGGCATTGCTGTAGTTGATGTAGTTGGACGAACCTTTGCCGTAGAGCAGGAAGCCGAGGTGGTAGCCAGGGTCATTAACAAAAGATGTCCATTTCGAGATATAGGAGGTCAGATTGTTCGTTTTTTGCTGCTCCAGGAACTGGGCACGGGCCAGCTTGTTGATGTTCATCGTTACACCGATTTTGGACAGCTCAGCCTGAATCAGTACAGCATCATCTTCCCAGTCGTCAAAACCGGAGCCCAGCGTGAAGTCAAAGGTAAAGCCGTCAGCATAACCCGCTTCGGTCAGAAGCTCTTTTGCTTTGTCAAGATTGTGCTCGTAAACGAAGCCTGCATCGGTGAAGCCCGGCGTGTTGCTTGCTACAGAGCTCTTCATTTGTTTGGCTTGGCCATACATAACACCGCTCAGCAGCTCATCGTAAGGGATCGCATAGTTGATTGCCTGGCGGACCTTTTCATTGTCAAACGGCTTCACGTTGTTATTCATGGCGAAGAAGAGAATCCGGTTACTTGCATTGGAAGCAACAGTCAGGTCCGTATTGCTCTCCAGGGAAGCTACATCCTTAGGAGGAATCTCGATCGCCATGTCCACATCACCCTTATCAAGCAGCAGCACACGGTTGGAGGCTTCCTTGGTGAATTTCATAGTAACCTTGCTGAGGCTTGGCGCACCCTGCCAGTAGGATTCGTTAGCGGTAAAAATGGCTTCCGTTGCCGGGTCCCATTTTTCAAGTGTGAACGGGCCGGAGCCTGCTGCATTTGTCTTGAGGTAGTCAGCGCCCTGCGCTTCTACGGTCTTCTGATCCACGATGGAGAAGGTATACATGGCGATAATCTGCAGGAAATTATGATTGGCATTAGTCAGTGTAATTTCAACTGTGGAGTCATCCACTACTTTGACGGATTTGATCGCAGCCATTCCATAAAGGAAGCTGCCGGAGCTAGAATTTGCCACACGCTCATAAGAGTAAGCAACCGCCTCGGCGTTAACCGGATTGCCGCTCTGGAAGGTCACGCCTTCCTTCAGTTTAAAGGTGTACACGGTATTGTCATCCGATACTTCCCAGCTCTCAGCCAGCATCGGCTGGATGTCTTCAGTGTTGGCAATGTTAGCGCCGCCTTCGGTTTTTATGCCGTAGGTAACCAGCTGATCGTATGCAGCAAGTACAAGTGTGTCGGAGGTGAGGTCGTTGGCTTCCGCAGGGTCAAGCGTGGTGCCGCCTTCGGAGTAGGCAACCGTCAGGTTGCTTTTGGCCGCAGCCGCTGTTGTTCCTGTGTTCCCTGTAGCCGCTGTAGAAGCGGGGTTTGTCGGGTTGGCGCTGCTGGCGCAGCCGGCAAGCATGATAGAAAAAGCAACGAGCGTGGACATCAGTTTGAATCTTTTCATCAGTAATTCCTCCCTTTTCTATATCCTGCCTAATTTATATTTACCGGGATTCTGCGTAAGCTGAGGAAGGTTCTCCCCGGCCCCGCTTTATTTGCCCGAACGCAGCCTTGGATCAAGCACATCCCGGAATCCGTCACCCAGCAGGTTAAAGCCTAAAATTGAAGTGGCAATGGACAATCCCGGAAACGTAACCAGCCACCACTGCCCGGAAATGATGTATTCCCGTCCTTCGGAGATCATTGCGCCCCACTCGGCAATCGGCGGTTTCACACCAAGCCCGAGGAAGCTGAGACTGGAGGCTGTCAGAATGGCAAAGCCCATCCCGAGCGTCGCCTGCACCATAAGAGGTGCAAGGGCATTGGGCAAAATGTGGCGGTACAGGATGACTGTATTCTTCACGCCGATTGCCCGGCTTGCTTCAATATATTCCTTCTCGCGGAGCGAAACCGTCTGCCCGAACATTAGCCGGGCGAATTCCGGGATGCCGACGATGCCGACGGCGATCATTGCACTGGTCAGGCCTGCTCCGATCGATGCGGCAATTGCCATGGACAGGACCAGCGACGGGAAGGACAGCAGAATGTCCATCAGACGCATGATGATCGTTCCCGTGCGGCCGCCATAGTAAGCGGCAATTCCGCCGAGCGGCACACCGATGATGAAGGAGATGCCGACCGCAATCAGACCGGTCCAGATACTGATTCTTGCTCCGTAGAGCACCCGGCTGAGAATATCACGGCCGAAATTGTCGGTTCCGAACCAGTGGCTGGCCGAAGGTGCCTGAAGCTTGTTAGCCATATTAGTCGCATAAGGATCATGCGGAGCAATCCACGGGGCAATAATGGCAATGACTGTCCAGATGAAAATAAAGGTTAGCCCGAGGGCGGCAAGCCGGTTACGCAGCAGCAGGGACCATAAGGTTTTGGGCTTGGCGGCAGCCTCCGGCCTGACCGGTTTGCCTTGTGCCGGATGTGCTGAATGTGCTGCAGTGCTCAACAGAGATCTCCTCCTTTCTTACAAACGGTACTATTCATAGCGGATCCGCGGATCAATGAAGCCATAGATCAGATCGACAGCCAGGTTAATCCCGCAGTAGAGCACGGCACTGACCAGGGTAAAGGCTTGAATCGGCGCATAATCCGCTGCCAGGATGGAATCTGTAACGTAACCGCCGATTCCCGGCCAGGAGAAGATCGTCTCCGTAATAACCGCTCCGCCCATCAAAAAGCCGAACTGTAGTCCGAGTACAGTTAATGTAGGGATCAGTGCATTAACCAGTGCATGCTTGTACACGACAGCGGATTCCCGTAAGCCTTTGGCCCGTGCAGTACGGACAAAATCCTGATCCACCACCTCCAGCATACTCGAGCGGGTCATGCGGGCTACGATGGCCATGGTGCCTGTACTCAGGCAGATCGCCGGGAGCAGCAGGTGAGCCAGACTGCTTTTGAGGGCAATGATATCTCCGGACAGAATACTGTCCAGCACGTACAATCCGGTCAGATGCACCGGCGGGTTGAGATCACCGCTGATCCGGCCCATCGGCGCCGGAGCCCAGCCGAGGATCGAATAAAAAATGTAAATGAACATGAGTCCCAGCCAGAAGATCGGTACACAGGCCCCGATCAGCGAGAACACCCGGGAAATATGGTCCAGGATCGATTCCTTCTTGGTAGCGGCCACGATTCCGACAGGGATAGCTACCAGAACCGCAATCAGAATGCTGGCCAGTGTCAGTTCGATTGTGGCCGGGAAACGTGAGGCCAGATCGCTGGCTACCGAATGCCCGGTGTGATACGCATAACCGATATCCCCCTTGAACAGCTGTCCGATGTAGGAAAAGAACTGAATGTACAGCGGCTTGTCCAGCCCCATATCCTGGCGGATTTTGTTCACTGTCTCCTCGGGCGCCTGTTCTCCGGCCAGCATAATGGCAGGATCCCCGGGCAGCACTCTTGAGAGAATGAAGGTGATGATGATTATGCCGAGCAGCGCCGGAATCATCTGCACCAGTCTTTTTAATGTGTACGCAAACAATGAATCAACCCCCTTACGGCTTCTGTAACCATCCTTGCTGCTCTGCTTTGAGCCTTTTCTTTACGGCAGAACCTGCAGCTCCATGTCAGGTACTGTGCTGTTTAATGTTGTTCTTAGTGGTTGTGCTAATTCTACATAGAATTTAACGCCTGCTCTACGTCCCGTTTAACTAAAAAAATGCACAACCGTTTGTCGGTTGTGCACTACTGCAACGCGTAAACGTCACTTTATCTAACATTGTTTTCCGTAAATATTCCAGTCCCGCCTATTTTTCCTGCAGATAGTAGTAGATCAGGCACAAATGGCAGACAAACTGCTCACGGGGATCATTCAGGTCAAAGCCGGTAATGTCGCGGATCCGCTCCAGCCGGTATTTGACCGAATTGCGGTGAATGTAGAGACTGTTGGCTGTGTCAATCAGACTGCCCCGGCATTCCAGATAATGATAGAAAGTCAACAGCATATTGCTGTCATGCTCCTGATCATATTGCAGCAGCTTGCCCAGCTTGCGCTCGAACAGATGCTCAAATCCCGGTCCGCTAAGCCCCTCCAGCAGATGGTATACCTCCATCTCCTCATAGCGGGTGACGCTGCCCGAACCCTGACCCAGCCGTCTGGAGACAGACAGTGCCTTACGGGCCTCGTTATAGCTGGTATAGATGTCCCACAGGTATTCCGGTGTACCGACGCCGGTCCGGTAATTCGTGAGGCCGTTGCTTTTATCCAGCAGCCAGCCTTCCAGTGTCTTGGACCAGGATTCCTCCCCATTTGCGGGATTGCCGCCGGACTTTCGTGCTTCAGGTGTCGGCAGGAACAGTACAGCCCGGCTGGAGCGGTACTCGGCATGAGGGGTGACGCCGCGCTTTTTTGCTTCCCGTTCCAGCAGCCGGTTTATTGTCTCCTCACTTGGTGCAGTCTCCCCTTCGATAACGGCAACCTCCCATTTATGCTCGGGGTTCATCCCAAGCTGTCTTGCCCGGCGCTCCACCTCATGGCGCGCAGGCAGGGGCGGGGTCAGCAGCTCATCGATGAAATTGCCGCGCAGCCTGAATTCCGTATCCTCGGCGACCTTTCTGCGCATCAGCTCCAGCGCAAATACCAGCCGGGCCTGCTCGATTCCTACCTCCTCCATATCGTCCAGCTGCTCTTTATCAACCAGCAGCTTGGCTACCGTGCGCCGGTCCACATGGATGCTCCAGTTCAGCGCTACCGACTCCTGCTGCCATTCATAATCTGCCGGGGAGGAGACGATAATCTTCCGCTCCGGATCGACCAGCGCCACCGGGGCCTTCAGAAACTCCGCCACATTGTCTGTCACGGCCTGGATGCCGCTGTTCTCCAGCACCATCGTCGTCAGTGTGCGGTAGACTTCCTCCGCACGGCGCAGCAGCATCGCCTGCCGGCCGAGCAGCAGCTCCGTCACTGGCTGAGTAATGTCCGTATAGGGAATCTCCGGCGGAATTTCCACAATCGGCAAACCGCAGGCATTGCTGGCATCAATTGCGCTTTGCGGAATCTCCTTCAGGAACCGGGCCGGCTTGATCGCCAGTGCCGCTGCGCCCAGATTATCAAGTGTATAGATCAGCTCCGCCAGCAGCGATGGATCATGACGGATCGAGTAGGCGGTAGTCAGCAGCATAACACCCTCGCTGATCCACCCCTTCAGGTCAGGGACCTCCATAATATCTACAAACCGGACTACCCGTTCCAGCCCCTGCTCACCGCTGATTACCTTTGCTTTGCCAAGCACGGACAGCTGCATTAGTTCTCTTAAAGTAATTCCACGTGTCTTCAACGCTTCTGCCTCCCTCTGCTGTCTACAGTATTTCATGAAATTTCCTGAAATATGCCGCGTTAATTGCTCATGTTAGTTTATCAGACATCAGCCGTTTACCACAGGAAAATATAGCAAAATGCTTATATTTTCCTGTCTTTGATGGCATGTCGTCTGCCGGGAGGGGACTTTTCATGTTAGGTTTTTGGCCTAAAGGTCAGTGAGGCGGGGGGATTTTGGCGGGATCAGGGGGATTTTTGCCTTTTATTTTGCCCGGCTAGGCCATTTTACCGGATTCAGAGGCTTTTTTGTCTCTCATTTCGTCCGGCTAGGCTGTTTCGCCGGATTCAGAGGCATTTTTGTCTCTCATTTCGCCCGGCTAGGCTGTTTCGCCGGATTCAGAGGCATTTTTGTCTCTCATTTCGCCCGGCCAGGCCATTTCGCCGGATTCAGAGGCATTTTTGTCTTTCATTTCGCCCGGCTAGGCTGTTTCGCCGGATTCAGAGGCATTTTTGTCTCTCATTTCGCCCGGCTGGGCTGTTTCGCCGGATTCAGAGGCATTTTTGTCTCTCATTTCGCCCGGCTAGGCTGTTTCGCCGGATTCAGAGGCATTTTTGTCTCTCATTTCGCCCGGCCAGGCCATTTCGCCGGATTCAGAGGCATTTTTGTCTTTCCTGGTGAGCTTCCGAGGGTTACCCCCTACCCTACCCTACCCTATCCTACCTTGCCCATACCTGTTCATCTGCAAATTCATGTGCTTTTATCGGACTAAGTGGAAAATTGCCACCTAATTTTTAGATTCCCCGCTGTTCTTTAGAATCCAGGTGGAAAAACAGCACTTAATTGCTCCAAATTCACCCTGATGGGCATTTTCCGGACGAATTAAGTATCCTTTTTCCAGCTAGATTGCTCGGATGATGCCAAATGGCGAAATTAAGTAGCGAAAATCCACTTAGTTTTTGGCAGCTTCGCTTTTAACACTAGCACCACCAATTAACTCCCGGGTAGCAGAGCAGGACAACATACTAGTTACTTGAAATTCGCACATATCACAACCCTTTTCAGGAAACCGGCAGTTATACCATACTCTTCATCCCAGGAAGCCTAATATTACTCTCACACCGATATCACGCCCCCAATCCCGCACCGCTACAACGACATTTCTCCTTCACCCGCCAAAGTAAGTCAAGTTACCTTAATAACTCTCCCGGCATGTCCAACGCAGAAACATAAATTTGTCTGAAAAGCATAAAGACGTCCCCCGGATTAACGTTCCAGGGGACGCCTTAACAGCAAACTGTGCAGCTAGCACAACAGCCGCGAATATAAATTACATAGCATGCATCAGGTGGTCTGCGGCATTGAGCACGTACGCGGTGCGATCAGCGCCGCAGCTGGCCCGGCAGAGACGCGGCCGAAGCTGCGGCTGCGCCGAGGGACAGGATCGGGTCAAAGGCACGGATGCCGAGCTGTTCCTCAAGCTCGGCCGCAAGCCCGATGGTGGCGAAGCCCGTGCATGCCAGCACGATCGCATCTGCTCCGCGCTCGACGAGCCTCGCCGCACCGGCAAGTGCGCCGGCTCGTCCCGCTGGCGTACCTAGATCCAGCGTAGTCGTCACGCCGTCCGGCCGGTCCATGCCAATATAGGCGTCGCCGAGAATGCCACGGATCAGCGGCGGCACCTCGGTAAGGATCGTGAGGACACCGATCCGGCTGCTGCAGGTCAGTGCCAGATGCGCGGCACAGGAGCCTGCGCCGAATACCGGAACGTTGACCTCCGCCCTTGCTTCCGTAAGCGCCGGGTCTGCCGCACAGCTGATGCCGATCGCTGTGCAGCCCTCTGCTGCCAGCTGCCGGGCGAGTTCAATAATCTTCGGCACGGACTCCGCTTCGGTCTCATCATTGTACACGCCCCGGGGCTGATCCGGAATGCAGCGGCTGAGCACCGGCAGGCCGTAGCGTTCTTCAATCAGCGCCCCGTGCTGATTGACCGCAGACTCATCCTGCAGCGTAATTACACGTATCATTCCAAGCATCGTTATCCCTCCCCCTGATCAGACAACAAATAGTCTGTCTTTTTTGCTGCCCCGTTCAATCACCCACACAATCTGTCTTCTTTCCTGTCTCTTTAACCATCCACACATGTCTTGGTTGCTATTCCCGTTCAGCCATCCACACAGCTAGTCTTATCATGCTTCTTATGGATGATAGCCGTGTCACACCACGTCACACTATTCCCGGCCAAACCGAAGCCCAGCTGTCTGTCTTGTTCCACCGCGCTCCCGGCTCGTTCCGCTACCAGCTCAATGTGCAACACTGCTCCTACAAAAGCTCTCCGGCTCGCATAATAAGCTTATCATCGATATACACATCCGGCTTCATAACTACAGCGTCGATATGTACGCCTGCTGCTACCGTTCCGCCGAAGGTGTTGTTGCTGCCAAACGCAACGTGAATCGTGCCGTAGACCTTCTCATCTTCGAGCACCACGCCGGTAATTCTGGCCTTGTTATTCGTTCCAATGCCGAATTCCCCGAGCAATCGGCCGTCGCCTGCACCAAGCATCTCCAGCAGCTTGTCCCCGCCTTCACCATCGGCTGCAGTCAGACGGCCCTGCTCTACGGTCAGCACCAGCGGACTGTTCAGTGCGCCGATGCCGGCGATTGAACCGTCTACAACAATCTGCCCGGCTGCAGTGCCTTCCAGCGGTGCAATATAAGCTTCACCGGACGGCAGATTGCCTGATTCGCCCGGATTCAAGTACAGCCCGGTGCTCAGCACCCCATCTCTGCCGTTAATCGAGAAGCTGAGGCTGAGCCCGTCCTTCTCGACCCGTACCTGCTGGCCTGCGGACAGCAGCGCGGCAACCTGCTCCGTCAGCTCCTTGACCTGTGCATAGTCGGCAGTAATCGCTCCATGGCTGAACATATCATCTGTCATCCCCGGCATGGTCGCCACCCGGGTTCCTGCTGCGGCCGCCTGTTTACGGGCCGCCGTATGTGTCATGGAATGTGTTGTTATGCATACCGCCACATCTGCCTTGGCCATCGCCTCGGCAACCGGAGCAGGCGGCTCTTCACCGGATTTGCTGCGCAGCTGCATGACCAGCAGCATGGATTCAGCCCCGAGCCGTTTGCCTGCTTCGTAGACGGATTCGGCAAGCTCACGCTTGTCATCATCGGCCACAACGGCAAGCAGCTCGCCGCTGCGCAGGCCCAGACAATCCTTAAGTACATTCATACTGATACCTATTCTTGCTTCACTCATGTTAACTTCCTCCTGATTACACCATTTCTGCTATCAGCTTGCCCATCAGGGCGTTTGACAGTACAGCGGGCACTCCTGCTGAAGCGGCCCACTGTCTATGCTGCTCCACATAGCCCATACAGTCAAGTACCAGGACATCAGCCTCGTCCCGGAGCCGCTCTGCAGCGGCGCGAAAATCGCTTTCCGTTCCGGTATAAGGCGAAGCCGCAGCAAAGGGAACCCTCGCGCCGGAAGCGGCGAATTTCTCATTCATGGCCTCCTCCTGCTCCGGCAGCGGACCGATCAGCCCCAGCCGGCGGCCGCCCAGCATAGCCTGCACAACAGGCGGAATAATCTGATCCGGCTCCAGCAGATGGGCACGATTCGTATGCAGCCCCGGAAAAACACCAGTGCAAAGCAGCAGAATCGTAGTGATTCCGTCTGCCTCCATCGTATCAATCTTCTCCTGCAGCACCGGCGCAATCCGCTCCCGTGAAATAACAGCCGCCGTACCGTCGGCCATCCGGGTAGTCAGCACATACTCTCCGGCCTGCGGACTAAACAGTTCATACACCTGCTCAGCAGTATAGCCGTCCAGTACCCCGGCCTGGACAAGCCCTGCCCGGCCTTCCAGACATTTCTCAAGAATGGGCGCGACATCCGAACGGGGAGTCTGGCCGATTGTAATCATGCCGATATTATTCATGCTATTCCCTCCTGACAATCCCTGTCTCTTTATCACCCTAGTTCCAAAATTCTCCTCCGCTGTTCTTCCCTCAGCTTAAAATCCGATATACAAATGGCGCTGAACAGCTTCAGCGCCACCGTCTCCTAAATATTAAAGGGACGCCACTGCCGGCCGGCCCAAGGTCTGCAGCACATTCATTGAACCATACAATTCTGTAATCCGCGCGAACTCTTCCTCGTTATAAAAGGAACATGTCCCCTGAGTCACTTCTTTGGCCGTTTCAATGGCAAAACGCACAGCCTGTGCGATATCTACTTCATGGCTTGCACCAGTTCCGCAGCCGGGAACCATGGACTGGGCCGTAATAGCGAGACCCACAACCGGAGCTGATGTTGCTACTGCCGGCTGGAGGATCGAGTTGATGTGGTACAGCCCGTTTCCGTAAGGTGTAATATCCTGAGTTGTCACCGGGAAAGTAACCGGATACTGGCCGGTCGTCATTTCTTTAATCCGCAGCAGATCCTCGCTTACCCGCAGAATGTAGCCTTCCTTAACTGTAGGCGAAATAGCGATACCTTTGTGGTTGACCACACGGTTGCCTTTGGTCGTGTCGATCGACAGGACGGCTTCCATCTCAGGCAGCACCTCATGCTCGTTCATCTGCAGAATATCTACAGGAGAATCCATGAAATCTACCGGCTCATGCGGCAGCGTCGGTGCATCCGGGCAAATATGGGTTGTAATCAGCACATCGCCTTTTAAAACATCCCCTTTGGACTGCATGTCCGCCAGCTTGAGCGCTGCTGCTACAGCTGCAACGGCCCCGTCTGCATCAGAGACAATTCCGATCCGGCTTGGCCGGGCGCCGATTCCGCCGAGACGGCCGACAATGCCAAAAGTAGGCGCGCTGCCCCCATTTAATTTCCCCTCGCTGCCCGGAATCGTGATTTTAACGAATTCTGTGCTGCCTTTTTCTCCCTCCACCTTTTGAACAAGGACCTCAATCCCCGGATATGCAGAAAATAACTGTCTGATCTGCTCCCCGTTCACATATGCACTGTCCATTGTGTTCATTACCGTAATCGTTTGCTGAAGTGCCATTCCAATTCCCTCCCGGATGTCGTTCTTAAGATTGTGATGTTAGCATTTATACTATCGCAAAGTCAGAAATGTCCACAATGTACCGCCCTGCCAAAACTGAAGCCGGTTTCTTGTGCTTTGCAGATAAACCTTACGTCCCGCGTATGCTCTCTTCCTTGCCGCAAATATTTTATAGAAGAAGTAGGCATACCCTTTTGAAAGCAGCCGTGATATGGTAGCTTAAGACGCACATAGACAAGAACTTTTACCGAAATGAATACAGATCAGGAGGTTTTTTTATGCTACAGCAACAGCTGGCGGCGGCATTGCAATCAGAGGCGGAGGCGGCGGGGTTCTCGGGTTCTTTTCTCGTAAAAAGCACCGGGGCAGCTGTGGTCTCCGGCACATACGGGTACGCTAACAAATCAGACCGGACCTTCAACCGTCCAGATACAAGGTTCGGAATTGCCTCCGGCTGCAAGCTGTTCACCGCCATTGCGGTCTGCCAGCTGATTGAGCAAGGCAGGCTTGCACTCGATAGCAACGTCATGGATATTCTGGAGCGGACTCATTTCCCCCGTTTCAGTGCCGAATTTACGGTGCATCAGCTGCTGACCCACAGCTCCGGAATTCCGGATTATTTTGATGAAGAAACGATGAACGATTTCACTGAGCTGTGGAGAACCCGGCCGATGTATCTGCTCAGACGGCTTGAGGATTTTTTGCCGATGTTCCATGAACTTCCAATGGCTTCAGAACCGGGCGCCAGATTCCATTACAACAATGCCGGATACATTCTGCTTGGACTGCTCGTTGAGAAGCTCAGCGGGCTTACCTTTACGGACTATGTGGAGCAGCATATTTTTGCCGCATGCCAAATGGAGGCTTCGGGATACTTCGAACTGGACGCGCTGCCCGGTAACACGGCTCAAGGATACATTGTAAAAGACGACGGCACATGGACCACCAACGTCTATTCCATCCCGGTTAAAGGGGGCGCCGACGGCGGCGCATTCACAACGGCTCCTGATATGCTGCTGCTGTGGGAGGGACTGCTTCAGCACAAGCTGCTTGGCCCGGAAATGACCGCCCGGCTGTTAACGCCGCATATTCATGTAGATAAGGACGACCACTATGGCTATGGGGTGTGGATTACGAAGCGGGACGGCGAAGTGTATAAATATCATGTGATGGGCTATGATCCCGGCGTATCCTTCCACTCTGCTTATTATCCGGCCGGCAAAGCGATAGCTACCGTCCTCTGCAATGAGAGCCGGGGAGCTTACCGGATGCTGAAGACTATAGAGAAGTGTCTGGACAGATAAGAAAGCTGAGGCGACAACACTTTGAAAAATAAAATAATAATGGCCATCATGATCCTGTCACTTGTCACTTCGCTAATGACCTTTACGCAATCTTACTTACATTCAGCCAATGCCGGCCAGCAGATCCGAAGCGACATATTTGATCTGTCCGAGCGGCAAATGAAGGATGCTATCGCTATTGGACAGGTTGATCTGCAGACGATTACGGAATTTCGCTCAGAACAGAGCCTTCCAGTACTCGAAAATACCATGCCAGGCCGGCAGCCGGCAATCAGCGTCAACACCCCCTATTACTACATCGCGATGATGTCTTACAATGCTTTTAGCCAGGGCCGGCAGTACACACTTAATGATGCAAAAAAGATCAACGAACAATTTTCCGGTCTTGGGCAGCTGGGTTTCGGCGTAAAAGCATCCGGGGATAACGCAAATTTTACTGACCATATCACCATTACGCTGAAGCAAGGTTCAACGATACTGCTGCCTGACAGCATAACCGGAAAAGGCGGACTGGCTGAGGCGGACGGAGCCGGCAGCTCCAGCTACTCTACAATGCTGATTCCCTATTTCGATAACAGCAGAATCGACTTCAGCCAGCCCGCCGAGCTGATCTACCTGGATGAAGAACAGAGACAGTCCGTAATCTATCAGGTGGATTTTGCCAAAATAAAATAAAAAGGCCGCCGGGTATCCCCCGGCAGCCCAGACGTACGGAACAGCTGCTGTCCCGTACGTTTTTATTTAATTGCGGATCTAGTACCGTGTAACGCCGTCCTTCGTCACCAGCGCGAACACCAGCGGCTGCGGCGGAACCGGCTCACCTGAGATGCGGTAAGCCTCCAGCACCTTCGCCTCCGCTTCCCGTACCTTGCTCTCGCTGGCATCGTTCACATGCAGCACGGCAAGCGTATCGCCTGCGGCAACAGTATCGCCGACCTTCAGGGACAGCTGGATGCCGACAGCCAGATCGATCTGCGATTCCTTGGTCTCGCGGCCTGCACCGAGCAGCATCGCGGCAACGCCGATCTCCTCAGCTTGGATGCTCTCCACGTAGCCTGCGGAAGCAGCCTTCACTTCGAGGAAGCGGCTGGCCGACGGCAGCGTATCCGGCGCCTCAACCTGCGTTACATCCCCGCCCTGCGCAGATACCATCTGCTTGAACTTCTCCAGGGCACTGCCGTCCTCGATGTGCGACAGCAGGATCGAGCGCGCTTCCGCCTCATCCTTCGCCTTGCCGCCCAGCACCAGCATCTGGCTGCCCAGAATGAGGCAGACCTCCTGCAGATCCTTCGGACCCTGGCCCTTCAGCGTCTCGATGCCTTCCTTGATCTCCAGCGCGTTGCCGATGCCGAAGCCCAGCGGCTGATCCATATCGCTGATTACAGCCACGGTGTTACGGCCGAGATGTGTGCCGATATCAACCATCGCCTGCGCCAGAGCAATCGAATCGTCCAGTGTCTTCATGAAGGCGCCGCTGCCGGTTTTGACGTCCAGCACGATGGCGTCGGCGCCGGCGGCGATTTTTTTGCTCATGACGGAGCTGGCAATCAGCGGAATGGATTCCACTGTTGCGGTCACGTCACGCAGCGCATACAGCTTCTTGTCGGCAGGCGTAATGTTGCCGGACTGGCCGATAACGGCCGCGCCGATCTCCCCGACCTGGGCGAAGAACTGCTCACGGCCCATCTCCACCGAGAAGCCGGCGATGGACTCCAGCTTGTCCAGTGTACCGCCGGTATGGCCCAGCCCGCGGCCGGACATTTTGGCGACCGGTACTCCGGCAGAAGCCACCAGCGGTGCAAGCACCACAGTCGTTTTGTCGCCGACACCGCCGGTGGAATGCTTGTCCACCTTGATGCCGGCAATCGGGCTAAGATCCACCTGGTCTCCGGACATTGCCATCTCCAGCGTCAGATCGCCGGTTTCCCGCGCGTTCATTCCCCGGAAGTACACAGCCATAGCCCAGGCGGAAATCTGGTAATCCGGAATCTCGCCTTTGCTGTAACCCTGGATCAGGAAAGCAATTTCTTCACGGCTCAGTTCGCCGCCGTCTCTTTTTTTCTGAATCAGATCAACTGCACGCATTAGTTTTGCACCTCACGGATAATGGCTCCTCTAACGAGCCCGATAATTTAGTTTTCAGCTAAACAGAACACGACGGTAACGGCTCAGCCTACATCTTAGGGATAAAGGCCAGCACCAGCTTCAAAAAGCGCTCACGTACACGCTCTGCCGTCTCCATAACCTCAGCATGGTTCAGCGGCTGGTCCAGGATACCGGCAGCCATGTTGGTGATACAGGAGATGCCCAGCACCTCAAGACCAGCGTGACGGGCTACAATGGTCTCCGAAACGGTAGACATCCCTACAGCATCCGCACCCAGAACGCGCAGCATCACAATCTCGGCCGGGGTTTCATAGTTCGGTCCGAGCAGACCGGCATAGACGCCTTCCTTGAACTCAAAATTCTGGGCCGCCGCTGCTTCCTTAGCCACTGCAATCAGACGGGGACTGTAAGCAGCCGACATGTCCGGGAAACGTACGCCGAGTGCGTTATCGTTCGGTCCGATCAGCGGATTGCGGCCGGTCAGGTTGAGATGATCGGTAATCAGCATCAGATCACCCGGGGTATAGTCCTTGTTCACACCGCCGGCGGCATTGGTTACGAGCAGGCTGGTTACCCCAAGCTCCTTCATGACCCGTACCGGGAATGCCGTTGTCTCCGGGCCGTAGCCTTCATACATGTGGAAGCGGCCTTTCATCATGACTACACGGCGTCCTTCAATCAGACCAATCAGCAGCTCGCCCTCATGGCCTTCAACGGTCGATACCGGGAAATGCGGAATTTCATTATAAGGAATGACTACTTCATCTGTGATGAGATCTGCCAGCACACCCAGTCCGGAACCCAGAATCAGGCCGATTTCCGGAGCTACGGTACATTGGTCTTTAATATAGGCTACTGCCTCTTGAATGTGATTTTGAGTTACTGCCATGGTTTGTTGCCTCCTTGAGGATATAAGGTTCGTTATTTAAGTTCTGCCAAAAAGCTTGTCCCGTACTGCGGCGCCTTTGCCCCGAAATTGTCGGCAATCGTAGCGGCTACGTCAGAGAAGGTCTGGCGGATGCCCAGATTTCCGGGGGTCTTGAATCTCGGGCTGTACACCAGCAGCGGCACATATTCGCGTGTATGATCCGTTCCGCTGTGGATCGGGTCATTACCGTGGTCAGCGGAAATAATCAGCAGATCGTCTTCGCCAAGCGTGGAGAGCAGCTCAGGAACCGCCTCATCAAACACTTCCAGCGCATGTCCGTACCCTTCCGGATCACGGCGGTGCCCGTACAGGGAATCAAAGTCTACCAGGTTGGTAAACAGGAAGCCGTCAAACGGCTTGCGCAGCTCATCAATGGTGATCTGGATGCCGTGCTCATTGCTCTTGGTAGGATACGAGGCAGTAACCCCTTCCCCGGTGAAAATATCGTTGATTTTACCGACAGCAATGACATCCTTGCCGATATCCTGCAGCGCGTTCATCACAGTCGGCTCCGGCGGCTTCACGGCATAATCATGACGGTTCGGCGTACGCTTGAAATCTCCCGGCTGGCCGACATACGGGCGGGCAATGACGCGTCCTACCGAAAATTCGGGAGCCATGGTCAGCTCGCGGGCGATTTTGCAGGCGCTGTACAGTTCTTCAAGCGGGATAATATCCTCATGGGCAGCAAGCTGGAATACACTGTCCGCAGACGTGTACACAATCCAGGCACCGGTCTTCATCTGTTCTTCGCCGTATTCCACCAGAATCTCCGTACCGGAAGCCGGCTTGTTTCCGATGACTTTGCGGCCGGTCGCCGCTTCGAATTTCTCAATCAGCTCTGCCGGGAAGCCGTCCGGATACACGTTAAAAGGAACCTCAATCTTCAGCCCCATCAGCTCCCAGTGTCCGGTCATCGTATCCTTGCCTACGGATACCTCCTGCATTTTACCGTAATATCCGGCTGGTTCAGCTACGGGCTCAAGCGGCGGCAGGGCAGCAATGTTGGCCAGGCCCAATTTTTGCAGGTTCGGCAGCTTCAGGCCGGGTACCCGCTCCAGAATGTGTCCCAGCGTATGGGAACCTTTATCTCCAAAACTTTCGGCATCCGGCGCTTCACCGATGCCTACACTATCAAGCACAATAAATCCGATCCGTTTAAATGAGGACATTACATCATTCACTCCTTCGCAGTATGCATAATCTGAAGTCTTAATAAAAGCAGGAAGAAACGGCTCTACCTTCTTCCGCAGGGCTAATCCCCCGGGGAAACCAGCGGTCTTACAACCCGCTTGTCAGGTACCCGTTTTTTTCGCCGAAAGAACCATCCGGAGACTCTCGTGTCCGGCCATTCTTTCAGTATGATTCCATCATAACTATCTTACTCATAAAAAGCATCTTTTTAACACGTTAATGCACCAGGCAATACAGTAAGCTCCGGCCATCATCCGCGGGCCTTTCCTTGTCAGGCCCGCGGATGATGGCTCTCATAGACTTCCTTCATATTTTTGCGGGCAATGCCGCTGTACACCTGGGTAGTGGAGATATCGGCATGGCCGAGCATCTGCTGGACCGACCGCAGATCTGCTCCGCCTTCCAGCAGATGCGCGGCAAACGAATGCCGGAGGGTGTGAGGCGTAATATCCTGGCCAATCCGGGCTTCCCGCGCATATTTTTTTATGATTTTCCAAAAGCCCTGCCGGGTCAATCGCCCGCCGAGACTGTTCAGGAATAGCGCCGGCTCCTCTTTGCCGCTGCGCAGCAGCTTGTCCCGCCATTCGTCCGTATAACCCGCTACACTGTCTGCGGCAAGCGTTCCAATCGGAATAATCCGCTCCTTGCCTGAAGCTGCGCTGCAGCGGACAAACTTCAGCCCGGTCTGCACATCTCCGACATCCAGCGAGATCAGCTCGGAGACCCGGATACCGGTAGCATACAGCAGCTCCAGCATGGCCTTATCCCGCATTCCCTGCGGCCCCGTTATATCAGGAGCAGCCAGCAGCCGTTCCACTTCCTCAATGCTGAGGATTATCGGCGGCTTATGGCTGGGCTTTATTTTGTCCATTTCCAGCGTCGGGTCCTGGCTGATCTGCCTGGTCTTCAGCAAATAATGAAAAAAGGCACGCAGCGATACCGTGCTCCGGTTAACAGTAGCCGCTGCCCTTCCGGCTCCGCGGAGTGCGGCAAGATACTGGAGAAGATGCGATCTTCTTATTTCATCCGGTGAAGGGATTCCCCGCTCGGCTGCAAAATCCAGAAACTGCGAAATATCCCGCCCGTAGGATTCAAGCGTGCTTGAGGACAAGCCTTTATCTTCGGTTAGATAGTGCATAAAAGACTGCAAGTGCGACTTCATTCATTCACGCTCCCGTCTGCTCAGGCTGCTCATCGCGGCTATGCAGCATTTAGGCATATGATTTTCAAATATCATCTACAAGGCTACATTCGACAGACTTCTTGTTTTTCCCTGCTTTTGTCCCGGGTCTTATTCCCCATACCAGTAATATAGCCGCAGACGTTCGCCTGCATTAAGCCCGTCACTGTCAGATGGAGCATCCTGAAACGCCCGGACGGCTGAACCTTCCGGAATGTCATAATGATCAACCGGACTGATCCAGCCGCCGATCCAGTTCAGCGCATAATAGAGCAGACAGCTAAAAGCAACCAGCAGGGTCATAAAATACAGCCGGCGCACCGTTTTCGGTATAGAGACTATCATTAGGATACCTCCCGTAGGTTTGGTCAAGGTCAATCGACTCGTCCTACACTTTATGCGCCGGCCTTCAGGGTTATGTATTTCCGGATTGAAAAAGCCCCCTCCGGCTGATACCGGAGAGAGCTTGTGCGGTAATTCCTCATCTATAAGCTTTATTCGGGAGCGCTGCCGTCCGCTGGATTTTTGTCCTTGCAACGGTGGCAAATCCCGTGAAAATCAAGTCTATGATCAAGCACCGTAAAATTAAATTCGTTCTCAAGCCGCTCTTCCAGCGGTCCCAGCCAGTCCTCACGAATCTCGTCCATGGAGCCGCACTGCACACAGATCAGATGATGATGATGATGCTTGGCCGTATCCGTCCGCAGATCATAGCGGGCAACGCCGTCGCCGAAGTTAATCTTCTCCACGACGTGAAGCTCGCTGAGCAATTCCAGGGTACGATATACGGTGGCAAGACCGATCTCGGGAGCCTTTTCTTTTACAAGCATAAACACATCTTCCGCGCTTAAATGATCCTCTTCGTTCTCCAGCAGCACTCTTAAGGTTGCTTCCCGTTGGGGCGTAAGCTTATATCCTTGGGATTGTAGCTGTTGTTTAATCTTGTCTATCCGGGCTTCCACCTATCTCCCTCCCCCTTGGAAAATTACCGCACCGGGCACAAAACCACTTCTATATTATAGGGTGTGTTCCTTTGAGAAGTCAAACGCTTTTAGAATCATTTTAAATTAGGAGTATTCGCATAAAAAAGGACCCCGCCAGCGTCCGGCAGGGCCAAAGTCTATAATAAGGGGGTCATGGGATTACTATAAACCCCGAAGCTTAAAATTGGATGAATGAGAGATAAAGGTTTGCTGAAAAGGAACAGGAAAAAGCTTGAATCCCGCAGGTTCCTGCAAGATAATGGAAGTGTGTATCCGCACAATCGGAGCAGTCACTAACATTATTGAAATGATAGGCCTGGGAAGCATCCTTTTGTTGACTAAAAGTTGCAGCACTACACTGACGGCATTCTTTAATTTTGCTCACCGTATACCTTTATCTAGCCTATGAGATCCTTGCACACTCTTCCAGCCACCTCTTCCATGCCAGCGGCCAGCCTGAGCGCAATGCTGCTTGTGAACTTGTATGTTTAGTTGCACTTTGTACACTTAAAACCCTTATTTTCCCCTCACAACGCCGGTTTAGTTGTACTTTGTGCAGTTATATGAGCTATTTAAGGCCTGTTTGGGTCAATATTGGCAGATTTAGTTGTACAAACTGCAGTTAAACACCTGCAATAGCAAAATGAGGGCGTTTTAGTTGCACAAACTGCAGCTATTCCACCAAAGGGCTGCTGGAGGATGGGCATACAGCAGCTCCAGCGGACCGGTAGGACTGGCTAAGCAGTCTAAGAAAGGTTACACAGGCGCTGTAAAATTAACGTCCATTATAAAAATTAAACCAGCTTGTCCGGACATTACCCGGCAGGCTGGTTTGTTTATAGCTGCATATGTGATGCCCTCGATTACAGTGAAACCAGCATCGGCGTAACCCAGCGCATCATAGCCGGCGTCACCCAGGCTTCAAACCCGGAAACACCGAGAACGAGCACGGCCATCCCAAGTGACAGCAGCGTATACATGGCAAACGGCCGGGTCACCGGAGTGCGTCTTCCGCCAAGCACACGGCTGCGGATCATCAGCAGAGAGAAGGCGATCGCAGCAGCACTGCTGACCAGCAGCACCGGAATCAGCACCAGATTATGCGGGGCGACGGAGACAAGCGCGAACAGCATTCCATGCCAGGAATATTCGCTGACCATGCAGCCGACGGTAAAGCCGATCAGCACGCCTTTGAGAAAATCAAGAATGAGAATCCCCGGCAGCCCGATCACCGACAAGCCCAGAATCCAGATCAGCCCCACCCATTTCAGGTTCAGCGCGGCTATGCTCCAGTAGGAATCCGGGGCTGCCGGCAGCCCCTGCTGATCCACGGTCACAAAGAAATTACCGAGATAATCCCCCAGCTCCTGCTGCTGATCGAGCGTCAGGCTGCTGACAATCAGCGCCCCGAACACAACCCCGACCAGAAATAATACCGCTACAAAAATATAAAGAGGCGTCTGTTCCTTGATCATCAGCCGCAAACTGCGCATAGGGACGTTCTCCTTTCAGGTCACATGTTACACCTTATGAGAAAACGTCCCGTTCTATGACTTGTCCTGCGGACAAGTCAGGACTAGCTTTGCGATTTGTCCACTTTGCCGTAGGTTCCGCCCCCGCCTGAAGTCAGCGCAAGCCGGCCGCTGCGGGCCAGAACGATTTTCGCCGCCAGCTCAGGCCCTGCCACTCCGGCCAGCTCAGCTTCATCCGCCCGGTGCAGGATATTCATCTCGGTCCCGAAAGCAGCCAGCAGCGCGTTCATCTTGGCCTTGCCCAGTCCCGGGATGAACTCCAGCGGGACCTGGTAATGGTATGGCGGGCGGTGGGCGGGAACAAGCGGCTGCTCCCGGTCCGCGATGTGCAGGATGCGGTCAAATACGCCCTGTACAAGCTTCGTGCTTCCACAGTAAGGACAACGCTCCGAGGTAGCTGCCGCTTCATCAATAATACTGCCGCAGCTGGAGCAATAACTGCGGTGATATTTGCCGAGCCGCGGATTAAGGCCGAAATTGGCACTCACGCTCCGCCCTTCCTGACGGGCAAGCGCCAGCCGGAATTCGTTAAACGACGGGGCGGCCAGTTCAAGCACATTGTATTCGCGGCCGATTTTACCGAGAGAGTGTGCATCGGAATTGGTCAGAAAGGAATAGCGGTCCAGCTCAGAGATATATCCGGCCATCTCCGAGTCCGCGCTTAGGCCAAGCTCCACGGCGGCAATCTGCTCCAGATCAAACAGCTCCGCCATCCGTTCTGCTGAACAGCCGTACAGTCCTTTATGCGGCGTAAAAATATGAGCCGGAATCAGCAACCCGCCCCGGCCGTAAATCTCCTCCTGCAGCACTCTTGAGGAGGCATACAGCCGCTGCGAGCTGAGGTTGACGTTGCGCATATGCCGGCTCATCCACGCGCTGAAGTCTTCCATTGCCGGAAGATCCGGCATGAAGGCCAGCACATGGCATTCTTTGCGGCCCGGTTCGCGGATTTCAATTTCCGTACCGAGCAGAATCGTCGTTCCCCGGTAAGTAACGCCCCCGCCCTCTGCTTCAGCCATCTCACCGGACATCAGCAGATCGCGGATATCCTGCATGACACCTGGCGAATGGCTGTCAATGATGCCGATCAGCTCGATGCCTTTGAGTTCAGCAGCTTCTTTAGCGATATTGGCGAAGGTGAGGTCGCGGCTTCCGCTGATTTTGACAGCTGCTCCTGCAGAAGTCCTGCCGATGTGGACATGCAAATCGCAGTAAAAGCTGTGCAGCTTGGGTTCTAGTGCCATTGGCCGGTTAAGGTGTACAGGTGCCAGGCATAGACGGCCATCATCGTTTTGGCATCAGCAATCCGTCCGTCTGCAATGTACTGGTATGCTTCTTCAAGCGTCAGCTCGGATACCTCAAGAAACTCATCCTCATCCAGTGCCATTTCCCCCGGCTGGGCATTTTCCGTCACATACAGGTGAATGATCTCATCCGCAAAGCCCGGCGAGGTATAAAAAGACTTCAGCAGCTTCAGCTCTCCGCTATGAAAGCCTGTCTCCTCCTGCAGCTCACGGCCTGCGGCTTCCAGCGGATCTTCGCCTTTATCCAGCTTGCCGGCCGGAATTTCCACCTCTGTACGGTGCATCGGCTGACGGTACTGCTCCACCACCAGCATTTTATTGTTATTCAGCGCAAGTACGGCCACGGCTCCGGGATGCTTTACAACTTCACGTGTAGCACTGTTGCCGTCCGGCAGCTTCACCGTGTCTACCTGCAGGCTGATGATTTTACCTTCAAAAACCGGCTGTGTTGACAACGTTTCTTCATCCAATGCGGGATTGCTGAATTTTTCATTCTTTTTCATAGATTCATGGTCTCCTTTGGCTGAGTTCTGCATAGGGTGTATTATAGCAAACTTAAGGGGAAAGAAGGAATGCAAGCATGAACAACATCCTTATCCGTACCAGCAGATCAGCCGTTACAGTCGCAGGCAAGCCTGAGCAGGTTAAAGCCGTTATTGCAGGATGGATCGAACGGTACGGGCGCGATATGCCCTTGTCCTATGTCCTTCTGCTGCAGGCAGAAGCACGGAAGAATCCGTCAAAAGCCGGCTGACAGCCGCCCTCCTTCACCCGCCGTAATAATAAGGAGCTGCTCCAGGATTTTCACGGAAACAGCTCCTTTTTTCATTTAGCGCACCCGCCGGCAGCGGACAGGCTTTATGGTTTTACACTTTCCTTAACAATGGCTACCACAAGCTCAGCCGCTTTGACGAGGTCATCGGCTTTGATCCGCTCCTTGGTGGTATGAATATGCTCATAGCCGATCGCCAGGTTCACCGTAGGTACCTTTAGGCCGTTAAACACATTGGCGTCACTACCGCCGCCGGACGGGAACAGACGGGTTGTCAGGCCCAGTGAAGTGATGGCACGATCCGCCAGCTTCACTACCGTATCATTCTCATTAAAGCTGAATGCCGGATAAATAATCTCACTGCGGAACTCGCATTCCGCACCGTATTCGCGGACGGTCGTTTCGAGTGCTTCGCGCATCGAAGCAATCTGGAGCTCCACCTTCTCCTGCACAATGCTGCGTGCTTCCGCATCCAGCTGCACATGGTCACAGACCACATTGGTCGGGCCGCCGCCGGCAAATTTGCCGATATTCGCGGTCGTTTCGCTGTCGATCCGGCCCAGCTTCATCGCGGAAATCGCCTTGCTGGCAACCTGAATCGCACTGATCCCGTCTTCTGGGTTAACGCCGGCATGGGCCGATTTACCCTTAATCTGCATTGTAATTCTAGCCTGTGTCGGTGCAGCTACTGCAATGGAGCCGACCTCACCGTTGGAATCCAGAGCAAAGCCCATATCAGCATCCAGATGGCTCGCATCCATTGCCCGTGCGCCAAGCAGCCCGGATTCTTCACCTGCGGTGATGACGAATTGAATCTGACCGTGCGGAAGGTTCTGCTCCTGAATGACACGGATCGCTTCGAACAGAGCCGCAAGGCCTGCCTTATCATCTGAGCCGAGAATCGTTGTGCCGTCGCTGGTAATCCAGCCGTCTTCGCCGAGCGAAGGCTTAATGTTTTTGCCTGGGACAACAGTATCCATATGGCAGGTGAACAGCAGCTTAGGTGCAGCAGCACCGCTCTCTGCCGCCCAGGTCACGAACAGATTACCCGCTCCGTGTCCGGTACGCTCCATGGAATCGTCCTCGATGGCAGTCAGGCCAAGGGCGCTGAATTTTTCTTTTAACACATCGGCAATCTGCCGCTCATTTCCGGTTTCGCTGTCCACCTGGACAAGCTCCATGAACTCTTGAATCAATCGGTCTCGTACTATCACTGGACTTCCCTCTCTTTCTCAGATACGTTACAATGGTGGTAATGCTCTTAACTTACACTAATCCTAAAGGAGTCACACATGAATCGTCAAAAATGGTTCCGCATTGTCATTTATATCATGCTGATCGCAATGGTCGCCTCAACCCTGCTGATGGTAGTTGAGCCTTTCCTGGCCGGTTAAGGACAGGCCTTACAAGCTTAATAACAGCGTCCGGCATTGCCGGGCGCTGTTTGCTGTGTCACGGCAGATGTGCTGCCGCTGATTAATATATCTTCGTATCCGGCGTGTAGCTTTCCAGATTATCTTTTACGCGCTGCAGGAACCGGCCGCAGATGACCCCGTCCAGAATCCGGTGATCCAGCGACAGGCAGATGTTCGCCATCGAGCGGACAGCAATCATGTCGTTGATGACGACCGGCTTTTTGACAATGGATTCAAACGTCAGAATCGCCGCCTGCGGGTAGTTGATAATCGGATAGGACAGGATGGAGCCGAAGGAACCGGTGTTATTGACTGTAAAAGTACCGCCCTGCATATCATCCAGGCGCAGCTTGCCTTCACGGGTCTTTTGGGCCAGCTCGTCGATCTCACGGGCGAGGCCGGCGATGTTCTTCTGATCGGCTTTTTTGATAACCGGCGTCATAACGGAATCCTCGGTGCCGACGGCCAGCGCGATGTTGATGTCGCGTTTGACAATGATTTTGTCCACGGCCCAGACGGAGTTCATAATCGGGTAATCTTTAATCGCACTGACGACTGCCTTCATCATAAAGGCCAGATAGGTCAGATTGATGCCTTCCTTGCGCTTGAACTCATCCTTGACCTTGTTGCGCAGAATGACCAGATTGGTCACGTCTACTTCGATCATCGTCCAGGCATGGGGAATTTCCGAAACGCTCTGGCGCATTCTTGTCGCAATCGTGTTGCGGATCGGCGTAACGTCGATCAGGTACTCGGAGCTGCTGCCAAGCCCGCCCTCGACCTCAATGGTCGGAATGCGCGGGGATTCACTCAGGTGAAGCCCCGAATTGCGCACCGGCTCCAGCTGCTCCTGCGCCTCCGCCTGAATCACCTGCAGCGCAGGCTGCTGCTGCGCTTCAGGCACCGGCCGGCCGGCTTGCCCCGCGCCGGCTGCGCCCGGATGTGCAGGTACCTGCTGGACGGCGGCCGCGCCGCCGTTCTCCAGGAACGCCAGCACATCCTTGCGCGTAATGCGCCCGCCGAGCCCGGTGCCCGGCACGGCGCTTAGGTCAATGCGGTGCTCCGCTGCCAGCGTCTGCACCGCGGGTGAGTAGCGGGAGCGCATAGGCGCGTCCGCTGCTGAGAGAGACAGCGCTGCCGGCCGGACCGGCGCGGCTGGCGTGCCAGACGCAGGCGCGGCGGCTGCCGCCTGCGGGGCAGTGCCCGCTGCCGGTGCGGAGCTCCCGGCAGGCGCAGCTACAGCGATGCGGGCGATGACTTCGCCCACGCTGATGACCTGGCCTTCCTCGGCCAGCAGCTCAACCAGCGTGCCTTCCACAGTGGAAGGCAGCTCGGCATTGACTTTATCCGTAATCAGATCGCAGATCGGCTCATATTCCTCCACACGGTCGCCCGGCTGCTTCAGCCACTTGCCGATCGTAGCGGACACCAGCGATTCCGCCAGCTGCGGCATCACCACATCCGTCAGCTTTGTATTGTCAGACATATTGTCACTCCTTAAAGTTTTGTAAGCATAGGCTTCCTGTACTGACTTCGTACAAAACTCGCTTCGCAAGCATACGCTTAAAGTTTTGTAAGCATAGGCTCCTTAAAATTGTCCGGCACTGGGCCGGGAAGCATGTGCCTAAGAGATTTGATAAGTAATGGATTCCCTGTATGACCAGGGTTCCGCCAAAAACATAAGTATAACCGGCACAGTAACGTACCTAGTTGGATTTTCACCACTTAAATCATTCTTAAACGTCCGCAAAACCAAATTAGTTGGAAAAACGTCACTTAAAAGCTCACATATCATCGCTAAAACCCCATATGGGCGAAATTAGATAGCGTTTTTCCAACTAAATCTTCAAAGTAGCTTACTTTAGACAAAATAAGTAGCAAAAATCCACCTAATGTGGGGACTTGAACGTTCGAGCAGGTGCGGCGAATTCCCGCGGGATGGCGTTTAGGCAACTGATGACGCATTCCCACGGAATACCGGTTAGGCAACTGCTTACGCTCTCCCGCAGGTTGCCGTTTGGACAGCCGGAGACGCCTTCCCACGGACACGGAATGGCATTTGCCCTGACGCATGGCATGCTACCTTCATTTCACCCATACCAGCCTTAACCTGAGCTCATTGCCCCTAGTACTCCGCCTTCACCTTATCCTTGCTCAGCAGCATAGTCCCACCCTAGTACTGCGCCAGCCGCAGCATTTCAGCCTTCACTTTGTCCTTGCTCAGCATGAAGAACTTCTCCATCGGCGGGCTAATTGGCATCGCCGGTACATCAGGGCCGCACAGCCGGAAGATCGGCGCATCCAGCTCGAACAGGCAGTGCTCGGCGATGATCGCCGCCACTTCGCCGCCGATGCCGCCGGTCTTGTTGTCCTCGTGGACGATCAGCACCTTGCCCGTCTGCCGGGCAGCGGAGATAATCGCGTCACGGTCAAGCGGCTGCAGCGTGCGCAGATCCAGGATATGCGCGGAAATGCCTTGCTCGCGCTCCAGCTCTTCCGCTGCCTGCATCGCAAAATGCAGCGGCAGACTGTAACCGATCACCGTAATATCGCTGCCCTCACGCAGGAGGTTCGCTTCACCGATCGGGACGATATAATCGCCCTCAGGCACGTCTTCCTTGATCAGCTTGTAGCATTTCTTGTTCTCGAAGAACAGCACCGGATCAGGGTCACGTACTGCTGCCTTCAGCAGGCCTTTGGCATCAGCTGCCGAATACGGCGCTACAATTTTCAGCCCCGGCGTACCGAAAAAGATCGATTCCGGACACTGGGAGTGATACAGTCCGCCGAAGATCCCGCCGCCGATCGGCGCACGGATAACTATCGGACAGCTCCAGTCGTTGTTGGAGCGGTAACGGATTTTGGCCGCCTCGCTGATAATCTGGTTGGTTGCCGGCAGCATGAAATCAGAATACTGCATTTCGGCAATCGGCTTCATGCCGTACATCGCCGCACCAATAGCTACACCGGCAATTGCCGATTCGGCCAGTGGTGTATCCATAACACGTTCTTCCCCGAACTGGTCCTGCAGCCCTTTGGTGGTGGTGAACACGCCGCCCTTAACGCCGACATCCTCGCCGAGCACAAAGACCGACTCATCGCGTTCCATTTCTTCCTTCATCGCCAGCCGGATCGCATCGATATATTCCATCATCGCCATGTTTATGCTCCTCCTTTGAGGCCGGATTCGTCGTACACATGCAGCAGCGTATCTTCCGGTTTCGGGAACGGCGCATTTTCGGCATATGCAATAGCCTCTTTCAATTCCAGATTGTATTCGGCAACGAGATCCGACTCTTGTTCGTCGCTCCACAGCCCCTGCTCGGTGAGATAAGTCCGGAAGGAGGCAATGCCGTCCTTTTTCCAGTTCTCATCCACTTCCTCCTTCGTCCGGTAAGCCAGATCATTGTCGGAGGTGGAGTGCGGCGACAGGCGGTACATCATCGCTTCAATCAGTGTCGGCCCTTCGCCGGCCAGTGCGCGCTCGCGCGCTTCCTTCACTACACGGTAGACCTCAAGCGGATCATTGCCGTCCACACGTACACCCGGGAAGCCGTAGCCCAGTGCGCGGTCACTGACCTTGCCGCCAAGCTGCTTGTGAACCGGAACAGAGATCGCATACTGGTTATTTTGGCAAAAAATAATGACCGGCAGCTTGTTCACACCCGCGAAATTGCAGGCCTCATGAAAATCCCCCTGGTTGCTGGAGCCCTCGCCAAAAGTCACGAACGAAACAAACTTTTTCTTCTGCATCTTTGCAGCCAGTGCAAAGCCGACCGCATGCGGAACCTGGGTAGTTACAGGACTTGAGCCCGTTACAATACGCAGACGCTTACTGCCGAAATGGCCCGGCATCTGCCGGCCGCCACTGTTAGGGTCCTCCGCCTTGGCGAATACGGACAGCATCAGCTCACGCGTAGTCATCCCTACCGACAGCACAAAGGCATAATCCCGGTAGTAAGGTAAAAAATAATCATTTTGCCGGTCCAGTGCAAACGCCGCAGCAACCTGAGCCGCTTCCTGGCCGATCCCTGATACGTGGAAGTTGATCTTTCCTGCCCGCTGCAGCAGCAGGCTGCGCTCATCGTATTTCCGTCCCAGCTGCATATATCTGTACATGTCAATGACCTGGCCGTCTGTCAGTCCAAGCTGTTTATGTCGGCTAATCGTGTTTGCAGTAGTACCTTGAGATTCCATACAGAGGTACCTCCTAAAAATTTTGTGGGTAATGGCATGCACGCACGCTGCCATCTCGCCGCCTTTAACCTGATCTTATAACCAGGTACTAAGACTAGACTAAATACATTATAATCCCTTTCCCTGCAAAAAGAAAAGAGAGGAAAAGCCGGAAAAGAGCTGTTTTGCGCATGTCTCGCGGCGCTTGCTCTCTCCGGCATTCCATTTATTCCCCAATGCTTATATTAGAAACCGATTGCTCTGCCATCCACGGCCAGCATCGCCTCTCCGATTACCTCAGACAGGGTCGGATGAGCATGGATCGCTTCACCGATCTCCCAAGGTGTCGCATCCAGCAGCTGTGCCAGCGCCGCTTCACCAATCAGGTCGGTCACATGCGGGCCGATCATCTGCACACCGAGAATATCACCGCTGCTGCGGTCAGCCACAACCTTAACGAACCCGTCCTTCATCCCGTGCACAATCGCCTTACCGATGGCCGAGAACGGGAATTTCCCGGTCACAACATCATGACCCAGCCCCTGCGCTTCCTTCTCGGTATAACCCACACTGGCCACCTCCGGCCGTGTATACACACAACGCGGCACAAGATGGGCATGATACGGATGAAGCTGCTCCCCTGCAAGGTGATTGACGGCGCGAATGCCTTCATGGGAAGCGGCATGGGCCAGCTGCAGCCCGCCGATCACATCACCGATCGCATAAATATGCGGCTCGCCGGTCTGCATGTTGGCATTGACCTCGATCACGCCTTTGTCGAAGCGGATATCGGTATTTTCCAGTCCAATGTTCTCGATATTGGCTACTCTGCCAACCGAAACAAGCAGCTTCCCGGCTGACAACGTCTGGCTCTGCTCCCCTTTGCGGGCCTCAATGCTGATCCCGTCCTCTGAAATAGTGCTGGTCTCCGGATCAACCGTTGTGCCGGTCAGAACCTTGACTCCGCGTTTCTTAAGCAATCTGGTCAGCTCACGGGCAATCTCGGCATCCTCCTGCGGCAGCAGCTGGTCTGCGGCTTCCACCACTGTAACCTGAACGCCAAAATCAGCCAGCATCGACGCCCACTCCACTCCGATCACACCGCCGCCTACAATAATCATAGAAGCAGGCAGCTGCTCCAGTGTCAGCGCTTCTTCGCTGCTGAGGATAACTTTGCCGTCGGGCTTGAGGCCCGGCAGCACGCGCGGGCGGGAGCCTGTGGCCACGATGAGATTAGTAGAGACTACTGTCTCCATCTCTCCATCCTCCAGCTCAACGGCAACCGCACCGCTGCGCGGTGAGAAAATCGACGGACCGATAATACGCCCCTTGCCCTTGACCACCTGAATTTTATTTTTGCGCATCAGATACTGTACGCCCTGGTGCAGCTGCTCCACGACCGCATCTTTTCGTGCCTGAACCTTCGGGAACACCAGCTTGACGCCTGATGTTTCAATGCCGTAGCTTTCGCTCTCCTGTATTTCAGCGTATACCTCTGCACTGCGCAGCAGCGACTTGCTTGGAATACAGCCGCGGTGCAGGCAGGTTCCGCCCAGCTTGTCCATTTCGATGACGACGACAGACTTGCCGAGCTGGGCAGCGCGGATCGCCGCCACATATCCTCCGGTTCCTCCGCCCAGAATAGCCACGTCACAGGAAATTGTCATATATGTATCCTCCAGTCAATACTCAAAAGTTCTGCATAACTTCCTACATTGTACTCTCTTTTGGACTCAATTCAAAACTTATAAACGTCATATAGGCATGGACTTTTACCATTTGAAGCGTTATCATATTGATGAATTCAATAGGCTGCGGGGAGAGTGTTGCCTGTATGAAACTGATTATTTCACGCTTCATTGCCATTATCATTCTGGTCATTCCGGGACTTCTGGCGATGAAGGGCTTCCTGATGATGAAGGACGATTTGTTCAATTATCTCTCCATGCACGGCGATGATAATGTAACTCCGGTGTTTGCCTGGCTGCATTTTGGCGGCGGGCTGCTGCTGTTTGCGGCGGGCATGAGCTTTCTTGGCGGCTGGATTTTGACGCGTGACCGCAAGAAGAACTACGTCGGTCCCCGGTTTAGGGAGAGGCAGAAAGCTGAGCAGCCGGCGGCTAAGAACACTTTATAAGATTGTTATTTACTACCCCATACACAATAAGAGCATTTTTACCCTTCATTCCACCAACTCAGCTCATTCTTCCGAAATCAAGGGCGTTTTTGCCCTTCATTCCACCAACTCAGCTCATTCTTCCGAAATCAAGGGCATTTTTGCCCTTCATTCCGCTAACTTGCCTTATTCCGCCGAAATCAAAGGCATTTTTACCTTTCATTCCGCCAACTTGCCCCATTCCGCCAACTTCAAAGGCATTTTTTCCCTTCAATCCGTCGACGTGTCCCATTCCGCCAGCCCCCCCCACCATTCCTGCTCCTCACCCAGCCTATATCCCGCAACTAGCAGCGGTAGATGCCCCACATCAACGCATATCAAAAAAGCAGCAAGCCCGCTTCACCGGCACAATAGATTCCGGGAAACGTGAATTGCTGCTTTTCATGTTTCTATAATCCTAAGCACCGCCCGGCGCTGCCTTGCGCGCTCCGTGCACCAGGTCGCTGTACAGCCCGCCCTGACGCATCAGTTCGTCATGCGGGCCCTGCTGAAGCAAGCGGCCGTCCTGCAGTACCAGGATGCGGTCAGCGGCACGGATCGTACCGAGCCGGTGGGCGATGACAAAGCTCGTCCTGCCTTTCATCAGTGTCTGCAGGCCTTCCTGGATTTTGATCTCAGTGACCGTATCAATGCTGCTGGTTGCCTCATCCAGTACCAGCATCGCCGGATCGGCCAGAATGGCCCGCGCGATCGCCAGCAGCTGCTTCTGCCCCTGGCTGATGCCGCTGCCGTCCACAGACAGCATCCGGTCGTAGCCTCCGCGCATCCGCATGATGAAGGAGTGGGCGTTGGCCAGCTTCGCAGCCTCCTCTACCTCAGCGTCGGTAGCATCCAGCCTGCCGTAACGGATATTATCGCGGATCGTCCCCTTGAACAGGAAGGTATCCTGCAGCACAAAAGCCATCTGGCTGCGCAGACTTTCCCTTCGTATAGAAGACAGCTCCCTGCCATCCAGCGTGATGCTGCCCTTGCTTGGATCATAGAACCGGGAGAGCAGACCGATCAGCGTTGTTTTCCCGGCGCCTGTCGGTCCGACCAGGGCGATCATTTCGCCCGGCTTCGCTTCAAAGCTGATGCCATGCAGAATATCCTTTCCTTCATCATAGGAGAAGGATACCTCCTTAAAGCTGACTGCCCCTTCCACCTGGCTAAGCGATACGGCTGCCCCCTCATCCTTAGCCTCCGTCTCTTCATCCATTACCTCAAACACCCGCTCTGCCCCGGCAATCGCCGACAGCAGCGTATTCCACTGGTTCGCCAGATCATTCAGCGGTCTGGTGAACTGGCGGGTATACTCCACAAAAGCGATGATAATCCCGACAGTCACAATATCACGGACAGCCAGGAAGCCGCCGATACCCGCGACAATGGCAAAGCTCAGGTTGTTCAGACCGTTCATCAGCTTGGGAATGAAGCCAGAAATCGCCTGAGCCCAATACCCTGACAGCATGATTCGTGTATTGCGCTCACGGAAGCCGGAAATCACCCTCTCCTCCTGTGAAAAAGCCTTGATTACCCGCTGGCCCGACAGTGTCTCCTCAATGTAACCGTTCATCTCGCCCACATTGCGCTGCCGTTCCTTGAACAGGGGTCCTGTACGGCGGGTAATCCAGCGCATGCCGAGGAACATCAGCGGCACGACAATAAAAGTCAGCAGCGTAAGCAGCGGGCTGAGCCACAGCATGACCCCCACTGTTCCTACCAATGTCAGTACACTGGAAAAAATCTGAATAGCCGAGCTGTTAAGCGTCGAGCTGATATTCTCAATATCATTGGTCAGCCGGCTCATAATTTCACCCTGCTGCCTGCGGTTAAAGAACGAAATCGGCAGCCTGTGCAGATAAGCGAACAGGTCGGTGCGCATCCGGTATACCGTCTCCTGGGCGATTTCAATCATCCAAATATTTTGGAGCCAGGTCGCCAGTGAAGTGAACAGGTATACCAAAGCAAGCGTGATCAGGAAAACCACCCAGCTCCGGCCCCCGTCACCTTCCAGATAGTCATCTACCGCCAGGCTGATCAGATAAGGCCCCAGCAGCGCCAGACCGGTACTGACCAGAACAAGGAGCAGTACAAGCGTAAGCTTCGCCTTACGTTTAGCCAGATAGCTCCAGATCCGTCCCAGAGTGGCTGACCAGTTCTTGGGCTTGGCCTTCGGCCTCCGCCCTCCGCCTGCTGCGTCAGCCGGCCCCAGTTCAAGCCTGGGATGGCGGAAAGGCTCAAGTAATGCTTTGAACATGCTGTGCTCCCTCCCCTGTCTGGGATTCGTATATTTTGCGGTATAGAGGCGAGTCCGCCAGCAGCTCCCGGTGGGTTCCCTTGGCAATTAAACGCCCTTCATCCAGCAGCAGAATCAGGTCAGCCGAAACCGTCGAGCTGATCTTCTGGGTAATCAGCACAGTGGTGCAGGACATTGATGTAAGCTCCTGCAGCAGCAGCCCCTCTGTTACAGCGTCCAGCGCACTCGTACTGTCGTCAAGAATCAGGATCGCCGGCTTGCGTACGAGAGCCCGGGCAATGGTCAGCCGTTGCTTCTGTCCGCCGGACAGGTTAACCCCGCGCTGGCCGAGCATTGTATCATAGCCCTGCGGCAGCCCTTTAATCGTTTCCCGGATCTGTGCCGCTGCAGCCGCCCGCTCAATCTCTTCCATCGAGGCATGCTCGTTGCCCCAGGCAATATTGTCCCGCACAGAACCGCTGAACAGCAGCACCTCCTGCGGTACATAACCAATCGACCGGCGCAGCCTGGAAATATCCATGTCGGCACTGTCTATACCGTCAATCCGGATGATACCGCTGCTCTGTTCATACAGCCGGGGAATCAGTCCCACCAGCGAGGACTTGCCAGAACCCGTCGCTCCCATAATGGCTACCCGTTTGCCGGGCTGAACTGTGAATGAGATCTTTTCAAGCGCAGCAATGTCGCTTTCCGGATAACTGAAGCTGACTTCGGCGAACTCAATTTTTCCCTGGAGGGCCTTTCCGCTGTTGCTGTTTTCCTCTGCGTCTGCAGATTCCAGCTCCCCTTGTCCGTCTGGTGAGGCCATAACCTCCGATATCCGCTGCTCTGAGGCAACGGCCCGGGAGAAGGTGGCCATAATCCAGGACAGGGCTGACATCGCCCCGATCGTCCGCAAAGCGTAGTTAATAACCGCGACAGTCTGTCCCAGCGTAGCGTCCCCGGCGGCAATATCAATCCGGCCGAACCACAGCACTGCGACAATTGCCGCGTTAACAATCAGCATAATGAGCGGTCCCATCGTTTCGGTCAGCCGCAGAGCGGTGATGGTGGATTTCATCAAGCCGCCGCTGACCGAGGCAAAACGGCCGATCTCATGGCTCATCCGCACAAACACCCGGATCAGCCGGATGCCTGTAAGATTTTCTTGAATGACACCGTTTACACCATCGAGCCTGCCCTGCACAATCTTGAACAGGGCCGAAGACCGGCGCATCACCCAGGCCAGGAACAAAATCAGCACCGGCAGCGTCACTGCCAGCAGCAGACCCAGCTTCACATCCACCACCATCGCCATCACGACACTGCCCAGCACAACCAGCGGAACGCGGGTCATAAAGCGCAATGCCATAAAAATCGTATCCTGCAGCTGGGTTACATCCCCGGTCAGCCGCGTAATCAGCGATGAAGTCGGAAACCGGCTGAACACCTCATACGTGAAGGACTGTACCTTTTCGTACAGCTTTTCCCTCAGATCAAAAGCAAAGCTCTGACTGGTATGGGAGGCAAAAAAGGAGCTCAGTATCCCTGCAGCAAACGCTATAATCGCGCTCAGGGTCAGCACACCGCCCCACAGCCAGACTACTGACAAGTCTTTTTCTACAATTCCGTGATCGATAATCTTGGAAATCAGAAGGGGCTGCGACAGCTCCACTGCCAGCTCAATCCCCATCATGGCCAGGGCGGCAATCGCGGCTACCCTGTATTTTTTGAGATAGGAGAATATTAAGTTCATCTGCTGTACCTCGCCTGTTTATTCGTAAAGAGCATCCCGTAATCGTGTTGACATTGCCGATCCCTGCCCGTTCTTCAGAATGACCCGGCGCAGCGCCTTGTTGCTGCGGTTCAGCTCCGCCAGCTCCTCCAGCATGTCCGCCAGCAATCCCTGCACCTCCTCTGATAAACCGCCGTCTTCGCGGACAGCGGCTACCCGTTCCTTATACTGCTCCATTTTCTCCGACACTTGACATAACTTCCTTCCTCATAAAAGGTTCTCCCGCTGAAAACACACGTGCAATCATTATAGCATAACCTGAGGACTGGCCCTAAGACGGGAATCACCTACAAGAAATATGCCGAATCCGGCACTTTTTTCACTGGCTACTTTAAATGCACATATGATACTCTAATAAGGTCGCTTTTTTAGGCATACTACACTCTTGGGGACAAGAGCGAAAGGATAGATGGACGTGGCACAGTTGTTTTTCAGATATGGCGCAATGAACAGCGGAAAATCCATAGAGATACTCAAGGTAGCCCATAATTACGAGGAGCAGGGCAAATCGGTGCTCATCTTCACTCCCTCCCTTGATGACCGGGACGAGGTCGGGTACATCTCCTCCCGCATCGGACTGCGCAAGCAGGCCATCCCTATTGATGAAAAAACAGATATTTTCGGCATCGTAAGCAGCAACCTGCCCAAACCCCACTGCGTGCTGATTGACGAATGCCAGTTCCTTACCAAAGACTGCATACTGCAGCTCGTAAGGATTGTGGATGAGCTGAACGTCCCTGTCATGGCCTTCGGTTTGAAGAATGACTTCCAGAACAATCTTTTTGAAGGCAGCAAGTATATGCTGATCTATGCCGATAAAATCGAAGAAATGAAGACCATCTGCTGGTTCTGTGAACGCAAAGCAACCATGGCTCTGCGCGTGGAGAACGGCAAGCCGGTCTATAGCGGCAAGCAGATCCAGATCGGCGGCAATGAGGCTTATTACCCCGTCTGCCGTAAATGTCACAAGAATCCCCCTTTGTAGCAGCAAAAAAAAGCATTCCACTACCGTTCGAATGGCGGCTGGAATGCTTTTTTATTGAGAACCTGTTTAAAATCGTTACTTCTTAATGGCCTTGATTGCCCGTTGTTCATCATCTTTACTTACAAACAGCTCATGTCTGGATGACAGGTTGCCTCCATAATGATTACGGCTGGAAATGACGCGCATCCCTCCGTTAATTTTGGAGCGGTGCCGGATGCCTGCCGCACTAAGGCGGTTCTTGATGACGAAATATTCCCTTTGGTCAAAAGTCGTATAGAGCAGCGTCCGTTCCGGCGGTATGAAGAAATGCAGTAGGCTTCTGGCAATTCCCATCCATGCTCCCTCCCGTCTGTGCTGTTCCAAGATTAAGCCACTACACCTGATTCAGGTACCGCTCCTGCAGAATATTCATGTGATGTCTTTCATGTCCGGTAATCATGCAGGCCTGGGCTCTGACTGTCACGGGAACCGAATAGAAATTACCAGCCCGGGTCCAGACGTCATCCGCCAGGCTCTCCAGCAGCGCCAGTGTGGATTCCCGGACAATCCGGTAATGCAGCACCAGCTGCTTCAGCGTGAAGCGGTCAAAATTTCCGGCGGCAACATAATCCTTCTCTTCATAACCCGGCAGCGGTGCCTGCTCGCCTCTGGCAAAACAGAGCAGCCGGTAAGACATAATGCGGTCATTATCGGTCAGGTGTCCGACCATCTCCTTGATGCTCCACTTCTCCGGCGCGTATCTGTAATTCCCCTGTTCTTCGCTGAGCCCGTCCAGCAGTGCAAAAACCTCCTTGGACTGCTCACGGAGAATTGTGACGATGTCGCCTTCCGGCGGCACTTGAGAGATATAAGCCTCCTGAAATTCCATATACTCGCCTTGCTCTGGACGCTGGTTCATATAAACTGCCCCTCTCACCTAAAATAATGAATTTTTTGTTGATTTGTGTAAATCTCTATTGTTGTATTTTAGTATATTATGTATAATATTTGCAAGAATAAGGAAGAGTCAACTTGTTCACCGGGAGTGTCGGCATGCTGGAATTTGGGCTTTATATGATCTTTTCTGGAATGGAAACATTCGCGATGTTTTTCTTAGCTTTCAGTTTATTTAAAATTGATATCTACCCTATTGAAATGATATTCGCAGGTCTTATCATGGCCTTCTTTTCCTTTGTAATCAGGGTTAATTATCAATGGGTAGAAGCAGATATCATTGTGCAGTACGCTCTAATGTTTTGCTTCTTCTGGATGTTATTTAGAATACATATGTTTTATGCAGCAATATTAACCGGCATGATTTATCAGGCTTATACTTTCGTTCAAATTGTCTTTATTATATTGTTTCAAAAGATAGGTTTCTTTTCAACACATACCTTTTATGGCATTGATGTCAGTGCCTATTTTATGCAGCTATTAACTGCAGCTACTATTATTAGTATAGGGCATTACATATCAAAAAGGCGTAAGGGATTTGATTTTGTTCCAGACAAGCCCAACGGATTAATTAAAGTAAGCAAACGTGAGAAGCTCTTGTTTATCCTGAATCTTCCCACTGCCGCGATTCTGATCTCTATTATGTATCTTTTTAACTCCAGATATTTCTTGGCTGTACCTCTAATATATGCTTTTCTGCTTTCTTGTTATATATATCTATCCTATGCAAAGGACAGATCCGAAGATGAATATACTAAGTCATAAGCTCGCATTAGCAATTAAACAAGCGAACCCTCAAGAAACCAGTTCAGTTGAAGTCATGCAGTATGCCCTGAACATTATTCTGAACAGTCTGCTGATCGTCATTATCTCACTGCTGATCGGCTGGTTTACAGGGAAGCTTCCTGGTACTGCTCTTTCTCTGAGCTGCTTTGCTGTATTAAGATTTTTCAGCGGAGGAAGACATTTAAAAACAGCTGCTGCGTGCAATCTTTTCTCCATCAGCTTATGCTCCCTGCTACCTCATATTTCGTATCTAATCCAGGATCAATTATGGATATATACAGCTTCATCTTTAATTTTAATGCTAATCTTCGCTCCAAATCCTGACGTTAATGCTCAGATTCCGCTTCATTGGTATCGATGGATGAAGCTGGCTTCTGTCATAATGGTCACTTCCAATTTTTTCATTTCTTCGTCTGTCATTGGATTGGCCTTTTTGGCCCAGTCCTTAACAGTAATCACCTTTAAGAACAGGAGGAGTCTACAATGAAGAAAACAATCGCACGCTATGCTTCCAAATCCTTAACTTCATCCGCACGCTTTTTTTCAACAGTATTGAAACCTTGGGCTCACAGCCCAGAAGCACCGCAAGAACTCCGTAAGTAATCCAACAAGGATGGGGAAAACATGCGTGTCTTACATAACGACGGTTCTTCCCTGGACATCAGGGAGGAAGACATATTGTATTTTTCCAGCTATAAAAATGCAATATTCGTCCATACGAAAGAAGGCGAGTTTGTTTTCCCCACTACTCTTTCCGATCTGCTGATTGCTTATAAGGGTAAAGGATTCGAACGCCTTGACCGTAACAACGTCGTTAGCCTTAACAAGGTGAACGCGTACGATGCCGAGCGCAAAATCGTCCACTTCACTGAGGGTGAACAGTTTGCCACTGTATCAGAGTCCAATGAACCCCGTATCAAGCGGTTTCTTGCTGCAGAGGAATCAGCGGATTGAATGAGTTGCTGTATGCTTAACCTTCTTCACCATCCCGGTATCGATTTGGATACCGGGATTTTTGACGATAAAACGGCCAAATATTATGACATAATCACCATGTTCTGTAAAGAGTAATTCGCAGGGTGAATGACAGGAGACGGTTTTCCTTCCAAATGGTACCATTTAAAGTAGTTAGCTATAATTTGGATCATTATACCTATTGATGGAGGAATCTAATGGATCATTATTTTCATCCTTCTCCGCGCCCCTCATCTCTCGAACTACTATCTGACGAGCAGCTACTGAACATCTACGAATTGGCGGTGGAGGCTAAGGCTTCGCCTGATTTTATTGAAATAATCATGAATATTCTGACTGGAAGAGATTTGATCCCTTCTTCAAATCATTTGGATGCATGAGCTCAATAAGAATATCAGGATACTTCTACATATATTGTTGTCACAGTGCATATTTCCCGCAATGCAAAAGCCATCCTCTTCTTTAGAAGGGATGGCTTTTGTGCAGGACCGGCTAATTCCAGTCCCATGTACTGCTATTCAATAACTTCTGTCTTGAACACATTGTCCAATTTGCCGCCAAGTCTTTTCTTCAGCGGTACTTTGATGTCACGGCTCAATTCCTTGAAGAAGGTATCCACATCACAGTTCACATTCTGCGCCATGACAACGACCGTTCCGTCTGCCACGATATTGTTGTTGACTTCATGCGGTACATCAACCTCAATGTCGTACTTCTTGGTCAAAGTCTTCAGGTAACGCGCAAAAATTTCTAGCAGCTCATCGTTGCTGAAATTTTCAACCGCCACTTTTCCCTTTGGAGTAAATTTAACGTTAATTCTCATTCGTGGACTCCCCTTTTCTGTCGAACCATTTTTTGTTAGCTTATGGATCAGGATGAATAGATGGCTGCAAGAAAGGGCAACATTATTCATTTTGATAACTGGCGCGTTGAATACTCTGTAAGAATATCTTTCACAACTTTTTTTAATACCATACAGCCCCGTCTGAATTCAACTGCAATGATGACGCCCATGAGGAACACATCTACTACTATCATAACACAAAAATAAAACACTCCTCCATTGGATTTTCATTTCCAATAAAGGAGCGGCGGAAAAAGAGGCAGAATTAGCCTATTTTATTGTTTCTTAGTACCACAAAAGCAAATTTGAATAAATGGGCATATAGCCGTTTGTTGAAGAACAGCAGGCTGATGCTCATTTTATTTTTGAAGCCGAGGGTGTTGTCCTGGAAGAACGGATTGATATTGTTTTTGAGAAAACCAATGAATTCCTCGCAGCGCTCATCATTTACCTTCATGCCTTTTTTAATGTAATAATTGTAGTAATTAAAGCCGTACTCCACTACATCATCCAGATACTGCTTGGATATATCATGATAAGCGGTATTTTTCCCTTCAGACTTGAGATCGTTATACCGGTCAATTACAGCCAGATAGTAGTTATAGAAGCTGTTATCATCCCATACCTGCGTAATACTGCCGCCTCTTTGCAGATAATAATACTTCGGGTCCCAGACGCGGACGGACTTATTGGCGTGTTTGAACAGGAAGTACATGGCCCACAGATCCTCATAAATTTTACCGACCGGGAAGCGGAGACTTTCAAACAGCTCTCTTTTGAACAGCTTGTTCCATAAATAGCTTTGAATTTCAACATCCTCGACGATTTTTTGCACACCTTCCACATTGCTGTAAATAATTTCGCCTTCAAAATATTCGTACAGCGGTTCGGTTGAATCATCTGTCACAACATAATGACCACAGATAGAAATATCAGCGTCATGCTTTTCACTTAAGTTGTACAAGAGCTCAAACATGTCGTGGGCCAGCCAGTCGTCACTATCTGCGAACCCGATATATTTGCCTCTGGCAATATCAAGACCGCAGTTTCTGGCTTCCGAGACACCGCCGTTCTTTTTGTGAATGACACGCACCCTGCTATCCTGACTTGCATAATGGTCACAGATCTGAGGGGATTTGTCCGGAGAGCCGTCGTTAATCAAAATCAACTCAAAGTCCGTAAAGGTCTGCGCCAGTATCGACTCGATACACTTTGGCAAATAGTCAGCTACATTATACACCGGAACAATAATACTGATTTGCGGTTCCATTCTTATACCCCCATATTCCTTTAGTATTGCCGTCCTGCTTTGCGTATTTTGAATTTGGCGAGGAGCGGACTAAGCATTTCCTGCAGCATGTCGGTATCCGATCTGCTCGACCAGAGACCTGCTATAAAAAACAGCGGGACCAGCGTAACCGATAATACGGCAGCGTCTAAAATGAACATTACGTATGAATGCGGAGTAACCATAAAATCAAATTGTTTTGTCACGGCAATGATAATAACGGCAACGAGCAGATTAATAATCCACTTTTTGTAGGTGATCCAGGAATTTCTCTTCAATAATTTGCTGTTAGTGTACCATATTATATCAATTAGCCGGTAAGTTAAAGCGACCATGGTCCCAAACAGCACTCCGTAGGCGCCAAAAGGAAATACCAGTATCAAGGAGAGAACAAAGTTAATAGTTGTCTCCAGAATCGATCTCCACTGCGTTTTGCGGAAATGGCCGACGATATCAATCACCAGGTCAGAAGATAACCGGGCATTAAACAGCAGCTTCACCGCTGCAAACAACAAAGGCAGGAGCGTATCAATATAATTGGTATCTTCGATTCCTGAAGTGTACAGCCTCATAAAAGGCAGGATTAAGATCGTAGTAATGGTCAGCAGGGCAAACACCAGCGAGATGTAGGATGATTCAAAGAGATTGAACATCTTGACGAACTTCGGAAAATTATTATTGTATTTTTGGCCTAAGGCGAATTTGAAGCTGTCACGAATGGTAAAGGTTACTCTCTCCACCACACCAAAGATCATATTGTACATCATATATACACTTACAACCTTCAGGTTTGTGAACAGGGTGAGCAGGACAACATCTGTATTCTTAAATACCAGATAAGACAGCTCGTGGATCAGAACGGAATTTTTTTGGCTGATGGCCTGATAATCCGGTGTAGTTTTAAAGTTGATCCATTTGTAGTGCTTTTTCATGTAAATCTGGTACACAATAATCTGAACAATGGTGATTACAAAATAAACGGCCTGAACGACAATAATATCAAAGCCATTCAGCATTAAAACGATACGGATGACGTTGTTGACAATCGTGGACAGCGCGGTTACGGAAGCCTCAATGTAGTTCTTGCCCTCAGCAAGCAGCAGAACTCTGAATTTTCCCTGAAAATAATAATTCACCGCTCCGCCCAGCCCGCTCAATAATACAATAGCCATAACTGTGAAATTGCTGAAGCCTGAGCTGACAACAAGGGGATATCCGATCGAGATCAGGATGACCGCGATAAAATAGTACCAGCCTGTTTTGCGGTAATAAGACGAGGTTGCTGTGAGAATTTCGTTGATTTTGGACTGATCGTTATTTCCGATATGCTTGTATAGAGCCTGTATGGAGGCGGCCCCTACACCTGCTTCCAGCAAAGATAGGTATGTAATAACCTGTACAACAGACGTGATCAGGCCATTAGCCTCCGAGCCATAGGTAAGGATGATTAACCGCGGGATATAGAACCCCAGTCCGATCACAATTAATTGGCTTAGAACACCGACCAATACATTTAATATGCTTTTTTTGGCCATCCGACTCTTTCCCCTTCACACTAATGTGATTGCTACAATGTATTGGTGTTCTTTTGAAACTTGCTGAACCTTTCATTTTTTACAATGATTATACACGTGTGATTCAACTTTTCTTGTCGAAAAATGTAATAGCCTTAAATTTAGATGCGCAAACGTTAAACCCATATGTATTTGCCCGGCTTGTATGCCTTGTATGTAGGGTAAACTGTTAAAAATACGCCGCTCCCCCTTGTTCATCTCATAATTAGCTGCTTTGTAATTAACCACTTTACGGCGGGGTAGAATCACTAGCCTGTGTCAGCATACCAAATTATTCTGAAATGAATTGCTGTTAGCTGAAAACAGTGTTATTCTAACAACTTGATGCTACTTTAAAAATCTTTAACAATTGTCAATATTCCAGTTATAAAGAAAGGTACCACTATGATAAAAGTTGATAACTTATCCTTCTCGTTTCCGCAAAAAGAGCTATACAACAACATTACCTTTACGCTCGAAGAGGGGCAGCATTGCGCATTTATCGGGACAAGCGGCAGCGGGAAAAGCACACTGATCGATATCCTGATCGATCCGGAGAAATATTTGTATGATGGCCGGTTAGAGATCGATCCAACCTGCACAATCGGGTATGTAAGCCAGTTCTCACAACTGGACAAAGCGGAGGAAACAACCGTTTTTGAATATATAGGGGCAGCCTTTATTAAGATTCAAAATGAAATTAACGCTATTCTTACTGAAATGGAGACTTCCGCCGACATCGAGCCGTTGCTGGAACAATATCAGCTTGCCTTGGACGCGTTCGCATCCATTAACGGGGATGATTTTGAAAGTAATATTAATAAGAAGCTAAATCTGGCCAACCTCATGAAGCTGAAGGACCTCAAAGTATCCGAGCTGAGCGGCGGGGAATTCAAGCTTATCCAAGTCATGAAGGAAATGCTGAACAGTCCGGATCTGCTGATTATGGACGAGCCGGATGTATTTTTGGATTTTGAGAATCTAAATGCGCTTAAGAACCTTATCAATTCCCACAAAGGCATCCTGCTGGTCGTTACGCATAACCGCTACCTGCTGAATCATTGCTTCAACAAAATCATTCACCTCGAAAACACGGAAATTCAGGAGTTTGACGGTCGGTACATTGATTATAATTTCTCCTTGCTTCAGACTAAAATCGAGGCTCAAGAGCTCGCTATCGCTGAAGAGGAAGAAATGAAGAGAAACGATACGATCATCGACAATCTTAGAGCGATCGCCACTTATAATTCAGAAGCCTCCAGAGGGAGAGCCTTAAAAGCCAGAGTGAGATTCCAGGAAAGACTTGAAGCGCGCAGAATTAAAGCTCCTTTCGTCGATATTAAGCAGCCGAAGATCTCTTTCGGTATGGAACACGAGATTGAAGAAGACACCGTTGTTATAGAGGTTAAGGACTACGGTATTTCCTTTGATGAACTGCTTTTAGAAAATGTCAGCTTCGAAATCAAATCTAAGGATAAAGTAGCCATCATCGGTCCAAACGGTACAGGAAAAACGACCTTACTCCGGGAGATTGTTAATAATCATCACGAATCCATTGAAATAAACCCTGATGTTAAAGTGGCATACTTATCCCAGCTTCAAGGCGAAGTCCTCAACGATTCGAATACAATGCTGGAAGAATTCATCGAGGCCGGGTTCAACACTTATGATGAGATAAGATCGTATCTCTCAAACTATGGCTTTACTGGTGAAATCCTTACTCAAAAGATAGCAGCTCTATCCGGCGGAGAAAAAAACATGCTGCAATTAGCCAAGGTTTCAGCCAGCAAAGCCCACGTCCTGCTGCTGGATGAGCCGACAAGCCATTTGGACACCTATACCCAAATCGCGCTGGAGAAAGCAATTCAGGAGTATAAGGGTGCCATTCTCATGATTTCTCATGACTTCTATTCTGTCGTAAACGGAATGGATTATGTCTTGATCATTGAGGATAAGACGGTCAGAAAAATGAGCATGCGCAAATTCAGAAAGATGATTTATGCCAGCCATTTTGATAAGGACTATCTGGAAATGGAACAAAACAAAAAAGCGGTTGAAATGAAAATCGAACTGGCCCTGAAAGAAAAGAATTTTGAATTGGCTAAAGTATTGGCGGAAGAGCTCGAAGGGCTGATTAAGCTGCTGTAGAGGGGTTTAATTAGCGAAATAAACAGACACTGATGAGATCTCAGTGTCTGTTTGCTGTTAACCTGCAAAAAACAAAACCCAATAGATCATAAAGATCTATCGGGCGGATGGGAAATGTATATGGGTTTAGACACAGATTTATCGTTTTTAGTGTACTGGATGGATGCCACTTCCAATCCCCTTTATTCATTCTACGTATCCTGATCCTTACCCCTTCAAGACACCTTATGCTCAATCCGCAGCTTGTCGGCTACCATGGCAATGAATTCGGAATTGGTCGGCTTGGATTTGGAGATATTAATCGTATAGCCGAATAAGTGGGAGATGCTGTCGATGTTACCACGGGTCCAGGCCACTTCAATCGCATGGCGGATAGCGCGTTCTACACGGGATGGTGTAGTTTTGAACTTTTCCGCGATTGCCGGGTAGAGCGTTTTGGTAATAGCGCCGAGAATTTCAATATTGTTGTACACCATGGTGATCGCTTCACGCAGATACTGGTAGCCTTTAATATGTGCTGGCACACCGATCTCATGAATAATGGAGGTGATATTCGCATCCAGGTTCTTGCCTTTGGAGAGCGGAACCACGTTGCCGGATGAAGACGTTGAAGAACGGGAGCCGGCAAAGTTAGACATGCTCGGGGAGCTGCTCATGCTGCCCTGCGTACCGACGAGCTGACGTACACGGTTGGCCAGTACCTCCATATCGAACGGCTTAAGAATATAATAAGACGCGCCTAGCTGCACAGCTCTTTGAGTGATGTTCTCCTGACCGAATGCAGTCAGCATAATGATCTTAGGCTGCGGATTCAGATCCATATCACGCAGGCGTTCCAGAACGCCAAGTCCGTCCAAATGCGGCATGATAATATCAAGGATCAGCACATCCGGAATTTTTCTTGCCCCGCTAAGCATCTGAAGCACTTCTTCACCATTATAAGCGATGCCTGTTACGGTCATGTCTTCCTGTTCCGTGATGTACTCAGCAAGCAAGTTTGTGAACTCCCTATTATCATCGGCCAACAACACTTCAATATTCTGCACTGGCTGCTTCCTCCTTATTCATGTCTGCTTTTCTTAATCACATTTTATCGCACTCCTTAGGTTTTCGACATGCTGATCAAATATCCTTCTGTCGAAAATTATTTTTCTTTATTTTTTTTGAGTGTTGAATTATAATTAAATATTTTATTTCATCTTTCGATTTATATCGCTGCGCTTCGACAAAAAAATCTTAAGGCTATACCGCCTTAAGATTATATGGGGAAAGTTCAGTTTGTCCGGTGACCCCGGAGTCCTTTAACATCCACTCGATAAAACAGCCGTAACCTGACTTGGGATCGTTAACGAAGACATGGGTTACCGCGCCGATCAGACGGCCGTTCTGGACAATCGGACTGCCGCTCATGCCCTGGACAATACCGCCGGTCTTATCGATCAGTCGAGGGTCAGTAATGCGCAGCACAAGCCCTTTGGTGGCCGGAGTCTGCTGGTGGGCGACATGGATAATCTCCACATTGAACCGCTCCACCTGCTGGCCGTCAACCACAGTGAGAATCTGCGCCGGCCCTTCTTTTACTTCACTGCTCTTGGCAATTGGAATCGGCTGCTTGTACAGGCTGTGCTCAGGGTTTTTGGTCATTTTACCGAAGATACCGAAGTCCGTATTGCTCTGCACATTACCCAGCACCTGGCTTTCCTTGAGAAAAACAGCCCGTTTCTCCCCGGGATCGCCATCCTGGCTCTTGGAGATTGAGGTTACAGTGGACTGCACAATATGCCCGCTGCCGACCACAATCGGAGTTCCGGTGTTCATGTCCGTAATGACATGGCCCAGAGCGCCATACACTCCCTGCTCCGGAGCATAGAAGGTTAAGGTGCCTACACCAGCCGCAGAATCGCGGATGTACAGCCCCAGTCTCCATACCTTGTCATTACGGTCATAAGCGGGCTTCAGCTTGGCTGTATGCTCCTTGCCGCCGCGTTTGTACACGATGTTAAGGGTTTCGCCTGACTTCCCTGCCCGCTCGACCAGCTTCGCAACCTTGGATACCTCATTAAGCTTCACACCGTCAATGGAGACCATTAGATCACCGGGTATCAGCCCGCTGTTCTCTCCGGGGGAAAGCTTGGACTGCTCAGAAACTTCAATTAGATGATGGCCTACAACAAGAACACCTGCCGACTTTACTTTCACGCCGATCGTCTGGCCTCCCGGAATAACCATGAGCTCCTGATCTGCCGCTTGCACTGCCGGTTTGGCCGGCTGAGGATCAAGCGGGGCGGCATAACTCTGATGAGATCCTGCTATGCCTGTTAAGCTGAGAAAGAAGGTGAATAAAAGGCCGGGCATTAACTTCCTGAGGTTCGGCTTCAATGGCTGTCACGCTCCCTTTTGCTTCTTTCGCTTGACGAAAAAGGTGGTCGCCAATTGCGTACCTATAAGATAACCTTGCCCCCGGGCTTTTATTACTGTCAATCATTGTTCCGCCTAGCTTATGGCTGCTTTGCTGGCCTCGGCCAGACTGAGCATTTCCTGGGCGTGATGCAATGTTTTTTCGGTGATTTCGACACCGCCCAGCATCCGGGCAAGCTCCATCACACGTCCGTCTTCGTTCAGGGAATCGACTTCCGTCATCGTCCGGCCTTCCTCGACCTTTTTGGCGATCAGGTACTGATGATCGGCCATGCAGGCCACCTGCGGCAGATGCGTAATCGAGAACACCTGGCATATGGATGACAGCTTGTACAGCTTATCCGCGATGGCCTGGGCTGCGCGTCCGCTGACCCCTGTATCCACTTCATCGAAGACCAGAACCGGAATAGCATCCGTACGGGCAAAAATACTCTTCATCGCCAGCATAATCCGCGACAGCTCACCGCCGGAGGCGATTTTGCCGAGCGGCCGCAGCGGCTCTCCCGGGTTCGGCGAGATCATAAATTCCGCACTGTCGATACCCTGGCGGGTCAGCCGGTAACGGCGCTCCTGGTACTCGACACCACGCGGATCTTCCATAATATCGAGCTTAACCTGCAGGGAGGTCCGTCCCATCTGCAGATCTTTAAGCTCACCTTCGACCTGGGTTGCCAGGTCAGCTGCACATTGTCTGCGCGCTTCACTGAGTACCTGTGCCGCTTCCATTAATGTAGTGAGCAGGCCGTTGCGCTTGAAGCTCAGCTTCTCGATGTATTCATCCTTATTCTCCAGCAGGTCCGTCTCCCGGTGTATCTGATCATAATACGCCAGAATCTGCTCCACACTGTCTCCATATTTGCGGCGGAGGCCGTTGATCAGATCGAGACGGTTCTCAATTTCCTCCAGTCGCGCCGGATTAAACTCGATGTCCTCCCGGTAATCCCGCAGCTGAAAGGCGGCATCCTCCAGCTGGTAATAAGACGACTGCAGCTGTTCCAGTACAGCCCGCAGCCCCTTCTCGTCATAACGTACCGCATCCTCCAGCTGTGAAATGACTTTGTTAATGGATCCCAGCCCCTGTTTGTCATACAGCAGGTCATATGCACCGGATACCGAATCCATCATTTTCTCGCTGTGGGATAGTTTGACCCGTTCTTCGGCAAGTAATTCATCTTCTCCCGGTTTTAACCCTGCCGAAGAAATTTCCTCTAGCTGAAAACGGTACAAATCCAGCATTTGATAAGCCTTCTGGCTGGATTCCTGAAGTTCCCGCAGCTCCTTCTCGACCTTGGCAAAAGCGGTATACTTCTCCTGATAATCCGCCTTCAGCGGACCGATTACCGCTTCCCCGTAAGTATCGAGCAGCCCCAGATGACGCTCTGCCTTCAGCAGGTTCTGGTGCTCATGCTGTCCATGAATATTAACCAGCTGTTCCCCGATTTCCCGCAGCATGCTGAGGTTGACCATCTGGCCGTTGACCCGCGAAATGCTTTTGCCGTTTGAAGTGATCTCGCGGCGGATGACCAGATGCTCCTCCCGCTGGGCATCAATGCCCAGGCGCTCCAGCGTCTCCCATACCGGATGGCCGGCTGGAAGGCTGAACAGCGCTTCCATTTCCGCCTTGTCACAGCCGTAGCGGATGGAGTCTGCAGAGCCCCGCCCGCCGGCTACAAGGGCAAGCGCATCAATGATTATGGATTTCCCGGCGCCCGTTTCCCCGGTAAGCACATGAAATCCGGGATAAAAATGCACATCCACCGCTTCAACAACGGCCAGATTGCGGATCGATAACGTTTCTAACACAATAACTGCACCTCCGAAAAGATGATTCCCATGAATGGAATTATGCTGCCTCTATTCCGTTCAGGAAATATATCCCATAATCTGTGAAATAACATCCTTGCTGTCCTCCGGCAGGCGGCAAATGAGCAGAATCGTATCGTCACCGGATATCGTACCCATAATTTGCGGCCAGTCAATATTGTCAATCAGTGCTGCCACCGAATTGGCAGTTCCCGGAAGACATTTCATGACCACAAGGTTGCCCGAGGAATCGATATGGACAAAGTTATCCACCAGCACTCTTTTGAGCTTCTGAGTCGGATTATAACGCTGGTCCGTCGGCAGAGAATATTTATATCTCCCGTCATCCATCGGCACCTTAATGAGCAGCAGCTCCTTGATATCACGCGACACGGTCGCCTGAGTCACCTGAAACCCTGCTTCACGCAGCTCCTCCACCAGTTCATCCTGGGTTTCGATTTCTTTGTGTGTAATAATTTCACGAATCTTGATATGCCTGTGTCCCTTCATTGTTGCCTCCTGTATTGTAAAAATGAATATTAAGCGGACTCGCCGTCATCCCTGCCAAAAGAAATCACATGGATAGCGGACGATGCCGTGTTGACATACAGCACCCCGCTGCAGTCAGGATAAATCAGCAGATAGGGCAGAAGTGCATCCCGGAGTGCGCTCCCTGTAAACTCCAGCTCCTTGCGGGGCCTGGACAGAATGACCAGATAATAGGAGCCGTCCTCTTTACCGGCTACATAATCAATAAACAGCCGGCTGTACATAGGGGCACCGTCTACATTAAAAGATAACGGGATTTTGAGCTTGCCGCCAATCACCTCATATCCTGCTGCCTCCAGCCACTCAATGGAAGGGTGGGGAGCAATATCATTGTTGATCGGCACCCGGTCCTTTAAAAAGGAGCTCGGTGAGCTCTGCAGCCAAAGATAAATCCGGTATACCAGAAATATCGCAACTGCCAGTCCAATAAGCGCCACAACGGCTTTGTCAGAGCTTGCCACGCAAATCACCTCGGTGATTTATTCGCCCAGCCTGCCGGGAACTCCTGCTTCACGTCACCGCTTACTGTTCTTTAGTCTTGGGTAAAAAATGACTTTTCAAGCAAAAGAAACTCATCGTTTCTTCGATGAGTTTCCGTTAGCGGCCGTAAAGGTCGCTGCAGCTTCTTTGATGACGGTATCAGCCAGCAGCGCGAAGCTGTCACCGGAATAGCGCGGAGCCGGATGCGCTTCAGCCCCGCCCGCTTCCTCCTCCAGCTTCCAGTGCGCCAGGAATTCAATATTCCCTTCGCCGCCGGTAATCGGCGAGAAGGTCAGGTTCTCAAGCCGGTACCCGAGCTCTTCCGCCATAGTCAGTACTTTGACCAGTACTTCCTTATGTACTGCCGGATCGCGCACAACGCCGGATTTACCGACCTTTTCGCGGCCGGCCTCGAACTGCGGCTTAATGAGTGCAGCAATATCCGCCGGACGGTTCAGCAGCGCTTTGAGCGGGGGAAGGATGATTTTGAGTGAAATAAAGGAAACATCAATGCTCGCAAAATCAGGCACCGGACCCAGCAGATCCTGAGGTGTCATGTAACGGAAATTCGTCCGCTCCATTACGCTTACCCGCTCATCGTTGCGCAGGCTCCAGTCCAGCTGGTTATAGCCGACGTCAATGGCATAGACATGACTTGCCCCGTGCTGCAGGGCACAGTCGGTAAAGCCCCCGGTGGAGGAGCCGATATCCAGCATGACGCGTCCGGTCAGGCCGATTTCGAATTTGCGCAGTGCCTTCTCCAGCTTGAGGCCGCCGCGGCTGACATAAGGATGCACAGCTCCTTTGACCTTCAGAACAGAGCTGCGGAGCACCTTCATCCCCGCTTTCTCGATCCGCTCCTCATCTGCGAGCACCAAGCCGGCCATAATGGCTGCCTTGGCCTTCTCACGGCTCTCATAAAAGCCCTGTTCCACCAGTAATACATCAATCCGTTCTTTAGGGTGTTCCATGTTCATCTCCTGATCATTCTTGAGTCAACCGCTCACTGCCTTAGTTATCAGGATGTGGAAGTTGACTTATAAGTATATTTGCTCAGCGCCTTCATGGCTTTGATCCGTGAACACAGCGACTCTACGGTCAAACCGGTCTGCTGGCGCTGCTCTTTAACGGAACCATGCTCAACAAAGATGTCCGGTACACCCATCAGATGCACGCGTGCATCATAAATCTCCTGCGATGCAAAAAACTCCAGCACTGCGCTGCCCAGACTTCCCGCCTCACTGGCTTCTTCCAAGACGACCATTGAGGTTCCGGCATGGGCCAGCTCCAGCAGCATTGAATTGTCAAGCGGCTTCTGGAAGCGTGCGTTCACGACTCCGATCTGGATTCCCTCGCGCTTTAACAGCTCTGCCGCTTCTTCGGCAACCTGAACCATCGGCCCGCAGGCAACCACAGCGTAATCGTCGCCGGTACGCAGGCATTCCCATGAACCGATCGGTATGGTGTGCAGCTCCTTATCCAGAGCCACACCTGTTCCGTCAATCCGCGGATAACGGTAAGCAATCGGCCCGTCATTATATTCCAGAGCCGTCTTCATCATATGGCGCAGCTCGTTCTCATCCTTAGGCATCATGATGACGATATTCGGCATATGACGCATAAAGGCGATATCATAAACCCCCTGATGCGTCTCGCCATCTGCGCCGACAAAGCCCGCACGGTCAATGGCGAACATTACGTTGGCATTATGGCGGCAGATGTCGTGCAGAATCTGATCATAGGCACGCTGCATAAAGGTGGAATAAACCGCAAAGACCGGCTTCATTCCTTCCATAGCCAGCGCTGCGCAGAGCGTTGCCGCATGCTGCTCGGCAATGCCGACGTCGATCATCCGGTCAGGGAACTCCTTCGCGAACGGGAACAGGCCGGAGCCTCCCGGCATGGCCGGTGTTACTGCGATCAGACGTTTGTCCTCTCGGCCCAGCTCAATCAGCGCCTCCCCGAACACTTCTGTGTACATAGGCGGCTTACCCACCGCTTTCAGCGGCTGGCCGGATTCGATTTTGTAAGGAGAAATGGCATGGGATTTGTAGAAATCGGTTTCGGCTGGCTTATATCCTTTACCTTTGGTAGTCAGCACATGCACCAGAACCGGTCCGTTGACATTGTCCGCCTGATGGAAGGTGTCAATCATCTTCTCGATATCATGCCCGTCTACCGGACCGAGATAGGTGAAGCCGAGCTCCTCAAACAGCACGCCGGGAACCATCATATATTTAAGGCTGTCCTTCAGCTTCTCCGCTGTCTTGGCCAGCTTGCCGCCGATAGCCGGAATTCTCCGGAGCAGCCCTTCCACTTCGTCCTTGGCCCGCAGGTAATGGCGGTCAGAACGGATTTTGCTCAGATAATTGTGCATAGCTCCGACGTTAGGCGCAATGGACATTTCATTATCGTTCAGGATCACCATCAGCTTGCGGCGCTCATGCCCGATATGATTCAGCGCTTCAAAGGCCATCCCGCCGGTCAGCGCACCATCACCGATCACAGCAATCACTTTGTTGTCTTCACCCTTCAGGTCACGCGCCATGGCCATGCCCATAGCCGCAGACAAGGAGGTGCTGCTGTGCCCGGCCTCCCAGACATCATGCTCACTCTCTGAGCGCTTTACAAAGCCGCACAGTCCGTCCTTCTTGCGGAGCGTGTCGAAACGGTCCTGCCGGCCGGTCAGAATCTTGTGGACATATGCCTGGTGTCCTACATCATAGATCATTTTATCCCGGGGACTGTCATAGCAGTAATGCAGTGCCAGCGTAAGCTCCACTACCCCCAGGTTGGACCCCAGATGTCCGCCTGTTACAGTGAGCTTCTCAATCAGAAACTTGCGGATCTCCTCTGCAAGGGCGTCCAGCTCTGGCACTGATAAATTTTTCAGTTGCTCCGGATCATTTATATTTGGAAGCAGCACGAGTCTTCCCCGCTTTCCTAGATGTTGTAAAATATAAACCCCATTATAACACAAACGAAACGGCTGTCGAAATACAGCCGCTTCCGAAATTTGCCTAATGATCTCTTGACATCAGATAGGATGCGATTTCCAGCAGCCGCGAATTGTCCTTAAAGCCCCCTGCCAGTACGGCGCTGCGGGCAGCTTCCGTCAGACGCTCCACTTCAGCACGCGAGGCTTCAAGCCCGATAAAATAAGGGTAGGTCACCTTCTGCTGCTTGATATCGCTGCCTGTCTTCTTGCCGAGCTTGCCTTCATCGCCGACCAGGTCAAGGATATCATCCTGCACCTGGAAGGCCAGCCCGATCTGTGTGCCGAATTCGCGCAGCGCTTCAAGCTGCGCCTGGTCTGCACCGGCAATCCGTCCGCCGGCCAGCAGGGAGAACACGATCAGATCGCCTGTCTTATGGCGGTGGATATACTGAAGCTGCTCCAGGCTGGTAAGCCCCTGCTCGCCTTCCATATCGGCCACCTGTCCGCCGACCATGCCGCGCGGGCCGGCCATTTCAGCCAGCTCCTCGACAATGGAGAGAACCTGCTCTGCAGGCACGCCGTGACGGCGGGAGGCCTGGACTACGCTGTAAAACGAGTGAGTCAGCAGGGCATCACCGGCCAGAATAGCAGTCGCTTCGCCGAACACTTTATGATTGGTAAGCTTGCCCCGCCGGTAATCATCGTTATCCATAGCAGGCAGATCGTCATGAATCAGTGAATAGGTATGCACCATTTCGATAGCCGCCGCGACCGGCAGCGCAGCCTTACGGGCACCGCCAAGCGCCTCGCAGGCTGCAACAACAAGCAGCGGGCGCAGGCGCTTGCCGCCGGCCTGCAATGAATAATTCATTGCATCCTTCAGATGACCCGGGACCGTCCAGTCCGCCGGAAGGGTAGCTTCCAGCTCCTGCAGAACAGCTTCAGTCACAGTGGCGATATATGCCTCAAGCGGCTGGCGTACTCCGCCTGCCGCCTCTAGCTCCGGGCTATGCTCAGACCTGTTCATCGCTGTCCCCTTCCAGCCGGGCGCCGAAAGGCTTTTTGCGCAATTCCCCGTCCATCTCGGTAATCATTTCGATCTTGCGTTCCACCTGCTCCAGCTTGCTGCCGCACAGCTGCGACAGCTTCATGCCCTGCTGAAACAAATCAATGGCTTTCTCCAGGGGAACGTCGCCGTGCTCAAGCTCACGGACGATTTCCTCCAGCTGCTCCATGGCTCCTTCAAAATCCAGTTCCGCTTCCTTCGTCATCGTCTTTGCCATCCTCCTTCATTCCCCAGACCTGGCAGCTTAGCTGTCCGTCATTCAGCTTTATGTTGACCACATCGCCGAGCTCCACTTCCTTCAGCGATTTGATTAAATGCTCTTCCTTCTCGTCGTAGACGAGGCTGTAGCCGCGCGACATGACCTTCAGCGGGCTGAGCGCGTCGAGTGAGCGCAGCTCCGAGACGTAGCGCGCACGCTTGTCCCGCAGGCGCGCCTGCATCGCCCCCGTAAGCTGGCGGGTGATGCCCTCGGTGCGCTGCCGGGCCGCATTCACGCTGGCCTGCGGGTGGAACCGCTGCAGCCGTGCACGCACCACCGCCTGGCGCTCCTGCGCGCGGCGGTGCCGGGTCTCGGCTGCGCGGCTCAGCGCCGTGCGCAGCATGTCCAGCCGCTGCGCGTGCTGGGCCAGCTGGCGGCGCGGGCCGACCAGCGCCAGCGAGCGCTGCAGCGAGGCGAGGCGCTCGCCGCCGCGCTGGGAGCGGCGCAGCAGGCCCTGGCGCAGCCGCAGCTCAGCCGTGCGCAGCTGCGAGGCCAGCTCGGCGGCATGCGGCACAGCCAGCTCGGCCGCCGCGGTAGGGGTCGCCGCCCGCAGATCGGCGGCGAAATCGGCGATCGTGAAGTCGGTCTCATGACCGACTGCCGAGATCACCGGAATGCCGGAGCCGGCGATCGCCCGCGCTACGGCTTCTTCGTTGAAGGCCCACAGTTCCTCCAGTGAGCCGCCCCCGCGGCCGACGATCAGCACGTCGGCCTCGCCCATGGCGTTCAGGTTCTGGATCGCCTTCACGATCGAGGGCCCAGCCCCTTTGCCCTGCACCAGCACGGGGTACAGCACCACCGCTACCTGCGGAAAGCGCCGCTGCAGCGTAATGATAATATCCCGTACAGCCGCGCCGGTCGGTGAAGTTACAACCCCGACAACGCGCGGAAAGCGCGGCAGCGGACGTTTGCGGTCCGCTGCGAACAGCCCTTCCTGCTCCAGCTTCCGCTTCAGCTGCTCGTAAGCCATATACAGGCTGCCGATGCCGTCAGGCTGCATATGGGTCGCATAGAACTGGTACTGCCCGTCCCGTTCATATACCGTTACATTGCCTCTGGCTATAACCTTGGTCCCTTCCTTCGGAACAAAGGGCAGCCGCTGGTTATGCGAGGCGAACATGATCGACTTGATCCGGCTGCTCTCATCCTTCAGCGTAAAGTACATATGCCCGCTGCCGTGATGCGTGAAGTTGGAGATTTCCCCGCGGACCCATACATCCGACAGGAGCACATCTGAATCCAGCTTCATCCGGATATATTTGTTCAGATCCTTGATGGATAAAACTTGCCGTTCTGCCGCCATAAGCAGTTCCTATTCCAGGCCGCGGCGGCGTTTGGCCGCAATCAGCGTGTTGCTCATCAGCATGGTAATGGTCATCGGGCCTACGCCGCCAGGTACAGGTGTAATGTATCCGGCAACTTCCCGCGCGCTCTCATAGTCCACATCTCCGGCAAGCTTCCCGGAATCCAGCCGGTTCATCCCGACATCGATGACAACGGCGCCCGGCTTCACGTATGAGCCGTCGATGAAATTAGCCCGCCCAATCGCTACTACCAGAATGTCCGCCTGACGGCAGATTTCGGCCATATTCGCTGTACGGGAGTGGCACATGGTTACGGTAGCATTCTCACGCTGCAGCAGCAGGGAGACCGGCTTGCCGACAATGTTGCTGCGGCCGATTACTACGGCATGCTTGCCGGCAATACCGGTGCCTGTCCGCTTGATCAGCTCAATACAGCCCGCAGGTGTACAAGGCAACAGGCTGTCATCACCGATAACAAGGTTGCCGACATTGATCGGATGGAAACCGTCCACATCCTTCTCCACAGCAATGGCATCGATAACCGCCTTCTCCTCGATATGCTTAGGCAGCGGAAGTTGTACGAGAATACCGTCAATATCATTACGGCTGTTCAGCTCTGCTACCAGGGCGAGCAGCTCCTCCTGGGTTGTGTCTGCATCGAGTCTGTGCACTTCCGAGTGGAAGCCAAGCTCTGTGCTGGATTTCTCCTTGTTCCGCACATAGACCTGGGACGCCGGATCTTCACCGACCAGAACGACAGCAAGACCAGGCTTTACGCCGTGCTCTGCCAGGTCTTTCACCTGCTGTGCGATGTCAATACGAATTTCTTCGGATACCTGTTTACCGCTGATGATTGCTGCTGTCATGTAAGTCTCTCCCCTTTTATCTACTCTAGAAGTGTGATTAAAACACGATGGCTGGTATTACGGGCTACTGCTTGTCTGCTGTTAGAGTCCTTTTTTTAAAAAAGCTGGCTTACAGCTCGCTTTTCAGCTTATCGATTTCCTGGATCATTTTGCCGAGCACACCGTTCACGAATTTGCCGGAATCCTCTGTGCCGAAATGCTTGGCCAGATCAATCGCTTCGTTGACCGCAACCTTGGCAGGCACATCGTCAGCGAAGACCATTTCAAAAGTAGCCAGGCGCAGGATCTGCCGGTCTACCCGGGACAGACGGCTCATCTGCCAGCCCTTAAGGTAATGCTCCAGCATATCGTCGATAGCCACCTTGTGCTCCCATACGCCGTTCACATGCAGCACGACATAAGCCTTCAGTTCAACCTCATCCGTAATAACATGCTCGCTTTCATTCTCTTCGGATGCCTCCGCGATCAGCATTTCTACCGCTTCCGCACTATCCACATCGTTCATTTCCATCTGGTACAGGCTCTGTACAATAATCTCTCTCGCTAAACGTCTCTTCATGTGTTCCTCCTACAATCTTATCTCGCATTTTATATCGTAAAGCATTGTTTCCGGCAAATCATTCATTACAGTGCAATCACAATTATTCTCAGCATAAAACCGTCTGCTTTATCCCTAATTGTATTTCGTACAGTCAAAAACCGGCCGGGGCTGTACCGGGGTTCATATGTCGGTATCTAATTGTACGAAATACAGTTAAACGGATTGTAGGTCCATCCAGTAACCAAAAAAACCGCACAGCCCTCACCCGGCAGGCCAGATAACGCAAAAGAAACGGGTTCCAGGCTCCGGGAGAAAGGCTATCGCGGTTCATTTGAAGGGACGCCAGCGTCCGGACAGCCGCTCCACCAGCTCCTGCCATACAAACAGGGGCGGCTGCGCCGTATCCTTTCTTTTGCCAAGCGTATATCCGATGAACACTACCAGTGCAAAGAACAGCATATCCCAAAAACCGCTAATCAGATAAATCAGGCCAAGCACAATACCGAAGGTAACTCCGGCGATTCTGCCCCCGTGACTTTCCCATACTTCTTTCCAGGGCATAAGGGAAACTCACCTCTATTCCACTCGACTTTTGAAGCTTGGAGACTGTGTGAGGTTGGCAATATAGACCGAAACGTCTGCAACCGGAATTCCGGTCGTCTCCTGCACGAAATCATGCACCTGACGCTGAACCTCATTAGTCAGCAGCGGGAGCGAATGCTCGCCGTCCACTACCGCACGGATCATAATCTCAAGTCCGGCCTGCGACACGCGGATACGCGACTTCAGGTCCCGGATCCCCTTGACCTTCCCTGCTGCCTTCAGGCTCAGGTTCTCAATGGTTTCCATGGAAATCTGAATGTCCCCGTACTCCGTACGCTGGTCCACCGACGGCTGGGAGGCCCGGTCACGGCGCAGAGAGATATAGAAGAAGCGGATGCTGAGCAGAAACAGAACGACTGCCACTGCAATGGCTGCAATGTAGGCGGCCGGACCGTCCTGAATCTCCACCGTATCCGGTATTGCGCCGCTCAGGAGGAGAATGGCAATTACAGATAATATTCCGATGCTTAGGCTGTAGATAAACAGCAGAAGCCTGTCCAAAATTTTTGCCACTGGTCTCATAACCTCCTTAAATTAGAGTAAACCCTCGACGGTGCTGTCGGGGGTTTATAGATAAACGAGGGCCCTTATTTCACGCGGTGAACCGCTTCTGTATCTTCACTCTTGTCCGTGCTTACGGTAGTTTTGAACTGAACGTCATGGACATGCACATTCACTTCCACTACAGTCAGACCAGTCATAGTCTCGATGGAACGCTTGACATTACGCTGAATCTCTCCGGCTACTTCCGGAATACGGTTGCCGTACTCGATAATTACGGAGACATCAACGGCAGCTTCACGTTGTCCAACCTCTACCTTTACTCCTTTGGACAGGTTCTTGCGGCCGAGCAGCTCCACAATTCCTCCGGCGAATCCGCCGCTCATGCCGGCCACGCCTCTGACTTCCACGGTAGCCAAACCTGCGATAACCTCGATTACTTCCGGAGCAATCTGGATCTCGCCGATCTCCGTACGTTCGAATTCCGTCGGCAATGTACTCATCTTGGACTTCAACCCTTTCAATAAAAAAGTTGTTCAATATTTATAACGGAGAGCACGTCTCTTATTAAACATACTATATCATTTGCCGAACTTTATGACAAACAATGAGAATCCGTCCTAAATTTCATACTCTTCCAGGAACTTGATATCAAAATTCCCGTCCAGGAATACCGGATGCTCCAGCAGCTTCTGGTGGAACGGGATCGTGGTATGTATACCTTCCACAGCAAATTCAGCCAGCGCCCGCTTCATCTTCGCCACTGCCTCCTGGCGCGTCGGCGCCCAGACGATCAGCTTGGCAATCATCGAATCATAGAAAGGTGAGATTGTATAGCCGGGATAAGCCCCGCTGTCCACACGTACACCCAGTCCGCCCGGAGGTAGGTAAAAGCCGATTTTGCCAGGTGAAGGCATAAAGTTCTTGTCCGGATCTTCGGCATTAATGCGGCACTCAATCGACCAGCCGTTGATCACGATATCCTCCTGGGTAAAGGAGAGCGGATTGCCTTCTGCCACCGAGATCATTTCCTTGATCAGATCCACGCCGGTAACCATCTCTGTTACCGGATGTTCAACCTGGATTCTGGTGTTCATCTCCATGAAGTAGAACTGTCCGTCAGGGCCCAGCAGAAACTCCAGCGTACCTGCTCCGGAGTAATTCACGGCCTGCGCTGCACGTACAGCCGCCTGGCCCATCGCTTCACGGATCTCCGGCGTCAGCACGGAACACGGAGCTTCTTCGACCAGCTTCTGGCGGCGGCGCTGCACGGAGCAGTCACGTTCGCCCAGATGGACGACATTACCATGATTATCTGCGATAATCTGAATTTCCACATGCTTCATTCCGGTCAGGAATTTCTCCAGGTAGACACCGCCATTGCCGAAGGCCTTCTGAGCTTCCTGCTGGGCAGCGGTAATCTGCTTCACCAGGGATTCCTCATCTTCAGCGATCCGGATGCCCTTGCCTCCGCCGCCTGCAGTAGCCTTGATAATGATCGGGTAGCCGATGTCACGGCCCAGCATAACAGCCTCCTCCACATCGCCCACCAGCCCGTCAGAGCCCGGAATAACCGGAACACCGGCCAGCTTCATGGTGTCCTTAGCTACAGCCTTGTCCCCCATCCGGGTAATGGCATCCGGGGAAGGACCGATAAAGGTGATATTGCAGGATCCGCAGATTTCGGCGAAATCGGCATTTTCAGCCAAAAATCCGTATCCGGGATGAATGGCATCGCACTCCGTTAAGGTAGCGACACTCATAATATTGGTAAAGTTCAGATAACTGTCCTTCGACAGCATCGGACCGATACAGTAAGCCTCATCTGCCAGCCGGACATGCAGTGAATCCCGGTCAGGCTCCGAATAGACCGCGACGGTGGAAATGCCCATTTCGCGGCAGGCTCTAATGATGCGCACCGCGATTTCACCGCGGTTGGCAATCAGCACTTTTTGAATGTTCATGCGTTTCCTCCCAAAGTTTAACGAGGCCAGCTAGCTCCTCTTGTTCTAGTACTGCGGCAATTACTCCGGCTTTACCAGAAACAGCGGCTGGCCGTATTCTACAAGCTGGCCGTTCTCGGCAAGCACAGACACGATTTCGCCTCTTACTTCCGCTTCCAGCTCATTCATCAGCTTCATCGCTTCGATGATGCAGACGGTCGATTTCTCATTTACACGGTCCCCTACCTTAACAAAGGACGGGGATTCCGGAGAAGCGGCACTATAGAAGGTTCCTACCATTGGAGATACAATTTTATGTAATGCTCCTTCGGCAGGGGAAGACTGCGGCTGTAATGCAGCCGGGATCTCACTTGGGGCCGTAGGTGCAACGTGCTGCGGGCTGAGCGGCTGTGGTGCTGGCGTAAAGGGATAGACATAAGGAGCCGCCTGGATTGCATTGCCATCAGCTTCAGCGCGATCCGGTTTACGTATAGCCAGCTTCATTCCTTCGCTTTCAATCTCCAGCTCATGTACGGAGGAGGTCTGGTCCAGCAATGTAATCAATTCCTTAATCTCGCTTAACTTGAACATTTAATCGTTCACTCCTTCAGCTTTCTCTCGAAGTTACTTTTCTGGTACGGATAAGTTGAAACGGTTACGCCGTCCTTAAAAGGACGCTATTCGTTTCTGCGAAAAAGATAAGGATAGAGGATAGTGTGAAATATATCCTTTCTTATCTTTCAAGCAAAAAACGGCCTCACCGTTTCTCTTTTGAAGCATAGCTTCAGGGATAACGCAAATCTGAGGTCGCTTTCATCATGATAACTTTATGTATTATATCACAAACGCTAGAAATGGAAAGAGCCCGGGACTCACCCGGGCTCTTTCGGCATTATCTGCTTTTTTATGCTGGAAATTATTGCTCAGATACATATTGGACGCGGATTTTGTCCTGGGTAACGCTCAGTTCCTTCATCACCAGATCCACAATGCCTACGGCCTGCTTCACATCCAGCTTCTCGCTGAGTACAACCACTGTGTAGCTGTTCCCGGTTTCCTCCTTGACGATAGCCTCACCATATTTCTGCTGGAGCTGGGTTTCGATATCGCTGATTTTGGATTCTTTTTCCTCAAGCTTGCCGAGCTGCTCCTGGGCAACTGCATTCTCGGCCGGTGTCTTGCTCATATCGTTGATCTGGGCGATCAGGTCATTGTAATTCTTCAGGTTCTGCTGGTCGCGTTCGAACAGGTAGTTGGTGAACATACTGCTTGCAGAAGCGCTCTGTGCGGCTACTTCCTTCAGGATTTCATCATCGCCCTTGGCTGGCGTGCCTTCAGTGGAAGCTGTGGCACTGTCTGCAGAGGTGTCAGCTGCTGCTTTATCACTGCTTGACGCTGTCTGCTCACCGGCTGTTTTGTCCGTTACGGCAGCAGTATCTTCCTTGGCGCTGTCCGTGCTGCTCTTATCCGGTGCAGCCGCCGTTTCGCTGCCGGCTGTGTCCGGAGCCGGGTCAGTGACAGCCGCTGCTGCAGCATCTTCAGCTGCAGTGTTTTCTGTTGCAGCCGCTGCTTCAGAACCGGCATCCGTGCTGAGTGCGCCCTGAGTATCCACTTCATTGATAACCAGGCCGTTGTCAAGCACTGTGGAATCCGCTGTACCTGTGCCGTTATTCGCACTGTCTACCTGGATGGTACCTGCGGTTTCCTTGGGAATGGAGGCCCCGGTGTCTTCAGTGAATAAGTAGTAAGCCGACAGCACCACCATCAAGCTGAGCATGGAAACCAACCAAATCGTTTGTCTTTTGCCCTTCATTTTTGTTTCCTCCTAAAAATAATATTGGATTTATGTGATTTGTCCGCCTATTCCTGCTTGCGCGGCACGACGGAAATACGGTAGCTCGGAACATTCAGGCCTTTCTGGATGGCCTCTTCAATCAATCCGCGGACAACCTTGTTTTCCGCGCCTTTGGCTACAACGAGCACGCCGCGTACTTGCGGCTTGATCCGTTTTGTAATGATCGGGGTCTCATCACCTGACTGGCTGTAAGTGACAATTTCACCGTCCCTGGTGTATTGCGTAGTATGCCGCTTGCCGCCGCTGGCATCGGTCTCTTCACTGAGCTGCTGCGAATCATTCATATTCCGCGTCACAACGATTTCCTCTGTAGACTCTACAGTAACCATGATGTCCACCGTTCCGACACCGACGATTTTCTCCAGGATTTCCTTGGTGCGTTCCTCCATCGCCTGCTCAATACTGTCAAACGTGCCGGAGTTATTAAGATCCCCCTGCTGCAGTGTGGTCTGCGAAGACTCAACAGCCGGCGGTTCCCGCCCCGTATTCTCGCTGTCGAGCTTCTTCACGTTCACGAAGGAGTTGAACAGCATGATTGCCACACCCAGCAGTCCCAAAATGATCAGCCAGCGGAAGGTATGACTCCTTTTCGGACTGCCGGAGCCCCCGCCTGCCCATTGCTCCAGCTTTTTTAACCAGTTGGCCACTTCTTATTCCCCCCTCATCAATAACGCTGCCTCAGGATTTACCGCTGCCTGCCGGGCTGCCCGAGACCCGGATGATTCCGTGTTCCAGATTCCAGTTTGCCTCCAGCAGCTTTATAATTTCATCCGCCTCTGCCTCCTGCCCGCCAGCTCCGGCACCGGACGCCCCGTCTGCTGATCCGGCTGTCACTTCCTGTACCGCGCCGCCAGTACCTTCGCCGATCTGCACCTGCACAGGCTCCACCGGTTCAATCCGGATCGGTTCACTTCCTGTAGAACTGCCGTCTGAGGTCCCTGTTCCTGCTCCGGTGCTGCCGGCCTGACCCGCTGCAGCTGAAGCCGGCAGGGACACGTTAACCGCGGTAATTACAGGAACGGCTTCGCCGCCGGAGCCGGATGCTTCGCTCAGCCCGAGCTTCACGGTCACCTTGACTCCCTGCAGCCCTGTGCTGCCGGTGACCTGCTCCCGCATCTGGCCGGCTACTTCCTCCGCAGCCAGCTGCAGGCTTTGCTCCTTCGCCCCTGCGGCCAGCAGCCGCCCGTCCGCCAGAATCTGCTCCAGCTCCCCGGCGCCCTGGCCTGCACCGGAGAACAGTCCGCCCTGCTGTTCCTGCTGTCCCAGCGCCACGCTCAGCTCCTTTGCGGCATCCCCTTTCAGCAGGGAGACAATCGGGCTGAGCATTGTCAGCAGGACCAGCAGGCTGAGTACCAGCCTGGCGTAGCGCTCCATCGACTTGCCCGGGAGCAGCATTTCTACAAAGGCAGCCATCAGGACTACCAGAATGAGCTCACGCAGCCAATCGCCTAACCAGCTCATATTCTTAACCCCCTGGACGTTAGTAGGCATCCGCTTTTTTCCCGTCCCGCAGGCCTCACCTCATCATCACCGTGACATTGCCTGCGGTCAGCATGATCGTAACGGCCAGGAAGAACATCAGGGATACGGCGGCCAGAGCGGCAAAGACATAAATCATGCTTTTGCCGATGGTCTGCAGACAGGATACGATCGGCGTCTCGCCGAGCGGCTGCATGACAGCTGCGGCCACATTGTAGATCAGCGCCAGAATCAGAATTTTGATCGCCGGAAACGCACACAGGAACAGGATGATGATGACGCCCGAGAGCCCGATTGCATTCTTTACCAGCAGTGAAGCCGAGATGACGGTATCGGTGGCATCCGCGAACATTTTGCCGATGACCGGTACGAAATTTCCGGTAATGTACTTGGCGGCGCGGATCGTCACACCGTCTGTCACCGAGCTGGTGATGCCCCTGACCGAAATGACGCCGAGGAACACAGTCAGCAGGACTCCCAGCAGCCCGGCCCCGACATTGCGCAGCAGGTTTGCCAGCTGGGTCAGCTTGTATTTGTCCGACATGGCGCTCACCAGATGCAGCACCGCCGAGAAAAAGAGCAGCGGGAACACAATCGTGTGAATCAGCGTGCCGACTGTATGAATCATGAACACAATCAGCGGATGCGTAACGGAAACGGTAACGATGTTGCCCATTGAGGCGAGAAGCGCGAACAGCAGCGGAATCATCGCCATCATGAAGTCAATCATCCGGTCGATCGCATCCTTCGCGTAGCCGATGGCAATGTTGAAGCTGTTGACGGCGATGACGAGCACAACCATGTAACAGAGCATATAAGCGATTTTGCTGACAGCCTTGCGTTCAAAAGCGGTCTGCAGCGTCTCCAGAATCATGCTGAGCACGCTGACCATAACGATCGTAACCAGCAGCTTGCCGTTGTAGAGCACCTCATGCCACATGAATTTACCCAGTCCGGAAAGGACACTGGCGAAGCTGAGACCGTCCTCGCCGGGAAGCAGCATATCCATCAGCGACGGGGTCTGCCCGTCCGGGAAGAATCCGCCGTACTCCGTCATCAGCTGGTCCCAGTAAGACTCCACTCCGTCCAGCGGCAGATTCTCCACCTGTCCCTTGACCCAGCCGTCTACGGGTGAGGAGGTGCCTCCTGAAGCCTGCGGAGCGCCGGTTGCCGCGGCCGTTTCCCCGCACCAGAGCAGCAGCAGAAAGGGCAGAAGCAGCAGCAGTATTTTTATTTTAGGAATCTTGTGCACCTGCACTCCTCTCTTCCCGCCTTTCTCCGGCTGCTCCCGCTCCGCCCGGGATTCAGGCAGGCAGCAGCTTCATCACGGTTTCGATAATAATGCTGATGATCGGCACCGCCAGCACCATAATCAGCACCTTGCCGGCCAGCTCGATCTTGGAGGCGATGGACTCCTGCCCGGCATCACGCACAATTTGCGCTCCAAACTCTGCTATATAGGAAATTCCGATGATTTTGAACACCGTTTTGATGTAGATCATTTCCATTCCCGAGGACTCCGCCACCCGCTCCAGCGTCCCAAGGATTGTGCCGATCTTGCCGATCAGGAACAAGAAGATCAGAATGCCCGCTGCCGTAGTCAGCAGAAAGGCGAATATCGGCTTTTGCTCCTTCAGCACGAGGATCAGCACCGTCGACAACAGCCCGATTCCGACTACCTGAATAATTTCCATACCGCCTGCCTACTGAAAAAGAAAAATCGTTTTGATTTCCTGCAGCAGTCCGTCCAGCATCCGGATCACCATAAACAGCACGATGATAAATCCGACGATCGTTACCCAGTGGGCGATATCCTCTTTGCCCATCTGCTTGAGCACCGTATGGATCATGGCAATAATGATGCCGATGCCGGCGATTTGAAAAATCGCGTTGACCTCAATATTCATTCCTGGCACCTCGCTAAAAGATCAAAATGACGATCAGTACTCCAAGCAGCAGACCCAGGCTTTTGCTCATTTTTTCATATTTGCCCTGATCTTCTCTGGCCGCTGTCTCCTCCTGCTTCAATTGCTGCAAAGCCAGCGCAATATGCGTGCTCTGATTCGACCTGTCGCTTGTGCCCAGCGTGCAGCTCAGCTGGCGGAGAATTTCCTTCTCCGCACCCTTCAGGGCGGCAGACCGGAAATGCAGCTCCATCGCCCGCTTAAAAGCCTCCTCGGCACTATGGTCCAGCGGCGGGCTCATCTCATCGGCAGCGGCGGTAAAGAAGGCCTGCAGCGGCCCCTTTGACTGCTGCCCGATCCGGCGCAGCGCTTCCGGCAGCGGAGTGTAGCCGTAGAGAATTTCGGTCTCCAGCCGCTGCAGTGCAGCAATCAGCCCCCTGATGTTCCGCGGCCTGTCTGCATACTGGGCAGCCCGGGTGAACCCGGCCAGCGTACCGGCCAGCACGACCAGCACGGCACCCAGCAGTTTAAGCACGGCGTTCACCGCCTTGCTGCTCTTCCGGCGTAATGAGGAGCAGCCCGCGCTTCTGCCCGTCCAGAATGCGGAAGGTCAGTCCTGCCTCGGTGCGGTGCAGGATGACATACCGCTCGAACATCCGGTGCTCCAGCAGCCCCCCGAGGCCCGGACGCCGGGCCAGCTCGGCCACTTCTTTGCCGTGAGCCGTTGCTACCACGGAGATTCCGGCATGCAGCGCTTCCGTCACCGCCTCGGCATCCTCATGGCGGCCGATTTCATCGGCGACCAGCACCTCGGGCGAGAGGGAGCGGATCATCATCATCATCCCCTCTGCTTTCGGGCAGCCGTCGAGGATGTCGGTGCGCGGTCCGACATCAAAGGCCGGGATGCCGCGGCGGCTGCCGGCGATTTCAGAGCGCTCGTCGACGATGCCGACCTTGAGGCCGGGGCGGCTGCCTTCCGGGCTGCCGGCCGAGATCTGCCTGGCGAGATCACGCAGCAGCGTGGTCTTGCCGTGCTGCGGCGGCGAGAGGATCAGCGTATGCAGGATCCGCTGCCGCCCCCGCTCTACCAGATAGGGCAGCACGCTGTCGGCGATGCCTGGAAGCTCACGGGCAATCCGGACATTGAAGCCGGTAATGTCGCGCAGATGCTCCACACCGCCTCCGCTGAGCACCGTCCGACCGGAAAGGCCGATCCGGTGTCCGCCGGGGATGGTGATGAAGCCCTTGCGCAGCTCCTCTTCCATCGTATAGAGGGAGTGATTGCTGATGAGATCAAGCAGCCGGTGCGTATCCTCCCGGCTTGGCTTGTACGCTTCTGCGGGATGCTGGGTCAGGCTGCCGCTTTCGCAGAGGAAATGGTATCTGCCGGAGTAGTTAATCTCCAGCGGGCGACCTTCCCGGACTCTGATCTCCTCAAGCTTCGCCAGAAGAGGGGCCGGAAGTCCGCTCAATAGCACTCTTACTTTTTCGGGAAACAGGAAAAGCCAGTCGTTAGCCATACAATGTACCCCCAAGCTGTCCTCTACTTTTATAGCTTTATTCCATATTTATGCTTGTACCTGAGCTTTATGCCTATCATCTATCATTTTTTCAGAATCCCGATTAAGAGAAAGGCCACCCCGCAGCCGATCCAGCCCAGCTTGCCCCAGGACAGCTCCTGCGCCATCCCCGTAAGCCCGATAGCCGTCGTCAGAATCAGAATCGTCGGCCCTACCAGAGCCAGTCCTGAATTGACTGCCAGCGCCTTGTCCACCTGGTTCAGCCTCAGCATGATCAGCGCCGCCGTAATCTCTACACTGCCGGACAGCAGCCGTAATATCGCCATCCAGCTTACATACTTGTCCAATCTGTTCAGCTCCTTTTATTCCAAATCTGCTGTTACCCATGGATATGCGCAAGCTGGCCACTTTAGACAAGCGAAAATAGGATCCTCTGCAGCCGGAGTGTGAAAGAAATCATAGAAAAACTATCTATAAAAAAATATCATCAGTGTGATAAAATTATTTTGTTATTTTGTTGCCGGGAAATAGAAGCGTATAACGTTGGATAGACTAAGAAAAAAAGAGGGGAATTTCAGCATGCAAGTTCGTAATCTCGTAGTACCGCTAGTATCAAGCAGTGTAGCCAGGCAGGTTAAAGATGTGGCTGTTATTATTCTTTCAGCTTTTCTGGTAGCAAGCGGCCTCCGGCTGTTTCTTATTCCGCACCAGCTGCTGAGCGGAGGGGTGGCAGGGACGGCTTCCATTATCGGCTATCTTACGAATCCCAAATATATTTCGCTGTACTATTTTGCAATCAACTTTCCGATTCTGCTCTGGGGCTTTGTGGCCGTAGGCAAAAAATATATTTGTCTGAGCATGCTGTCCGTCATAGCGACGACCTGGTTCCTGACTGTCATTCCGGTCATCAAGCTGACCAAGGATCCGATTCTGGCCAGTATTTTCGGCGGGGTGATCATAGCCTGCGGGGTAGGGTTTTCGCTGCGCGCGGGAGGCTCTTCCGGGGGATTTGACATTCTTGGCTCGATTATTACACGCAAACGCGATATTCCGATGGGGACCGTACTGTTCGTGATGGATGGACTGGTGATCCTGAGCCTCGGCTTTTTCAAAAGCTGGGATTCCGCCCTCTATGCAATGCTCTGTATTTTCGTAAAAAGCCGGGTCGTGGATATGATTCATATCCGTCACGTCAAGCTGACCTGCTTCATCGTCACGAAAGAGCGGGAAAAGATGCTGAGCCGGCTCACCCAGCTGCCCCACGGGGTCACTGTAGTCAACGCGGAGGGCGGTTACAGCCATGAGGGCAATACGATGCTGATGACCGTAACGACACGCTATGAGCTGGCCGAGCTGCGCAAGACGATTCTTGAAACCGATCCGAAATCGTTCGTGAACGTGCTGGAGACGGTGGAGATCGTGGGCCGGTTCCGGCGGCTGAGTTAGCTGAATAGTGATTTTATAATCCAATTTAAGGGTTGAGCCGTGACTCCAGAGTAATTTGGACTTCCGGCCGCTGTTGTCTGCAGATTTCTTGATTTGTACAGTTCCAAATTCTCTTACTCCACTCCCCCTTTATGTAAATAAAAATAAACGCCTGCATTCCGCTATAAGTAGTGGTTTGCAGGCTTTTTCTTTTGCCAAATTCCTTTCATAGATATGTAACGGACTCAGATGACGTTATCTCCGTAAATTCCCGCTACTGCGGAAACTAACGGACACCAGGGGCGTTAGTTGCGACCCGAACGGTCATATCCGGGCTTTTCGGCGCAACTAACGTCATCTGTGTCCGTTAGAGCAGGAAATTGCTAGGAAAGTACGCAATAACGCCTCCTGAGTCCGTTACAGCAACCGGCGGCACAGCGCAGCACATTATTGCAGCATATTGACGGATACGCCGTCCTAAAGCGTATGGTATTTTCACCTAAAAAAAGATGCTCCCCCAGCCCTCAGGCTGAAGAAGCATCCCTATTTTAAATACTTATCTGCGGTCCTTAGGTCCGCCTACAAAGGCCTGCTCTTCTGTATCCAGGTTATAGGCAGTGTGCAGCGCCTGAATAATCTGCGGCAGGTTGCCTGATTCAACAACGCAGGAAACCTTGATTTCCGAGGTGCTGACCATCTTGATGCTGACGCCCTGGCTGGAGATTACTTCGAACATCTGTGCAGCTACACCCGGATGGCTGACCATGCCTGCACCGACAATCGATACTTTGACCAGGTTATCTTCCGAGGTTACTTCACGGTAAGGCAGCTCGCTGTGCAGCTCTTCAATCACTTCCTTCGCCCGGTCCAGATCGCCCAGCCCTACTGTAAAGGAAAAATCGGCTGTGCCGTTCTGGACACCGCTCTGTACGATAATATCCACGTCAACGCCTTCAGCAGCCAGCTTGCCGAATACCTGGGCAAGGACGCCCGGCACATCCGGCACTCCCAGAATACTGATCCGTGCCACGTTTTTGTCAAACGCAATCCCGCTTACTACAACTCCCTGTTCCATGCTTGCTTCCTCCTTCACAACAGTACCTTCATTATGATTAAAGCTCGATCTGACGACCAGCTTCACTTGATATCTCTTGGCATATTCTACAGCCCGGGGATGGAGTACCGCTGCGCCCAGATTGGCCAGCTCCAGCATCTCGTCATAGGAGATTTCCTTCAGCTTGCGTGCCTTCTTCACAATACGCGGGTCGGTGGAATAGATGCCGTCCACATCGGTATAAATTTCGCAGACGTCCGCTTTGATTGCAGCTGCCAGTGCTACTGCCGTTGTATCGGAGCCTCCGCGTCCCAGCGTCGTAATCTCGCCGTCCAGCGTCATGCCCTGGAAGCCTGCCACAATAACGATCTGTTCGCGTTCCAGCGACTCCAGCACACGCCGCGGCACAATTTCGTTAATCCGGGCCCGGCCGTGAGTTTCATCTGTACGGAAGCCTGCCTGCCAGCCTGTATATGAGACGGCATTTCTGCCGATCCCGTGCAGGGCGATGGACAGCAGCGCAACAGAGATCTGTTCGCCTGTTGTCATCAGCATATCCATTTCGCGCGCCGGCGGCTGTTCATTCAGCGCCTTTGCCTGATCGATCAGATCATCGGTAGTGTCTCCCATAGCGGATACAACCACAACGCAGCGGTGCCCTTCATCCTGCTTCTCTGCGATGCGCTTAGCGACCCGTTTCATACGTTCAATGTCGCCGACGGAGCTGCCTCCGAATTTCATGACATAAAGTGACAAAGTTCCATTCACTCCCTATTTCGCTCTATGTAGCTCATATTTTGGTTTACCGCTTTAACCCAGTATAATACGAAAATGACATCAAGCGTTAATGGTTTCACAAAAAAATGCGCCCATTTTCTGAATATCCGCAAACTATAGGATATACTTAGAGCCGGGCCCGCATACAGCCATGCGCTTTACAAGGAGGAATATCATGTCGCCGAGAAACGTCCAGAAGGACCTGCAGCTGAGAAAAGAACGCATTGAGCACATACTGGATGCCGCCCTGCAGACCATCGCCAAACGCGGAATAGATTCGACCAATATCAAGGATATTGCCCGGGAGGCCAATCTTAGCGTGGGCAATATTTATAACTATTTTTCCTCCAAGGATGACATTTTCAGCGAGGTGCTGCTGCGCGGGCAGACAGCGTACGGCACGACACTGGAGGATCTGGCTTCGCTTGATGCAGACCCGCGTATCAAGCTGCTTGAGTTCTGCAAAGGCTGGCTGTCCAATGAGAGCAACTGGGCCTTCACTATTATGCTGCAGAGCATCCGTACCAATCAGACCGTTAACCCGGAGATCAGGGCGGCCGCCACACAGCGGTTTACCGGCAATCTGGAGCCGCTGGCGGAGATTATCCGGCAGGGACAGGCCGATGGAACGCTCATTGCCGGAGATTCCCGGCAGCTGGCTTTTTATTTTGTCAGCCTGATCCAGGGCCTCACCCTGCAGCTTGCCCCCGGCTATGAAATCCCCGTCCACATTAACCCTTCCGGCATCGTCGCACTGTTTCTGGCGGCAGATACGCCATTGCCGGAGACGGATCCTCGTACTGCGGCCAAGCTGTTCCGGTTCCATAATAAAAAAATGTTTGACAAGTGAGAAATGTCATTGCTAATATATCGTCATAACAAAACGAATTGATGTTCAGTTTGTTAAAGACCATTATAATAGCGTGACTCTCTTTTTTTTAGCAATAATACCAAGTATTCATGTATGTATTATTAAATTAATGCGAAAGGAATGACTATCATGGCCTCAGAGCTGCTTGTGATCGACGGACTGAGCAAAACCTTCTCCGCCCCCGCGGGTGATGTGATTGCCTTGAACAACATCCGGCTGCAGGTCCGGAAAGGTGAATTTGTAACGATTATCGGCCCCAGCGGATGCGGCAAGAGCACCTTGCTCAAAATCGTCGCCGGGCTGGACACCCGTTACACGGGAACGGTTCTGCTGAACGGCAAGCCGATCGAAGGCCCAAGCATTGAGAAGGGGTTTATCTTTCAGGAGCCGCGGCTGTTCCCCTGGCTGACAGTGGAAAAGAACATCGCAGCCAATCTTTCCCTGAAAAATCCCCAGGTGCGCCAAAGGGTTAATGAGCTGATTGAGCTTGTACGGCTGCAGGGCTTCGAAAAATCCTATCCCCGGGAGCTGTCCGGCGGGATGGCACAGCGTGTATCCATTGCGAGAGCGCTGCTGCGTAACCCCGATGTGCTGCTGCTGGATGAGCCGTTTGGTGCACTGGATGCTTTTACCCGGACCCATATGCAGGAGGTTCTGCTTGATATCTGGCAGCGCAACGGGACGACCATGCTGTTCGTAACCCATGACCTGGACGAAGCCGTATTCCTCGGAGAACGGGTTGTCATTATGAATCCCCGTCCCGGGCATATCCGCAGCGTGCTGCCGGTCGATCTCTCTTTTCCCCGCAAAAGATCGGGCACGGCCTTCCAGGAGATGCGCAGACTGGTGCTGAACGAATTTGAAAAGGTGGAAGAACCGCTCTACGACGTAGGCGGCGGAATATAGCAGGCACTGATTCTATTATAAAAAAGCTACATATCTAAAGGAGCGATAAAAACCATGAAAAAATCGTCACTGATCCTTACAGTGCTGCTCGCTTTGTCCATACTGATTGTCGGCTGCGCCAACAACACTTCAGATGCGGGCAGCCAGGAAGCAGCCTCCAGTGAAGGCGTTACCGTTAAGATCGGCATTCAGGGCAGCGGCGGAGTGTTCGGCAAAGCCCGTGAGGAAAAATGGTTCGAGCAGGAGTTCGAAAAGCTGGGTGCAACCGTGGAATGGATTGAGTTCCAGAGCGGCCCTCCGATGACAGAAGCCATTGCTTCGAATAAGCTCGATATCGCAAGTCTCGGCAACATGCCGATTATCGCGGCCCAGGCGGCGAACATTCCTTTTAAAATCATCTCCCAGGCGCTGGACGGCAAAAATAACGTCGCTGTAATCGTGCCTGCCGGCAGCACTGCCGCCTCACTTGCGGATTTGAAAGGCAAAAAGATCGCAGTTACCAAAGGAAGCAATGCCTATAACTTCCTCTACCGCGGCTTTGAGGAAGCGGGCCTGCCAGACAGCGATTTCGAAATCATCCAGCTGCAGCCTGATGAAACGCAGTCTGCTTTTGAGAACGGCGGCGTTGATGCCTGGGCAACCTGGGATCCTTATATCACTTTGAATACGCTGACCGGTAAGGGAAAAGTGCTGACAGACGGCGAACAGCTCGGCGTACTCTCCCCTTCCTTTACCATTGCACGTACGGCTTTTGCCGACCAGCATCCTGATCTTGTCACGCTTTATCTGAAGGCCGTTAACAAAACGCTGAAATGGGAAACCGAAAACGAAAATGAGGCACTAGAAAGATATGCGGCGGAACGCAGTATTCCTGTTGAGGTGGTTAAAGGGATTTTTGAGCGCTCCCGGATTATTAACATCCCTGTAAGTGATGACATCGTTGCTGAAATGCAGATAACTGCAGACTTCCAGTACAAAATTGAAAATATCAGAAGCGAAATTGAGGTCAAAAAGATTACCGATAACCAGTACATTGAGGCTGCCCTGAAGGAGCCGCTGGAATAACAGGCTTTTATTTATCAGATCATCAGAGAAAAGAGGCGTTCAATCATGCAAGCAAGTGCGGAAAAAGCGCTTGTCCCACCTCTAACCCCCAAAAAGCGCACATTGAAAAGCAGCAGCCTGTCCATTATGACTACCAACCTGCTGCTTGGCCTCCTTGTTCCTGTGGGGCTGCTGATCGCCTGGGAGATTGCCGGGACGCTGGGTTACCTGAACCCCGTCCTGCTCCCGAAGCCCAGCAGCATATGGGCAGAACTGGTTGGTATGACCAGCTCCGGCGAGCTTGCTAAACATCTGGGCATATCAGCCTGGAGAGCCCTGCTCGGCTTCCTGATTGGCGGCGGCCTGGGCCTGGCGGCAGGCATCTGGGTCGGATTTTCCTATAAAACCGAGCGGCTGCTTGATCCGACCCTACAGATGCTGCGGACGCTGCCCCATCTGGCGATTGCCCCGCTGTTTATTCTGTGGTTCGGTTTCGGTGAAACCTCCAAGCTGCTGCTGATTGCCAAAGGCTCTTTTTTCCCGCTGTATGTCAATACATTTCTCGGTATCCGTTCTGTAGACAGCAAGCTGTTTGATGTAGGCAAGGTGCTGCAGTTCAGTAAGTGGCAGATGATCACAAGATTAATCCTTCCTGCCTCGCTGCCTAATATCTTTCTGGGTATCCGGCTGTCGGTCGGTGTAGCCTGGCTCGGACTGGTCGTTGCTGAAATGATGGGCTCCAGCTCGGGGGTGGGTTATCTGATCAATGACGCCAGATCCTTCTCCCTTACGACTGTTGTGTTCGTAGGCATTATCGTATTTGCGGTAGTCGGCAAGCTTTCCGATTTCGTGATCAGGCTGATTGAAGCAAGAATGCTGCGCTGGCAGGACAGCTATAAAGGGGAGGGTGCCAAATGAACAAGCCGCTTGCTGGCAGAACCAGCGAACGTCCGGGAGCCGCTCTCAGCCGTATACCGGCAGCTCTCCACGGGTGGATTGTACCAGTAGTCATTCTCCTGATCTGGCAGCTGGCAGCCGCCCTGCACCTTGTATCAGCTACCCTGCTGCCTGCACCCTCGCAGATCATCAGGCAAGCCTTCCGCCTGCTTGGCAATGGCGAGCTGCTGCAGCATATGGGTATCAGCTTCTACCGGGCGGGTGTGGGCTTTGCGCTTGGCAGCGCGGCCGGACTGCTGCTCGGCCTGTCTACAGGACTCGGCAAGCTGGCTGAGCGTACGCTCGATCCTTCACTCCAGATGCTGCGGATGATTCCTATGCTCTCGCTGGTGCCGCTGTTTATTTTATGGTTCGGTGTAGGCGAGTTTTCGAAGATTCTGATGATCTCGCTCGGGGCGTTTTTCCCTGTATATGTAAATACATTTCTTGGTATCCGGGGTGTTGAGCTCAAGCTGCTTGAGGTCACCGGGATCTACCAGTTCATCAGATGGCAGCTGCTCAGCAGGGTCATTATCCCGTCGGCACTGCCCAATATTCTGCTTGGACTCCGGCTTTCCCTGGGTACAGCATGGCTCGTTCTGGTCGTCGCAGAGATGATGGGAGCCAGCGCAGGCGTCGGTTACATGATTCAGGACGCGCGTGCTTACTCGCAGACGGATATTGTTTTTGTCGGTATTGCGATCTTTGCGATAGTCGGCAAGCTGTCGGATTCGGCTGTACGCCTGCTTGAGAAGCGCTGGCTGCGCTGGCGGGATACGTATAAAGGTTAAGTCTATTACCATATTCTTCAGTAACAGAAAGGGAGATTTATATGAGCGCCAGACAAGGGCAGCTGCATTTAGGGGCATTCATTTATTTTACCGGCCATCACCATTACGGCTGGCGGCGTCCGGACTCCGGAGCGGAAAATATGTTTGATTATAAATTTTACCGGGCAGTTGCCCAGACTGCGGAACGCGGAAAATTCGATATGATGTTTCTGGCGGATCTGCTGTATGTAATGGGCGCCGATCAATCTGCTGCAGGCATGCTGGACCCGTTAACCGTGCTGTCGGCCTTGTCAGCAGATACGGAAAAGCTTGGCCTCACCGCAACCGTATCGACCACCTATAACGAGCCTTATAACGTCGCCCGCAAATTCGCCACATTGGATCACATCAGCGGCGGCCGGGCCGGCTGGAATATCGTTACCTCCCAGCTGGACACTGAAGCCCACAATTTCGGACGCGCCGAGCACCCCGAGCATGGGCTGCGCTACAAGATGGCCCAGGAGTTTGTTGAGGTAGCTACGCGGCTGTGGGACAGCTGGGGAGATGACTCTCTCATTGTTAACCGTGAAGCGGGACAATTTGCCGACCCAGCCAAAATTATAGAGGTAGAGTATAAAGGGCAGTGGTATTCCACAAAAGGCACGCTGAACGTACCCCGGCCGCCGCAGGGCTACCCTGTGCTCATTCAGGCCGGCTCTTCCGAGCCGGGACAGCAGTTCGCCGCCAGCTTCGGCGAGGTGATCTTTACAGCCCAGCAGTCCCTTCAGGAGGCCAAAAAGTTTTATGAGAGCGTTAAATCCAAGCTTGCAGGCGCCGGGCGTGAACGGGACAGCATGAAGATCATGCCGGGCCTCTCCCCTATTCTTGGTGCTACCGAAGAGGAGGCCCAGCGCAAATACAACGAGCTGCAGGAGCTGATTCCGCCGGAAGCCGTGGTCAAGCTGCTGTCAGGTATGCTGAACTTCGACCTGAGTGTCTACCCGGTAAACGAGCCGCTTCCTGAGATTCCGGACCCGGTACAGGCCAGCAACGGCATGAAGAGCAGAGTACAGCTGATTATGGACATGGCCCGGAAGGACAATCTGTCGATCCTGGAGCTGGGGCGCAAGCTGATCGGCGCCAGAGGGCATCTGCAATTCGTCGGAACCTATGAGCAGCTGGCCGACCTGATGCAGCTCTGGTTCGGGGAATACGGCTGTGACGGGTTTAATATCATGCCTCCGGTTCTGCCTGGAGATTTGAATGAATTCGTGGATCATGTCATTCCAATCCTGCAGGCCCGCGGATTGTTCCGTGAAGAATACACGGGAAATACACTCCGGGAGCATCTCGGCCTCGTCCGGCCGCAGCTTCACCATTTCCAGAAAGAATTATCCCACAAATAAAAAAGCCTCACCCGCTGTATAAGCGGATGAGGCTTTTTTATTTGGCTTCTCCTACGCGCGGGAGATGTATTTACCTTCGCGGGTATCAATCAGGAGAACATCGCCTTCATTAATGAACAGCGGAACCTGTACAATATGACCAGTTTCCAGTGTAGCAGCTTTGGTTGCACCCTGCGCAGTGTTACCCTTTACGCCTGGCTCGGTTTCAGTAACCTTCAGCTCAACGCTGGTCGGCAGGTTGATCCCCAGAATCTCCCCCTGGTAGCTTACGATGCTAACCGTCATGTTCTCTCTCAGGAAGTTAAGCTCCCATTCAAGCTGCTTAGCGCTCAGCTCGAACTGGTCATATGTTTCATTATCCATAAATACGTGTTCAGCACCGCTTGCATACAGGTACTGTACTTTGCGGTTTTCGATGATGGCGCGGCCAATCGTTTCACCCGCACGGAAGGTACGCTCAACGGTATTGCCGTTGCGCAGGTTCTTCAGCTTGGAGCGGACAAATGCTGCACCCTTACCCGGTTTTACGTGCTGGAAATCAAGAACGGTAAAGATATCGCCTTCTACCTCTACGGTCAGGCCTGTTTTGAAATCATTAACTGAAATCACTAAAAATCCCTCCTGGATCATTAATCAACTTGGTGAAATGGTGCAGCAAAATCTAAAGTACCAGATAATCCTTTGACGAATGCGTCAGAATCGTAATCCCGCTTTCGGTGATCACAATATCGTCTTCAATCCGCACTCCGCCGAGTCCGGACAGATAAATCCCCGGCTCAACGGTAACCACCATCCCCGGCTCCAGAATCTCGTCCGCCAGCTTGGACAGCCGCGGCCACTCATGAACCTCCATACCAAGGCCATGGCCTGTGCTGTGGCCGAAATACTCGCCGTAGCCGTAACGGGTAATGATATCGCGCGCAAGCGCATCCGCTTCCCGTCCGGTCATACCCGGTTTGATATTCGCCAGCGTGTGAAGCTGTGCTTCCAGCACGACATCATAGATTTCCTTCAGCTTAGGGTCAGGCTTGCCCAGTGCGATCGTACGGGTTACATCCGAGCAGTACCCGTCCAGCAGCGCACCGAAGTCAAAGGTAACAAATTCATTGTTCCCGATTACCTTGCTGCTGGCTACGCCATGCGGCATGGCTGAACGTTCACCTGAAGCAACAATGGTGTCAAACGATGAAGAGGTTGCGCCATGGGTGCGCATGAAGAATTCCATTTCCAGATCCACATCACGCTCGGTCATGCCGGGCTTGATCACATTCAGGATATGGCTGAATGTTGCATCGGCCAGATCAGCCGCGCGCTGCATCACAGCCAGCTCATCCTCATCCTTGAACATACGCAGATTCTCAACTGCCTTGGACACCGGAACCAGCACTGCCGGCTGGAGTGCCTCGGCATAAGCCGTGTACGCACTGAAAGTAACGTCATCCTGTTCAAAGCCGACACGGGCATTTCCGCCCTGTGGAAGCAGCTCCCGTACAGTATCAATGAATTTCGGACCATGCTGTACAACCTTCAGGCCGGTAACCTGCTCAGCCGCCTGGGTCATATACCGGAAGTCAGTCAGCAGATAGCTCTCATCGCCGGTGACCAGTACATACCCTGAAGAGCCGGTGAATCCGCTCAGATAGCGGCGGTTATACCCGCTGGTAATTAACATAGCATCCAATCCCAGATCCTGCAAAACCTTACGCAGCTTGGAGACGCGCTTGTTGCCCATTTTCATTCTCCTCTCGAAATAGCCACATTGTATTTTAACATAGGGTTATGCCCTTGAGAAGTTTTTTCGGACGTTCAGGCCAGCTTTGTCCGCTGTTCGCGTTTTCTTTCATCCGTATATTCGATTGCCGCCGTGTAGCCGATGAATAATCCCCATAGCAAAAAGATGCAAAATTCGCTGACCACAGAGTTCCACGGGAGCTTAAACATCGGCTGCTGCAGGAACGGCCAGGAGCCGGCGATAAAGATTCCTGCCCACCAGATCATACCGTACACCATTCCCGGCCAGGGTCCCTTCAGCTTGCGGAAGAGTAAAACGTAGAGCAGTGAAGCAATTACCGAGAACAGGATAAAAAACAGATATCCGGTCAGCTGTCCGGCAGGCTTCATTAGAAAGGCATGCTGAAAAAACGGCTCGGCCAAAAAACCCGGAATCACTTTTGTAAAATGAAAAACATAGATCAGCCAGCGGATTCCTCCCCAGATGACCCCGGCAAATATGCCCAGCTCGATTGCAAAAAAGAAAGGGTTGGTATGCCCTGAGGACTGCTTGCCCGCCTTACTCATTATATTGCCCCGCTTTCACATGTGAATTGGTGGTGCTGCTTCTCCTGCCCTTTATCCTAGTATGCTCAGGAAAAGCCAATCCAACTAGCAATGTAAGCATAAATTAGTTACAATGGTTTATATCAATCATATTATTATCAGGGAAGGTGAATTGGTTGTCCCAGGAAACTCCCAGTTACGGCGGCCAAGCCGTTATCGAAGGCGTCATGTTCGGCGGCAAGCACATTAACGTAACAGCCGTACGGCGGAAGAATCAGGAAATTACTTTTTTGGAGGTGCCGAAGAGCGATAAGAGCTGGGTCATCAAGCTGCGCAAGATTCCGCTGCTTCGCGGCATTGTCAGTATTATAGATTCCAGCGCCAAAGGCTCGAAGCATTTGAATTATTCAGCAGAATCGTTTGCTGAAGATGAGACAGAGCCGGAGGAAGCGGCCAAGCAGAAGGAAAAAGCCAAGGACAAGAAAAAGGAGGAAGGCTGGAGCCTCGGCATGATTTTTGGTGTTGCGGTTATGGGTATCCTGTCATTCCTGTTCGGCAAGCTGATCTTCACCCTGGTTCCGGTCTTTGTAGAGACTTATCTGTTCGGGGATGCATTTGACAACTACATTCTGCACAACCTGGTGGAAGGTGTCATCAAGCTGATTCTGCTGCTTGTCTACCTGACTGCTATTTCACAGACTCCTGTAATCAAACGGCTCTTCCAGTATCACGGGGCCGAGCACAAGGTTATCAGTGCTTTTGAAGCCGGTGAGGAATTAACCGTCGAGAACGTTCAGAAATACAGCCGCCTGCATTACCGCTGCGGCAGCAGCTTTATGATGCTGACCATCATTCTCGGCGTTGTGATCTACTCTGTTGTTCCCTGGAGCAGCCTTACTGAACGTGTTCTTCAGCGTATTGTTCTGCTGCCGGTTGTCATCGGTGTATCGTTTGAAGTTCTGAAGGGAACCAACGCGGTACGTGACGTTCCATGGCTGAAGTATTTAGGTTATCCCGGTCTGTGGCTCCAATTGCTTACAACCAAGGAACCTAAAGATGATATGGTTGAGGTATCCATCGCCTCCTTTAACCGGATGCGCGAGCTGGACGCAATGATCGAAGCGAAAGGCTATATTGATGAGAGTGTGTCAGGCGGCGTATTGGATCCTGCGAAAGGATGATTGCCCTATGATCAGGCATGCTTTAATTTTTTGGATCAGTATTATACTTGGCGTATACGGACTGGTTCACGGGGTTACGAATTTCGGATTCTGGTGGCTGTTCATGCAGCTGCTTCCGACCTTCATCCTGGTAGGACTGCTGGTGTTCGCTTACAGGCTGGCTATGAAAGGCCCGTCCTACGGCTCCGGCGGTTCAAGACCGAAGGTTAAGCCGTCCCAGAAGACGATGGCTAAGGTCGCGGGAGTCCGCAAAGCCCAGGCCGCCCCCGGCAAACGCAAAAGTTATCCGTTTCAGGTGATCGAAGGCAGCAAAGGCAAAAATGACGACCAAATGCCTAAATATCATTAAATAACACCAAAAAGCATCTCCGTGCTGCTCAGGCAGCCATGCGGGATGCTTTTTTCGTATAGCTATTCAGACTCATTAACTCCTGCTCTAAACCCTGTGCTTATGCGGCCTCCATTCACGGAAAAACGCCTCGCCTGCCTTCATTCCCGCCGCATACAGCTCATCGCTCTCCTCTGCCGTAAGGTGAAACTGGGTCGTCGAGATGCCGAGGGTCGGGATTTTGACCGTGCGCACAAACTTTTCCGTCTCAATGTAACGCTCATCATGCGCCGACAGCATCGTACCTACCATCGCCTGCAGCATCGTGAACGGTCCGGTAATCCGGTGCGGCTGCGGCTCCGTTTTTCCGATCAGCTGGTAGCCGACCGTCGGGGTCCGCCGTTCCGGACTTATAAAGCCATCCTTCTTTTCATCAAACAGCCACAGCGGAAAATTACTGAGCACTCCCCCGTCTACAACATAAACGAACTGTTCTATAAAGGTCTTCCCCTGCGCCGCCCGTCCATTAAGCCGAAGCATGACCGGATCGAAGAAATACGGAATGCTGCAGCTCATCCTCACGGCCTTAGCGACTTCAAAACTGTCCGGGTTAATCCCGTAATCAGGCAGATCGTCAGGCAGAACAATAATCCGGCCGTTGGTGATATCCGAGGCTATTATCGACAGCTTCCCGCGGGGGAGATCACTGAAAGTGACGATGCCTTTATCTAGCAGGATACCGCGCACCCAGTTTTCCAGCGCTTCCCCGGAATACAGCCCCTTCTTGATCATAACCCGCAGGGCCGGGCCGATCAGCGCTGTATTATACAGCATTCCCCGCTTGAGAAAGGAGGTGAACGGGGTCTGCTTGATGATCCGGCTCATATCTTCTCCATCGTAGCCGGCCGCCAGAAAAGAAGCGATGATTGCCCCGGAGGAGGTTCCGGCCACTCTTTTAAATACACCGCCCGCCCGCTCTGTCGCTTCGACCGCTCCGGCCAGTGCTACTCCCTTTACCCCTCCGCCCTCAAAAACTGCATTGATCTCCATACACAGCAAACCCCCGTTCCATAGATCTATTGCTTATCTATGAGCACGGGGGAGGATTCATGACTTCTATGATTTAAAATAAAAGGCCAGTAGGCTTGCGAGCCCGTAGGGGTTACGTACGGCAATATCGTTAGCGCGGAACATAATGCTTCCGGCCACTTCATCGTATTTATCATTGTATTTCAGCTGGTTAATAATCTGCTCACCGCTCTGCCATTCTGCAGTCTGCTTGGTGTCACCTACCTTGTAAGCGGCCTGGCCGATGTACAGCTTGACGCCGGTGCCTTTCACTTCATTTACCCACCAGTCCACAAGCTTGTCGTAGCGGGCCGCCGAGAAGGATAGGCTCCAGTAAATCTGCGGGGCAATATAGTCAATCCAGCCGTTCTTGATCCAGGTAAGGGTATCCGCATACATATCATCATAAGCTGTTACACCAGCGGTAGTGTCCGAGCCGGTACTATCGGTCTTTTTGTTGCGCCAGACCCCGAACGGGCTGACACCATAGGATAGAGCCGGCTTGGCGGTATGAATCTCCTGGCCCAGCTGGCGGATGAATTCATTGATATTGTTCCGCCGCCAGTCCGCCTTGCTGGCAATACCTGCACTGTTATATGCCTTAAAAGCCGCATCATCGGCAAAGGTTACATTCGAGGGATAGAAGTAATCATCCAGGTGTATACCATCGATGTCATAGCCTTTGACCACCTCCATGACCGTGTCGATGATATGCTGGCGCGCCTCCGGAATGCCTGGATTAATATACAGCTTGCTGTCCGCTTTGACGATCCAGTCCGGATGAACCTTGGACACATGATTACCAGCCAGGCCGGCAAGCGTAGCCGCTGCTGTGTCTGTTGTTGCCCGGAACGGGTTGAACCAGGCATGGATCTGCATTCCGCGCTGGTGGGCAGAGCTTACAATGTACTCCAGCGGATCATAGCCGGGAATCTTCCCCTGTGTGCCGGTTAGCACCTTGGACCAGGGGACGATCTGGGAAGAGTACAGGCTGTCTCCTGAGGGACGCACCTGCACAAATACAGCGTTGAAGCCGGTCGCCTGCAGCTTGTCCAGCAGCGTATCAAACTCCTGCTTCTGTTTGGCCGCGTTATTCGAAGATGACGTTGACGGCCAGTCCAGGTTGAACACAGTGGAGATCCAAGCCCCCTTCATCGCCTTCCCTGTATTACCGGGCAATGTCGGTGCAGGGACAGAAGGCACAGAAGGTGTTGGCACCGCCGGAACCGTAGGCGTTGACGGACCCGTAATCTCTGCATTTGAATAAAGGGCGATATGCTTCGCTGCCTGATTCCACACCACCTGGAGGCCGAGCTGCTCACTAACAAAACGGAGCGGTACCATTACCCGGCCTTGTGTAATCTGCACTGAGGTATCCAGACGCACAGACGCTGCATTCACCATTGCCGTCTGTTTGCCGCTGGTCAGCTTCAGCACGGTATCCCCTTTGCTGATCGTCGCTGTCTTGCTGCTCTGGCTCCATTCAACCGCTGCACCAAGCCCCTGGCTGATTACGCCGGCCGGAACCATCGTTACGCCTGAGGCCGTAATATACGGCGGTACATCCGGATTCAGCGTCTCCCCGTCCAGTTCAATCGTGATCTGGACCGCAGCCGCACGGGCACCCGCGGGCCATACCGGCAGAAGCAGCATAAGTACCATTACTCCCAAAAACCATTTTCGGTAATTCATAGTTCCTCCCTGTTGTGAAAATAATAAAAAAACGGCCCTCTCGTCCTTATTTAAGGGAGATGGCCGTTTCTTGCAAAACGGAGAAATACAAGTAAAAGTATAACAGGCTGCTATACTTTCTCATACTTCGTTAAAGGACGTTATCCGTTTTGACGTAAAAAAACTGGAAAGGTTGCGGTATACCATACAGAAACAGACTTTTTATGAATCGCTGACCAGCTCATTGTGAATATCATATAAGGTCTTCACGCGTTCCTCATCACGGCGGAAATACTCCACCAGCGTCTCAATCCGCGTAATCGAATCCCAGCTTAGATGATGCTCGATGCCTTCGACATCCTTATAAATATGCTCCTGCTGCACTCCGATCAGGCCGAGGAACTCCTCCAGCAGCTCATGGCGGTCAACCAGCCGTTTTCCTACTTTTTTACCTTTGCTCGTCAGGACAAGCCCACGATATTTCTCATAGATGAGATATTCGTCCTTATCCAGTTTTTGGATCATCTTGGTTACAGAGGAGGGGTGTACTTCCAAGCCCTCGGCAATATCCGAAACCCGCGCATAACCCTTCTCGTCGATGAGCTTGTAAATGCGCTCCAAATAATCCTCCATGCTGGGTGTTGGCATTCAAGTTTACCTCTTTTCTATAATGAGCGTGGCACGGGGCCAACCTTGCTCTAACAATGATACATGTTTCTGCCGCCCCTTGGCAAGTCCTGCGGAAAAAGCACCTGCTGCCTTTAACGATGTTTACCATGATTTCAGGACCGCGGAAAAAGGCACAATAGGTGAAGCCTTTACGGGAGGAGTGTGAGTTCATGACAATCGCAATACCTGAACGTCCAGCTGTCAAAAGAAAGCCGAGGCCTACCGGGTTATTCATTCCTGAGCTTGTTTTTTTTGAGCCGGATGCCCTGAACTACCCTAAAGGGGAAAAGATCATGGAATGGGTCAAAGCCCAAAACATCCCCTACCGGATGACCACCTCACATAACCGGATTACAAATCTACCCGGAGAAGGTGAGCTGGAGCAGTACAAAATCGCTAAGCGTACCCTTGTGGTAGGTCTGCGCAAAACGCTTACTTTTGACCAGTCCAAGCCTTCTGCCGATTATGCCATTCCCATTGCCACAGGCTGCATGGGCCACTGCCATTATTGTTATCTTCAGACCACGCTGGGCGCGAAGCCCTATATTCGGGTGTATGTAAATACAGGAGATATCCTGGATGCCGCCAAAAAATATATCGATGAGCGCACGCCGGAAATCACCACGTTTGAAGCTGCCTGTACCTCCGACCCGCTAGGGCTGGAGCATATCACCGGCTCGCTGGCCGAGCTGATTACATTTATGGCCAAGGAGCCGCTGGGCCGGCTGCGCTTTGTTACGAAGTATCAGCATGTCGATCCGCTGCTCGGTCTGGAGCACAACGGGCATACCCGGATCCGCTTTAGCATCAATGCCGATTATGTCATCAAAAACTTCGAGCCGGCCACTGCCCGCTTCGAGGAACGGATTGAAGCCGCCGGGAAGGTTGCCAGGGCCGGGTATCCGCTTGGTTTTATTATCGCGCCGATCATCTGGCATGACGGCTGGGAAGAGGGCTATGCGGAGCTGCTGGCCAAGCTGGAAAAAGCGATGCCTCCAGGCTCAGGCAAAGGCCTGACCTTCGAAATGATCCAGCACCGGTTCACCAAGACAGCCAAGACGGTGATTGAGAAGCGATACCCCAAATCCAAGCTGGAAATGGATATTGAGAAGCGCAAGAAAAAGTGGGGCCGCTGGGGACAGAACAAATATGTCTATCCCGATGAACAGCAAACCGCCCTGCGCGAATTCATCACAGAGCGGATTTTTGAGCATTTTCCCGAGGCGGGTATTGATTACTTCACATAAACCGTTCATTTTAAACTGCTAAAAAATCAGCCAGTCCGGCGTGACCCCCTGCAGCCAAATTGTAATCCGGAACATCTGATCCGTGAACAGCAGGAAGCCCATCAGGATCATCAGCGCTCCTCCGGCCTTCATCAGTATATTGGAATACTTCAGAATACGCCTTGCTCCGCCCAGGAAAAAGGCCAGTGCAAAGAACGGGAGCGCGAATCCAAGGCTGTACGCGGTGATCATCGTAAACCAGGTGCCCGGGTCACTGGCTGAGAGCGCGATGATCGCCGTCAGGATCGGCCCGATGCACGGGGACCAGCCTGCCGAAAAGCCGATGCCGAAGATAAAAGATCCGGCATACCCGGCCGGCTTCCACTTCAGATCCAGCTTGCGTTCACGCAGCAGGAACTGCGGCTGAAAGACGCCAAGCAGAAACAGTCCCATCACGATGATCAGAATGGCCGACAGCTGGCGGATCAGATCACGCTGGCCGTTAAAAAATTGCCCGAACAGCCCGGCACCAAAGCCGAGCGTATAGAAAACTGCCGAAAAACCCAAAATAAAAGCCAGCGTATGCGAGAGGGTCCGGAAACGGACCTCTTTGCTGTTGCTGCCGCTTTTTAGCTGCTGCACCGACAGGCCTGTAATATACGACAGGTACGAGGGATAGAGCGGCAGACAGCAAGGCGATATAAACGACGCAATTCCGGCGGCAAAAGCGATTCCTGCATTCAGATTGGACAAGCAGCAGCTCTCCTTCCGGCTTCAAGCTGAATAGGCATCAGCAGTTCTGATGCTGGAGCAGATTCTAGGCAGGCAGTCCTTTTTTACCAATTAGGGTCAGGGCAAGCAGCGCGATAAGCAAGAGTACAATTGTTGCCCCTGGAGCAAGGTTCCATACACCGGCTACCACCAGCCCGCCGACCACGGCAATCTCCGCGATAACGACCGACAGGACCACAGAGGACTTGAAGCTGCGTGACAGCAGCAGACTGATCGCTACAGGGATCGTGAGCAGCGCAGATACGAGCAATGAACCGACAATTTTAATCGCTGTGCTGATTACAAGCGCCGTAAGTACTGTGATAAGCATATTGAGCAGCTTGACCGGCAGACCGCTGACGCTCGCCGCATCCTCCTCAAAGCTGAGCAGGAAAAACTCCTTGAAGAACAGCGCTACCACCACAACCACCGCAATCGTTACAATTCCAACAACGATCAAATCTGTATTATCTAGCGTGTATATACTTCCGAACAGATAGCTCATTACATCTGCATTATAGCCTTTACCTAAAGTAAAGAACAGTGATGCCAGCGCCACCCCGCCTGACATAATGATCGCGATGGAGAGCTCAGCATAGCTTTTGTAGGCTTTACGCAGCTTTTCGATGGCAAACGAGGCAACCACGGCAAAGATCAGGCCTGCCCCCAATGGGTAAAAGCCGGTCAAAAAGCCCAGCGCCACCCCGGCAATCGTCACATGCGCCAGCGTATCGCCGATCATGGACAAGCGTCGTAACACAAGAAAAACGCCGATCAGCGGCGCCGTAATTCCAATCATCAGCCCGCCCGCAAGCGCCCGCTGAAAAAAGTCACTGAATAAAATTTCCAAGATGATATCTCCTCATAAATAATTAGAAACAAACCAAACCTTTTGAAAAAGAGTTTTAGATCCCTCCCAAACCCTCCCTTCCAAGGGAGGGCCCCAAGGGCTCTGCCCTCTGGACACCCGTTTAAGTGCAACTGGCGTAGGCGAGCCGGCTTCTGGTGTCTAGAAACGTTTTGGTGATAATCGCTTTCGTCCCTTTCAGGGACACGCTTTACGTTAACAGTACTTTGGGACGATAAAAGTTAGGGACAAGGTAAAGCATATGGTTACTTTGAGGAACGTTAAGGGACGTTTGTTATGTAGCTACAGTTATCTATACCCGCCTGCCTCACACCGAGCACGTATCAAACTTAAGTGTAGTTTGTACAACTAAATCCGGCAAAATTGCGGATTATGAAAGAATAAGTGTACTTGGTGCAGCTATTTCGATGAATTAAGGCGGTTTTGAACGTTTTCGGCAAAAATAAGTGTACAGAGTGCAGTTAAAACCTGCAACGGAGCAAATTAGCAGGTTTTAGTTGCACAAACTGCAGTTATTTCGGCTGCAGCCTCTTTAACAAGTATTAATATTCCCATACAACGGGTACAGCATATTCAATTTATCCGTCCGTCTTACTTGTAGCACATGTAACATGGTTACTTTCAAGGCTTCAGCACCATACAGCGCGCATAGTTCTCTTACATACACCGAGTATAACACCTTTGTTTTACTAGTTTAGCCTACTTATAGCGTATTTAACACTATTACTTTACTAGCATTGGCTTATCAGGATCTGCATGGCAACGTCCTCTTTTAGGCTAATGTATGCTGGAGATCCTCGGCGGCGCAGTTCTGCACGTCGTGGGAGTGGCGGCAGTAGAAGTTGATTTTACCGTTACTTTGTACCGGCTCATTGCCCAGGTAGCTCTTGATCATATCGATGTCATGCGACACCATCAAGAAGGTCATGTGGTGATGGGCATGCATGTGGAAAATGAGTTCAAAAAATCCCGCCTGCGTCTCCGCATCAATCCCCACTGTAGGTTCGTCCAGAATCAGCAGATCCGGATGGTTGATCAGCGCACGCGCCAGGAAGACGCGCTGCTGCTGGCCGCCGGAGAGCTGGCCGACTCTTTTGTCCGCGATATCCTGAATCCGCATTACTTCCAGCGCGTCCTCACACTGGCGGTGCTGGGCTTTGGATACGCGGCGGATCAGGTTCTTGTTGTTGTACAGTCCGGACAGAACGACTTCGCGCACTGTGGCCGGGAACAACGGGTTAAAAGCATTTTTTTGCGGGACATAACCGATCCGTTCCCAGTCCTTAAATTTGCGCACAGACTGGCCGAACAGCTTGATATCGCCGCTGGATGGCGGGAGCAGGCCCACGATCATTTTCATTAAAGTGGTTTTGCCCGCGCCGTTGGAACCGATAATGCCAAGGAAATCCCGCTCCTTCACGGTGTAACTCAGACCCGAAATGACCTTCTGCTCTCCGTAGGAGAAGGACAAATCCTCTATTTCGATCATATGCTGATGGCAGTCCAGGGATACCGGTTGCATGATGTGTACCGCCTTTCAATTAATGCTTTCTTTTTATTGTAAAGCCAGAATCAGATTTTGCAAATTTTTCTCCATCAAAGTGAAGTAATTATCGCCGTTTTTCTCCTGAGCTTCAGTCAGGCCTTCCACCGGATTAAGGACCATTGTCTCTACGCCTGCTTCAGCGGCCAGCGTTTTAGCCAGCTTATCGGAGACCAGCTCCTCGAAGAAAATATATTTAATTCCCTCATCCTTAACCAGTGCAGCCAGGTTCACCAGATCCTGTCCGCGCGGCTCGGCATCAGGCGACAAGCCCATAATTGCATGCTGGCTCAGACCGTAATCACGGGCCAGATAAGCAAATGCCTGATGGGACACGACAATTTCTTTATTGGGAAGCTTGGCAAGCTCCGTTTCAAATTTGCTGTCAAGAGCCTGTAAACGCTCAGCCAGCTGGCTGTAACGCTCTTCATAGCCTGCCTGGTGTTCAGGATCTGCCTCGATCAGGCTATTCTTGATATTTTCAGCCATAACCAGCGCCGATTTCGGACTTACCCATGTGTGCGGGTCAGTGTGCAGGCTGTCGCCAGCCGCTTCCTCAGCGTGATTATCCTCATGTTCTTCAGCATCAGTGTGCTCGTCAGCGTGCTCATCTTCAGCATGGGTTTCTCCGCCGTGGTTATGACCATCATCTTCGTCAGTCATAATATAATCCACGCCTTCGCTGACTGCAACAGCCTTCACTTCACTGCCACTATCCAGACTTTTCAGGAAATTCGGCACCCAGCCTTCAAGACCTGCACCATTGTACAGGAACAGCTGTGACTTGGAGGTGTTAATGATATCCTGGCTGCGCGGAGTCCAGTCATGCGGCTCTACTCCAACCGGCAGCAGGTTAATCACATTGATATCATCCCCGCCGATTTCACTCGTAAATTCATATATAGGATAGAAAGTTGTAATAACATTCACTTTTCCTTCAACAATACTTCCACTGCTCTTAGCTCCGCATGCTGTAAGCACCAGCAGGGCAAGCAAAGCAGGCATGAGCAGCAATTTCCGGTTCAACACGTTAAAAGACATATTCTCTATCGACCCCTTAAATCGTAAATTTTACTATGAGAATTATAATAGTAATCGTTACGATAAGTCAACACCGAACTCTTCCCTTCACATGTGAATCTGTTCAAACTCGCTTGACCCTTTTAGATAATAATGCGCGTAATCCCTAAAAGTCGCTGTTCATCCATCCCTCTCATCGATCCCTCCATCTCACTCATTCCACTCTAACGGACTCCAGCGCCCTTAAATAAACGATTTGTCCAAAAAAACAGCGATTTAAGGTGCAATAAGGGCACTACGGTCCGTTAGCCAGGGGAAATCTGTATTACAGCAGAATTAACGCCTCCTCAGTCCGTAAGCCGTACCAGCGAGCTATTCTCCACAGATAGAGGAAAAGTTCCACAGTCCATCCGCCAATCACATTACCGGGTTTGTCAGCCCCCCAGGCTCCTTCACGCATCGCACTAGCCCAATAAGCAGCCTACTCCCCACTCATACACATCAACTATTTGCATAAAAAAAGAACACCTGCAGCCGGCGGGATTGCCCTTGTCATATCACAGGGACTTTCCCGTTTCCGGCATGCGGTGTTCTTTGTCAATGCTGCGCACTGTCAAAGGCTTACGCCTGCTCAACAGCTACGCTGTGCAAATGTCTGTAACTGAAATTGCTTACTTCACAATTGCTCCGTTCGGCATGCTGTCCGGCACGGTAGCGATGCTCAGCTGGTCGCCTTTGGAGGCTGCCAGAATCATGCCCTGAGACAGCTCGCCGCGCAGCTTCACCGGCTTCAGGTTGACAATGCAGATGACCTTGCGGCCAACCAGCTCTTCCGGTGTGTAGAACTTTGCGATGCCGGAAACCACCTGGCGCTGCTCATAGCCAAGATCCAGCTGCAGCTTCAGCAGCTTATCGGCCTTCTTTACCGGCTCGGCCGCGATAACCTGGGCTACGCGCAGCTCGGCTTTGGCGAAATCGTCAATGCCGATTTCTTCCTTATGCTCTTCCTCCGGCTCTACAGCCGCCGGAGCATCTCCCGCAGCCGATGCTGGTGCCGCCTCAGGCTCGGCTGCCGCCGGCTTGCCGGCGCCCATCGCTTCGGCGATGTAGGCCACTTCCACCGCTACGTCAAGGCGCGGGAAGATCGGATCGCCCTTGGCGAGCTTCGTGCCGGCCGGAATCAGGCCGAAGGTGCGGCCGCTGTCCCAGGTGGTCAGCTCGCCTGCCTGAATACCCAGCTGCTCCCAAATTTTGGCCGGAGCGCCGGTCAGGAACGGCTGCAGCAGAATCGAAGCGGTGCGCAGTCCTTCCACCAAATGTCTCATAACGGAAGCAAGCTCGCCGTTTCTGCTCTCATCTTTAGCCAGCACCCATGGCTGGGTTTCGTCGATGTACTTGTTCGTCCGGCTGATCAGCGCGCCAATGGCGGTCAGTGCAACGGAGAACTCCATCTTTTCCATGGCCTCTTCTACCTTGGCATAGGTACTCTCCACAGCAGCTTCCAGCTCGCCGTCGAATGCAGTCACTTTACCGGCATAAGCAGGCAGCTCGCCGCCGAAGTACTTTTCAACCATTGCTCCAGTACGGTTCAGCAGGTTGCCGAGGTCATTAGCCAGATCATAGTTGACCCGGTCCACGAAGCTTTCAGGAGTGAAGGTGCCGTCGGAGCCAAATGGCACTTCACGCAGCAGGTAGTAACGCAGAGCATCGAGGCCGTAACGGTCGATCAGAGTCACCGGATCTACTACGTTGCCTTTGGATTTGGACATTTTGCCGTCCTTCATCAAAAGCCAGCCGTGCGCAAACACCTTCTTCGGCAGCGGTTCGCCCAGCGCCATCAGAATGATCGGCCAGTAGATCGTATGGAAACGCACGATTTCTTTTCCGACAATGTGCACATCCGCCGGCCAGAACTTGTCATACAGACTGCGGTCGGCAGAACCGTAACCGAGAGCCGTAATGTAGTTGGTCAGCGCATCGATCCATACATAGACCACGTGCTTGGCATCGCCTTTTACCTTAACGCCCCAGTCAAAAGTTGTACGGGAAACAGCGAGGTCCTCCAGACCCGGCTTGATGAAGTTATTGATCATTTCGTTTTTACGGGATTCCGGCAGAATGAACTCCGGATTCTCTTCGTAGAACTTCAGCAGGCGGTCAGCATATTTGCTCATCCGGAAGAAGTAGCTTTCTTCTTTTACCAGCTCAACCGGGTGTCCGCTGTCCGGGCTTTTGCCGCCGGTAATGTTACCGTCCGCATCGCGTTCGATATCAACCAGCTGCGTTTCCGTATAAAAGGTTTCGTCAGAAATACAGTACCAGCCCTCATATTCCCCTTTGTAGATGTCGCCCTGCTGCAGCAGCCGGTCAAAAATATCGGCAACCACTGTCTTATGGCGCTCCTCAGTTGTGCGGATAAAATCATCATTGGATATGTCCAGCTTGCGCCACAGCTCCTTGATTCCTACAACGATTCCGTCAACGAACTCCTGAGGCGTTTTGCCGGCCTTGGCAGCCTTTTCTTCAATCTTCTGGCCATGCTCATCCGTACCGGTCAGATAACGCACCTCGTAGCCGCGCAGCCGCTTGTAGCGGGCCATTGCATCACCGGCGACTGTAGAATAAGCATGCCCGATATGCAGCTTGTCGCTCGGATAGTAAATTGGGGTTGTCAGATAAAATGTTTTGTTGTCACTCATTGATCCTGTTCATCCTTTCGTATTGGCGCATCTCATAATCATACAGCTTAAGTTAACACAAAAAACTCCCGCCCCCTATATGGGGCGAGAGTATACTCACGCGATACCACCCAAAGTTCCCCGGCTCCTCACAGAGCACAGGCTTCGCCAGTCCTTAATCAAGAACTGTCCATTAACGCTGGATCACGCTGTGTTCTTACAGCAGCTGCTCTTTCAGCAGTCCCTGCTCGGGCACAGTTCCTCCCGGACCATCTTCAACCTGCGTACCATACCGGTTCCCAGCGCTCCCGGCTCTCTGTAATGGTCAACCCGATTTACTCATCCGTTCCTCGGAATGCATATGATTCTCCAAAATATACCCAAAAATCAGCCATCCTGTCAAGTCGGCCGGACAGCCCCTTCATCAGGCGGCTGGTTCTCCCGCGGCGGGACAGGATCAAGACCTCCCGGATGGAAGGGATGGCATCTGGCAATCCGCTTTGCGGCCAGCCAGGAGCCCTTCACCGGGCCGTGTACTTCTATCGCCTCCAGCGCGTACGCCGAGCAGGTCGGATAGAACCGGCAGGTCGCAGGCTTCAGCGGTGAAATGAACTTGCGGTACACCCTGATCGGCGCCTGTACCGTTCTGCGCAGGTCCGGCATATCAGCGGCCTTCTTTGCTGTGGGCTGCAAGCGCAGATTCTGCTTCCTTGCCGCTCTCACAGTCTTTGCAGTAACCGAACACCTCAAATTTATGCTTGACTACCCGGAATTGGTCCGGAGTATCCGTTAAATTCATCGGGCAGAAATGAATCGGGTAAGTCTTCATGCATTGAAGGCAGATCATATGATGGTGGTGGTGGTCCTGATTGCAGCTGGCTTTGAATTTGACTCCGTCTTCAAATACCACCTGTTCAAGCACACCCAGCTCTTCCATAACCCGCAGGTTACGGTAGACTGTATCAAAGCTGAGCCCGCTGTACTTACGGCCCATATGATCATAGACATCCTTCGCCGACAAATATCCCGTATTCTCGCCGAATAATTTGGCAAGCGTCTTGCGCTGATCGGTGATTCGCAGTCCCTGCCCCGACATGGCTTCCAGTATTTGTTCTGTCGACAGCATTCGCTCATCTCCCAATAATTCATTTGCTGTTACACTCTCCTTATAATGCCCCAAAACCATTGCCCCGTCAATCAAGCAACACCCTACCGTTCCCCATAGCTGCCGGAGTTTTGCCGGAATCACGAACATTCAAGGCTATAGCATAGCAAAAACCGGCTAAAGCACCTGTTAACAGGACTTTAGCCGGTTTGTCATAACCAATATGTTATTGCTTCAGAGCTGGCAGTGGTGTAAATACAAAGTTTACCGGCAGATTGCTTCCGGAAGCTACCGAGAATACAATTTCTACCGAGCTGTCATAGCTGCCGGAACGATAGACTACAGCGTTCATATCGGAGCTTGACAGGCTGCCTTTATTCGGCAGGTTGACGATTGTATTATTCACCATCAGAGAGCCAAGATAGTTACCTCCGCGCGGATTAAACGTAATCAGCGTGTTGGCAGCAACATGCTCAAATCTTATTTTGTACAACACACCGAAGTTCCCGGCATTAGAAGCTTCCGTTCCGGTCATCGGATCGATGCCGACCAGATTCAGGTCGTTTTTGTTATCGCCCAGAATCAGCTTAGCCTGTGTGGTTCCGACCACATCATTCACGGTGATAATCCGGGTCGAGTCCGGATACGTTCCTCGGTTATGCACACCGTCACGGTCCAGTACCGGCAGTGTAGGCAACAGCGCAATCGGATCCTTGCTCTCTTCGACCATCACCACATTGTAATCAACCGTAAGATCACTAAACAGATCGGCGCTAAGCGACAGTACCTCACCCGGCTTCATCGCTATTTTGTTAATATCCGTCAGAATAGCTCTGCTCTCACCCGGCTGCAGGGTTATCGTGCTGTATTTTTCATTGGTAAGCATGGAATTATAATACTTCTGGATTGAAATTTTACCTGTATATTCCGGAGAAGTTACCGGACCGGCAATCCCTGAATATTGCGTTGTAATTGTCGTAGGGTACAGGTTGTTGTTGGTTGCAATCACGTACAGCTTTTGTCTGGTGGACATGTTGTTCAAGTGATGAACAAGGAAGCGGGTATTGCCGACTGAACTTTCGCGGTACAGTACGCCTTCCTGATTCACTGTTTCCGGACTGTTACTGCGGATAAGCTTATAATTCTCTGAGGACAGATTGTATGTCAGGTTAGGCAGGCCGGGAATCATTCCGCCGTCCATGGAGATTACGTCTCCAGGCATCGTGAAGAGCTTCGCTACTTCATCCTGAGTGTACAGCTGCTCGCTGGTAATATTAATCGTCTTCTCAAAAGTGCTGCTAAGCCCGTGCTTGTCGGTTACTTTCAGCTGGATCGACACCGGACCCGGGTTAAAGAACGCGAGTGCGCGGTTCGTCCATTCTGCTGTAAGCTCTTCGTTCTCCGGATCATAGCTGAGGTCAGTCAGCGTGATTGGCTCACCCATCTTGTATTCCTCTTTATTGGTGGTGAAATTGGCGACCGGCGGCTGGTTAGGCTGCACAACCTTAATCGTTACGGAATAAGGATCACTCACCTGCCCGTTTGCATCAACTACGGAATAAGTGACTGTATAGTATCCCGGCTGATCGTAAATATCCTGCTTGTTGTCACTCCAGCGCTCTTCTACAATAGGCGTTCCGTTCGGCGAGGAGCTGGAGGTGGTGTAGTTAATATAAGTCTGGCCGGCAAAAATTTCAGTCGGCTGGACGCTAAAAATTGCTGTCGGCTTGGTGTTCAGTGTCAGAATGACACGTTTACCTACATTATCAACAGTATAAGGAATGTTCAGTGCGGCGGTAATCGAAGTCAGCGGAACCATAAAGGTGCCCTTAAATTGGTATGCAGGTCCCTTCATTGTCTTTTGACTGCCGTTTACAGTATAAATTTTGCTGTCTGTCTTGAAGCGCATTACACTGCTGCCTTTAGTAACGACAACTTCCTTTGTTTTGGCTTCATAGGTGTAGCTTACGCCAACCATTTCGACCATGGCCCGGATGGAAACATAGGATACCCCGTTCTTGACGGCCATCGGCTGATTAGCCAGATAAGGTGTTCCGTTTTTGTACATTTGCCGGCTGTTCATAAGCAGGATAAGCTGGTTAGCAGCGGTTCCATATACGGCGTTAACCGTATTCTGCGGCTGAATCACCGTTCCATCCGTAGCAGCAGGAGCTGCAGTTTCCGCAGGAACCGGTGTAGCTGTCGCTGCCGGGTCTGGGGATGCAGCAGCAGCTGAAGCTGAAGGCTCTGCAGATGCAGCAGGCTCAGCGGTAACGCCCGGGTTCGGGGTGGCTGTCGGTGTGACCGTTCCGGCAGGAACCTCACTTGGCAGCGGATCTGTAGATTCAGGCTGAACAACTGCCTCACTGGTCTGAGCAGCCTGCGCTGTACTTACTACAGTGCCGGTTACTCCGGCGGTACTTACCGGTACGGCATAAGCCGGAACCGCAGCTGCGGCCTGGGTTACAGCCAATGCAGCGACTAACGTTAGTTTCTTAAAATTCATGGTATGACTCCTTCTGCTCCCGTTTGTAGTCTATAAGGCAGGTTTACTCTCTGTCTGCTGCTTATATTCCCGTATAACAAAACTCTTCAACAGCTGCCGTGAAGCTGTTTTTTTGCCACGCTCTTTTTACAAAACATAGTATTAGACGCGCCGGACCCCAAAAAGTTTCATTTTATGTTAAGAAAAAAACAAAGACGATCCCCCGGATCATCCAGGTTAATCGTCCACGCATTGTGCTTTGTATAAGACTTTTTATTGGTTGCCTTTTACTCCGGCAGATATTCAAGAAATTAAATCCAGTCAATGTGCCTCCGGGCGAGCGCTCCTGTCACGGTATTCCTTCGGGGTCATCCCGGTCTGCTTCTGGAACACTTTAGTAAAATAACGCCGCTCCTGATAGCCCACACCTGCGCTGATCGCCGCAATGCTTTTGTCTGTGCTGGCAAGCATGAACTTGGCTGCTTCAATCCGCTGCTGGGTCACATATTCCACAAAGGTCACCGCAAACCGGTTCTTGAACAAAAGGCAGAAGTAGCTGCTGCTGATGCCGATTTTGCCCGCAACCTCCTCTATGCCCAGATCATGGTTCAGCCGCTCGGAAATGTATTTTACCGCCTGATTCATCAGCTGTTCGGGTGATTTCTTATGTGTCTCGTCACCAGCAGGCAGCTCTTGAAACAGCGGAATACTGTTATACAGCTTATCTTTATACTGCCTGCTGCGGATTTGCGCGCCGATATTGCGCACTTTGTTGCCAAGCTCCTCGTAGTGAATCGGCTTGCAGATATATTCCTTAACTCCGAGACGGATCGCTTCCCGGGCATAATCAAATTCCTGATAACCGCTGAGCAGCAGCACCTCACTCTCCAGGCCCATTTCCCGCAGCTTCCCGACAAAGGTAAGACCGTCCATCACCGGCATGCGGATGTCACAGAGCACCAGATCTGGTGCCTCCTGCTCGGCAATCCTGAGCGCCTCCATTCCGCTGCGCGCCATGCCGGCAACCTCCATCCCCATCTCCTGCCACGGCAGCACTCTGTTGAGATTATTCAGAATAGGGGCTTCATCGTCAACCAGCAGTACCTTTAGCATAATGATCCTCCCCCTGCTCATATTTAGGAATGACGCATTGGATGACCGTTCCGGTGCCGGGACTGGCGCAGATAAAGATGCCGTACCGGTTGCCATACTCAATCCGGATACGGTCAGCTACACTGCGGACGCCCAGTCCACGCCGTTCCTGATGGCGCACACCTTCACCGGTCTGGCCGCGGGCATCCGTCTCAACAGGATCATTAACCATGTACTGGAACATGGACAGCTGGGCCGGCGTCATGCCGATTCCGTTATCCTGTATCCGCAGAATCAGATTGCCGCGCTCCTCCCAGCCCTTCACCTTTACCACGCCGTGGTATCCGATCCCCTCGAACCCGTGCTGAATGCTGTTCTCGACCAGCGGCTGCAGCGTCAGCTTCAGAATACCGCAGCCCAGCAGCTCATCCGGGATATCGATCTCATAATCAAACACATCCTCGAAGCGGAACTTCTGGATATCCAGATAGTTGCGCAGATGGGTAACTTCCTCCTGCAGCGTAATTTCGTCCCGGTCCTGAATACTGATCCGCAGAATACCGGCCAGCCGGTAGACCATCTCACTGACCTTCCGCCCTTCATTCTGGACAGCAAGCACATTGATCGATTCCAGTGTATTAAATAGGAAATGCGGCTTGATCTGCGCCTGCAGCACCCGCATTTCCGCCTGGTTTTTGCGGCGCTGCTCGACCTGAATCCGGTTGAACAGCGTATTGATTTTATTCATCAGGTCGTTGATGCCTCTGGCCAGCAGAGTCATCTCGTCATTGCCTTTTTCCTCTACCCTTGTGGTCAGATCGCCATCCTCTACCCGGCGCATGAAGCGGACAATGACGGCAATACCGCCGGTAATCCGGTTCATAAAAAACAGGTTAAATATGACTGCCGCCAGCAGGCACAGAAAAATCACGGCAACGAACCAGCGGGCGAACACCGTAACTTCACGGGACAGGGAATCCCACGAGGTGACCGAGACCAGACTCCAGGGATAGTCCTTGAGGTGATAGACGGACAGGATGCTTTTTTCACCGGCGAACTCTGTTCGGAAGCTCTGAAAGCCCGGCTTATACGAGATTTTTTTAGCAGTAAAAGAGCTCAAATCCTGCCCGTCCAGACCGTGGTCCGGATCAAGCAGGATCATCCCGTTATCATTTACCAGCATAAATGAGACCTTCTGGCTGCTGTCGCCGATTTTCAAATTACGGAAGATCGATTCGAACTCCCAGTTCTTGATCTGCACCACCAGAATACCGATATTCTGAAAAAAGCTGAGCTCTTTGATCAGACGGATCTGCGTAAATACCGGCTCCGTTCCGGTCAGCTCCGGATACTCATGCGGCGCCAGCCACTTGGGCACACCGTTAAGCTCCATTACTTCCTGGTACAGCTCACTTCCCTTGAATTTTTCGTACGGTAGCGTCCGGAAGTTTTCCTTGGTGAATACCGAGACAATTTCCGAGCTGCCTTTTCCGTTAAAATTGTACAAAAACGCATAGCTGATCGACGGATGATTATAGAGCAGACTCCGGAAATTGCGCTGGCTGGCGTTCAGGCTGAGCTGCTCGGCATCGGTCAAATCCTGCTTGGAGGGATCATCCGCACTAAGTGCCATGTGAAATACCGAGGTGGCTATCCCGTTATCCGTTACATTGTTCATATCTTTGAACACATTGGAGATGCTGTAGCTGATCGCTTTGAGTGAATACTCGGATTGCTGGCTGTACTTCTTCTCAATGGAGTTATACGTGACGAAGAACATAATCATACCAAGGGTAAAGAGCGGAATAATAATCAGGCCCAGAAAGGCAGTAAATAATTTGTAGCGCAAATTCATAAGCTGCGCTCCTGACTGTAGTTGAGTTAGCCCTTTACGCTGCCTGCCGTGACACCTTCAATTATTTTCTCCTGCAAAATAGCATAAATGATTACCACCGGCAGCACGCTGTAGACGATACCGGCAGACATCTGCGCATAATTCATCTGATACTGATCGCGGAATTGGACCATCCCCACCGGAAGCGTGCGCAGCTCATCATTGGAAAGAAAATAGTTGGCCAGCAAAAACTCATTCCAATTTCCCAGGAAATTGACGATGAATACTGTAACCATGGCGGGAACCGTCAGAGGTACAATAATCTTAGCAAAGATACCCGGGGCCTTCAACCCATCCATTACCGCCGCTTCCTCAATTTCACTGGGAAGTGAACGCATGAAGGCAGCGAGAATAATGATCGTAAACGGGATCGCATTGGCAATATACGGAATAATGAGCGCCCAGTGCGTGTTCAGAATATGCAGCTTGCGTACAATCGTATAGATCGGCAGCATCAGCGCATTATTCGGAATCAGCATTCCGACCAGTACAAACGAGTACAGCAGTATATTCCAGCGTCCGTGGCGCATCCGGGTAACCGCGAAGGCGAACATACCGGCCAGGATAATCGACACCACCGAGGCAAAGACCGAAATATATAGGCTGTTAAAAAAGTACGTGCTGATCTTCGCATTGACCCAGGCTTCCACATAGTTATTAAATACGAACTCCTCCGGAATGCCGAAGGGGTTCAGGGCTATCGAGTTATTGTCCTTTTTTACAGAGGAGAACAGGACAAACAGGAACGGGAACAGCACAACCAGCAGGTAGCCGAGCAGCGCGGCATGGGGCAGACTTTTTCTGAGAGCACGCGGCATCAGTATTCAATCCTTTCACTACGCCGGTTAAACAGCAGCTGGTACACCACTGTCACGATAAGCGTAAATACGAAGATCAGGACCGCAATGGTATTGCCGTACCCGTATTTAAAGTTCGTGATTGCATACTTGATCATATAAGTTGCCATTACTTCAGTAGAACCGGCCGGACCGCCTTTGGTCATAACGATGACGATATCGGCAGCCTTCATTGCCCCGGCAATGGAGAGCATAATCACCACTGAAATGATCGGCACAATCAGCGGCAGGGTGATGCGTGTAGCCCGCTGGAAGCCCGTAGCGCCGTCAATCGCCGCAGCCTCCTCAAGCTCTCCCGGAATGGCCAGAATCGCCGCCAGCACCATTACAATGTAGAACCCGGTCCATTGCCACGCATTGGTGATCAGAATCGACAGCATGGCAAACCGTTCATCGGACAGCCAGTATACCGGATCTATGCCAACCAGGCACAGCAGCTTGTTAAACAGGCCGATGTTCGGCTCATAAATGAAGCCCCAGAGGATACCGATGACCGCCGTTGACATAATAGAAGGCATAAATACTGCCGTTTTATACAAACCCTTGAGTTTCTTGACGTTGGCAATCAGCAAGGAGAAAAGAATAATAAGCGGAACCTGGATAAAAACGGAGAACAGAATGAACCATCCGTTATTCTTCACCGATACCCAGAAACGGTCATCGCCGAGTGCCTTTTCATAATTCGACAGGCCGGTCATTTTAACCGTGTCGGATACACCGTTCCAGCTGGTCAGGCTGTAATAGACGGAGCTGAATATGGGATAGATAAAGAAGATCAGGAATAAGGCAAGTGCAGGAAGAACGAACAGGATAAAGACGAGCGGATTTCTGAGCGCTTTATTCATAACTACCTCCGATGCTTGAGATCTGGGCGCCAATCTTTAAAAAAATGTACCCTGGAGCAGCCACCAGGGTACATTTCAATGGTTGCCTACTCCACAGCTGCGTTCGCTTCTTCCTGAATCTTTTGCAGCTCTTCGCCCATCTTCTCAGGAGTAGTCTGGCCGCCGATCAGCTTTTGAATCTGGATGTTGCTGATCTCGGTGGTCACATCAGCCTGAACTAGCGAGTCAAACGCCGGGAAGGAGGATGCGGAGTTATTCAGCACCGCCACGATTTCTTTCATCAGATCATCAGTAATATTCGCATCAAGCACCGTCTGATCCAGCTTCATTGCCGGCAGGACGCCATCCTCAACCAGACCGCGCAGCTGCATTTCTTCGTTGTACATATTTTTAATGAAGGATTTCACAGCAGCCAGCTGGCGCTCATCCTCACCTGCCGAAGCAGAGAAGCCGTAGCCGTTGTTCACATCACGCATCAGCGCTGTCTGGTCACCTGCTCCGCCGTCAACCGCCGGAATGTTAAAGAAACCAACCTTGCCGATCAGGCCTTCACCGGACTGGCCGGCTTTGAATACGGAGGATTTCCATGTTCCGTCATACATCAGAATCGCTTCACCGCTGGTGAATTGAGTCGTATATTCAGCATATTCGAAGCCGAGCTCGCCTTTTTTGAAGTAGCCTTTATCGACCCACTCCTTGTATTTGGCAAAACCTTTAACCACATTCGGGTCACTCCACTTTGCTTCTCCGGTCGCGAACTTCGCTGTAACATCAGGTCCGGCATAACGGGACCACAAATGGTTGGCCAGCATCAGCGGTACCCAGCCTGCTTTGGAAGCACCTGCCAGCGGCACTTTGCCGTCCGCTTTGATATCAGCCAGCTGCTGCTCCAGCTCGGCGAAGGTGGCCGGTGCTTTCCAGCCTTTGCTTGCATAGTATTCTTTGTTATAGAAGAAGCCCTCTCCTGAGCCGCCGATCGGCAGTCCGTAGATTTTACCTTCATAAGTAAACGGGTCCAGATTAGAGAATTTGTCCTTAATGCCCAGCTCCTCCAGAATCGGAGTCAGATCCAGCAGCTTGCCTTCCTTTGCATAAATCTTGGAGTCCGGGCTGCCGAACAGGTCGAAAATTTCCGGCGGGTTGCCGGCGGCCATTTCACCGCGCAGTTTCTCTTTGCGGTTCACATCGGAATCTACGCCGTCGAGCTTAAAGGTCAGTCCGGGAACTTCCGCCTGCACCTTGCCGACAACATCCTCCAGTATGGCCAGACGCTTTTGCTTGTCGGCACCAACCTGGGTATGGCGGATTGTCATTTCAAAAGGCTCCGTGTTCGCAGGCTCTTCTGTAGCAGGGGCGTTCGTTGCGGCCGTTCCGCTGTTTGTTGACGCGGCTTCTCCGTTGTTACCTGCATTGTTATTGTTGTTACCACCGCAGGCAGTCAACAGTGCAGAACTGACTAGCATCAGGGACAACAGCATTGTTATACTTTTTCTCATTACGGGTGACCCTCCCTATTTAATGATTTCCCTTACACCTCTTATTATAAAAAACCCCTTTTGTAATCGTAAGGTTAACATTCATCTACAACAGGGATAAAAACGTCTAATGTAAGCGAATACATACCATTTATCTTACATCACACGTAATTTAAGATAACATACTTTTACATTTTCAGCTGAAAAAAACCGTCAAAACGTCATATTATCTATACATTACTTTTGATTTTTTGTGCAAAATATTCCCTAAGCTTGTCTGAATAGGAGCTTCGTTCTTCTGCCGTAGCCATTATGGCTTTTGAAGTGTAGAGCTGATCGTTCTTGTAGCGCGGAAATACGTGCAGATGATAATGCCATACATCCTGGTTGCCTGACGGCTCATTATGCTGCCGTGAGGAGACCCCGTCACACCCGTACGTTTTCTTCAGCGCTTTTGCCACTTCAATTTCCAGCCTATGTATCCGGTCGGAGAGTTCTCCTGTCAGACTGTAAATATTCTCAATATGCCTATTGGGAATAATAAGTACATGTCCGCGATTGCCGGGCCACCAGTGTGAAGCAATAAATGCGGTAACGAGCTCGTCATGGTAAAAAATGTCTGACTGCCTGGAAAGAACATGCTCATTTTCGGTCCCTTGTACAAGCAGGCAAAAAGGACAATGATAATCTTGCGGTTCATGGAAATAAAGATTCATTTTGCTCTCTCCTAACGGATCGTGATTAATTAGTCTAGCTCCATATGTGATTCAATGCCTAATATACTATGAGTTAACTTAATCCAACATGAGCTTTATTGCCTCTTCTGCCGCCTAGCAAAAAGCCGTCCCACAGCATGCTGTCTGCTGTCAGGTACGGCTTCATTCATCAGTATTCATTATTTTACCAGCGCTGATTCTTTGCGTCCTTCTTCAATCAGCCGGTATGCGCGCTGCACTTCCTCATCGCCCGGTGAAGGTACCCCTTCAAGCTCATAAGGGCGGCCAAGCTCTTGCCATTTATAAATCCCCATCTGATGATAAGGCAGGATTTCAAACTTCTCAACCCCGTTCAGGGTTCCGATAAAACGTCCAAGGTTAAGCAGATCTTCTTCCTTATTATGAATGCCGGGTACATATACGTGGCGGATCCACATTTTACGGTTATGATCAGACAGCCAGCGGGCCAGCTTCAAGGTACGGTCGTTGGACTTTCCGGTCAGCTTAATATGAGCTTCATCGTCAATATGCTTCAGGTCCAGCAGGACAAGATCGGTAACATCGAGCAGATCGCTGATCTTTGAACCGTCATTGTAGCCGTTGGAATCAAGAGTGGTATGCAGATTCCAGCGCTTCTTAACTTCAGTAAACAGCTGCTTCACAAAATGCGCCTGCAGTGTAGGCTCACCACCGGATACAGTAAGTCCGCCGCCGGAAGTCTTATAATAATTCAAGTAAGGCTCGATTTCCGCTAATACTTCTTCGAGTGTCATTTCCTTGCCTTCGTTCAGTCCCCAGGTATCGGGGTTATGGCAATACTGGCATTTAAGCAGACAGCCCTGCATAAAAAGCACGAAGCGGATTCCCGGGCCATCCACCGTTCCAAAGGTTTCTAATGAGTGGATATGTCCTTTAACCATATGAGGTCATCCTTTCGAAAAAAAACTTAAAATTTTAATGAATTCCAGACAAGAGTTTACCGCCCTCTTGCAAGGGCGGCAGCTCTGTAGTTTATTTCAGTTTCTGATGTCCAAGAACAAATCTTACATCGAAGAGTGGAACGTACGGTTGATAACGTCCAGCTGTTGTTCGCGGGTCAGCTTGATGAAGTTAACGGCATAGCCGGATACACGAACTGTCAGCTGCGGGTAGTTCTCTGGGTGATCCATAGCATCGATCAGCTGCTCACGGTTAAATACGTTAACGTTCAAGTGCTGAGCGCTATTGTGGAAGTATCCGTCCATCATGAATACCAGGTTGGACTTACGGGATTCTTCGTCTTTACCCAGCGCCTTAGGAACGATGGAGAATGTATTGGAGATACCGTCCTGTGCATCGGAGTAAGGCAGTTTGGCAACCGAGTTCAGGGATGCAAGTGCGCCCTTCTTGTCGCGTCCGTGCATTGGGTTAGCACCTGGTGCGAATGGTTCGCCTTTTTTACGTCCGTCTGGAGTAGTACCAGTCTTCTTACCGTAAACAACGTTCGAAGTGATTGTCAGTACCGATTGAGTCGGAACAGCATCACGGTACGTTTTGTTTTTGCGGATCATGGTCATGAAGGTTTCAACCAGCTCAACTGCGATGCTGTCAACAGCGTCATCGTTGTTACCGTAGCAAGGGAATTCACCTTCAGTTTCGAAGTCGATGGCAATGCCTTGTTCGTTGCGGATTGGTTTAACCTTAGCGTATTTGATCGCGCTCAGGGAGTCAGCAGCAACGGACAGACCAGCGATACCGCAAGCCATTGTACGCAGAATGTCACGGTCATGCAGTGCCATTTCGATGCGTTCGTAGGAATATTTGTCATGCATGTAGTGGATGATGTTCAGGGTGTTAACGTAAGTCTTAGCCAGCCACTCCATCATTGGTTTGAAGCGTTTCATTACTTCGTTGTAATCCAGATACTCGGAAGTGATTGCAGGATATTCAGGACCTACCTGTGCACCGGATTTCTCATCCACACCGCCGTTGATTGCGTACAGCAGGGCTTTTGCAAGGTTAGCACGGGCTCCGAAGAACTGCATTTGTTTACCGATGCGCATTGGGGATACGCAGCAGGCAATCGCGTAATCATCACCCCAGTAAGGACGCATTACATCATCGTTCTCATATTGGATCGCACTGGTTTCGATAGATACCTTGGCACAGAATTTCTTGAAGCCTTCAGGCAGTTTCTCGGACCAGAGTACAGTCAGGTTCGGTTCCGGTGCAGGTCCCAGATTGTACAGGGTGTGCAGGAAGCGGAAGCTGTTCTTGGTTACGCGGGTTGTTCCATCTTCAGCCATACCGCCGATGGATTCTGTTACCCAAGTAGGGTCGCCGGAGAACAGTTCGTTATAGTCAGGCGTACGCAGGAATTTCACGATACGCAGCTTCATTACGAAATGGTCAACGATTTCTTGTGCCTGCTCTTCTGTAAGAGTACCTTCTTCGAAATCACGTTGTGCATAGATATCAAGGAACGAGGATACGCGTCCCAGGGACATTGCCGCACCGTTCTGCTCTTTAACTGCTGCCAGGTAACCGAAGTATACCCATTGAGTAGCTTCTTTGAAGGAGTTAGCCGGTTTAGAAATATCAAGACCGTGAGCGGCAGCCATTTCTTTCAGTTCGCCCAGAGCGCGGATCTGCTCGGACAGCTCTTCACGCAGACGGATCACATCTTCAGTCATGGAATCAACTTCAAGCTCAGTCTGTTGCTGTTTCTTGTCTTTGATCAGGAAATCAATACCGTACAGAGCAACACGGCGGTAGTCGCCGATGATGCGTCCGCGGCCGTAAGCATCAGGAAGACCTGTGATAACGCCGGATTTACGCACGGCTCTCATATCAGGTGTATATGCATCAAATACGCCTTGGTTATGCGTTTTGCGGATATTCGTGAACATTTCGACAATGTTATTCGGAAGCTCGAAGCCGTAAGCCTTAGTAGCATCGATCATCATCTTGATGCCGCCGAACGGCTGGATGGAACGTCTGAAAGGAGCATCAGTCTGCACGCCTACGATTTGTTCCTTGTCCTTGTCGATGTAGCCTGGTGCGTGGGAAGTGATAGTGGAGACAGTATCCAGGGAAACGTCCCATACGCCGCCTCTTTCTCTTTCTTCCTTGCTCAGCTGGGAAATGATCTTCCACAGTTCAGTGGTGTTGCTTGTAGGACCTACGAGGAAATCTTCATTTCCTTCATAAGGCTTAATGTTTGTTGAAATAAAGTTGTTAACGTCAACTTTCTTGGCCCATTTGCCTTTTGTAAAACTTCTCCAACCCGACTTTACTTCTTGTACATCTTTTTCAATCACCGACATGCTAAATCCCTCCATTTATATATTTATTATATTTGTAGAGATCGCGGGCTTGAAGGTTGATCCCGTGTCTCGTGATCCCAAAGATATGGTTGTTATAAAATTCACAATCGCACTTTCATATCTCGGGCTCGCTGTTTATATAAACATTTTAGTTTATTTTCTGAAAAAGGACTGTGACAAATATCACCTTTCCGGTGATATTTGTCACTACCATCCAGTCCCATATTATCCTTTAAACATATTATTCGCCACTCAACACCTAATTAGACGTCAAATCTTCCGTAGAAGGCATTGCGGTATACGTCAGCCAGCTCACTTACCAGCGGCAATTTAGGGTTAGCAGTTGTACATTGGTCTTCAAATGCACGGTCAGCCAGGTAATCTACACGGGATTCGAAATCCTTAGGATCAAAGCCCAGGGCAGAGAACGATTCTTCGATACCGAGCTTCTTGTTCATGTCGCGGATCGCATTGATCAGGCTTGTTACGCCCTCTTCAGTAGTACGGGCCGGCAATCCCAGAATACGGGCGATTTCGGCATAACGCTCATCAGCTACAAAGTGCGAATATTTAGGGAACGAAGCGAACTTCGTAGGCTTCTTGGCATTGTAACGGATAACGTGAGGCATCAGGATCGCATTGGTGCGGCCATGTGCGGTGTGGTACTGTCCGCCCCATTTGTGCGCCAAGCTGTGGTTGATGCCCAGGAATGCGTTAGCGAACGCCATACCCGCAAGTGTCGAAGCATTGTGCATTTTTTCACGGGCAACTTTATCTGCCTGCAATGCGGATTTTTCCAGGTACTGGAACACCAGCTGAATCGCCTTGATTGCCAGACCGTCGGAGTAGTCGCTTGCCATTACAGATACATAAGCTTCAATAGCGTGAGTCAGTACGTCCATACCTGTATCAGCAACTGCAGTTCTTGGCAGGCTGTATACAAATTCAGGATCGATAATCGCAACGTCTGGAGTCAGCTCATAATCAGCCAGCGGATACTTGGTGTTGTTACCGGCAGTTTTATCTGTGATAACTGCGAACGAGGTTACTTCTGATCCGGTACCCGAAGTAGTCGGAATGGCAACGAATTTCGCCTTTTGACCCAGGGTAGGATATTTGTATACGCGTTTGCGGATATCCATGAATTTTTGTTTCAGGTTGTTAAAGTCTACATCCGGGTGTTCGTAGAACAGCCACATGCCTTTGGCAGCATCCATTGGGGAACCGCCGCCGAGTGCGATGATGCAGTCCGGCTGGAATCTGTTCATCATAGCTGTACCTTTTTCAACGGTTGTAGTCGATGGATCCGGCTCAACTTCCGAGAACACCTCAATAGCTACAGGAGTCTGGCGCTGGCGCAGGTAGTGCTCAACTCTTTCCACGTAACCCAGTTTAACCATCATAGGGTCAGTAATGATTGCTACGCGTGTAATGTTAGGCATTTTAGCCAGGTATTGTGTGGATCCTTTTTCAAAGTAAATTTTGTCAGGTACTTTAAACCATTGCATATTCACGGTACGACGGTTCACCCTTTTCACGTTGATCAGATTGATGGCAGTAACGTTTTGCGACACCGAGTTGCGGCCGTATGATCCGCAGCCCAGAGTGAGCGAAGGGATATTTGTATTGTAGATGTCCCCGATGGCGCCGTGTGTCGAAGGAGAATTCACCAGAATACGTCCTGTCTGCAGGCGGTGCGAGAACTTCATGATAACTTCTTCATTATTGGAGTGAATGGCCGAGCTGTGGCCCATGCCGCCGAATTCAACGATTTCCGCAGCGCGTTCGATACCCTGATCCGCATTTTTCACTTTGTAGCAAGCCAGAACCGGGCTCAGCTTTTCAGCGGACAGCGGGTATTTAGTGCCTACGCCTTCGATTTCAGCAACCAGAATCTTGGTGCCGGCTGGTACCTGGATACCACACATTTCAGCGATCTTCACAGCGGATTGACCTACGATTGCCGGGTTAACTGCGCACTTCTCTACATTCATTGCACCGTTAGTCAGCTTGGCAGCTTCATCTTTATTGACGAAGTAGCAGCCGTTCGCAATCATCTTTTTCTTCACCTGGTCAAAAATAGCTTCTTCAATAATAACAGCCTGCTCGGAAGCACAAATCATACCGTTATCGAATGTTTTGGAAAGGATAATGTCGGTTACAGCCTGGTCAATGTCAGCACTCTTCTCAATGAAGGCAGGTACGTTACCAGGGCCTACGCCGAGAGCCGGCTTGCCGCAGCTGTAAGCTGCTTTAACCATTGCGGATCCGCCTGTTGCCAGGATCAGTGCAACGTCAGGGTTGTTCATCAGTGCATTTGTCTTATCCATGGTAGGAAGCTCGATCCATTGGATGAAGTTCTCAGGAGCTCCAGCTTTTACACCTGCATCATGAAGGATTTTGGCTGCTGCGGCGCTACACTCTTGCGCTGAAGGGTGGAAACCGAATATAATAGGGTTACGTGTCTTAGCGGAAATCAGTGCTTTAAACATCGTGGTGGATGTTGGGTTGGTTACCGGTGTGATACCCATTACAATTCCGACTGGTTCGGCAATTTTCTGGAAATTCTCGTAGGCGTTATCCTCAATAACTCCTACGGTTTTGTCATACTTAATTCCGTGCCAGATATATTCAGTTGAGAAGATGTTCTTCGTAATTTTGTCTTCGTACACTCCGCGGCCTGTTTCTTCGACAGCCAGTTTCGCCAGGTACATATGTTTGTCGAGACCTGCCAATGCCATTGCATGAACGATTGTGTTGACCTGCTCCTGATCCAGTTCCATGAACGCATCCAGGGCTTTCTTTGCTTTATCCACCAAAGTCTGAATGTATTCTTCAGCGGTGGTTTGTTTCACTTGGGCGGCGACTTCGTTCTTAACTGCCATCTCCCTCGTCCTCCTGTCAATTTTTAGGTTGTTTTTCTCTACACATTTATCTTAACACATCATTTCCGTCTTGTATAGTGAATTCTTTCACAAAGTATAAAGTTTTTTTGATTCGTTTTCAAAGCGCTTTCATTCTATCATAATCAGGACTATTACCCACTTTTTATGTATTTTCCTTGGTTATATTTAACTCGTGTGGCTTTTCATGCTCCAGTTTCAGTGCTTTTACATGCTCTGGATGCCCCTGCTTTGTCACAATTTGTCCTGATTTGACATGGTGAAGAAAAAGACCGGCAGTCCTCCAGGGTCGGAGGATTTGCCGGTCTTTTGTCTGCACTAACCCGCTATCTGTCTGCTACTCAACTGTAATAGTATCGAAGAATTGCTCCTGGACCGTTTTGGCTGCGGCATCCAGCTGGGCTTTGGAGTCCGTTCCTTTTTTGGAGAACAGCTCCTGGATCACGTTGGACATTGTTGCATAGTAGTCCTGGGTGTTGTACTGGGCCTCCGGCTTTCCGTCAAGCAGAGCCATAATCTCCGGGTTGTATTGATATACGATGTCCGAATACTTGTCATATACTGCTTTGGTTTTCTTGCCGAACTCGGAGTCAGCAGCATAGTAGTCCAGAAGCGGCGGGATAAAATATTTGCCGTCCGCCTTGCGCTGCTGTAGGATCGCATCAAGCGCATCCAGGCCCTTATCCGAGAAATAATCGAACGTGATATAACGGAACGCCATTTCCTGCTCATCCTTGGAGGCGTTCGGATTGATTACGAGATAATCCCCGCCGAGTACACCGGTGTGCTTGCCGCCCTTTTCAGCAGCAGGCATCGGGTAGGTCAGCACATCCGCCGGCTTGAGTCCGCCCTGGTTCAGCGCCTGCTCGATTACGCCGTCGGAGCCGGCCATAACCATCGCTGTACGCCCCTGCTGGAATGCGCCGACTGCATCGCCCCAGCCCAGTGCCCAGTCCTGCGGAATCGCTTCGGCTTCCCATCTCAGCTTTTTATAGAAATCCAGCGCCTTAACGCCTGCGTCTGAATTGAAAGTGGCTACTACCTTGCCGCCATCTACGTTCTGGATCTCCCCGCCAGCCTCGAACAGGAAGTTGGTCCAGTTCCAGCCCGCCTCGTTGCCTTTACCCATTGGTGCAATGCCGGAAATGCCTTTCTTCGCATCGGCAACACCTTTGGCGGTATTCAGCATGTCATCCCAGGTCCAGTCCATCGGCGGAACGGCGACACCTTTATCGTCCAGCATTTTTTTGTTGATCATGGTTGTAGTGACGTAGCCCTTTTGGGTTACACCGTACATTTTACCGTCAATCAGGAACTGGTTCTGCAGCACGGGATTGATCTGCTCCTTGTACTCATAAGCGTTCCAGAGGTCAGTAATATCGGCCGCCCAGCCCTTTTCCACCAGGAATTTCGCTTCCGTCGCATACGTGTTGAAGAAGGTCGGGGCCTCATTGGCCGCCATTTTAATTCCGATTTCACTGACACTGTACTGCCAGTCGTCCTTAATGATCTCTACATTCGGATACTCTGTCTGGAACCGCTTGATCCGGTCGTCTTCCTGTGCGCGCATTTCGGTCAGGTCCGGGGTCGGATAGTGGATTTTGATTGTTACTTTTCTCTGGGTGATATCATCCGCAGGCGCATCTGTCGCAGCAGTGCTGTTATCTGCAGCTGTAGCTGCCGGCGCCGGAGTCGCTTCCCCTCCTGTATTCCCCTGGGCATTTCCGTTGCTGTTATTGTTGCCGCCGCAGGCGGATAACAACGAGCTCGCCACAAGGAGGCCTGCTAATACGCTGGAAAATTTACGCATTGAAACTCCCCTTTTCAATTCATAATTAGCTTACAAATTCATCTTAAAAGAGAAACCGTTTACAAACGAGGTGTATTTATATTCCTTTCATGTGCAGGTTTACGATCGTGTGGATTCTCATGTTAAGCGCAGCACTCAGCCCTCTAGCCTTTTACTGCAGACAAAGCTACACCGCGCATAATAAACTTCTGGAATATCAGGAACACAAGAATCGGCGGCAGCGACACGAGAAAAAGAATGGCAAATTTGATATTCGTATTAAGCGCCTTCACGCTGATTACATATTTGTAGATCGCAGTCGCCAGCGTATATTTTTCCTCGGAATGCATGACCAGTGACGGCCAGAACCAGTCGTTCCATGCAGTGGAGAAAATAAAGATCGCCAGCGTGGCAAAAATCGGCACCGACAGCGGAACAGCAATCGCGAAAAAGCTTCTCGGCTCCGAGGCCCCGTCGATCCGCGCCGCTTCAAAGATCTCCGGGTGGATCCCGTCGAAGAAATTTTTCAGCAGCAGAAAATAAAACGTGTTCGCTCCCGCCGGCAGCCAGAAAGCCGCATACTGGTTCAGCAGGCCCAGCTCCTTCAGATTTACAAAGTTTGGAATCATATAGCTCGTCGCCGGAATGAACAGCGTCATCAGGAAAAAGAAGTAGAACGCTTTGCGGTACGGCACGTTCATCCGCGAAATGCTGAACGAGGCCATCCCGAGCACAACCAGCGTCATAACCATATTTCCGGCAAAAATATAAAGTGTGTTCTTGAGGAATTTCAGCAGATCAATATAATTCACCGCATCCTTTAAATTGCCGAAATGCCACTCCTGCGGAAAAAAATGCGGCGGAAACGAGTTAACCTCGACATTTGATTTCAGCCCGTTGAACATTGTCATCAGGATCGGATACATCATCGTGAACACCATTACGGCAATGCACAGCACCATAATACCGTAGACAACCTTATTGCCTGTCTTTTTCAGATCGTGCTCGGACAGAATGCCTCTCTCTGCGCTCTTCATCCTAGTTATCCTCCTTATTCAGCCTGAACTGTAAAATGCCCAAACCGCCAAGGACGATAAACATCAGCATGCCCAGCGCCGTGGCCGTGCCGTAATCCAGTCTGGTAAAAGCATACTTTACAATCAGCAGCGCATAGGTTAGCGTTGTCTTGTTCGGCCCGCCGTCCAGCAGCGCCAGCTGGGACTGATACCCCTGCGAGGTCGCGATGATCTGCAAAATCAGCATCAGGATGATCAGGTTGCGCAGCGACGGCAGCGTAATGTGGCGGATCCGCGCCCACACCCCGGCTCCGTCAATCTCCGCCGCTTCATACCAGTCACGCGGGATGCTGAGCACAGCCGCCAGGTAGATCAGCATCCCCGAGCCGAACTGCTGCCACGTCTCCATAAAGACAAGTGAGAGCATCGACCACCTGCTGTCCGTCAGGAAAGGGATCTGATCTGCCCCCATAGTACCAAGCAGCGCATTAACAGGACCGACAGGATCATACAGCCACCGCCACAGCCCGTAAAGGACCACCGCCGGCATGACATAAGGCAGATAAGCCGCCACCCGGACGAAGCCGCCGAACTTCCGCAGCTCAGAGATCGCAATGGCGAAGGCAATCGGTACCCAGAAGCCGACAACCAGACAGAGCAGCATGTAGTATAGTGTGTTCTTGATGGCGATCAGCACATCGGGGTCGCTAAGGGCTCTAGCATAATTTTCAAAGCCGACAAAGCTGTTTCCTTTAACAAAATCCACCGTGTAGAAGCTGTACAAAAAGCCTTTAAAAATAGGCACCCACATAAACATGATGAAAATAACAATCGCGGGGACGAGGAACATATAGCCCCAAAAATTTTTCTTCCAGCGGTTCTGCTTATACGGCCTGCTCTCAAGCTTTGCCGGCAGCTCGTCGTGAAGTGCAGCGGTCTGATTCATCTGGCTCCCTCTTTCCTTTCGTCTTCAAGCACTTTGACAAAGTGCTTCCTACCTTAATTGTAGGAAAGGCGGGGGGGGGCTGCACATGTGTATATCTACCGAAGTCATGAGTGTTCTTACTTCTTCAGCTCGCTCGGGCTGATGCCGTAATATTTTTTGAAAATCTTGCTGAAATGCTCCGGCGACTCATACCCGACCCGTTCAGCAATTTCGTAGCGGCGCAGATCGGTATGCAAAATCAGCTCCCGGCTCTCCTCCATCCGCAGCTTAATTACATATTCCCACAGGTTATGGCCTGTATTTTTTTTGAACAGATAGCTCAGATAGTTGGGGCTGACATGATTTTTTTTGGCTACCTCATGTATCGTTAGACCCTTCTGGGCGTAATTTTCATTGATATACTCCTTCGCCTTCTGGACAATCAGATTGCTGCGGGTGTGCAGCTCCTCGGCGGAAGGCTCACCGTCACCGGTATAGCTGGTCCAGTTAAAGTCCCCGTAATAGAACACATAATGGTCATTGTGCTCCCTGTTCCAGAGGATGGCCCGGGACGCCTGGCGGTTCAGCACCGCCATAAACGGCAATCCTCTGAGAATCTGGCTGATCCCGATGACCGCATTCAGGTGCAGATATTTGTGGATGTTAAAATAAAGGCTGCGGCCCAGCACATCCAGCCTGCTGACCTGACCGCCCCCGGACTCCTCGTAGCTTTTTTCGTCCCACTGGATGATTACAGTGATTTCCTCCTCCGGCGAGTAAAAGGCCGTCGAGTCCCATCCCTGGTTCAGCAGCTCTTTCGCAATGTTAAGCGCGCCGTAGCGCAGCAGCCCGCGGTCACGCGGGCTGTAATCGGCACTGCTGTCAGTGCCCGGAAGCGGCAGCTTAATCTTGAGCACGGCAAAATAAGGGCCCTGCAGCTTCAGCTCATCCAGCTTGCGCATAAGCTCTTCGCCGCCCATCACGGCAGCAGAATCGGCAAGCAGCCTGTTCAGCACCTCGCTGTAGGCAGGCAGAGGCTCCTCGAGCCGGAAGCTATCACCGGGTCCGGCCATGAAACCGGCGAGCTCGGGCGAAGGGCGGTCCATTTTGAGCAGCACATTCCGTACCGAATCCAGAAACTGCTCGCTGTTCAGCGGCTTGATCAGGTAATCCTTTGCGCCCAGCCTGACGGCCATTTGCGCATACTGGAACGTTTCGTGGGCCGAAATGACAATTGCCTGCACCCACGGCTTCGCCAGCTTGGCATGCTGCATCAGCTCGATCCCGCTCATCGCCCCCATCTGGATGTCGGTGACAATCAGATCAACCTCCTCCATCCGGATACAGTCGAGCGCCTCGAAGCCGCTGCCCGCCGTATAAATATTGCCGATATCCAGTCCGGAGGAAGCAAGCAGACTGCTGAGGCCTTTACAGATAAGCGGTTCATCGTCCACAACCAGAATATTGAACATTTGCGGATTCCCCCTTCTATTCTTGAACTTCTGTTTTGGGCAGCAGAACGGCGGCAACCGTTCCTCCTCCGGCACGCGGTCTGTAGGTGATACCGTAATCCGGGCCAAAATGCAGCTGCACACGCTGGTTAATATTGCGGATGCCGTAGCCGCTGGCCGGATTCGGGCTCTCATCATAAAGAATCCGGGTGATCGCCTCGTAGTCAGCCTGCTTATAGCCATTGTCTTCTATTGTAATCAGCACTCTGTCCTCCATAGCGGCTGCAGTGATGATAATTGCCCCGTCTTCCTCCATATTTTTGACCCCGTGGATAATGGCGTTTTCGATCAGGGGCTGAAGGGTGATTTTGGGAATCAGATTGCTTTTGGTTTCCGCTGCAATGTTCCAGGTCACTGAGAACACGTAATCGTAGCGGTGCTGCTGCAGCTTGATATAGGCGCTGGCGTGCTCCAGCTCCTCCTCCAGCGTAATCAGCTCCCGGCCGCGGCTGAGGCTGATTTTCATCAGCTTGGATAGCTCCTTGATCATTTCCGCGGATTCCACGTTGCCTTCCAGCGAGCTTTTCCAATAAATACTTTCCAGAGTGTTATACAAAAGATGCGGATTAATCTGCTGATACAGCAGCTGCAGCTGGGACTCCTTCTGTTTCAGCTCCATCTGGTATTTGTACATGATCAGGCCGTTCAGCCTGCGCGCCATATCATAGGTTGAGGAGATCAGCACGCTGACTTCGTCATTGCTGCCGCGTTTCGGTGTTTCCGGCACCCGGTTGCCCGGCTCATACTTACGCACAAAAAAAGCCAGCTTCTGCAGCGGTGTCATCAGCGAACGCCAGAAATAGGTGATAATAATCAGACCGAATAAGGCGTAGGCCACGGTTATGTACTGAATGACTCTTTTCATCTCGTTCTGCTGCTGAAGCAGCGCTTTTACCGGGATCTTATAGACCAGCTTCTGCCCGAGCATATGGTTGTTGTTCACCACATAAATGAAGTCGTCGGTAATCACGTCCACCGTTCCTTCCGGATCGCCAGTCTCGGCCCCCTCCGGCAGCCCGATAATGTCGCCTATGGAATTCGTGCTTGATGCCAGCACCCGGTTGTTCATATCTGTCAGGTAAATTTCCCCGTCCGGCAACGAAATCGACTTTAGAGATTCCCCGATCTTGGCCTCCATCTTCGTCACTACGAGCACGCCTATTGTTCCGGCACCAAGGTAAATGTTATTGACCGCCCGCACATACGTGAGCGTCTTCTGGTCCTCAGCCTGCGGGCTGAGCCGGTCCATGAACATCAGGTTGCCCCGGCCCTTTTGCTCCACTGCCTGCCTGAACCAGAACGGCTCCTCTTCCTTCGTAAAAAAATAAACCCCCGCCTTCTTCACCTGCGGAAAATTGGGGGCGAAAAAATAATAATTGTTCGGATCGTATACATACAGAGAGTAATAAATGGCATCTCCGCGCTCTACCCCCTGCGAGTAGCTGCCCAGCAGCTTTTCTATCGTTTCATAGCGCTCCACCCGCTCCATGATGGGATCAAGCCCGCTCATGTTCAGCTGCTGCAGAAACGGATTCTGGATCACCGTCGACGTTATTTTGTTAACGGTATCGATGTCCCTGTTGATGATAGCGAAATTCTGCTTGTTCAGCTCTACATAAGCATTGGTCACATGACGCTTCAGAACCTGCTCGGCCTTGTAATTGCCGTAACTGTTAAGAATCAGAATTGGGGTAAGCATAATGACGAACAGCAGAATCAGCTGCTGCTTGACGTTCAGCCGGACAATCGGCCTGATCAGTGCGGACCACACCCTGTAACCACCTCCAGTTTCAATAATATAACAAATGAAGAAGCGCTTACATATGTTTATTTTAAAGTTGTTTAGGCGGGATTGTATGCAATTATTGCGTCCGGCAGACACCTCCGAGGCTGTGGGTGTCATTACGCAGAACATTTGGGCTTCCGGCCGCTGTTGTCTCCAGATTTTATGATTTATACCGCTTGCGGTTAAAATCCGGAGACAAAGGCGGACGCTGACGCTCCTACAGCTCCAAATTTCTGCTCCATGACTTCCAGCCTCTTCCGGAAACTGTAAAGCACAAAAGATTGACTACGGGGTGTTGGCATATTCTTCATCAAACAACGTTTAAAGCATAAGTGTGCATTTTCCACCTAATTAGCTCATTTACATTCAAACAGGCCAGCCGGAGCATCCGGCTGACCTGTTTGATGATGGGCCCATGGTGCAGAATATGGCGGGCCGGCTGAGTGTGGCTGATTATTTTAAATAACCTCTGGTAAAAGCGATTGAGCCGTCATAATCGACATATACACCGTGAACATTCGGTTGCTTCAGGACATCCGCGACATAGTAGTACAGCGGCAGGATGACCATTTCATCGATCAGCAATTTCTCGGCCTTGGCATACAAGCGCATCCGTTCGGCAGGGTCCTGCTTTTGCCGCGCCTGCAGAATATAGCTGTCATACAGCTTATTGCTCCAGCCGGAATCATTTTCGGCACTCCATGACGTGAAGTACTCCAGAAACGTAGCAGGGTCATTGTAATCCGCCCGCCAGCCGGCTCTGGCTACTGTGTAGCTCTGGCTGTAGCGGTTGTCCAGCAGCTCGTTCCAGGCCTGAACTTCAACGTTGGCTTTGATGCCCAGTTTTTCCTTCCAGCCGGAAACGATGATTGAGGCGATCAGATCATGATTTTGCTCCGCATTTACAATTATATTGAATTCCGGCAAGCTGGTTAAGCCCTCTTCCTTCAGTCCCTCCTGCAGCAGCTTGTGGGCCGCTTTATCATCTTCTCTGAAATATCTGGAATCCTTAATTTCTGAACGGAAGCTTTGTTTAGCCCCGTGAATGCTTGGAGCAACATCTCCATAAGCAGGAGTACCGTAAGGCAAGCCCTCGCGGTCAACCGCCATTGCCAGCGCTTTACGTATCTTCACATTATTGAACGGAGCTTTATTCACATTAAACTGATAGTAATACAAGCTGGCGTATGGAAAAGAATAGATTTCAGTATTGGCATCAGCGGTTAGCTGGTCATAATAATCGATCCTAGTATTTTCACCGCTGCCGATCCAGTCGAGCCCAGCATCCAGATAAGTGTCGGTATTCGATGGCTGGCCAGCCGCCGGCTTGAGAAAATGAACCTCAGAGAACCGAATTTCCTTAGCTGCGTAATATCCGGCATTTTTGACCATAACAACTTGGTTGGCATCCCAGGCTGCCAGCTTGAACGGGCCGTTAGTCACTATAGCCTTCGCGCTGGTTGCCCAGCCGGTATTAGCTTTAACCACTGCTGCGTTAACCGGCAGATAAATATTCTCGGCGAGCATCTGAAGAAACGTGTAATTTGGAGCTGCAAGCGTCACTTGAAGGGTATGGTCATTCAGCGCCTTGATCCCTATTTTGGAGGCATCCTTCTGCTTGCCGTTGTGATAGCTCTCCGCTCCGGCGATCATATACATTTTGAAGGCCAGGCTATTGTATGACTGTGGAGATAAAGCCCGCTTCCAGGCATATTCAAAATCCGCCGCCTTTACAGGCTGTCCGTTGCTCCATGTGGCGCTGGTCCGCAGAGCAAAGGTGTATGTTTTGCCGCCGTTCGATATTTTCCAGGACTTCGCTATGCCCGGCACAGCTTGTCCGTTCTCATTCAAGCGGACCAGACCTTCGAATAAGCCCTTAATAACCGAAGACTCCGTATCGTTGACGGTAAGGGCTGGATCAAGTAACCCCGGAATAACGTCCACCCCAATTCTGAACACCTGTCTGCTTCCTTCTGCTGAGACCTCTTCCCCTTGTGTTACCCCGATGCCCAAAATCAATCCCAATGCCAAAAGCATATGAAGCAGCTTTTTCATCTAAGATTCTCCTTCCCCTCTGTAAAATTAAACCAATACTCTCATCTTATCATGTAGCATCACATTCAGATAGAATAACAAACAGCCGTTCATAAGCTCCAAGAGCTCATGAACGGCTTGCATGCCTGAACGAATAATTAAGATCAGCCTATTTCCCGTACCCGTTCATCTGCAGCCAGGAAGCGCAGGCATCTGTCCAGCCGCGCGTATGCGGCTCCTCTTCAGCCAAACCCAGGCCATGTGCCCCGTGCGCATAGACATGCAGGTCAAACGGAATCTGCTGGCGGCGCAGTGCGGCGGCAAGCAGCAGGCTGTTCTCCGCCGGAACGGCGGCATCATCCGCAGTATGCCAGAGGAAGGCAGGCGGTGAATCAGGGGTGACCTGCAGTTCACCGCTTAAACGGCGGAGCAGCTCCTCAGGCGGGTTAGCACCAAGCAGATTCTCCCTGGAGCCCTCATGTGTCACACCATCCATCATGGATACGACCGGATAACACAGTATGGAGAAGTCCGGACGGCAGGACTCCCGTTCCAGTACCTCCTCTGCCTCCTTATTCCCTCTGTCAAACAGCCCCGATGCTGTTGAGGCAAGATGCCCCCCGGCGGAGAAACCCAGTATACCGGTTTTTTGCGGATCAATTCCGAATTCCTCCGCGCGGTAACGGATGGTGCGCAGCGCTCTTTGGGCATCCAGCAGGGCGTTTGGATATAGATAAGGAGCTACACGGTAACGCAGCACAAAAGCGGAGATGCCCAGCGTGTTCAGCCACTCGGCTACCGGCCCTCCTTCATGGTCAGCCCGCAGCCAGTAAGCGCCGCCGGGACAGATCAGCACTGCCGCGTTATTGCTTCCTTCCACCAGATACGGCGTAATTGCCGGGCAGTCCTCATCGCCTGCCCCCAGCGCCCCCGGAGCTCCCTCCGGCCATAATAATAACGTTTCCATCTGCATCCCCCAGGCTTTCCTTCTATAATAGAATCATGAGTCCGCATAGATTGAACGCTGCTGATGCTTGTATATATGTATATTCTCATATTCAATCTATGCCGGGATTGCTTTCCCTCGACTCTTAGTCTATCAAGCCCCTATAGATCATGCAATCCGCTTACAATAATGTCTGCCTCCTTCAGCACTTCAGACCTGCCGATACCGACGACCTGCATACCTGCAGCTTTGGCTGCAGCGACACCTGCTTCGGCATCCTCGAACACGACACATTGTCCGGGCTGCAAGTCCAGCTCCTCAGCAGCTGTAAGAAACACCTCCGGGTCCGGCTTGGCTTTGGATACCCTGTTGCCGTCAACAACGGCATCGAACAAACCGGCAATGTTCAGCCGGTCCAGAATGAACAGCGCGTTTTTGCTTGCAGAGCCCAAGGCGATACTGATGCCGCTGCCGCGCAGCTCATCCAAATACGGCTTTACGCCAGGCAGCAGCTCCGATTCATCCAACCGGGAGATATACTCTACATAAAGGCGGTTCTTCTTGTCCGCCATGGCAAGTTTTTCCGCCTCAGTGAATTCCAGTCCGCCTATCTCCAGCAGGATATCCAGCGACCGCATCCGGCTTACACCCTTAAGACGTTCATTATCCGCTTCAGTAAAATTGAAGCCGAGCTCTGAAGCCAAAGATCTCCACGCGAGATAATGATATTTCGCTGTATCTACGATGACACCATCCAGATCAAAGATGGCCCCTTTCATTTCCTTCAGCATGCTATAATCCGGCATACATTCATAACCTCCCCGTTCTTACTTTAAGTTGATATCCGCAGTCCCTAGCGTCAGCACTGCTCCCGGCCGGCATAGCTGCTCTGCACTGCCGGACGAACATACCTTAAGCGCGCCCCGGTTGCCTGCTGCAGCACTGACGGTTATCTCTTCCCGGCTGACCCTCAGCCGGAAGCTGTCCCCGCGCAGGCTCAGCGGCAGCTCCACTGCCGTCCACTGCTCAGGCAGCGCAGGCTTCACCTGCAGCGTCTCCCTGTCAAACTGCACGCCGGCAAAGCCGAGCACCGCCGCCATCCAGGCTCCGCCGTTTGCAGCCGGATGCGTTCCGCCAATGTACAGATCGCCGACATACTGCTTGGATTCCCCGGTCAAATCCACAGTCGCGGTCCGCATAAAGTAGGGGTAGCCCCAGTCGGGTGAACCGATATCTGCCGCAACCAGCGCATATATACACGGGCTTAGGCTGGAGCCGTGCTCGGTCCGCGGCTCATAGTACTGCCAGTTCGCCTGTTTGACTTCACTTGAGAAGAAGCTTTTGAACAGATTCAGCATCAGCACCACATCTGCCTGCTTAAGAATAGTGGTCGTTGTGGCCAGCCCGTTTCCGCCGCCTAAGTACTCATTCGGGTGAAGCTGCCGTGCTTTCAGTTCGGCCAGCGGAACATCCTCCAGCCCGAAGTAGCGGTCAAACTGCTCGATAAGCAGCGTATTAGGATTAGGCTGAGGAACATAGAAGCTATCCAGCATTTCCCGGAACTCCTTCAGAAACGGACCGCCTGCGAATTGCCCTGCCAGCTGTTGATACCTCTCCGGAAACCTGGCCTGCAGCAGCTCCGAGCACTCAAGCGCCACCTCCAGCGTCCGACGCACCAGAGCGTTGGTAAAGGCATTGTTATTGACCCTTTCATGGTACTCATCGGGACCGGTAACATCAAGAACTTCATAGCGCTGTTTAACCGGATTATAGTAGGCATAGGAATAGAAGAAACGGGCGCATTCCCAGATTACTTCCGCTCCGCCGTCAGCCAGCAGGCTATCATCCCCGGTAAAGGAAACGTACTGCCGGATTCCATGAACCACATCTGCGCTGATATGCACCTGCTTATCACGGAAATAGGTACGCATCGGCCTGCCGGTAAATACATCGTTTACATTAAAAAGCGTGCAGGCATCATCGCCGGTGTCCTGGCTCTCCCAGGCATAAAAGGCGCCAAGATAGCCGTATTCAGCCGCCTTCCGCCGTGCGCCGTCCAGTGTATGAATCCGGTACATCAGCAGATTTCGGGCTGTACCCGGGTCACTGTGCAGAAAAAAAGGCAGCATGAACATCTCCGTATCCCAGAATACAGCGCCTTTGTATACCTGTCCGGACAGCCCCCTGGCCGGAATGGATACTTTCTCCGATCCGGTCGGAGCAATAATCAGCAGCTGATAGATACTGTATCGGAGTGCAAACTGAGCGGCGTCATCCCCTTCAATGAGGCAGTCGCTCCGCTTCCAGCGTTCTGCCCAGGCCTCACGGTGGGCTGCCAGCAGTTGCCCATACCCCGCCGCTTCTGCAGTACGGACATTCTGCATGGCCAGTACGTCCGGGTCGCTGCAGTCCAGCTCCGTATAGACAGCAGCGTATTTAAACCATTCATAAACCTCACCGGCCTTAACGTCAAATGCAATGAACCGCCGTGCACCCTCACCCGCCGTTTCCAGCGCCTCAAATCCGTACACGGTCATTTCTGCTACCGCCACCTGCAGACCCAGCTCACCCGTAACCGCTGTGCACAGATGGACTCCCTCTGTACGCTGCTCCTGCAGTCCGTATAAATGCGGACCATTAATATCCCATACCTCAGAGTCAATCCCCGTCTCCAGCTCAATCCGGCAATCTGCCGTGGCAACCAGGCAGAGCCGGGAAGCCAGCACATGCAGCTGGTCCATGCTGACGAAGCGCTCGGCGGTAAAGGCCAGCTCGCCTCCGCTGATGCTGTATACCGTCCCGCGCTTGTGCAACGCCGCAGAAAGATCCAGCTCCTGCCTGTGGGACAGCGGCTCTGTATCAAGTACACCCAGCCGTTCACCGTTACAGCGCAGTCTGGTGAACAGCGCGTTCGGCGCATTTACCGGCTCCCGCCATTTCCCTCCGGCCTGATCGTATACACCGGCAAGCGTAAGTGCGGCAAGCTGCTCCTTCCCGAATTCCTCCAGCGTTCCGCGGCAGCCCATATAGCCGTTTCCGGTCATATATTTATTACCGTTCGTAACGATATTCTCCCGGCTGAATTCCCGGTCCTCTACCATGCGGCTCATCCGGCCACCAGCCCTTCAGCAAGCGGGAGCGTTACAATATCGGGACCAGCACTCACCTGCTGTCCATACACAATAATTTCTGTACTTCCTCCTGAAACCGCCCTGACCTGCACTCCCTCCTGTGCAACAGCCAGACGGATCAGCACTCCTTCATACTGTATATGGAAGCTGTAGGACGTCCAGCGCTCAGGCAGCACCGGGTTAAAGCTGAGCCGCTCCCCGTCTGAACGCATACCGCCGAACCCGTAAACGATATTCATCCACGCTGCAGCAATCGAGGTGGTATGCAGTCCCTCACGCGTATTGCGGTTGTAATTATCCAGATCCAGCCGGGTGGCGAATTCGAAGAAACGGTATGCCTCCTCATGCTTGCCGAGCTCACTGGCGAGAATGGAGTGAATGGACGGGGACAGCGAGGATTCATGAATACAGCGCGGCTCATAATATTCATAATTGGCCAGCTTGGCTTCCCTGCTGAACTCGCTGTTATACAGGAACATAAACATCAGCACATCCGGCTGCTTAATCATGTCGTAACGGTACAGCCGGTCATAGGACCAGTTTGAATAAAGCGGAAACTCCGTCACCGGAATGGAGTGGATATCCATATGCGGCATATCGAAAAATCCGTCATGCTCCTCATACACCCCGCTGTCCGGGTCAGCCGGAATCTTCATATTCTCCGCCTTACCGGCCCAGTCCGTAAGCTCTTCTTCACGGAGCGCAGTCAGGGCAGCCAGTTCACGGAAACGCTCCGGCACACTTTCCCGCATTTCTGCCAGCGTATCGTTTGTGTACTCAAACAGCTTTTTGGCCATCAGATTGATATAGCAGTTGTTATTCACCATCAGCTGGAATTCATCCGGACCCATTACGCCATAATAGCCGTATTGCCCGGTACGTGCCCCCGACTGTCCCCGGGTAGCATAGAAACGGCTGATCTGGATCAGCATTTCGGCACCTTTGCTATACAGGAACTCTTTATCGCCCGTATTTTTAACATAGTGCCAGATACCATAGGCGACAGCCGTCCCGACATGCAATTGCAGATTGGAATGCTGCCACAGATCGCAGCTTTCGGTTCCGTCGATGGTCGCTATCGGATAGCAGGCGCCTTCACAATCAACCTCCCTGGCCCGCTGCAGGGCCTCCGGCAGAGTTCTATAGCGGAATTCCAGCAGGCTCTTAGCTGCCTTCGGGTTGTTGAACATATAAAAAGGCAGACAGTAGGATTCCGTATCCCAGAAGGCCAGTCCCCGGTAAGCCTCGCCGGTCAGTCCTTTCGCTCCGATGTTATAGCCCGGATGATCTCCGTGGTAGGTCTGGTACAGCTGAAAAATACAAAACCGGATGCCCTGCTGGTTCTCCTCATCCCCCTCAATACAAATATCGCTGGTCTCCCAGACCCCGTTCCAATAGGCAGCCTGAGCAGCGAAGACCTCCGGCGCCTCAAGCATTGCTGCCTCCCCGGCAAGCTTCAGGCCTTTCTCCCAAAGCTGCTCCGGAGTACACATGCCCGCGGTGTCCTTACAGTTTACAGTAAGTTTCGTATAATGAATCTCTTCTCCTTCTATTAAAGGCAGCGTGAAGGACTGTCCGATGAACCGCTCCCGCGCTGACAGTGACAGATCCAATTTAGCCGGCGATTGCAGGACAAACCCCGAGAACAGCTTGTTACCCGTAGTGAGCGTCTCTGCCATAACCGCCGTAACACCATCTGCCGTAACGCTCCGCACACTTTTCCACATACTCCGGCCCCGCTCCTCATGGACCGCCCCGAAATCCAGCCCTGTACACACCTGCACCGCACCCGTGAAATTAAGCGGCTCAAAAGCCACCTGCTGCAGCCCGAGATGTGACATCGTCATGCTGACCAGCCGGGTGAACGTTACTTTAAGCCTTTTGCCGCCCTCCAGTATCCATATAAATTCACGGCGGTAAGTGCCGGTGCGGAAATCCAGCCTGCGGCTGAAATTCTCCACCTTGCTGCGGGCCAGATCCAACTGCTCACCGTCAACATTAATCCGCGTATACAGCCAGTCCACCGCATTCACCATATAACGCAGCGAACGGATAATTCCTTTATAGTGGTTGCCGATTGCATGCTCCTCATATAATCCGTTAAAATAGCTGCCCAGCAGCGTATCCCCCGAGTAGCCCTCCTCCGGATAGCCGCGCACTCCCATATACTCATTGCCCAGCGAAAATATGGACTCCGAAACCCTGTTCCGTAGCGGGTCAAACCCTTCCTCCACTACCGCCCACGGATCGACCGTCAAATATTTATCTGCTACTTTAGCCATGAATGATTTCTCCTTCTCCGTTAATAAATGCCCGCCATAAGCGTACCCTTCACACCTTTCCGTTCCAATGTCAGGCTGTAACGGAGTTATGTGCATTTTTACGGAGTTGAATAAAATCCGTATTTCACAATATAATCTATAAGAAATGTCTCTTTGCGGCAGACAACACAAAAAAACCGTCTCCCAACAATTGTGCAAAATGGGAATCGGCTGTTATAATAGACGTTAATTATGTTTTCTATCCCTGGGCAGGCAAAAACATATCAAATCTCACAGGTTTGAAGTGAAAATTATCACAATGTTAAAAATTCGACACTTTTTCGCGAAATTTTTTAACCATAATGAGGAATTAACATGTATAATTAATTTAAAATTTACTGAAAAACTGAGGGAATAAAGGGGATATCGATTATGATAAAGGAACATTACAATGTTATCGAAGCCCACGGAAATACAAACTGTTTCTCCGAACAGAATTTCAACAGACTTCTCGTTACAATGAAGGAACGTATGGTCCCTGAAGGATCACATTTGTTCTGGGAAGGCGACTACTCGGATAAATTGTTTTATATCAAACGTGGACGCGTGAAGCTGACCAAATCTACAGACGAAGGCAAGGAACTTATTCTTTATATGTATCAGGCAGGTGATATGGTAGGCCAGGCCGACCCGTTCTTCAGCACGAAGCACAGCTTCACTGCAGAAGTTATTGAAGAAAGCGAAGTTGGCGTGATTGAACAAAAGGATCTGGAAATTCTGATCTGCCAGCACTGCGATTTCGCAATTGATTTCATGAAGTGGATGGGCATTCACCACCGTCTCACGCAGACGAAATTCCGTGATTTGATGATGTACGGCAAACCGGGCGCCCTTTGCTCCACCCTGATCCGTCTTGGCAATACCTATGGCGAGAAGAATGGCGACAACATCCTGATCAACAAAAAGATTACGCATACGGATCTGTCCAACATGATTGGCGCTACCCGTGAGAGTGTTAACCGGATGCTGAGCGATCTGCGTAAAAAAGATGCTGTTGAATACGAAAATGGCATGATTGTCATTAAGGATCTTGGCATGCTGCAGGAAATCTGCCATTGCGAAATGTGTCCTAACGAAATTTGCCGGATTTAATTTCCTAGTAATAATACCCTCTATTCTCCTCATTGAAACAGTTCTGGCCCAAATATTATGAATAATACAATAGAGTGGTCAAAGGCGCCGTTAACGCGTCTTTTTTTCTGTGTTTAAGTAGATTTAACTGCCATTACGTCTCCAGTGGCTGCTTCATTTCCCATTGATCGTAAGCGCCCGCTACAGCTGGCAAACGCCCTCCGGCTAACCATTCGGCTGCAAGCACCGCTACAGGTGACGCCAACTCCAAAGAGATTTCCTCAAGCTCCACCCACACTGCCCCAAGTGAATCCTGCCCGGCGAACATTTCGATTGGAGCTGCTTGCTGGTCCTCTTTGACCTCGACCATATAAAGTGCCGCAATGTGATGCATGTGCGTATAGAAATCCTCCTGATACCGTACAAAAAAATCATAGGTGCCCAGATTGTTCTTCACGGATACGGACAGTCCGGTCTCCTCTCTGAATTCCCGCACCAGGCCGTCTATCAGCGCCTCATCACTCTCCAGCCTTCCGCCGGGAAGATCATATCTTCCTGTATATGGTCCTCTACCTTTATGTATGAGCAGCAGTTTACCGTCCCTTATACAGATCCCGTACACTCCAAAATGATTAAAGCTCTTCATTGCTTACTCCCCCTAGCACCGGATATCCCCAGTGTAACAAAAAAACTGTCCTGAAGGCTAATGCCTCAGGACAGTTTATCAGTACTACCTTAACGTTTGCTGAATGTGTTGCGGACAGGAGAGATGAGCCAGTACGCTGCGCCGACGAACAAGCCGCCGCCGATGATATTGCCAAGCGTAACCGGAATCATGTTGTGCAGCCAGCCGGCTATCGTAACGGTCTCGGGGTGGTTTGGCAGCAGGACAGCTACGCTAAGCAGGGTCATGTTGGCTACACTGTGCTCATAGCCGCTGGCGATGAAAGCGAACAGGCACCACCAGATGAGCACAAGCTTGGCGGCTTCACTTTTGGCACGCGAGGACATCCAGATCGCCAAACAGACGAGCCAGTTACAGAGAATACCGCGGAAGAACAGCTCCGAGAAGGGTAGCGTCATTTTTTTGGCGGCGGCCGCGAAGATCAGATGCTCCGCAGGGGCAGCCTTAAATAACCCAGTTCCTTGAATTAACAGTGCAAGAATTATGGCACCGGCGACATTACCGATAAAGACGATCACCCAGTTTTTGACCGTATCCCATACTGAAGTTCTTCCGGCAAGAGTACTTACGGTAAAAAACATATTGTTCCCGGTGAACAGCTCCGAGCCGGCAAAAATAACCAGGGTCAGTGCGATCCCAAAGGAAGCGCCCATTACGAGCGGCTGGAACGGCGATTTAATCGCCGCCAGCGGTGCCCCCAATGAGAAAATTAGAATAATTCCGATTCCGACATATGCCCCTGCCAGCAGTGCGGCCAAAAAGTACCGCGGCAAATTTTCATTCATTTTATCCCGTTTGCTGACTGCTGCTTCTACGATGTTCTCGACACTTTGCGTAAACATCTCTCCACCCCGCCGTTTCTTATCTTAAATTTAGCTTTGAATCAAAGTGCCCTGCAGGGTAACCTTCACGCTGTCACCGTCTACAGTAACAGGGAATGTCGCTACCGTACCGTTATCAGGAGCTTGAACCTCTCCGCTGCGCAGATCAATTTTCCAGTCATACAGCGGATCATACAGATAATGTCCGGATACGATTCCTTCCGCGAGCGGACCGCCCTTCGGATGAGGATTCTTGTTCTCCACTGCGAAAATCTGGCCATCCGAGGTTTTGAACACAGCCAGCTCCACAGGACCGCAGCCGATTACACGCCCGATCTGCGGCAGGAAATGCTGAACCGTCCCAATCGTGTACTCATGATTTGTATTTTCCATTGTTCTCTCTCCTCCTGAGCTTCCGTATTAGTGCTGTGCTTTTTCAAACAATGCGCTGCGCGTGTCTTCGTCTTTCAGCATTTTTTCCCATGGATCGGACACCTGGGCCAGGGCAAAGTCAATCCGTGCCGCCAGCTCCTTGCGGTTCTCCTCGTTGTTCAGAATGACACTCTGGATCTTTTCAAGACCCATGCGTTCTACCCACTCCGAGGTTCTTTCCAGATAATTGCCGGTTTCACGGTAGAACTGCATTACAGCAGAGCACACTTCGATCAGCTCTTCATCCGTCTTCACTTTGCAGAAGGAATCTGCAATACGCGGTTTAATACCGCCGTTACCGCCGATAAATACTTCCCATCCGCCGTCGTTGCCGACGATACCGATGTCCTTGGTGCATGATTCCGCACAGTTACGCGGGCAGCCGTTAACCGCCATTTTGAACTTGGCCGGGAAATCAAGCCGTTCGTATTTACGCTCAAGGAGTGCGCCCATTCCCATGGAATCCTGGGTTCCGAAACGGCAGAACTGGCTGCCGACACAGGTTTTAACAGTACGAAGGGATTTAGCATAAGCATAACCGGATGGCATATCCAGCTCTTCCCACACTTTAGGCACATCTTCTTTTTTGACACCAATCAGATCCAGACGCTGTCCGCCGGTTACCTTCACTACCTTCACATCATATTTCAGGGATACATCAGCAATCCGTTTCAGATCTTCCGGTGTAGTTACACCGCCGTACATACGCGGAACAACTGTAAAGGTACCATCCTTCTGAATATTGGCGCTCATACGCTCATTGACAAAACGTGATTCTTTCTCGTCTTCATGAGTGTCCGGATAAATCATGCCCAGGTAGTAGTTGACGGCCGGACGGCATTTGGAGCAGCCTTCAGGCTGTTTCCACTCCAGCACGTTCATAACTTCCTTGGTAGTCTTGAGTCCCTTCGCTGTAATCTCAGCAACAATTTCATCACGGCTGAGCGAGGTACAGCCGCAGATTCCGGCTTTGGCGCTCTCTTTAAAGCTGTCACCGAGCACGAACTGGAGGATCTGTTCAACAACCGGCTTACAGCCGCCGCATGAACGTGTTGCTCCGGTGCAGGCTTTAATTTCATCAACAGTTGTAAAGCCGTTCTCTGTCACCGCATCGACAATCGCTTTTTTGGTAACCCCGTTACAGCCGCAGACGATTTCTTCATCAGCCATCGCTTCTACGGACATACCCTTTTTGGCACTTCCCCCGCTGCCGCAGCAGCCGGTTCCCATTACTTCGCTGTAAATCTCATCCGTCATCTCTGTGCCTTGTTTCACAAGCTTTTGCAGATTAGCAGATTCGGTTACATCACCGAACAGTACCGCACCGACGATCACATTATTTTTGAGCAAAATCTTCTTATAGGTTCTCTTCCACTCATCTTTGGCAGAGATAACAGTATGCTCCGGTGTATCCGTAAACTCACCTGCCGAAAAGACATCCACGCCGGAAATTTTCAGCTTAGTCGATACAACCGAACCTTCATACGGCTGGGTAGCTGCTCCGCACAGGTGCTTCGCCAATACCATTCCCTGTTCGAACAATGGGGCTACCAGACCGTAGCAGGTACCGCGGTGCTCTGTACATTCACCAACGGAGTAAACATTCTCCATCGAAGTCTGCAGGTAATCGTCAACGACAATCCCGCGGTTTACGGTGATGCCGCTGTCTTTGGCCAGCTGGGTATTCGGCTTGATGCCTACTGCCATAACCACAAAATCCGCCTGCAGCTCGGTGCCGTCACTGAATCTTAGTCCGTTAACGCGTTCATCTCCGGTCAATTCCGCTGTCTGCTTGCCCATCGCGAACTTCACACCTTGGCGTGTAAGCTCTGCCTGCAGCATCGACGATGCGGTGTGGTCAAGCTGGCGCTCCATCAGATCCTCAAGCAGATGCACTACTGTTACATCCATGCCGAGGTTAACCAGTCCTTTTGCCGCTTCAAGCCCGAGCAGGCCGCCGCCGATTACTGCTGCTGTACGGTACTGCTTGGCCGCCGCCAGCATGGCATCACAGTCAGCAATGTCGCGGAACCCCACCACGCCTTCTTTGGTGCTGCCTGGAACAGGCAGAATGAAGGAGTTGGAGCCTGTTGCAATAATGACTTTATCGTAAGGAACAGCCTGTCCGTTATCTGCGATAACCTGGCGGGATTCCTCATCGATCTTTACAACCGTAGTTCCTGTATGCAGGGTAATGTTGTTATCTGCGTACCACTGGCGGTCATTTAGAATAATATCTTCAATACTTTTGCTGCCTTCAAGTACATAGGACAGCATAATCCGGTTATAGTTGGGGTGAGGCTCACTGCCGAAGATCGTAATATCATAAGCGCCGCCCAGCTTCAAAATCTGTTCAATAGTCCCTACGCCTGCCATCCCGTTGCCTATCAATACTAACTTTTGTCTCTCCATTCTCACTGTTAAAACCTCCCCGAAGCTTTTAAAAAATCCTTTTGCTTTCTATCTCGTATCTGAATTATACATTTTAAATTTAAATGGCATTTGTGATTAGAATCACATTAATTGTGAATGTTTTCACAATATTACATGTTATGTTAGCTTACATTTGATCAGTGGAACACTTAAAGTTTGCAAAAAAAGCAGCCAGGTTTCTCAGTAGCCGCCACCGGCGTATAGAGAAACCTGGCTATAAAAACCATCTGCACCTGACCTTCTTCCCTTACCGCAAAACAAGTGAAATCTCCAGCTCATCCTGGATTCTCAGCTTCATATCGATGCCGCTGTCCAGCAGTGTCTTGTCATTCAGCTTCAGCTTCCATTCTTCATTTGAAAGCGGCTTGTATTCTTTGACAGCAAGCAGTGTCCTGTTGTTTTCGGCCAGATGAACCAGGCCGCTGCTCTTCAGCATCCCCCGCACCGTCAGATCCTCGGTATATGGGATGACATAGGAGTGGGTCAGCTCAGGCTGGCCGCTCCCGCCGTTGACGGTCAGTATAACCGGTCGGAGCGGAGTGTCCTGTACAGCTTCAGCTGTTATCAGGATTGTATCCTCCCGCTTTACCACGGTGCTTAGATCAGTAACGGGCTTGCCGCTTAATTGAATCTCCCAGTCCATGTCAGGACTGAGCGATATGTGGTTTACAGTCAACAAAGAAGTGCCGTCTCCGGCAAAAGTGACAAGGCTGCTGGCATCAAGCAGTTCCTTAACAGTGATATCCGGCTTATACGCATCACTGATCTGCCGTCCTGAGCTGCCGGTCAGATCCGTGTCCCCTACTTTCAGGGAGAACACTGGCTGAACAGCACCGGCAGCAGCATTATTTACCTCCAGATTCCCGTTCAGGGCTTTACAGCCCCCGGCAATCACAATTAGCATGAGTCCCAGACAAACCCGCCACAGCAACTTCACTGTCATTTACCGGCACCGCCTTCTTTGGCCTGAACACAGCTTCCAGCATTTTCACAGGCCTGTAGTTGTTATGTATTCATCTTATTTAAGGATAACGTAAATGGACAGGCTTCTCAAATAAAAAAAGCCCCCCAAGGGGCTTTTTCAACAGCAGACGTTGCTTATGCTTGTTGATAACGCAAGAACAGGTTGTTGTTCTCAAGGTGTACATGCTCGAAGGTCATGCCTTCCAGCTCTTCAAGCCGGGCATAGGTCAGACGGTAAGTGGTGCAGGCATGCGGCGGCGGGGTGAAGTCATTAGTAACCGCACGCAGCTCACGCAGAATTTCGCCGGCCCCATCATGCTCCTGCTCCAGATTGTGCAGCAGTTCATGCAGCTCAGCCAATTTTTGCTCGCTTGGATTTTCGCTGTAAGCCAGCATTTTAGGGAATTCCACTTCCTCTTCCTGTGCTGTGTGCTTCAGCAGATCTTCACGCAGCAGGTTGAACAGACGGTGCACTTCAGCCAGATGAGGGGAATCATCGCCGTGGACACGGAAGACCTTGGTTACGTTCTGGCTGATCTGCGGAAGCTCTTCACGGAGGTAGCGGTGATGCTTGTTCACAATATGCTCAACCAGCTCACGGGACGAGGCCTGATTCCATTTCGTATCTTCTTCTAGTACAGGATGCTCCTCTACCAGCTTGTGCAGATCTCCGAGCAGCTGGTCTGCATTCAGACCCTTTTCTTCGGCTGCTTCAGCCAGCGGCTTGGCGCCACCGCAGCAAAAGTCGATCCGCTGTCCTTTGAAATAATCTGCTGCTTTCGGAAATTGCAGTACGATATCTCTTACAAAATCTTCACCGCTGAAGCTAAGCTGTTCTGTTGTATGGTTTAGTTGATTGGCCGTCATAATAGGCCCTCCCTTTGTTATTGGTCTAGGTTCTTTCTTACCTCTACACAATAACGCTTAGCCAAACCCCGGCTTGTGATTTTACGCACTAAATAAATAAAATTTTATTGAACGCTTATTTCAAAAAGAAATGAAGCTTAGCAGCATAAAAAGCACCCCTGGAAAGGAGTGCTTAGGGCAATCCATCAGCATCAAATTGACTACAGAATAGTTGCCCGCATATACGTACGCTTCCCCTGTGCGTCCTTCAGATATGGACCTAGCCCGGCGAACCTGGAATGGTCAACATACACACCGGTCATCCAACGGCCTTCCGTCAGCCCTCCATTCCACTGCAGCACCAGATCAGGGGCGGATATCCATTCCTGATACACCTGTATATGATCTTCCTTATATTCTTTGAAAGGCTTGCCGTTCTCAATCAGCCGGAATGAGCTGACATAAGTCGGCACAAAATAGCTCGATATCGTATCCAGATCGTCCCCATCCAGAAAAGCGTCACTGCCCAGATAATGCTGGAACAGCAGCGTATTCTCATACAGTGACCAAATAACCGCCTGTAACACCATGCTCTGCCTTATTCCGTTATGAAAAGTGAACAGCCGCTGCCGGCCTGTTGCGGCCCGCTTTGCAGCATCCGCCGGCTCCAGGCAATGCCGCTCACAACCGATACACTTCCAGCCGGCTGGACTCTGAATCCATTTCTGAAACACACTACCGCTGTCATTATCTCCTTTATATAATGAGGAAATAATTTCATAGGGCACGCCGATCCACGAATCCCACAAGGAGCCGGGAAGATGGCCGTGCAGCATGAATAGCGCTTTATCGTAAATAAGCTGCACTTTAATCGAAGCGGTCTCCAGTTCGGCAACATCCTTTTTTCCATAGGTTATTTCCCGGGAAAACAAGGTGGTTTTCATCTTCCTCGCCTCCTAAAAATGTTGTGCAGAACGGACTCCACAAATTGATTGCGCTTTCACTCTTATTCCCTGCGACATCATAATCAGCGGTTAGACAGGCTGGCCTCACCAGTTTTTCCTATTATATTACATTTCCACACTCATTGTGCAAGTTTTATTTTGTTAAAATCTAATATTTTCCTCCACGCTGTTGAAAAAGCCCCTCTTTCCATAAAGGATAAAGGGGCTATCATCAGGACTACAGTAGCGGGACTACTCGACCCAGCTCTCGGCCCAGGACTGAATCTGCTGCATGACCGGCTCAAGCGCGCGGCCCTTTGGCGTTAATTCGTACTCGATGCGTACCGGCGTTTCAGGATACACATGTCTTACCAGAATGCCTTCACATTCCAGATCCTTCATCCGTTCCGACAGCATTTTATCGCTCATTGACGGAATCAGTCCGGAGATATCCTTGAAGCGCTTCGGCCCGCTCATCAATGTCTGGATAATAAGTCCATTCCAGCGTTTGCCTAAGAAAGAGAAGGCCGTTTCGAATCTTGGGCACATCGTCATCTGATGTTCTTCCATTGTTCTCACCTCTCAGTTGTAAAGCTTACTATTAGTTAGTATATATAATTTTAACATATTTATAGCATAATGAACATCGTTTCGCCAAAAAAAATTCATCAGCCCTACCTTATTATATCCGTAGTGTCAATCCCCTGTGCCTTCCTGCGGCTTGCGCCGGGCGATTGCTTCGGTCACTACGTAAGCCAGATCATCGTTACCGTACAACGACAGAACCCCGAGAACCGTATCATCCGAAATATCTCCGGCTTCTTCTTCAGGCACAGTCAGCGCAAGCGCCCGGCCGAGTGCAGCATTCCCCTCCTGCTGCGGGTAAGCCTGCAAATATAGGGCATGCGGGTCCAGCTTGTTGTTTACGCACCACTGGGCAAATACGAGGATCATCATTTCTTCATCCCGCTTGTAGCTCTCGATGATTTGTTCCTCCATTGATTTACGGTAATCGTCCATGTTCCTGCTCCTCTCTGTTTATCTGGCAGTCAGCTCTGCCGCCAGCCTGTGACCAGGCAGTACGGCGGATGCAGAAATGCTACACTGCTCCGGTGTATGAATAGTACTTAAAAAATGCTTGACCGCTCCGCTGAATCCCCTGCGCTCCAGCACCGTATCCCAGCTACCAAAGCTTTGGTTGCGCGGCAGTGAGCCTTTTTCATATAACACAACCCGTTCCAGATCTGTTACCTCTACTGATCTCCCGCTGCCGTGCAGCTCCAGCTTCTCAATATCAGCCCCTGCATCCCTGACCATGCTGTACATCCCGGTAACCCCCCGTTTCCAGCCAAGAATTCCGGAAGACTGCAGCAGCCTGCCTTCACTGTCGGAGTTGAGACTGCTTTTGAGCAGCTCATAATCGTTACCGCACAGCCACAACAGCAGATCAAGCATATGAATCAGATCATCATGGATCGTCTCATGGCTGCTGCTTCCATTCTGCAGGCTGGTACGGTGCTTGACGGCATGGCACAGGCTGATGCCGCCTGCCTTCTCGAGCCAGGCCTTGGCTGCCGTATACATCGGGGCAAACCGCCGGTTAAAGCCAACAGCAAGCAGCAGCCCCCGGTCCTCAGCCAGCTGCGTCATCCGTTGCGATTCTTCCAGTTCATAAGACAACGGCTTGTCTACATAAACCGGTAACCCGTGCTCCAAACATTTTGTCACATATTCATAATGGGTTGTAGTGGGACTGTGCACAAATACCGCATCCAGGTCCCAGGACAGCAGCTCATCCAGATCCGTTGTCCCTTTAGGCAAACGGTAGGAACGGACCGCTCCCTGCACTGTAACCGGCGAATGGCTGAGCACGCCGACCAGCTCTGCCTGATCGTGACGGGACAGCAGCGGCAGATATACTTTGCGGGCAATATCGCCGATCCCGATCATCGCGACTTTTTTACGTACGGGAGTATTCATAGTACATCTTCCTTTACATGTCGTATAGATGTATTATACCGTGACATCACGCCGCGACAATGATCTTTGCTTCATTAATTACTTTTTTTTCAGTATGATGAGAGGATCAGCTTGCGAAGGGGCATAGTAGAAATGAGAAAAGGGTTAACGGTTTTCCTGTATGTTTCGGTTATTATTCTCGCGTTTATCTACAGATATGATCTGCTGGACTGGCTGCGAGAGGATCACAGTCCTTTTCTGGCTTTTATTGCAGCTGCGCTTCTGGCACTGTTTCCGGTCATGCCGTATAAGCTGATTATCGGCTTGTTCGGATATATGTATGGCGGTTTCCTGGCGGCGGTAATCTGCTGGAGTGCCACAACTGTTGCGGCAGCGGCCATGTACGGTATTGTAAAATATCTGTTTCAGCAGCGCGCCTTAACTTATCTGGCTTCTGTGAAGGCGCTCCATAAATTCACTTTAGCTATACAGCGGCGTCCGTTCGCTTCCATAGTTCTAGCCAGGCTGCTTCCAGTAGTTCCGCAAACAGCGGTAAATATTTATGCCGGGGCCGCAGGTCTGCCCTTCTGGAGCTATCTGGCGGCATCCGGTATCGGCAAGCTTCCGGGCATTGCCTTATATGCGTTTCTCGGAGGCAGGTTGTCCGGTCACCCCGGTAGCGTTATTGCAGCACTGGCCTTGTATGCAGCAGTATTGGCAGCAGCCGGATGGTCCTTGCGCATACAGGCTAAGACCAAGATCGAAGAACAGTAATCCCGCCCGCCGGAGACGTTGGCAGACTGTGCTTATTTGTTTTATAATATAGTTAATTAAATTTTGATCTATTTAATTGCATTCCATATTATGGAGGGATATTAATGAGTGAATTTCAATCTGAACATATAGGCTCGAAGACGGAAAAAGCAACCTTCGCGGGCGGCTGCTTCTGGTGCATGGTATCCCCGTTCGAAGACTTGCCGGGCATTGCCGGGATTATCTCCGGGTATACGGGCGGTCACACGGTTAACCCGACCTACCAGGAGGTATGCTCCGAGACAACCGGACATGTAGAAGCGGTACAAATTACATTTAACCCTGAAATCTTTCCATACAGCAAGCTGCTGGAGCTGTTCTGGCAGCAGATTGATCCGACAGATGCCGGCGGACAGTTCCATGACCGCGGGACTTCTTACGGCACTGCCATCTTCTATCATTCCGAAGAGCAGCGCCAGGAAGCCGAGGCTTCCAAAGCGGCACTGGCAGCCAGCGGACGTTTCTCGGCACCGATTGTAACGCCGATTCTGCCCGCCAAGCCATTTTATCCGGCAGAGGAATATCACCAGGATTACCACCGCAAAAACCCCGGGCATTACAAGCGTTACCGCAAGGGCTCCGGCCGGGAAGCTTTTATTGAAAATCACTGGAAGCATAGCGAGGACAAGCAGAGCCTCAAGGAGCGCCTGACTCAGTTGCAGTATGAGGTTACACAGAATAATGCGACTGAATCACCGTTCCGCAATGAGTTCTGGGACCATCATGGTGACGGTCTGTACGTAGATATCGTTTCGGGAGAACCGCTCTTCAGCTCTACGGATAAATATGATTCCGGCTGCGGCTGGCCCAGCTTCACCCGCCCGATCCGCGATTATGCTGTCAAAGAAAAGACAGATCTCAGCCATCTGATGATCCGCACCGAGGTGCGCAGCCAAACCGCCGACTCCCATCTCGGACACGTTTTTACTGACGGTCCGGGTGAAAACGGTCTGCGTTATTGCATCAATTCAGCTGCTCTGCGTTTTGTGCCTAAGGAAGATCTGGAAAAGGAAGGCTACGGGGAGTACCGTGTGCTATTTTAGTACGCATAAGCTGAGTCTGACCTCAATTAGCAGAAATTAGCCCATATAAAAAGCCTTCAGCCCGTTAATAAACGTGGCGGAGGCTTTATTTATGGGCATGTCCTTTTAAGCCATTACAGAAACAAACTCATCCCCGGTGCATCAGCAGCTCTCCTCACAAAACCAAACCGTTCATAAAATTCTGCTTTGCCGCTTGCTGCAGACAGCTGAATCCAGCGGATACCTTTTGCTTTACAGTGGCTGATCAAATGTTCCATTACCATACTTCCAATCCCGTAGCCCTGAAAATCGGGTAATACGATCACATCGCAAATAATGCACTGGATGACTCCGTCTGATACAATCCTGCCGGATGCTGCAAGTCTTCCGTCTTTTACAACACTCAATATGTACCAGCTGTTTATCAATGATTCCTGAAGCATCTCTGCCGTCCAGCGGCCTTCCGGATCCCAGCCTGTTGACTGATAGAGCCCGTAATATTCTTTTTCCTCAGGGAGTTTATTAAGAAAAATCAAATCAACCAAAACCCTTTCCCTCCATTTGCAGTATAGCTGCACAAACGTAACCAGCATATAATCCCCTCCGGCAATCCTCTGCACCACTTCTCTTCACAAAGAAAAAATCCGGAGGGTCAATTGCATTTTTTTCTAACTATGAATTCAATTGTCATCCTCTTCTTTGACCGGAGCAGCCGTTACCCTGGTTTTAAGCCGCATGCGTATAATGAGCACTACAGCAGCAACGACCGCAAATACAACCAGTATCGGCAAGGCTGCAGCCAGGAAGACAAACAGCCACTGGAACGTTACCGACAAGGCATGCAGACTCTTGGAGAGCGCATCGGATGCCCGTGTCAGCAGCGGACCCTGCTCCTTTTTCTGGATATCAACAATGCCTGAGTCCGTCTGATAGAGCCGCAGCTCTACTGTAGAAAAGGATACATTCTGGTCGATATAACGCATTCTGCCTTTGATCTGCTCAATGGACTCCTGGATCGCTCCAAGCTCATTGGCAAAAGCTACAAGATCCGAGGATTTGGTCGCTTTTGACATAAAATCGATGTACTGGGTTTCCATCAGCTGCTTGGCCTTCAGCCGTGATTCCAGATCTACATATTCCTCCGATACATCCTGGCCTTCAATGCTCCGCTGAACCCCCTCGTTCTTAATCAGCTCTAATTTATCAAGAAACGGGGAGAATCCGGCCGCCGGCACCTTCAGCACAAAAGTACCGCCTTTTTCGTAGTCAGTCATATTCTCGGTAAATCCGATAATATAGCCTCCAGCCAGTGTCACCAGGTTGCGTACTTCCGACTGGGCTGCACCGTAATCCTCTACTTCCATGGTAAGGTTCGCTTTGTAGATCAGCTTTTTGTTCAGTCCGGCTGCCACGTCAACGCCGCTGAACCCGGATGTTTCCGACGTGCCGCCCTGTGCCTGCTGTCCTGAAGCTGCGCCTTTATCAGCCGTACTTCTGCCGCTGGTTACCACTGCTGCCTTGCCGTCCGCAGCAGCCTGATTCAGGTCCAAGTCTGCTGAACCGCCGTACTCCATCGTTTCTGCAGCTGCAGGCGCTGCTTGCGTTGAGGCTTCGCTGGCTGTCCCCTTATCCGCCGCTGCATTATCACTTGCCGAATTGTTGTCACCTGAACCGCAGCCCGCCAGTGTTACCGCCAAAACCAATAATCCTGTTAAGTAATGCAGACCCCTTTTGCGCATACTCATTCCTCCAAAAGTGTAGTGGAAATTCCGCTTCTTTTGTTCTCTACAACCAGCCGTTCCGCTTCTGTCTGTTTTTCAGCAGATCAGCCTACCCATTTGACGTTCCAAATGCTGGAAGGTTGCAGGAGGAGGCCGTCAAAGCCCATTATTATTTAAACTTTTTCCCATAATCAACAAAATAGACATAAAAAAAGACCCTCCATCACCGGATGATCCTGTTTGCGCAAATTCGCTTTTTTTGCTACAATGATCGTGTCTAACAAGACAAGATACACCAAATACCCTATATTCCTAAGAATAAGGGTACGGTTCTGTTCGGACAAGCTCCACCTTGTTGAACAGGACATGCTATTGTGCACTGACAACTTGATAATCTACTATAAGGGGAGGTGACCCTCATGGCAAAAGACGTTATGTGTGCAGTAAACTCTTGCACCTACTGGGCTGAAGAGAACAAATGTAGCGCTGAAACAATCTTCGTTGCTTATCACAGTTCCAAGGAGCCGAAGCACTCTGAGGAAACAGACTGCAAAACATTCGAAAGCAAATAAGTAATACCTTAGAAGGGACCCTCCACGGTTCCTTCTTTTCTGTTTCTCATTTTATCAAGAATGATAATTATTATCAAGTGTTTTAGTGAAAAAATCTTTACTTCAAGGCCAGCCCCCTGTGATGCGGCATGATTGCAAACCCAGATGAATCACCGTACAATGGGTTTACGCTTTCACGATAAACAAATCCGGAGGGTGAATGATGATCAAGCAAATCGGCCAAATTATGCTCTATGTAAATGATCAGGACCAGGCAGTACGCTTTTGGACAGAGAAGCTCGGGTTTATCAAGGTTTCGGAAAATGACAACGGACAAGGCCTGCGCTGGATTGAGATTTCGCCGGCAGAAGGCGCCCAGACCTCCTTTGTTCTTCATAACAAGCAGCTTATCGCCCAAATGCAGCCGGAGCTTCACCTTGGCACACCTTCCATTATACTTTACACTGACGACCTGGACGGGCTGTATCAGGATTTTCAGGATAAGGGGATTACGGTCGGGGATCTGGTAGACATGCCGGAGGGCCGGGTATTCAACTTTGCCGATGATGAGAATAACTACTTTGCCGTTATTCAGAAATAACATAAAAATTACGCCACCACAGCAATGTGGTGGCGTTTATTATGTCCATGCGGCATACTCAGATGCTTTTCACTCTGATTGCCGTCTTTTTATACCCCGACTGCCTTTCTTACCTGCACTGCCGCCTCGACCATATTACGCAGCGCCGCACCGGTTTCTTCCCAGCCTCTGGTTTTCAGGCCGCAGTCCGGATTAATCCAGAACTGTCCGGCATCAAGAACACGCAAGGCACGTTCAATGCTGGCAGTCATTTCCTTGGTATCCGGTACCCGCGGGCTGTGGATATCATATACCCCAAGCCCGATGCCCTTATCATATTCCTGCTCCTCAAAGCTGACAATCAGCTCGCCGTGGCTGCGTGAGGTTTCAATGGAGATGACATCGGCATCCATGGCTGAGATGGAATCAATCATATCGTTAAATTCACTGTAGCACATATGGGTGTGGATTTGTGTTGTATCCTTGACCGGGTTCGTAGCAATCCGGAAAGCCCGTACTGCCCAGTTCAAATAGTTCTCATGATCCTCTATTTTCAGCGGCAGCCCTTCACGGATGGCCGGCTCATCTACCTGAATCATCTCGATTCCCGCATCCTCCAAGGCCTTCACCTCCTGGCGCAGCGCCAGGGCAATCTGGTTCGCCACCGCTTCACGGCTCAGGTCATCGCGGACGAAGGACCAGTTCAGAATCGTCACCGGACCGGTGAGCATTCCTTTTACCGGCAGCTTCGTGAGCGACTGGGCGTATACGCTTTCCTTGACGGTCATCGGCTCAACAAACGCAACATCCGCATAGATAACCGGCGGCTTCACGCAGCGTGAGCCGTAGGACTGCACCCAGCCCCCCTTGGTGAACAGGTAGCCGGCCAGCTTCTCACCGAAGAACTCAACCATATCTGTCCGCTCGAACTCCCCGTGCACCAGCACATCCAGTCCCAGCTCCTCCTGAAAAGCGATGACGTCAGCGATCTGCTGGCGGACAAATCCGTCGTAGCGCTCCTGGCTCCATACACCCTTGCGCCATTTGAGACGGGCCTGCCGCACCTCAGCCGTCTGCGGGAAGCTGCCGATTGTCGTTGTCGGCAGCAGCGGCAGCTGCCATTTCTCGCGCTGTACCTTCTGCCGCTCGGCAAAAGGCAGGCTGCGGCTGTCCGGCAGCTGCTGGAGGCCTGCTGCCTGCTCGGCAACATCCTTACGGCCGCGTTCAGGCAGTGCGCGGAAGAGGGACAAGGCTTCGCGGTTCTCGGCCAGTGCTGCAGCATAGCTGTCCTGCCCATCCGCTGCCGCTGCTGCAATCAGGCTCAGCTCGGCCAGCTTCTCGTCCGCGAAGGCGATAGCGTTCTTGACCGTGCTCTTCAGCCGGTCTTCCCCCTGCACCGATACCGGGACATGCAGCAGACTGCAGGATGGCTGCAGGATCAGCCGCTCGTCCGGCACGAAGTTTCTCAGCTGGCGCACCAGCTCCAGCTTAGCCGCAGCATCGCTGCGCCAGATGTTGCGCCCGTCAATGATGCCGGCGCCGAGCCACTTGTCTTCCGGCCAGCCCAGCCGCCGGATGGAATCGAGATTCGCTCCGCCATCATGTACAAAGTCCAGGCCAAGTCCGGCCACCGGGAGTTTCAGCAGCGCTTCCAGCGGCTCCGCAGCCTCAAAATAAGTCTGCAGCAGCAGCTTGAGCCCCGGCACTTGGGAGGCTATCGTCCCGTAAATGTGCTCCAGCAGCTTGATCTCTTCTGCGTTCAGGCCGGTGACAACCGCCGCCTCATCAATCTGCACCCAGGCTACCCCTTCCTCCTGCAGCTCCTGCAGCAGCTGAATGTAGACCGGCAGGAAGCGGTCCGCTACTGCTGCAATATCTGCAGCCCGGAAGCCCTTGGACAGCTTCAGGAACGTGTAAAGGCCGAGTACAACCGGCTTGCCTTCGATTCCAGCCTGCTCTTTGGCGAAGCGGTAAGCGGCAAGCGGCTTATTGGCTGTCAGCACCGGAGTCTGCTCACCGATTTCCGGTACGATATAGTGATAGTTCGTATTGAACCATTTGGTCATTTCGCAGGCTGTAGCTCCGGCGCTGCCTCGGGCCATTGCAAAATACAGCTCCAGGGAAATCTCTCCGCCCTCATAGCCATAACGCGGAGGAATGATGCCAAACATAGCGGCTGTGTCCAGCACATGATCATAAAAGGTGAAGTCGCCGACCGGAATCAGATCAATTCCGGCGTGCTGCTGTGTTTTCAGGTGCTGAAGCTGAAGTCCCGACATGCCGGACCGGAGCTCCTTCTCACTGATTTTACCGCTCCAGAAATCTTCGAGCAGCTTCTTCCACTCCCGGTTTCTGCCGATTCTCGGATAACCGAGGCTGCTGGTTGTTATTGTGCTGGACATAATGACTCACTCCTGTTTCGTATGAAATGTATTTGCTGCCGTGCACCAAATCTGCAGCAATCATACTGAACCGCAGGGATAGTCCGCAATAGTTTCACGGTTTTCCGGTTATACGCATTCGCTATAGCTGACACCGCAAACAACTTACAGAGCAAGTCTGCCAGCGCTTTTCCGCTCTCCGCCTTTTCATTCATCCAGGCGGAAAATACGGAAAATAGCCGGGAAACCGCAAAGAAACGGCGGCTCCATCCCTTCCCGGGAGGAACCGCCGTTTCCGGCAGCCTGTTATAAATTAGGTTTATGGACGCAGCCTAGAGATGGCTTATAAACGACCTAGAACCAGACCAGATAGACCACGGCAGCCAGTACAATCCGGTAGATGGCGAACGGCAGCAGCTTGATCCGGTTGATCAGCTTCAGGAAGAAGCGCATCGACAAAAGCGCGAACAGAAAGGCGCTGATGAAGCCCGCAATGAAGAACGGCAGCGCGTCCAGCGTAAAGTACTGCCAGTTCTTGATGAGCGAGATCAGGCTGGCTCCGGCCATAATCGGAACAGCCATAATAAAAGTAAAGTCCGCTGCAGCCCGGTGGCTCATCCCGAGCAGCACGCCGCCGGAGATGGTCGAGCCCGAGCGGGAAAAGCCCGGCCAGAGCGAGACACACTGGATCAGGCCGACCGAAAGTGCCTGACGGTATGTAATCTGGTCGACCGTTTCTGTTTTCGGCTTTTTGGGCGCAAAACGGTCGGCAATTATCATAAATACAGCCCCTACAACCAGACCGATCAGCACCGTTGAGGTTGAAAACAGATGCTCGTCAATGTAGTCCTCGAACAGCAGACCGAAGACTCCCGCGGGAATCAGGCCAACGAGAACCTGGCCCAGCTTCAGGCGGCCTTCTGTCTCCACCTGCGGCACACCATCCGGCACGGCTGTCATTTCTTTGCGGCTGAACCGCTTGAGTCCGAGGAGATCAATAAACCGTTTGTAGAAAATAATGACGACTGCGAGAATCGAGCCCAGCTGGATAACAACCTTAAATGTGTTGGCAGTATATTTGCCCAGGAACTCCTGTGATTTCAGCCACATGTCATCCACAATGATCATATGGCCGGTGGAGGAAACCGGAGCAAATTCAGTCAAGCCCTCAACAATTCCGAGAATAATTGCTTTAATAATGGTTAGCAGCTCCATGTCAGCTCCTCCTTATTTTGTGTTTAGCCGCGGGCTTTGCCCGCCGCCTGGCGTCTGCGGAAAAACAGGACTCCCAGGACAAGAATTCCTGCGGCAAGGACAACATAGACAACGTTAGAATAAGTGTCCATATAACCGGCGATATCTTCCCATGACTCGCCCAGCGCCGCGCCAAGCAGGATAAGCAGCGTATTCCAGCCCAGGGTACCGATGGTGGTGAACAGCATGAACTGGCCGAACTTCATCCCGGACATCCCGGCCGGAATGGAGATCAGGCTGCGCACCAGCGGAATCATCCGGCAGAACAGCACCGTCCAGTAGCCGTATTTGTCAAACCAGGCATCTGCGCGGCGGATATCCTTGGCACTGATCCGCAGCCAGCCGCCCCAGCGCTCGACAATCCTTTCCAGCCTGCTCACATCCAGCATCCGGCCTACCCAGTACAGCACGACAGCCCCAAGCAGTGAACCGATGGTTGCGGCGATCAGCACACCGGGAATAGTCATATCCGAGGTAGTTGTCATAAATCCGCCAAACGGCAGGATAATCTCCGAAGGAATCGGCGGAAAAATGTTCTCAAAGGCAAGCATCAGCAAAATACCGAGATAGCCGAACTGCTCCATAAAATCAGTAATCCAGGTTTCCATTGTTAGTCCTCCGCATTCAGATCAGATTTTTTTTGAGATTGCGCAGATAACGGCCGCGGATCAGGAAGAAGTACAGACCCTGTGCAGCCAGATAGCCGGCCAGCACCGCACCGGTCTCGGCAGCAATGGACAGGTAGAACAGCCGCTGCAGGGCGATAAAAGCAAACAGGCTGTGGAGAATAGCCAATCCGGAAGGTATAAAAAACATCAGTGCCAGCTGCAGCGTAACGGTGCGGTCAAGCTCCTTGTCGGTCAGCCCCATTTTAGACAAGGTGGAATACTGCTGCCGGTCATGATCAAGATCCGTATACAGCCGGAAATATAAGAAGCTGCCTGCGGCAATGAAGAAGACAGTGCCAACCAGCAGGGAAGCGAACAGCATCGTACTGTACAGAATTTTCTGGATTTCAAACAGTGTACCGCTGACAACTACCGCATAAGGGGCATCGCTCTCATAGGCCACTTTCCCTTTGCCGCTGAGTGTCCGGGCAATGCCTGCAGTCTGCGGAAAATCATCAACGTAAAAGCCTGTATAGCGGTCTGTGTGCACCGGGATAACGGCCTGAAACAGGCTGTCACTGACAACAATACCGCTGAAATCTCCCCCGTCCCTGCCGTCCAGCTCAGGCAGCAGATATTCGGTGATGGGAACATGTCCGGTGTAGCCGGCCTCCTCAATCTTCATTCCCTGCTCCAGGGTATATACCGTCTTGACCCGGCTGGAGGTTAAGCTGCGGTCACGCTGCGAGCCGATCATCACCAGCCCTGCGCTGCCCTGGGGCTGCTGCTCGCCGGAGGTGAAGCCTGCCTTCTCCAAAGCCTGCATGTAGTCGCTGTAAGCTATCAGCGGAAGCTGTTTCGTCTGGTCAGGTCCTGTCTGTGAGACGACTTCGGCATATTTCACGGGGAGGGTTAGGGTCTCGTAGGGCAGCCCGAGGCGCTTCAGCTCGCTGCGGATTCCCTGCAGATCATGCTCAGCCTTATCTTCCCTCTGGTTGGCCTTGGCTACATAGCCTACAGCCGCCGGATAATCCAGCTTCAGCTCTTTGGACAGGGTATGGATGGAGGCAAATACACCTACAGAGGTAAAGGATACCGCCGACACAATCGTAACCATAAAAAACATCCGCCCGTTAGCCCTCCAGCGGTGGGACAGGCCCGACAGCATAATCAGATTCGTCTTATGCCAATAGAACCGTCGCACGTTTCGCAGAACCGCTGCGATATACAGGCTCAGCTGCGTATAAAAGAGATAGGTACCTGCAACAGTAACGGCGACCACCGGGAACATGACCACTTCCACCGAGGCGGCTGAGGCAGAAGCCGCAAAGGCATATCCGCCCAGCAGCAACAGCGCAGAGGCGGCAGCCCCAAACAGGGATACACGCGGCGCCTGTTCCCTCCGCTGTCCGCTCTGGAACAGGCCTCGCGGTGAATCCTGACCGATCAGCACGAAGGTGCACAGCGAGATTAGGACAAACAGCAGGGCGAAGCTGCTGACAGTCAGTACAGGCGCCTGCCAGGAGAAATAGAATGGCAGCGGTCCGATGCCGAGGAAGCCTGCCCCGATCATCAGAAACAGCTTGCCGAGCAGCATTCCCAGCAGGGTTCCGCTCAGGATGGCCGAGCCGCCGATCATCATATTTTCCAGGAAGACCATTTTGTTAAGCTGGCCCTTGGTCATTCCATGCATTAACAGGATGCCAAACTCCAGCTTGCGTGACTGCAAAAAGGAGCCGACAGACACCAGAACGAACAGCGAGGAGAATACATAGATGATCCCCTCCGCCGCCAGCATCGTGCTCGCCGCAGTCCCGAGAATCAGATCACCGGAAATGGCCGGATGAAATACAAACAGCGCACAAAGGAAAAATACCATTACCGAAAAGGAGCTGCAGACAAAATAGGCGGCATACTTGCGTTTGTTACGGGTAACGTTCCTATAAGCGAACTGGCGAAAGGTCATGGGAAGCTCCTCCCAGCAGCGACAGCATATCGATGATATTCTGGAAAAAGGCCGCCCTGCTGCTTCCCCGGTACATCTCATTGTAGAAGCGTCCGTCTTTGATAAAAATGACACGATGGCAGAAGCTCGCTGCTACGGCATCATGGGTAACCATCAGCACGGTGGCTCCTTCGGCCTCGTTCACCTCGGCCAGCAGACCCATGACTTCGCCGGCCGTTTTGGAATCGAGGCTGCCTGTGGGCTCATCGGCCAGAATCAGCGACGGACGGTGAATCATCGCCCGGGCAATTGCAACGCGCTGCATCTGGCCGCCGGAGATCTCGTACGTCCGCTTGGCCAGCAGCTGCATGATCTCAAGCCTGGATGCCACTTCCTGCAGCCGGCGTTCCATTTCTGCTACCGGAACACCGGCCAGAGTGAGCGGAAGCACGATGTTCTCCTGCACGGTGAGCGTATCCAGCAGGTTGAACTGCTGGAAGACAAAGCCCAGCTCCTTGCGGCGGAAGAGCGCCTTCTCCTTACGGCCCAGCAGGTTGGGATCACGCCCGCCGATCATCACTTCACCCGAGGTAGGCTCATCTATGGTGGCAATGACGTTGAGCAGCGTGGTCTTACCGCTGCCGGAAGGACCCATAATGCCGACGAATTCCCCCTTCTCTACAGCAAAGCGGATGTGATTCAGCGCATGGGTCGACACCTTGCCCTCGTATATTTTGGATAAATTGTGTACGTCTAACAGAGGCAATTGCGTCCGCTCCTTCTGTCACTTCGAATTTCTTTCATTATACAAAGTGTTAACACCGCCTACTATTTCTGAAACTTACAGTCACCTTACATTATTGTAAGCAAACAGGGGTTGACAGCAGCTGCCGTTCATTCTATATTTATATGCATGAGCATGCATTTTATTAAATCGATGATTTGTATTACATAAAGCATGCCAAATTCAGGCACTCTGCCAAGGAGAGATAACCGAATGAAAGATCTGTTCACCCCATATGAGCTCAAGGATTTAAAGCTGAAAAACCGTGTAGTTCTGCCTCCTATGTGCCAATATTCCGTTACTGCTAAGGACGGGATTGCTACAGACTGGCATTATAACCACTATGTAAGCCGGGCCGTCGGCGGCACCGGGCTGATTATTATAGAAATGACGGATGTGGAGCCTGACGGCCGCATTACCGATTATGATCTGGGTATCTGGTCAGACGACCATATTCCTGCGCTGGCCCGTATTGTCGATGCCTGCCATGCCTATGGCGCTAAAGTCGGCATTCAGATCGCCCACGCCGGACGCAAAGCTGAAGATGCAGCTGTTCCTGTATCCTCTTCCCCGATTCCGTTCGACGAGAAATCCAAAACACCCCGCGAGCTGACCACAGCTGAAGTGAAGGACATGGTCGGCAAATTCCAGGCGGGCGTAAGACGGGCAGTTCAGGCCGGCTTTGATGTAATCGAGCTGCATGGTGCCCACGGCTACCTGATTCACCAGTTCCATTCTCCGCTGACTAACCGCAGAGCCGATGAATACGGCCAGGATCTGACCTTGTTCGGCAGAGAAGTAATTGCCGCTGCCAAGCAGGAAATTCCGGCAGGCATGCCGCTCATTATGCGTATCTCGGCCCAGGAATATGTTGAGGGCGGCTACGGAATTGAAGAAAGCCTTAAGATTGGTGCAGCCTACAAGGAAGCTGGCGCTGACATCTTCCACATCAGTGCCGGCGGAGAAGGTGCAATTGCCGCTGCGGGCAGACCAGGAACCCACGCCGCGTATCAGGTGCCTCTGGCCCGTGCGTTCAAACAGGAGCTGAATGTTCCTGTCATTGCTGTCGGCCGGCTGGATGAGCCCGCCCTTGCTAATGCCGTAATCGGCAATGAGGATGCGGACCTGGTTGCTGTCGGACGCGGAATGCTGCGGAATCCATACTGGACGCTGGAAGCAGGCGTACAGCTCGGCAAGGCTGCAGGTGTTCCGAAGCAGTATGAATTCGGTTTTCCCCGGAGCAGCCACTAAGCACTGACCCGGATATTCCGGAATTATGCAAAATTATTACAGTACGGCTTCTTTTCTCGCAACCTGCAGCGCGGTAATGGTATAATGGACCATATTTCATTTCATGTGCCGGCATGCACCGGGAGAGGACTTATCAGATGAAGAATAATCCGGAGAATGACCTGATAGCCAGCTGGCTGTCGCTGACTCATATACAGATGAATGTTGCCAATGAGCTGGAAGCGCGGCTTCAGGAGAATTACCAGCTGTCGCTCAAGGAATTTTACCTGCTGCTCTTTCTGTCTGAAGCCCCTGAGAAGAAGCTGCGGCTGCAGCAGCTTGAAGCGATGGTCGGCCTCAGCCAGAGTGCGGTCTCCCGGCTGGTCAGCCGGTTCGAAGCCAAGGGCTGCGGCGCGCTGGAGCGCAAGTCCTGCGACAGCGACCGCAGAAGCATCTACACCTCGCTGACAGAGATCGGACAGAGCAAGGTGGACCGGGCGCGGGTAACCGTTAGCGAAGTACTGGCCGAAGCTTTTCCGTTCAGTGAAGCTGCAGAGCTGCTGAAGCAGCTTGCACGCCTGGGGCGGCAGCAGTAGCCTGCGCTCCCCTGCTGCTCCCCCAGACATGAGTAATACCCCGCTATCCTCAAAGGGATAGCGGGGTATTTTTATGCCCGTTCGGCTGCCAGCTGCAAAGTAACTCATCCGGCCACTCCGGCATACAACGTACTAGACAATAAAACCGGAGGTGTAACCATGCTCTTCGCGCTGATGCAGCTGCTTGGCGGCATTATTCTGTCTGTGGGCTGGATTCCGCAGATTATTCAGATGATAAGAACAAAATCGGTTAACGACCTCAATCTGAAAGCCTATCTGCTGATGCTGCTGGGCATCGGGCTGATGGAGGCTTATGCGGTGAACCTGGCTGCTGACGGGACAGGGCTGGCTTTTCTCGTTACAAATACATTATCGCTTACCGTAGTTTCTACTGTGGTGCTCCTGATCCTGCATTACCGGGGGCCGCAGCGCCCGCGAAAATAATCCGCACCGCCGTCCCCTTGCCGACCTCCGAGGAAATTTCCACCTCATGTCCCAGCTTGCCGCAGATCTGCTTCACCAGGTACAGGCCCATCCCTGTCGATTCCTGAAACGTGCGCCCGTTGACACCGGTAAAATACGGATCGAACACCCGCGGCAGGTCACCGGGCGGAATGCCCACCCCTTCATCACGCACCTCAAGCGTAACCCGCCCATGCTCCTCTATATAACCGTGAAAATGTACCCGTCTGCCCTCCTCCACCGTATACCTGAGCGCGTTGGTAATGAGCTGCGTCAGTAGAAACCCCAGCCACTTTTCGTCGGAAGTGATGGTTATGCCGCTGTCTACGGTAATTGCCGGAAAAATACGTTTGCGGATAAAAAGCCGCTTCTGCTCGGAAGTCACACTGCGCAGAACTGCTGCCAGCTCCAGCTGCTCCACATAAAAATCATGCTCGAATGTATCGAGCCGGGCGGTATACAGCACAGTATCCAGCCCTTTTTTCAGCCGGTCCAGCTCATCGCCGATCGCCGTAAAAGGCGGACCGTCCTTGTCCTGTATGATCAGATGTATCACGGACAGCGGCGTCTTCATGCCGTGCACCCACTGGTTGATGAAGTGAATATGCTCCTCCAGCTTGTGGCGGTAGCTGTGCAGATCATTCTGATAGAGCCGGAACTGCCGGGTCAGCAGCTTGCGCAGGCTGTCAGCCAGCGGCGAGCTTTGGGCCGGTCCCCCTGATTCATTAAGCGAATCCGGCTGGGTCTGCAGCCGTTCATAGAAGGAACGGTTGGTGAGATAGCGGTAGGCCAGATAAGCCAGCAGCAGGCAGGTGCTGAGCAGCATCGCGTACAGACTTACTTCCACTGCGCTTCCGCCGTCCAGCCGGTATATCAGCGTGATGATCAGCAGCTGCGAAAGATAAACTATAATTAACGGCGTCTGTTCCCGTAAAAATAACCTCACCTATGCTTCCCCCCAGTCGCCCGATAACCGGTAGCCCTGGCCGCGTACGGTCTGAAGGCCGTCCTGGATGTTCAGGACGGCCAGCTTTTTGCGGACCCGGGTGACATAGACATTCAGCGTATTGTCATCGACAAATACCTGGTCATCCCAGATTTTCTCCAGCAGCCGGTCTCGTGTGACGATGGTGCCGGCTTTTTGCATCAGCTCGCCGAGGATCTTGGCTTCCGTATGGCTAAGCTCGGTCTTCAGGCTGCCGCGGGACAGAATGAGCCGCTCACCATCCAGCGTCAGCCCGGAAACATTCAAGCCGCGCTCGGTCCCGCCTGCTGCATAGGAGCCGTAAGCACGGCGGAGATGGCTCTTGATTTTGGCAAACGCAATTTCATAGTCAAATGGCTTGGTGATATAATCATCCGCCCCGTTTTCCAGTGCCATCACCTGGTCCATCTTTCCTTCGCGGGCGGAGATGAACAGAATCGGACAGGTGGAGATCCCGCGGATCTGGCGGCACCAGTAATAACCGTCGAACTTGGGCAGATTGACATCCAGCAGCACCAGATGCGGCGCATACTGCTCAAATTGCGCTTTTACGGCCTCGAAATCCTGCACTGCCATTGTCTCATAGCCGAATTTATGTAAGTAATCCTGAAGCAGGGACACCAGCCCCTGATCGTCCTCGATAATGAAAATTTTGAACATAGGAGGCCTCCGGTCGCAGCCTTGGCTTAGTCCAAGGGCTTTGCCCATAATATATACAGTCCCGGCAGGCTAGTCAAATATGGGATATACTATTTAAGAGATTTTTAAAATGTCAGGGGGCTTCAGATGAAAGAGAATAAATATGATAATGCCGTTTTCTTTGAAAAATACAGTGCAATGCCCCGCTCCGTCGGAGGCCTGGAGTCAGCAGGTGAATGGCAGACCTTCCGCTCTCTGCTGCCTGTTTTGGATGGTAAGAAGGTACTAGACCTCGGCTGCGGATTCGGCTGGCACTGCCGGTATGCGCGTGAGCAGGGGGCGGCTTCCGTTACCGGCATTGACCTCTCAGATAATATGCTGCAGCGGGCCAGGGAGATGACTAATGATCCGCTGATCGAATATATACAAATGCCGATAGAGGATATCTCATTTGGTGAAGGTGAGTTCGATACGGTCATCAGCTCGCTGGCCATTCATTATGTGGAGCAGTTCGGTGACCTGTGCAGGCGTGTGAATGATTGCCTGAAAAACGGCGGACAGTTTGTGCTATCTGTGGAGCATCCTGTCTTTACAGCATTGGCAGCCCAAGACTGGCACTATAGCCAAAGCGGCGAAAAGCTGCATTGGCCGGTAGATGGTTATCATCTCGAAGGTGCGCGCACCGCCAGATTTCTTGGAGAGAATGTGGTAAAATATCATCGCACATTGTCCACCTATTTAAACGTGCTGCTGGAGTCCGGCTTTACGCTTGCCAAGATCTCCGAGCTGCAGCCCACCACAGAGATGCTGGAACAGGATCCGGCATGGCATGAGGAAGTACGCCGGCCGATGTTTCTGCTGCTGTCTGTTTTTAAAGCATAAATGCCATCTTGTTGCTTATTGGCCAGACTACCACCAAAAACAGCCGTACCTCCGGTCAACCCCGCGGTACGGCTGTTCTGTGTGTTAGATGTTGTTACTTCGCGCTGCTTATCTGCCGTCCAGCAGATTGCCCAGGCCGCCGAGAATGCTGCCTTCCTCCTTGCGTCCGGAGCCGCCTGCCGCCGACAGGATGCGGTCGGCCATCCGGCTGAACGGCAGCGACTGCACCCACACCTTGCCCGGCCCGCGCAGGGTGGCAAAGAACAGGCCTTCGCCGCCGAACAGCGCTGTTTTGACGCCTTTGACGAACTCAATATTGTAATCTACTGAGGAGGTCATCGCTACAAGGCAGCCTGTATCGAGCTTAATCGTCTCGCCGGGCTGCAGCGTCCGCTCCAGCACATGTCCGCCGGAATGGACAAAGGCCAGGCCGTCTCCCTCCAGCTTTTGCATAATGAAGCCTTCGCCGCCGAAGAATCCGACGCCCAGCTTACGCTGAAATTCGATGCCTACAGATACGCCTTTAGCCGCACAGAGAAAGGAATCCTTTTGGCAGATGATCTTGCCGGAGTACTGCTGGAGGTCAAGCGGGATAATCTTACCCGGATACGGCGCGGCAAAGGTTACATTCTTCCGCCCGTAATGCCCGCTGTGTGTGAAGACGGTCATGAACAGGCTTTCTCCCGTCAGGATCCGCTTGCCTGCACCCATCAGCTTGCCCATTAGTCCGCTGCCCTGACGGGAGCCGGAGCCATCCCCAAAGATCGTCTCCATCGTAATCTCCGGGTCCATCATCATAAAGCTGCCCGCTTCGGCAACCACACTTTCTCCGGGATCAAGCTGAACCTCCACACACTGGATTTCCCCGCCCATAATGGCATAATCAATTTCATGTGCACTCATTCCTGCAGCCTCCTAAATGGTTTATAGTGCCTGTGTACCCGCTCTCTGTAATCCCGTGATGTTATGAACGAGATATATACGCGCTGCCCGGCGCTGCGGTTTCAGCCTTTCCCGCACAAATAAAGGCCGGCTTAGATGCATCGCATCATAAGCTGGCCTTTGATCATGAACCCCGCAGCGCGGGGTTAACTTTGCGCTGTTCACACTGCTGTACCATCTTGCGGCTTGCTTAGTTTCGGTTGAAGCTTCGGTACCTTGTTCAGCTTTGGTCTGCCCAGTGAGGTAGTCAGGGTAATTACATAACCGGCTACTACTACAGCCATCACTGTATACAGTGTCTCCTTGACCGGCATATACATAAGGGATAATGCCAGAACAACAACATCCATAAGGATGAACACCGTACCTACCTTGATTCCCTTCCACTCACTGATCAGCAGCGACAAAATATCGTCACCGCCGCTCGCACCGCCGCCCCGCAGGACCAAGCCCGCACCAAGACCTGTCAGTACACCGGACAACAATGCCGCGAGCGGCAGGTTATCCTGTAAGTCAATCACCCATCCGGAATAGCGTTCCATCAGTCCGTAGGACAGCGTAAAGGCTGCTACAGAGATGAACGTGTTCACCACGAACGATTTTCCTTTAAAGATCATGGCGATTATAAGTACTGGTATGTCCAAGAGTAGAGTTGATACAGATGGTGAAATGCCTAGTACATATTTGCCGAGCAATGCCAGGCCGACAAACCCGCCCTCGGTCAAATGGTTCTGATAATTAATGTGATAATAAGTAAACGCTAATAGCAAAGTTCCGGACAAAATAACGGTGAGTCGTAACGGCAGTCTCATGCCGTCGTTGTGATTCCTCATACAGGTCTCCCCTTATCGTAGTTGGCGGCTTAGACATCACCGGACCCTCTACGACGGGTTATACCAGAGGAGCTTATCCTTCGCATACAATACTCCCTTCCCATGGCAGAGGCGGCTTCGTCATTAACAACGTTTCGCACCTTCTACAGGGAAGCTAAGTATAAGACAGATCATAACGTTTCCAAATCGTCCTTTGGGGAATCGTCCTTCGGGGACACATGGTATCCTGATCCTTTCTTTAATTTAATAACTTCTGAATAGATTATACCACGCGGCAGGCCGTCTCTAAACAGGTTTCCAGTAAAAACATCACGATTCATGTAAATTTTACGCTGTATTCATGTAAAATTTACATTTAGTCCTGATTCCGCAGCAGCCGGTTCACCGTTTCACGCCGTACACCAATCAATTGTCCAATTTCTTCCTGGGTTAACAGATCTGTCAGCTGTGCGCCGTAAGCGTAATCTTTCATCCAGCGGTTAAGCAGCTCCATGCGTTCAGCAGGTGAGCCGACAGTCAGGTGATCCAGCCGGGTCTGCATAAACCGGACCTTCTCCTGGAGCAGCAGCGCAATCTCCATCACTTTGTCCGGATTCTCGCGCAGCTCCCGGTACCATTCCGCCGCCGGAACGATCTCAATCTCGCTCTTGATCATTGCAACAGCCGTTCCATGCGCCTCCTTAGGCGAAATGAGGGAATGATGGGGGACGGTCTCACCGGGATACAGCAGATTGAACAGCACCATATTCCCGTTCTCATGCAGCCTCGTTACTTTGAACAGCCCGCTTTTCACCTTATACAGATATTCGCAGCTGTCTCCCTGACGGAACAAGACTTCCCCTCTGTGCAGAATCATTTCGCTCTCTCCTTTAGCTTCTGTTTATGTATATTAATAATTATACAGAATTACACCTTAAAATTGCAGTGAAACAAACAGAAAAAACTGCGGGGAACAGACTGGTGTCTGATCCCCGCAGTTTCATATGCGGATCGTTAATTATTATTTCGTCTGCAGCGGCTTCTTCCACAGTCCCAGCGTCAGGCCGGAGATCACGGCACCGATCAGCACAGCCAGCAGGAACAGCAGCGCGTTGCTGGAAAGAAAGGCAACGAATATCCCGCCGTGCGGTGCAGGCACGTTAATGTGCCAGAGCTGTGTCAGTCCGCCAGCAACAGCAGAACCGACGATGCAGGTAGTCAGCACGCGCAGCGGATCGGCTGCAGCAAATGGAATCGCACCTTCAGTGATAAAGGACAGTCCCAGTACGTAATTCGTAATCCCGGACTTGCGTTCAGTTTCGGTGAACTTGTTCTTAAACAGGGTAGTTGCCAGGGCAATTGCCAGCGGAGGCACCATACCGCCGGCCATAACTGCAGCCATCATCAGGCCGTTCGTGTTACCGCTGGAGGTGAATACGCCGATTGCAAAGGTATACGCTGCTTTGTTGAACGGGCCGCCCATATCAATAGCCATCATTCCGCCAAGAACAATACCCAGGAGAACCATGTTGCCGGTGCCCAATTTGTTAAGGGCATCAATCATTGCTGTATTAATGGAGCCAAAGACCGGATCGAATATATAATAGGCTACAGCTCCGGTGATCAGCAGGCCAAAGACCGGGTAGAGCAGAATCGGCTTCAGTCCGTCGAGCGTGCGCGGCAGGCCGGCAAAGGCTTTACGCAGGCCGATGATGACATAACCGGCCAGGAACCCGGCAGCCAGACCGCCTAGGAAGCCGGCGTTGGAATTCAGGGCCATAATACCGCCGACCATACCCGGCATAAGCGCCGGACGGTCGCCGATGCTCATCGCGATAAATCCGGCGAGGATCGGGATCAGGAAGTGGAAGGCACCATCGCCGCCGCCGATCGTCTGCAGCAGCTTCACCAGCGGGTTATCGACGCCGGCCACCTGCTCGATCAGGAAGGAAATGGCAAGCAGGATGCCGCCGCCGACTACGAACGGAAGCATGTGCGAAATACCGTTCATCAGATCTTTGTAGATTTTGCTTCCCACGCTGCCTGATTTAGCCGGAGCAGCTTCGCTGCTGGTGCTGCGTCCGCCGTCCTGGTAGATCGGGGCATCGCCCTTGAGAGCTTTGCTGATCAGCTCTTCAGGCTTGCGGATACCGTCACTTACCGGTCTTTGCAGCACCGGCTTGCCGGCGAAGCGGGCCATTTCAACATTCTTGTCGGCTGCCACAATAACGCCGCTGGCCCGGCGGATCTCATCCGCGGTAAGCACATTCTGCGCGCCTTCCGAGCCGTTCGTTTCAACGCGGATATTAACACCCATCTCCAGCGCTTTCTTCTTCAGCGCATCTTCTGCCATAAAGGTATGGGCAATTCCCGTAGGACATGCCGTTACTGCTACAACAAAACCGGAGGACTCCGGATTTCCCACAATCATTTTTTCAGGCGCCGGCTTGGCTGCAGGTGCGGCTTTCTCCGCTTCTGCCTTGGCATCCTGCTCCGCCTGCTTGGCATCGAACAGGGCGGCCACTTCATCCGGAGTGGAGGCATTCATCAGCGCATCGATGAATTCGCTTTCAATGAGCAGCCTGGACAGAGCTGCGAGTGTTCGCATGTGCATATTTCCAGCACCTTCCGGTGCGGCAATCATGAAGAACAGCTTGGCCGGCTCATCGTCCAGCGATTCATACTCAACGCCGGCGCTGCTCTTGGCAAATACTACTGTTGCCTGATTCACTGCAGAGGTTTTGGCATGAGGCATCGCAATTCCGCCGCCGATTCCGGTACTGGACTGGGCTTCACGCGCCAGGATTTTCTCTTTAAACAACACCTTATCATTGATTCTTCCGCTGGCTGCCAGACTGGCGATCAGTTCGTCGATCGCCGCTTCTTTGGTAGTTGCCTGCAGATTCATGATCATTGCTTCTTTTATCATCAAATCTGTAATTCTCATATTGTTCAGCTCCCTATGTTCCTCATAAATGCTGTTAACTAACCTAGCTGTGTAATCTGAATACGGGGGCGCAGCTCGCTGATAAATCCGCCATCCGCCAGATCATCGGAGAAAGCTGTTGCACTGCCTGAAGCCACGCCTGTGCGGAACGCCTCCAGTACATTGCCCTCTTTGGATAAGGTACCTACAAAACCTGCGATCATCGAATCGCCTGCACCTACCGAATTTCTCACCTGGCCTGCTGGTGCACTCGCGCTGTATACTCCCTGCTCGGTGATCAGCAATGCCCCGTCGCCGGCCATCGAGACCAGCACATGCTGTGCTCCCGCCTCCAGCAGCTTGCGGCCGTACGTAATAATTTCTTCTCTGGTGGTGATGGTAACCCCGAACAGTTCGGCAAGCTCATGATGATTGGGCTTGACGAGCAGCGGACCGTACACAAGAGCCTGCTGCAGGGCCTGTCCCGTCGTATCTATGACGAACTGTGCGCCCTGCTGCTTGCACACCCCGATCAGTCTGTTATAGAAATCCCCGCCAAGTGAAGGCGGAATACTGCCGGACAAAACGACGATATCCCCCGCCTGAAGATGACCCAGCTTGTTTATCAGCGCCTCGGCTTCAGCTGCGGTAATTTCCGGTCCGGCTCCGTTAATCTCGGTCTCTTCCCCGGATTTCAGCTTGATGTTAATCCGTGTGTCACCGCCGACAGGAACGAAATCACTTGAGGTTCCTTCCTCACGCAGCCAGTCCTCAATGAACCGGCCGGTGAAGCCGCCGAGAAAGCCGGTCGCCGTATTGTTCACACCAAGCTGATTCAGCACGCGTGATACGTTAATGCCTTTGCCGCCTGGCAGCTTCAGGTCACGGGACATCCGGTTCAGGCTGCCGAGCTTCATATCTTCCACTTCCACGATATAGTCAATGGAAGGATTAAGTGTAACGGTATAGATCATGTTCATCCCTCATTATTGTGGTTTACTTGCCTTCACACGATGGTAAAGCCGATATCCAGGGCTTCAAGTCCGCGGGTAAAGCTGTCCGGCGCTGCCGAATCCAGGATGCAGTGATCGATTTCCTGCAGATCAGCCACTTTACAGAAGGATACCTGGCCGATCTTGCTGTGATCCGCAAGCAGAATGGACTGCTTGGCAACGGCGATCATTTTGCGCTTCGTAGCTGCCTCCAGCATGTTGGGAGTGGTAATTCCCTCCTGCAGATCAAGCCCGTTCGTTCCCAGAAAGGCTTTGTCCACCCGGACCATCTCAAGTGACCGTTCCGTCATCGGACCGACAAACGCCATCGTATCCGGCCTCAGCATGCCGCCGGTAATCGACACTTCAATATTCCGGCAGTCCCTCAGCTCATTCAAAGCCATGATTGAATTGGTAATGACCTTCAGATTGGAGAAGCTCTTGAGCGCCTTGGCGATCTGTAGGGTCGTTGTCCCTCCGTCAAGCAGAATGGCATCGCCTTCCTGAATCATCTGGACTGCCTTGGCAGCAATCCGCAGCTTCTCGTCCTGCAGCCGGTCTTCCTTATCCGGAAAAGCAGCTTCAAAGTTAACACTCTGCAGCGATACTGCCCCTCCGTGCGTCCGCTTCAGGAGCCTTGCTTCCTCCAGCTCCTTCAAATCCCGGCGCACCGTTGATTCGGAGACGCCGAGCTCCAGGCTCAGCTCCTGAACCGATGCCCTTGTACGCTGCTCGACAAACTGTACGATGCTCCGTTTTCTTTCTTCTTCAAACAGCACAGCAGTTCACTCCCTCTACGCATAGCGTAAGCACGAAGTCACCCTGCTATGCAAATCTATGTTATTAACCGCTAACTTGATCATTTATCTGACGTTTGATGCTCATTATTGATCATTTCTGCTTATTTATGATTTTAACAGCGTTTTCAAATGAAGTAAAGTGATTTTTTTTGCTCATATATACAAAAAGTAAGTCTTGAGAAATATCCTCCCTATTGCCTATTTCCTCCCGCAGGCAAGCAACATATTAATAAATATATATGGCGAAAAGCAGGTGAACAGGAAATGGCCAATAACATAAACGGTTATGGCAGCGGCATCAGCAATAATAAGAGCAGCAAAAATCCCGGCAGCACCGGGAATCCTGTGGAGTCTGCGGAATTAACCGCTGATGACTACGAGATTATCGCAGCCGGACTGGCTGCTCTTGGAGAGGTCTTTGCATTCCTTGCACTCGTCAAGGCTAAGCAGGTTACAAAAGAAACCGGCGGCCAGGTTGATATAGAGCCTGCTCTGTTCATCCAATCCCGGCGCAAAAAAGCGGCAGACAAGAAATCCCGTCTGCCGCGCCGTTAACTGCTGATTTATTCAGCAGCGGCCAGTGGAATGGCATGATGCTGCTCCATGATCTCACTGATCTGCCCGCGCTGATCCTCTTCAATGTCCACAATGACAATAATATGCTCCATTTCGGCATGCTCCGCATATTTAAGGGCATCCGCCTCCGGTATGCCCATTCCGATCAGGCTGACAGCAAGGCCATCCCCCTCCAGGTCAGCCCCGGCCAGCTTGCGCGCTGCCGGGCCCGCGGATACAGCGGTATCGTTAATCATATCCAGTCCGACACCCAACTCCCGGGCTGTTCCGAACAAGCCTTCATTACCGGCTCCACTCTCCGCCCTGCCGATTCCTGTATCGTGGCTGATCAGCTCCAGCGTATTTTTTTGCTTCGCCACAGCTGAAATATGCTTCTTCTTAATACCACTCTTCCTTAAATCTTCGATTGCCAGTATGGCATCGCTCCGGTGTCCGAAGATCCCCAAAACCAGCGTAGTCATCTGCATCCCCTCCTTTTAATCCGTATTAACCGGCTCTTTTCCCGCCTAAACCCGGCCTCTGGGAATTTGCAATCTAGCAGGCTGAATCAATCTCTATCGTTTCGGTTATAAAGATAGAATCGGGATGAGCTGTACATAGGGTCACGCTACACAATCAAAATTACGGAGGTGCTGCTATGCTGCAAAGCAAATATTTTCGGACAAGCCTGTCCATCATTGCCTTTCTATTGATTCTTTATTTGGGCTCCAAGGTGATGTTCCTGTTCACGCCGCTGCTCTCCATCATAAATCTGCTGCTCGTGCCGATGATGCTGTCAGGGTTCATGTATTATCTGCTGCGCCCGCTGGTCAGATTTCTGGAGAAGCATAAACTGAACCGTGCGCTCTCCATTCTGCTGATTTATCTCGTCTTCGCCGGCCTGTTCGTCCTGTTCTGGATTCTGCTCTGGCCGACACTGCGCGAGCAGTTCAAGAATTTTATTGATAACATGCCTTACCTGGTACAGGGAATGCAGAATCAATTTAATGAGCTGCGGAATAACCCTGCACTGTCACGGTTTTTCTCGGGCGATACGGACCTGTCCGACAAAATATCCGAATATTTAAGCAACGCGATTAACTGGATGACCAATTCCATGTCCAATCTGATCGGTGTGATCTCCAGTATTGTCGTGGTTATCGCCACACTGCCGATCATTCTCTATTACATGCTAAAGGACGGGCATAAGCTGTCCCCTATCCTGCTGGGTCTGTTCCCGCGGAAATTCCGCAAGGAAGGCCAGGATATGCTTGTCGATATCGACGGTGCGCTAAGCGGCTTCATTGTCACCCGGGTTATTCTGAATGTGGTGCTCGGGATTCTGCTGTACATCGGTTTCCTGTTCATCGGTCTGCCTTATTCACTGCTGCTAGCCGTAATCTCCATTCCGCTTAACTTCATTCCTTATGTAGGGTCACTGCTTGCTTCCATACCGGTTCTTATCGTCGGATTCATTGAATCCCCTACCATGGCGATCTGGTCGCTCGTCATTATTCTGGTTGCCCAGCAGATACAGGATAATGTGCTATCACCGATCATTTACGGCAAATCGCTGGATGTGCATCCGCTGACTACGGTAGTTATTGTGCTCGTCGGCGGAGATTTCTTCGGAATCATCGGTGTGCTGATTGCCCTGCCTGTCTATATGATTGCCAAAATTATTTTTTTGCGCATATACGAGATTATCGTGGCAGAGCGGGTCGAGGAGATCCAGCTGCCTAAAGAAGAGCAGTTATAGCTTTTGGTAAATCAAAGAGCAGCGTCCTCCCGTTACAGGAGAATGCTGCTCTTTATGTTTGCTCTGATTGTACAGCTGATTAACCCCGCAGGGAGCGGACCACAAAGATATGCGTGCCCTTCATCAGATTCTGCCCGTCCTGCAGCGTAACCGCACCCTTTGTGTGTGAGACGATCACGGAATTGAAGGCAACCAGCTGGTCGCCTTTCCAGACGGTAACAGCCGATTTAAAATAGACTGCGTTATCAAACTGCTGGCGTTCTCTCATGACATATCCGACGGAGTGAAGAACCGGGGGCAATGCCCGTTCCTTGGGAGCGAGCGCCTTAATGTAGACAATGTCACGAAAAGGTACAGCAATTTCCTGATGGCCGATAACGGCCAGCGAAGCCTGAGGATCCCATTTGCGCAGCACGCCCTTCATAATCGTATAGGGTGCCTCACCGCAATACATGATGACCGGTCTGCCTACCCAATGCTTCATTGCTCTCCCCCCTTCACTATGCCTGTGCTACCTATAAATTCGGTATGGACCAGTCTATTCCTGTCAAACCGTGTGATTCCAGATACTCATTCGCCTGCGAAAACGGCTTGCTGCCCAAAAATCCGCGGTGCGCCGAGAACGGGCTGGGATGCGGAGACTGGATAACCTTGTGGAGGCTCCGGTCGATATAGGCCCCTTTTTGCTGGGCATGACTGCCCCAGAGGATAAATACAAGCGGCTCAGTGCGTTCATTCAGCTTCTCCATAATAGCGTCGGTAAATGTCTCCCAGCCTAACCCCTTATGCGAATTCGGCTGCCCTTCACGGACGGTCAGCACTGCGTTAAGCATAAGCACGCCTTCTTCTGCCCAGTGCAGCAGGGAGCCGTGGTTCGGCACAGATGTGCCTGTATCATTGTGCAGCTCCTGGTAAATATTGCGCAATGAAGGCGGTATGCGTACGCCCGGCTTGACAGAAAAGCTCAGCCCGTGGGCTTGTCCTGCGCCGTGATAAGGGTCCTGGCCCAATATAACAACCCGTGTCTTATTGTATGGTGTCAGCTTGAGTGCCGAGAACAGCAGCTCCTTGGGCGGATAGACCGTATACTGCTTGTACTCCGCCGCTAACGCATAGCGCAGCTCCTGAAAATAAGGCTTCTGAATTTCCTCCTGCAGCACTTCATCCCAATCATTTCCGAACATGCCGGTTCTCTCCTCCCGATTCCTGCTGTAATTTAGACCGTACCTTGTATTACCCTATTTCCGCCCGTAGTCCGCTTTGATTTCTCCCCACTCTCTGGTCTGCCACTTCAGTACTTTATTTTCATACGTGTTAGTCCTCAGCCAGTTCTCAGCCCTGTCGATCAATATCCAAATCTCCTCTGTCGAAGCATCACGGGCCAGGGTGGTCGCCACCTTTTTTTGCTTGACCCATTTCATCGCGTTGACAGAATCGCTGTAAACAGTCTTGCTGCTGCCCTCTTTCTTCAGATGAGCCAGCGCGTGCACAATGGCCAGGAATTCACCCAAATTGTTTGTGCCTTTGCGGATCGGGCCGCAGGAGAAAATGATATCGCCGGTCTGCGTATCCACGCCTTTATATTCAACCGGTCCCGGGTTGCCCCTTGTACCCACATCTACAGAGATGCTGTCGTAATCAATTTCCATTGATTCCGGCGCGGCCGCAGCTGTACTGCGGCCCCGGGAGCCTGCAGGTTTGCTTTTGGCTGCACCTGCGCCAGCAGCGCCGCTTCCCCAATTGCCTCTCCAGCCTGCTTTAAAGGCTGCATCTGCGGCAGCCCTGGACTCATAGGATTTGTACTTGGCTCCGGTGTAATGATCCGTCTGAGCCTGGCACTCCGCCCAGGTGGTGTACACCCCCGGCTGCTTGCCCTCCCAGACCACATAAAATTTCTGTTTAGCCATATTTGCTGCTCCTCCTGCCACATAAAATTCCTCAGAAGAATATTGTAATCCAAACCGCGCCGGGATAGAAGCCCGGATCAGCAGATCAAGCGCCCGGCCCGGGGAAATCTCGGGTACCCGGATAATCGGCAGCCGGTGCGCCAATACTAGACCGGTGATTAATCCAGTGACTTAAGTGTCAGATCGATAATGGTCTGCAGCCTGCCGGCATCCGGTTCTGTCTTGACCAGCACCCGCAGGCCGACTAGTGCGTTGTGCAGATAGGCTGCCATATCAGAAGGATCAAAGCTGCGCGTAAGCTCTCCGCTCTCCTGCCCCTGGCGCAGCAGGCGTTCCAGTAGGTGCTCTGTGTCCAGAAAAGCATCCTTTACTCTCGCCGCTGCCTCAGGATCATGAACGGCAAGCTCCACCGCAGTATTTACAAGCAGGCATCCTTTTGGCTCCGGGCCATTATTGTATGCTATAGCTTCAAATAACAGGCGGATGGCTTTCTTGGCAGATGACAGTCCTTCAACCTTGCTCTCCATCTTGCCGGAAACAGTGCCGGCATATCGCTCCAACACTTTCATATATAAAGTATGCTTATCACCAAACGTATCGTACATGCTCCGCTTATGGATGCCCATGCCCGTTACCAGGTCCTGCATAGAGGTTCTCTCATAACCTTGCTGCCAAAAAACCGTCACCGCTTTACCGAGGACGTTGTCAACGTCAAACTCTTTACTTCTGGCCATGAATCATGCTCCTTTCCTTGGCTTATTTTATCATTTATAGAACGATCGGTAAATATTAAGGGCAACAGTGAGCTAGATCACTTCAGTTCCGCACCAACCGTTCTATATTAATTTTGAAGCGATCCGAATCCAATTTAGATCCACCACACTCTATCAGGAGGCTTTGTAACATGAACAAGATTACTTTAAGCGCGGCTGTACTTGCTTTAATACTGCTGGCGGGATGTTCGGATTCAGGCAGCAGCAATGCAGTGAATAACAATACGGGTACAGCTGCCGGGACAAACGGCAACGTGACCGTAGATGCCGTTACTACCGCTTCCATTGTCGATAATGAGGCGGCCTTCAAACAGGCGCTCAGCAAGGAAGGCACCTGGATTGCCGCGGCACTGCGGGACTTCACCTTCGACGAGGAGCTTATTGTTGACGGCCAGTTCGTCCACAACGGTGAACCTGCCCGCAAAATCGCCCTCTACACCCAGGACGAGGATCAGAGCATCACTAATTCCTTTACTTTGACCGCACCCAAGCTGACGATCCGCAGTGAGAATACCCGGCTGGAAGGCGGGATTTTTATCGGGGATGTTTACGTCGAGGCTGACGGGTTCACCGTGATCAGCGCTACGGTTAGAGGAAACGTCTATTTTGCCAATAAGCAATATTTGTCCACGTTCAATCTGGGGGATCAGGGAATCGTCAGCGGGAATGCCAGAGTGAAATAACAGAGCTTTTTCAAAAGAAATGAGGTGTTTCTATTGTCCGTCCGGCGGATTAATGCGGCCATTCTATTCTCCCTGCTTCTTCTGCTCTCCTCTTGCAGCGGGCAGGCGTCAGAGCAGCAGCAGGTGCTCCGGGTTCAGTCCGGCCAGAATATCAGGCTGCTGACCACGACAGACACCCATTACCTGTCCCCCAGACTGACTGATAATGGACCTGCCTTCAGCAAATTTATGGCTGCCGGAGACGGCAAGCAGCTGGCCTACAGCGATGAAATGCTGGATGCCCTTGAGTTTGATATCGGAATCCAGCGTCCGGCGGCAGTCATAATCAGCGGGGATCTGACCAATAACGGGGAAAAAGCCAGTCATCAGGACCTTGCGGAGCACCTGCGGGCTATTGAGCAGCATACCGGAACGCAGATTTATGTCATTCCGGGCAATCATGATGTGATGAATCCCTGGGCCAGACGCTTTAAGGGTGAACGGCAGATTCCGGTGGACTCTGTCACTCCAAGGAGCTTCCGCAGCATTTACAGTGAATTCGGTTATGGCGAGGCGCTGCTGAGAGACAATGACTCCCTTAGCTACCTGGCTGCCCCTTCAGAGGATCTTTGGCTTCTGATGCTGGATACCAGCCAGTACAGCAGCAACAAGAAGCTGGGACATCCCCAGCTTGACGGCCAGCTAACCGCCGCCACTCTGGGATGGATCGGCCGGTGCAGCCGCCTGGCCGCAGAGAGCGGGGCGCAGATAGTAGCGGTTATGCACCATAGCCTGCAAGATCACAGTGATTTTCTCCAGGAAGGCTTTACGCTTAACAATAATAAGCGGACTGCTGATGTCCTGATGCGAAACGGAATCACAATGGTCTTCAGCGGGCATATTCATTTCCAGGATATCCGTGAAAGTGACCAAGGTGTTTATGATATTGCCGGCAGTGCTTTGTCCGTCTACCCGCACCAGTATGGGATTGTGGATTATACCCCTGTTTCCCGCACGCTAGAATATAATACGTCGAAGCTGAATGTAGAGCTCTGGGCCAGGGCGGCAGGCAGCTCGAATCCGGATCTGCTGAATTTTACTGCTTACAGTGAGGAGGCATTCCGGAAGCTGTCAGCAGACCGGAGCTTCGTCAGGTTATCCGGCGACAGCAGCTATGCCGATTATACGCAGGAGCAGTTGAGGGCAATGGCAGACGTGGTCGGACGGCTGAATGAGATTTATTTTGCCGGGAATGCTGATAAGGAGATTGTTGCTGTTACCGCATTGGAAGGCTTCCGGCTGTGGCATGCTGCCCCTTACAGCGGTTTAAAAAGCTATGTGCTGCGCATGTCGGAGCTTGAGCAGAAGGATAATAACCATTTTGTTACAACACTGCCTCTGCGGTAACGTTTGAACCCGGCAGATTGCGTTTAATGTAGGTCGAGCACTCTAATCAAGCATAAGCCCTAAGGAGGACGACAAGTCAATGTTCAAACGGATGGATGAAATTATGATTGAGATTCCCGATGTCGAGAAACCGGACCCGAATGCCGCCGCTGCCGTGCAAGAGCTGTTAGGCGGCAAATTCGGCGAGATGTCCACCCTCAACAACTATCTCTACCAGTCTTTTAATTTCCGTTCCAAGGACAAGCTGAAGCCGTTTTATGACCTGGTGATGAGTATTACCGCAGAAGAGCTGGGCCATGTGGAGCTGGTCTCCCATGCTGTGAACAAATGTCTCAGAGGCTCAACCGATTATAAAAAACCGGACTCTACGCCGCTGGAAGCAGTGAAGGACGCACGCTTGTCGTATCACTTTCTGGCCGGAGCCCAGGGTGCCATGCCGTTCGACTCAATGGGTAACCCGTGGACCGGAGCCAATGTGTTTAACAGCGGCAATCTGGTTGAAGATCTGCTGCATAACTTCTTCCTCGAATGCGGGGCCAGAACCCACAAGATGAAGGTATATGAAATGACCGATCATCCGGCTGCCCGTGCGGTTGTCGGCTTCCTGCTGGTACGAGGCGGCGTCCATGTGGTGGCTTATGCAAAGGCGCTGGAAATTGCTACAGGCGTGAACGTGACCAAGCTGGTTCCGATTCCGTCTCTGAGCAATAAACTGTTTACCGAGGCCAAAAAATACGAGGAAAAGGGCGTTCACACCAAGCTGTATACTTGGAGTGATAAAGATTTCAGCACGATCGGCCAGATCTGGAAGGGAACGCATCCGGAGGACGGTCTTCCGCTGGAAGTAATCGAAGGCGCTCCTAAGGGCTTCCCTATTCCTGAAGCGCCTGAATCCAAGGAAGAATTCGCGCCGGGCATCTCCGAAGAGGAATTCAAAGAAATTGCCAAACGGCTCAAAATGGCAGGCAATATCACCGACTAGCTTTTACGCAGCTGTGTAATAGAAGGCTTGATCGCTTGAAAGCAGCTACCTTACTGCTGTGTGTATCGGGCATGTATAAAATATATGATTAAACAGTTAGGGCGCCTGCTTATGCAGGACGCCCTATTTTGTCGTGTGAATATCCTTTTGTCTGAAAGCTCAAGAATGTTTCTGTGGAAGGAATGCTGGTTTTACTGCTCAATCATAACCGCCTTCCGCCTCCGGCAGCTCCAGATACGCCTGCTTGTTTTTAACCAGCTCAAAAATATAACTCCGCAGCTCCTTCAGCTGCTCAGCATCCGCAGTCGTTTCGCAGTTTTCATCGTCCCAATCAAACGACCGCTGTTCCCCGTCCAGCCTAATCTGCCAGTGTTCCTCATCAAAAGGTGTCTTCGCACAGTTTTTCCTGTCCGGCTCCAGCTTCAGCTCCCTGTAAATATTGATTGTACGCAGACGCGCATAAATATCTGCCAGCTCACTATCAGTAAAAACGAAATCTGCCTGCGCCGTACCGAGAGTCACCAGATCCTTGGTTACCGTCCCGTTAAAGGTGTTGATTTCATTTTTACCCGTAATGCCAAACCGTACAGAGAATGCAAAATCCGCCGGCATCGTTTCCGGCATCTGTCCGGTAACGGAGGTACGGGGTGTGATGAAGGAGTCGGGTGCGGCGGGTGCCGGGGTTGTGTCGGGTACGCTAGGTGCGGTAGATGTGTTAGGTGGTGTGTTAGGTGCCGGGATTGTATTACTCGTATCGTTTGCTGCCCCATATTCAGCACTTGGACTATGATTTCCTGCGCAGCCTGTCAGAACAAGAAGTAACACCAGAGAAGCGACTGGTAGTAACAGGCGCATTTTTCCCCCTCCTTCTGTAACTGGTAACTAGTTATTGCTCCTACTCTTTCTCAAACGGCTGATTACCGATAATGTTGCGCTGGAGAAAAAGGCGAGGCATATTCTGCGCTAATCAAAGTCGAATCAGAGGCATTTTTGCCTCTCATTTCGGCCATCCGGCTGCGGCCAGCTGCGGATTCCCCCCTTTATTCCAGCGGCCCTTCTTCCCGCACCGCAGCTTCAAGCACGAGCTCCGTGGAGGCAACCTCCCTGCCGTTCACCAGCAGCACAATCCGGTGCCCGCCCGGATAGTGGCGGCGGGTGGTCAGGTCTGCCCAGCGGTGTGTTCGGACAGCGGACAGCCTTGATCCTCCCGGAACCGTTTTGTCGGAGAGCAGGAACAGCTTGCGGGAGGTTTTGCCGCCAGCCTTCACAAAGTCAATTCCGTATTCCACCCGGATCCTCACGGCCTCCCCTTCCCGTACCCTTAGTTCATAGCTAAGCACACAATTCTCGCCGATCCGCAGAACCGCCGGATTGACGGACAAGGCCGCGGCAGCCACTAGCGGCGTGCCCTCCTCCTCCGCATACCCGAAAAGGGCCATAATCTCCGGGTTAGCTTTGCGGATCAGCGAGCGGCAGCCATGCCGCACAATCCAGTCGGTACGGGTGCTTGCGCCTATCCAGCGGCGGGCAATACCAATCACGACATCAGGATGATCCTTGGCGATATCATTCAGATTGTTAGCCACACTCTTGCGTACGTACAGCGACGGATCATCCTTCAGCTGCTCCAGCACCGGCAAAACGGGGGAAGGATCGCGTTTGAACACCGGCAGCGCCTGCCCCCACGGCAGACGCGGACGGCAGCCTTCGCTGGCAAGCCGGCGCACATGCTCATTGCTGTGCCGCGACCAGAATAGCATCTGCTCCATCATCCGCTGCGGGTCACGCAGCAGGAATGGTCTTACGGCAAACTCGGCACTCGACCCCTGTGTAAACCGTTCCAGTGCGGCCATTGACAACGTCCAATGCTCCTCGGCCTGCCCGTATACCTCAACGAAATCGGGGAGGATCAGGTAAGGAAAGCCGACACATTCATGATCTACCGCGTAGAGGACCGCCAAAGCTTGTTCATAGCTTTCAGGCAAAAAAGCCCCCAGTGTCTCCGTAATCCGCCGCATCCGCGCTTTCAGCTCCAGCTCTTCCCACGGCTCCCGCATCGCTTCGGCAACAAAGCCTTCTATATCGAATGCGTCATAAGCTCCACGCAGCTTCCTGCCGAAGTCTCGCAAAAATTCTTCATTGTACATTGCCTTTAACGGCTCTGCCATGTCTTGTTCCCTCCTGCAGTTATTGAAATCTGTTATGAAAGCATAGCATGGCATACTGGACAGCCTTGTGTCAGGTTTATTTTTAAACTCCCGCTATTTATACAGAATTCTATGCTCATCCGTTATTCTCGCGTTGCAGCAGCCCGCCGATGCCCTGCTTCTGACAATCCGGATGCACCGCAATCGGCGCCAGCACAATCACCCGCTGCTAATGCTCCTTGTCTGCTACCTTAGCCCCGCTCAGTAAAATATGGCCGACCACATTGCCCTTCACCTCAGCCACAATAGACGGCTCCGGGATGAACTCTACTGAAGCCCTGATCCTTTCAACCAGCTTCGCCTCTTCCTCACGGTTTCCGAATGCCTGTTCATTCAGCCGGAAAACCTGCCCATAATCCTCAGCCCTCTCCGTTCTGATCAGCATGTATCCCCCTCCTCCATTCAGCCATCCCCGATTTCATGTATAGCCTTTTACGCGTGTAAATCCGTATTGTCCAGAACCTCACCATCCTTCGGCAGAATCCACATGCTTCAATCTGGCCTCCCTGTATCCGTTCTCCCGCCCCTCGGGAGTAATGCTGTAACTAAACTGCAGGACACCGGCATGGGCAAAATAAATATACTCCACCCCCGGCTCATCCCTAAACTCAACCTCTACCAAAAAAGGCGGCGCCTTGATGCTCCAGATCCCTTCTACCGAAGCAATCTCCTCTTTCTTGTAGCCCTTTGTATCCGTCAGATAGGCGGAGACCCGCTTGGCGTACAGGATTTTATTAACCTGCACATACACCACCGGAGACAGAACCAGCAGCACAATCAGAACACGCAATACGTAAACAAACCTTCGCCTCACCGGACTCAGCTCCAATCGCCTCCTTCTGCTAATGACCTGCTTTCATCATTTTTGCAAATTAAACCTGTTTTCAAAACGCGTCTGCTGTCGTAAAATAGTTGAAAAGCATTTGGAGCGAAAAGGATACGGAGGGCCGTGACGATGCCAAAGCCGCTTGTCAAAAACATTGATTTTTTTGTTGCCGCCATGTCGCAGACCTTTGTGTCCGCACTGCAGCTTGACCCTGACGGAATGTATTCCCAGGTCGGCTACGGCATTATTGAAAAATTCTCCGAGGATTATGTGCGGGTCAAACGCTTTGACGGCACGGTGTCGCATTATGACCGGGGAATAACCAAATTTCAGCATAACCGGGCATAGGACATCAGATACACTATTTCTCCCGCCGGGCTGAATTTCCTTCTTTTTCCACAGGCGGATATAATTCTGGCGCTGATGGATCAGATAGAAGAAGCAGTATTCCAGTTGGCAAAAAAAAGCGGACGCACGCTCAGCATGCATCCGCTTTTTGGGTTGTTTGTGTACAGCCGCCCCGCCTATGTCTGAAGCTGCTTCAATTCGTAGAAGGTGCAACGTTGACGAAAAATATTTTCACCATTAAGATCATATTATGATAATAAATTTCATCATTACGCGCCCGTCAGTCTAACTAAATTCGTGGCCACGCAGGAGGAAATGAAAGATGACGACAGCTTCAGACAGAACGATCACGGTAACGAACCGTCCTACCAGAGATCAGCTTGAGAAGATTTACGATATTTTGGATGAATGTTTTTCCGTAGGTCGGACTTTTTTTCAGGAAAGACTAGACCTCGACAGCGCATACGATCCGGATACTACATGGTTTGCGACGGTCGACGGCAAGATCGCTGCCAATGTTCAAATCTTTCCGCTCTCTGTCAGAGTCGGCCAAGCGGTCTTGCAGGCGGGTGCAATGGGCAGCGTCGCTGCAGATCCGAGTTACCGCGGCATGGGACTTACTCACAAAATTCTTGCTGCACAAACGGACTATATGAGAGAAACCGGTTATGATATAAGTTTACTTTTGGCCAGTAAGCACGCATTTTATGAGAAGGTCGGCTGGAGACTTGTTCCCGAGACTGCTTACGCTGTTGAGAAGCAGCCGGGTGGTGAGCAGCCGGACGGTTACACCATTATTCCTTTTGATTCCCGCTATCTTAATGATATCCGCTGTATCTATGATCGTTTTAATCAAAACCGCACCTACACCGTAGTGCGTAATGAAACCTACTGGGAGGATCTGATCCATTGGCCGGAATGGAAAAAGGCTGACTGTCTGCTGCTTCAGCAAAACAATAAAATTGTAGCTTACGGCATTATTGAAAAAAAGGACACCGAACAGGTATTTATCAACGAATTTATCTACTTGGATGAAGCGGCGGACGGGGTTGAATACTTGTTTCATGCATTATGCCGGCTCCGCCCGAAGGCCAGGCAAATCTTAGCAATGCTGCCGGAGGATCATAAGCTATATTCCTATTATCAGCAGCATCAGGCACAACCCGTAGAAATCCATATAGCGATGTGGAAAATGATCAACCTGCATTCTACATTCCATAAGCTTCAGCCTGAATTGGAGCGCCGCCTTAATGATAATGATCGGACGGCAAATCAAGAGCTATGCATAGCGCTGAAATGCGGAGAGGAGCGGATCTGTCTTGATTACCGTCACCAGCGGCTCTCCGTTTCAGAGGATATTCCTGCCGGTTCCTATGTATCGATAGATGTGGATGAACGGAATCTGATCACTTATATGATATTCGGCTATCCGGCGGAAGGCGCCGTCGAAGAAGCTGCTGAACATGCCGATATTTTGCGGGCCCTGTTCCCGAAACAGCAGGCTGTGTTTTATTTGACCGACAAGTTTTAAACCGTTTCTGCGAGAAATAGAAGGATTATTGATGTCATGCAACATATAAATTCTTATAAAAAAGGGTGTGCCGCAAGTCCAAAATAGCCGGACTTATGACACACCCTTCTTTTGCTTCATACCAGTGATTACCCGTTGATCGCTTTTGATTTTCCGAGCAAAACAGCACCATAGGCTGCATTGTTAACAGGCATAATCAGCTTTGTCTGCGGGTAGCTTTGGGCAAGCTTCCGCTCTAATGCCTCTCTTACAAAACGGGACTTCTGCAGCACACTTCCAGCCGTTGCAATCGGGCTTTCATGTAATTCCAGCCGCTCAATAACAGGCACCACAAGCTCCAGCAGACTGGCTGCGCATTGCTCCGCAAGCTTTAGCGCCCGGGCGTCACCCAACTCGCAGGCCTTCGTCATAACCGGGGCGAGCTCTGCGATATCTTTTTTCGTTGTGTTTTTGTGATAGACAAAGCCGATAACTTCTTGTACAGTGCCAAGTCCAAGCCGCTCGTATACCAGCGCAGGGATGATCGTATCCGCTATTCTTCCGTCCTCTGCCTGAACCAGTACGGACAGGAGGTCACGCCCAATGCTATATCCGCTTCCCTCATCATCAATCAGATGGCCAAAGCCTCCTGTGCGATGCCGTCCTCCCTTATGATTAACCCCGAAGCAAATAGAGCCTGTTCCGGCAATAAGAATAATGCCCTGCATCGCATTTTGCGCTCCATACAATGCCGTTTCCTGATCACCGGTAATCGTTAAAGGGCCCATATAACCGTTATCTCTCACCTGCTTCTCCAAAAAACGAGCGACTACCGGATTGCTTACTCCTGCCGCTCCTATACATACATGAGTAACTTCCTCTAAATGGGTGCAGCAGAGCTTCGTCCGATTAAAAATCTCCTCAAAAGAGGCTGCAATAGCCTCGGCGTCACCGCCGTTATAATTAATAGGCCCTACAGTAAAGGTTAGTAAAACCTCTTCAGTATCGCCATGTGCAACGGTAACGGCTGTCTTGGTGCCGCCCCCGTCAATTCCAACAATAAACGACATACTTATATCCCCCTAAAGCTGAATCGTAATGCTGGCAGCCGGTGTTACCTCACCATTCAGGATGGGAATAAGGGATTTGAATGCCTCCGGAGAATATTCAAATGCCGTAAGGCCGCAGAACTCACCTTCGATTAATGACAAATCATAAGGCCGACCTAACGTAATTGCCGTTACTTTACAGTCTGCTGTCAAAAGCTTCTGTACAAGCGCCAGCTGACCTTTATTTTCACGCGCATTGAACAGCCCGATTACAACATGCTTGTACCCTTCAGCCTTTTGCAGCGCAGTGTTCATTTGCTCCTCGCCCGGATCAATGCTGATCATCTCATACGCTGCATCAAAATACTCACCCATATATTGGGGAAAGCTAAGCTCTTGATTCACGCTGCTGGAGGCAAGATCGGTCCGGTAGGAATGGGAGCCCATAAATAATACCTGCTTATCACCTGTTTGAACAGGCTCGAATTCACCTTTTATACGGCAAATGGTTTCGGTCCGCATCAGCTCATTCGCCCGGCGGTGAACCCCGCAGCCCACCACCCCGTAATCCGGCTCCTCAATAACCGCATACCGGGCTTTATAGGCTAAAATTTTGGCCACAGCTGCATCAATAAAAGCTTCATCTAAATCACCGGCCGCTACAGCTTCTTCTATTAAATGAACCGCTTCTTTAACCGCTGCAGGCGTGTGACTGATGAACACCAGATCAATCCCTGCTTTAATGGCTTGCAAGGCGCCTTTTGCTGTCCCGTAGTAACGTTTAATCGCATCCATTTCCAGACAATCGGATACAATCAGTCCGTTAAATCCCAATTTCTTTTTGAGCAGCTCTGTAATAATCGTATAAGACATCGTTCCCGGCACGCCGGACTTGTCGATTTGCGGAAACAAGATATGCGCACTCATGATGGCCTGTGCACCTTGCCCGATTGCGGCCTTAAACGGCAGCAGTTCAAGCTGCTCTAATTCCTCAGCCGTTTTATTAATCACAGGCAAGCCAATATGCGAATCGACATGGGTATCCCCATGACCCGGAAAATGCTTCAGCGAGGACATTACACCCCCATCGAGTAAGCCTTTCATCATTTGAATCCCGTACTGCGCTACTGTCTCAGCGGAATCCCCGTAAGAGCGAACGTTGATCACCGGATTCAAAGCATTATTGTTCACGTCCATCACGGGCGCAAGATTGAAATTAATACCTAATGCTTTTAATTCCCTGGCGGTAATTCTGCCTGCTGCATAAGCATTTTCAGGGCGTCCTGAAGAAGCAATCGCCATGGCTCCGGCTACATTCGTTGCATCCTTGGGCATTCGGGTAACCCGGCCGCCCTCCTGGTCAATCGTAATAAAGCCCGGGATGCCTGTATGTGCGGTGAACCATTGCTGCAGCTCAGCTACAAGCCCGCCTAATTGATATTTATTGCTGATATTATGTGAGAATAAAATAATATTGCCGACTTTATACTGCTCAATGACTTCCTTCAGCTCGGGGGATATCTCCGTTGACGGGAAGCCTGTTACGAACATTTGCCCGATTTTCTCGCGTAAGCTCATTTGTTCTATCGTTTTCATTCATCGCTCACCATCCGCTAGTGATATAAATGGTATTGCTTTTTCATTTCCGCAAATTGCCTGCTTTCCTCTGCAAACTGTTCGAGCAGCTGCTTTGCCTGAATATCTTTCGTACGATATACGCCGCTTCCGCCCAGCAAATCAATAAACGGGCGTGAGCCCTCCTTCACAGGAGGCAGAAATGCGAATTGCTCATACAAATCTCTTATCGTAAATAATAAGGTTACGCCAACTTCTAACGGCTTCATCACTTGAGGATCTGTAATATATATTTGTACTCCGCCGCATAGCTCCCCTGAATGCTTGGATGACGTTGGCTTGAAATGAACCGGACGGAAATACACGCCTGGAATCAGGCAGGCATTCATCTCCTCTGCCAGCTGCTTTGCCTGAATGAAGGGGGCCCCGATCATTTCAAAGGGGAACGTTGTACCCCGTCCTTCGGAGCAGTTAGTACCTTCAAATAAACATGTGCCTGTGTATAACAATGCTGTTTCATACCGCGGGATTCCAAGTGAAGGATGAACCCAAGTTAAGGCAGTATCCGGGAAAGACATGCTCCGTTCCCAGCCTTCCAGGCGCACGATATGAAGCGACGCCTTCCAGTTCATTTGATCATTTGCCATGATAGCCACTTCACCTGCGGTCAGGCCGTACCGGACAGCCAGCTCATAATTCCCGACAAAGGATTTGAAGCCTGGCTTTAAGATATTCCCTTCCACGTTCACCCCGTTAAGCGGATTCACCCGGTCGAGAACAACAAATTCCACGCCGGCTGCAGCACAATCCTCAAGGGCATACAGCATCGTATATATGAAGGTATAATACCGCACACCAATATCCTGGATATCATACACAAGGATATCTACCTTCTCCAGCATTTCCTTTGTTAAACGTTTGGAATCTTTCCGGTACAGGCTGTAGACCGGAACGTTGGTATAAGGGTCCGTATACGTCTCTACTAATGCTCCTGCGTCCAAATCTCCGCGAACCCCATGTTCAGGCGAGAACATTGCAGTAAGATTACAACGTTCATGCAATATCGTAATGGTTGATCTAAAGTCTTTGGTGAGCCCTGTCGGCGCAGTAATTAACCCCACACGCTTGCCTTCAAACAAGTGAGGATACTTTGCAATAGAGTCGATCCCGTTTAACACCATGCTACGCAAGACCCGGCTGTCTGATCTTCATCGTCTCAGCAGGCACCATGAAGGCTTCGGCATACGTTTTTCTAGCTTCACAGCCCCGGACAACCGCCAATGCTTTATAGTAATCCATATATTTAAAAGATTTGCTGTTCGTCACAAACCAATGCCGGCTTAAAGCCTCAATCCATAAGTCATAGGCCGCCTGATCAAAATCCACATATACGTAAGGGACAAAGTCCACGGCATCTTCCCAGTTTTCCGAATAGTACAGCTTGGCTGCAAAGTGGGCGGGAAGCTCACGCTCAAAGGAGGACAGGCTTGCGAAGAATCTTGCATCGCCCACGATATGATGGGTCAGTGCATGATCCTTATGCATGCTGTTTTTCCAATGAGTTATGATAATGTCGGGCTTCACGCGCCGGATAACATCGCAGACTTCCATACGAATCTGCTGATGGTCAGGCAGCTCTCCGTCACAATAATCAAATACAACAGCCTCACCGCCCAGCATAGCGGCAAAGCTTTCCGCCTCTTTCACTTTTTGCTTACGGTACTCATTCATCTCCTGCCCTGCCGGCACGCCTCTTTCACCTGGAGTTAACGCCAGTGTTACTATACGGTCTCCCTTCAAGCTATGGCTGGCCAGCACACCGCCGGATGCCAATTCCACATCGCCGACATGTGCTCCAATCGCTAATACTGTTAACTTTCCGCCCATCCTTATAGCTCCCTCCGCAATATGGAAAATTGTTTTTCAACATGAAATCCTGCTTTTTGATAGATTCGAAGAGCCGGGTTATTACTGCCAGTAAATAAAGAGATATATTGACAGCCCGCATTTTGAAAAGCTTCGACCATCCGGAAAAACAATACACTGCCGAGACCATGACCCTCATGCTCCGGGTGCACCCCGATTCCGCAAAAAAAGCCCCGGCCATCCGGCTCTACAATAATGGGACCTGCAAAACCAACAACCTCATCGCCATACACAGCCGCCACAAGAGGTTCGCCATCCCTCACATAAGCCGCTACATCCTGTTCCCACTGCGGATTCTGCAGGGCAGCAAGCATGGATTCAAGCCCTTTATGAACGGCAGGGACATAAGGAGTAACCCGATAGCCTTCTCGGTTTGCTTTTCTTTCTTTGCCTGCAATATCTTCAGGAATACTGAAATTCCCCAGCTTCAGGTACATACCGCATTGTGTCGCCCGGTCTATATACCCTCTGGCGATTAAAGCAGCATATAATGGCTGGTCCTTACTAATGCCCGGGGCATTATTGTGTTCATGCTGCGGCGCACTTGGAATATTCCATTTCAGCTTCACAGGGTTAAAGAACAGTACTTCCGCCTGTCCTTTCCCAAGCTGGCGGAATCTTGCTTCCAAACGCCGCACAAAGGCGTCGTACAGTTCCATAGAAGCGGCCTCGGAATCTATAATAACGCACGTAATATAACCGGCCACATCGCCAAGCGGGAGATTCTCCCCGCTGCAGCCGGCTGCAAAACCAGCTACGCCTTTTTCATTGCAGCCTACCCATATACACTCCGCATCGAAATAAGGATGATTAATGAATGTGTCCTGAAATTCCCGTTCGGTAAACGGCTTGTAATCATATTGGGTAGCCTGCCGGTTCCAGAGCGCCACAACTGCAGAAAGATCTTCCATGGAGAAAAGCCTGATTTGCATTATTCGAACCTCCCAGGCTGCGGATAGGGCCAAGCAATTTTGCCCATGACTACCGGCCGGGAAGCCCCGGTTACTTGTGTAACATTGTTCGGCAGCTGCTTCATCGTATGATAAGCCAGCACCGCAAAAGCAACGGCTTCTTTGGCATCACTGTTACTGCCAATATCCTCCTGTGTCAGCACCTGTACTCCATAGGGTGCAAATAATTGCCGCAAATCCCGCAATAAAGTTTGGTTATAACTCCCGCCGCCGCCAATCAACAATTGCTGAGCCTGATGCTTCGGTGCAATATACCGTTCATAGCTGTCGGCAATGCTCCAGGCCGTTAAGCGTGTAGCCGTAGCAATAACATCCTCGGCTTTCCAGTTATTCGCCTCCATTAACTGAATCATCTGTGCAGCATATTGCTCTCCAAACCGTTCTCTCCCCGTCGATTTTGGTAGAGGCATCGTATAATATTCATCCTGCTGCATCCATTTCAAAAGCTCATCAATGACCTGGCCGCCCGCAGCAATTTCACCGCCGGTATCCATTGTCATTGGCGCAAATAATCGGGATACAAGGCCATCGATAATCATATTTCCCGGCCCTGTATCGTAAGCATATACCTCTTCCGGAGAAGCATTTGCAGGAAGAACAGTCACATTTCCTATTCCTCCAATATTCTGCAGAAGCGATGTTTTCTCCGGATGGTTAAACAATAAATATTCAGTAAAAGGCACCAAAGGCGCTCCTTGTCCACCCACTGCCATATCAGCGACTCTAAAGTCTGATATGCACGGAATGCCTGTACGATTCGCTATAACTGCACTTTCGCCAATTTGAACTGTACAATGCAGGTTATAGCCGTCCATAATCTTCTCTTCCGGAGCATGGTAGATCGTTTGGCCATGTGATCCTATCGCAAATATTTGTGATGGCGTAAGTCCGCACTTTCCGATTACAGACATTGCAGCCTGGGCGTACAATTCGCCCAGCCACATGTTCATTGCGCCTACCTTATCAACCGTTGCGTTGGATGGATCAAACAGCTCAAATATCTTACTCCTGACATGCGCCGGAAACGGAGTGTTCTCAAAAGCCAATACTTCCGCCTCGATCCCAAACTCTTTTTCCGGCGAAGGTGACAGTTTAATTGCCGCCGCATCAATACCGTCTACCGATGTGCCGGACATCAGGCCGACCAGGTAAGTTACATCGACTTTCGACGTGCTGCCCATTACCCTTTCACCGCTCCGACAGCCACCCCTTCAAGGAAATACTTTTGCAGGCTGAAGAACAAAATAAACATCGGAACAGCAGAAATGGTTGCACCGGCCATCATAGGCGCAAAGTAAGTGGTATTGGCAAAGCGGAAGTTTTTGAGGCCCACCTGAATCGTCTGCATGTCCATCGTATTGGTGACCAGAAACGGCCAGAAGAAGTCATTCCATGCTGCCATAAACGTCAGAATCGCCAATACTGCCATAACGGTTTTGGATAAAGGCATAATGATATGCCAAAAGATTTTGGGTTGAGAGCAACCCTCGATTTTCGCAGCCTCAATAATTTCAACCGGAATGGAAGACATGAACTGCTTAACCAGGAATATGTTATACACGGTCACTAAGCTTGGCATAATTAATGCTGTATACGTATTTTGCAATTCAAAAACATTTACGATCAATATATACAGCGGAACCTGTGTTACCTGTGTTGGGATCATCATAGACCCCAGCAGGATAGCAAACAAAATCCCTTTTCCTTTAAATCTCATTTTGGCAAAAGCATAGCCTGCCAGCGTAGCGAAAAATACATTAGACACCGTAATACAGGCTGCTACGATAAAGGAATTGATTAACCAGTCCCAGGAATGGGAGCTGAAGTTAAAAAAGAATTTATAGGACTCAAAAGAAATTTTCGACGGGAGGATCGAATAGCTCATTGCACCGGCTTCCACCGGATCGCCGAACGAGGAAATAATCATAAAGTATATCGGGAAAATGGTCGCTGCGGCAAACAGGAGAAGGCACGTAATGATCAGACCATTACGGGCGAACAGAGACCCATTGCTTTTTATGTTATTGTTATACAAACCCATAGGTTTCTGCCCCTTTCCTAGTATTCTATGTCTTTACCTAAAAACTTAAATTGAAGGAATGAGATCAAAGCAATAACCGCTGCCAGAAGTAAGGACTGGGCCGCCGCCTCACCAAATTCGAAATATGTGAACGCATTGTTAAAAATCAACAATCCCACCATGGTTGTTGCATGGTCTGGTCCGCCGCCGGTCATCAGATAAGCATTCTGGAACACCTGGAAGGAACCGATGACCCCTGTAACCAGCAGGAATAGCGTTGTTGGCTTAAGGAAAGGGATGACGATAAACCACAGCTTTTGCAAAAAAGTTGCGCCGTCAATGTCTGCCGCTTCATAATAGCTGTTATCAATACCGAGCAAGGCCGCAAGGTAGATAATAATGGCTGTACCATGACTCGATAACCAGGACATTAACACCAGTGAAAACATGGAAGTTGCGCTGGAACCAAGCCAGTTTTGATTATCGATACCAAAAAGGCCCACCAGCTGATTGGCAATACCCGATTTTAACGGATCGAAGATCCACAGCCATACAACAGCAAGAGATACACCTGATGCTACAGCAGGCAAATAATATACCGCTTTAAAGATCGACTGTGTCTTTTTCTTGAAAGGCATAATTAAAATGGCAATCAGGAAGGACAGAAAAATATTAAACGGAACAGTTAACAGCGTATAGACTAATGTATTTTTCAGCGCTTTCCAGAACAGTTCATCTGCAAAGGAATTAACAAAGTTCTCCAGACCTACGTAAGTGGACCCCAATGGACCGTATTCCTGCAGGCTGATTATAAATGCATTGATTACCGGATAGGCGGTAAATAAAGAAAACGCAATAAGTGCTACTGCGATAAACGCGTATCCCCAACCAGAGTCACTTTCAAGCTTCAACTTTTTTCTTTTGGTCAACATTTGATTCATTGGGCCGCACCTCTCTTCTTCAAAAAATACCAGCTGCTGACTAGATCCAGAAGGAAAGCTGTACGTTCCAGTTACGTACAGCTTTCGCATGCCTTTCTAAGACAATCTAGTCAACTACTACACCGTCTTCACCGAAGGATTTGACGGCAGCTGCTTTAACTGCCTCGTACATCTCCTGCGGGGTAATTTCATCGGCAAGCAGGGCTTGCAGTTTGGGAATAATCACTTCTGTTTCAATTTTAATGGCTTCTGCAGCCAGATCTGTAGGAATATCTGTACGGGCCGGGAGCGCTTTGGCCATCATAGCTTGACCTGCCGCAACGTTATCTTCGTTCCGAGGAAATTGTTCCAGCACTTCTGCCTTACGACCGGACTCTGTAATAGGTGTCAGGAAGAGCTCGTTACTATAGTTAGCAGCAATGGAACCGGAGGACAGGAAGTTCATCGCCAAGGCGATATTTTTGATATGTTCTTCAGAAGGCTCCTTTTTACCACGCAGTGCGATGTAACCATCTACTATGGAAGTAGGAATATAATCGGCACCGTTGAAGGTTGGGACCGGAAGCGAAATGTAGTCCACTTCAATTGAATCTGCAACAGCCGAACCATCGTTCGCTTTAATCTTCTCATTGTTCAGACGGGCGGAGTTTTCAAATGCAGATAAACCTTTACCCGTGATCATCGTCTGGCCGGTCAGGAACATATTCCAGCGTTTGCCGGCATCGATGGAGCTCAACTCTTTAGGCATAGAACCATCGTCGACCATTTCACGGATAGCTGTCAGCAGACCCAGGAATTTTTTGCTTGTATATGTGTATTTCAGGTCATTATCGAAGTAATCCGGCAGACCTGCCGTTTTGGCAAGGATAGCCAGATAATCTTTAGAGGCCACACCGGATGTGGCGAACACGAAACCGTAACGGGTAGTTTCACCGCTATCATTTTTCACTACGCCTTTTGAGATGGCATCCCGGAACTCTTCATAGGTCCAGCCGTTTTGCTGAATACTTTTCCAATCAATCCCGGCTTCTTCAAGGAATTGTTTGTTCCCGCCGATTGTGTGGATTTCCATATATGCCGGCAGGCCGTATTGAGCGTCACCTAACTGGAAATATTTCATTGGAACTTCATCATAATCCGCCTTTATTTCATCAGATAGTACGGTGTTCAGGTCGATCAGTACATTCAGCGCTGCATATTTTGAAAGTCCGGAGGCACCGATCCAGGCAATGTCGGGAGGGGAGCCCGCATTTACTTGAGTATCAAGCTTTTGCGTCATATCTTCCCAGCTCGCCGGTTCGATTTTCAGAGTCAAATTAGGATGCAGTGTATTAAATTCTTGTTCCATATCTGCAAAACGCGCCTGGTAATTAGCCGATACCGGTGGCAATAATGCAGTTATCGTATCTTTCTTCACACCGCCGCCGCTGTTGCCTGCACTTCCGGAATCAGCAGTGTTATTTGCGTTTCCTCCACAAGCGGATAACAACGATACCATCATGATTGCTGACAAAAGCAGAGTTGATACACTTCTTTTTTTCATTGAGGCAGCCTCCTTAATTTTCAAAAGCATCCATCGTCTCATTTCACTTCTTGGCCATTAATTAAATGATAAGATTGCCTGTTTCAGTTGTCCGCCATTCGCATCAAGCGCCTCTCCTGCCGCCTTAGCATCTAACCCCGTTTTAATCATCATGATCGCCAGCTTACAATTCAATCCTGCCTTTTCAAGTGTATCTGCGGCGGTTGAAGCATCTACATCCGTAGTACTCATGATAATACGGATTGAACGATCCACCAGCTTAACGTTGCTCGCCTTTAAATCCACCATTAAGTTGTTATACGTTTTCCCTAACTTGACCATGGTGCATGTGGTCAGCATGTTAAGCACCAGCTTTTGTGCGGTTCCTGCCTTTAACCGGGTCGAGCCGCTAATGACCTCCGGCCCCACAACAGGTGAAATACAAATATCTACAATAGGTTCAAACATCGAGCCTTTGTTATTGCACACACCGATCGTTGCTGCTCCCAGCTCCTTTGCCTTCGTTAAAGCTGCAATAACAAACTTTGCACTGCCGCTTGCCGAAATGCCAATCAGGACATCCTTGTCTGTGACACCTATGCTTTCAATTAATGCGATCCCTTCATCAGCATCGTCTTCACAGCCTTCAACCGCAGTTCGTAAAGCGATATCACCCCCAGCAATATAACCCTGTACCAGGGAGGGATCGGTACCAAAGGTAGGAGGACATTCGGAAGCATCCAAAACACCCAATCTTCCTGATGTGCCGGCTCCTATATACAACATTCTTCCACCAGCAGACAGTCTGTGGTGCAGAACATCTACCGCCCTTGCAATCTGCGGAATTTCCTTAGCGATAGCCCCGGAGACCAGAGCATCTTGTTGATTCATTAACTGGACCATTTGTTCTGTGGTACATTCATCAATCAACAGGGTGTCTGGATTTACAGCCTCAGTTGTTAATCCCGCAAGGTAGTCGTTCATAGTCATCCTCCTTCTTGTCAGTGTAACCTCACAATTAATTAACAATGCATGTTAGAATACCATACATTTATTAATTTTTATACTAATATATATCCTGTAACCCGTCAATAGATTTTGAAATAAATTTTTATAAGTAAATTTTATTGCGGTTTTTTATTTCATAACCTTATACAATCTGTTATATCATATTTGTAAAGCGCTTACAATAAGAGGGTTTCAAGTAAACCTTTGACTGGTTAAACCCACATGGTTTTATTATGTAGATAATCTGACATAGCCGAAGAAAGCCGGGCATACTAAAAAAAGCATTGACCGATGATCGATCAATGCTTCACTAAAATCCATTCTATGAGAGACTAATATCTGAGCTTTTTCTTCAATATGTTATGGGTTTTGGTTAATGAGGATTTCACCTGTTCATATTCTGCACTTGCGACACCGGCAAATAAAATGTCGACAATCGTCAGCATAGCAATACGCGAGCCCATAGCACCGCTGCGGATGGTTATTTCAGGTGTAGATATACTAAGAACAATATCCGCCCGAACTGCAAGCTCACTTTTATTGTATCTCGTAATCGCAATACAAGTCGCTTTATTCTTTTGGGCAATGATCAGGGCATCAATAATATCACTGGTTGCCCCGGAGTTAGAAATGAAAATGGCAACATCATCTTTCCCGAGTAAGGTTGCTGCAGTGAGCTGACTATGACCATCCGTATAGGCATGACACATCTTGTTAATCCGTGAGAATTTCTGTTCCCCGTCCATACATACGATTCCTGAAGCCCCTATCCCAAAGAAAACAATTCTCTTACTATGACACAGTACTTCTACCGCCCGTGCAATCTCTTTCCGGTCAACGACACTGAGTGTGTCCTCAATAGACTTGACGTTATTCAATGAAATATTTGAAATAATGGTTGAGAGATCATCACCCGGCTGAATATCTGTATACTGGGCCTTTGAATCCTCATCACGGGAACCCAAAGAAGCAGATATACTCACAATAAAATTGCGGTATCCGCTGTAGCCCATCGTTTTACAGAATCGCAGGACCGAAGCATCGCTCGTTTTACTCGATTGGGCCAATTCCTTAATGGATAAATGGGGGATCTCTTCCTTATTTTCCAGAATATAATCCCCGACCATCCGTTCAACCGGAGTAAAGCTTTCTCTCATTTCACGAATCTTGATTAATATATTGTCATTTAAACTCATAATCTACCTACTCAAGATTTAATGAACATCATAGGTATTATCATAAACAATATAGACAACCTATTTCAATAGCATTATCATTTTGATGCACTTAAATTCATATTATTAGTCTGATCCGACCATCCGGTCATGTAGAACTCCGTCCCGGCAAAAACCTGCGCTTTATCCGGGGCAGCTTCCCCTGCCCCTGCCACATATGCCCACGGTACACGCTGTCCCCGCAGCTCCCCTATGCCTGACGCTGCATATTCGCTGTAACGGACAGTGGCTTCATTGGCCGGGTTACCCCAGTTATCCCAGCCGGCAGGATGAATATGTGCCCCCAAACGGCAGTTTACAAAGGCCGTTGCCGCATAGCTGCGCCATGGCCGCCCCAGATAGATGCCCGAGACATCATCAGAGGCTGTCAGCAGACACTCTTCGAATACATAGCCGTATGCCTGATTCTCAGGCGTAGATGCTGCCGTTACATAACCGACGCCATCATGGGTGGAGCGCAGGCTGCGAATTTCGCAATGCTCGAAATAAGCGGTTGCCCCGCCAAAAATAAAATCCACCGTCCCTTCAATGTAGCACCGGGAGTACAGCTGGCGGCACTGCTCATGCCGCTCACGCAGCGGAATGCCGCCGAAGGCAAAGCCATGCTTGTTCGCCGCAGGCAGCGGACCGGTAAAAATCGTGTCCTGATGCCCCTTAAATGTACAATTGCGGAATACCGTCTCGTCGCAATGAGCATAGAGGGCCAGCGCCTGGCCTATTTCCGGCCCTTGCCCGGCTGTATTGGCGACAGTCAGATTTTCGATTACCAGTCTGCTGCCGTTCAGGAACAGCGTTGGGGTGGCAAAGGTGCCCTGCTCTTCACCTGTTTCATCCAGCTGCCGGGCATAGCGGTTATTAGTAATAGTAACATCACCCACGCCGGCAATCGTCAGATCCGACCGGTAGATCCGTACCAATTCCTCGTACACACCAGCCAGAATATATATTGTTTCATGCTCCTGCGAGGGCCGGCGCTCAAGCTCATCCACCGCTTCCTGGATTGTCCGGTAATCACAAAAGGCCTCTTTTCCTACCCACATGGTCAATATCCTCCTCAGATTTTATATCCTGCACCCTTCCGGCCGCCTCATACAAACAAGATGATTATAGCGCTTTCTTGATGAATGCGCCAACAAAAATTTTAACGTGTGCATTTTAACATTCCCTTGACTTGACGGGGTTTGAGGAATACACTGGAATCGTTAACAATTCCATTTTCCGGGGAGAGCATATGATAACAATCAAAGACATTGCACGTGTTGCAGGCGTCTCCCATACTACGGTGTCCAGAGCACTGAACGGCAGCCCGCTGATCAAGAAGGTCACCCGCGACAAAATTGAACGGATCGCAGCCGAGATGAACTATGTGCCCAATTACAATGCGAAGAGCCTTGTTACCAAACGCTCCTTCACCATCGGGCTGTTCTTCTCCAGTATTGATCAGGGAACCTCGTCGAGCTTCCTGGTGGATGCCATCAAGGGCATCAGCCATGCGCTGGATGAGAATTACAATCTGACCGTTCACGGGATTGACGGGGTGCGTAACTTCGGCAACATTCAGCCGCAGCGCTTTGACGGTATTCTCGTCATGAGCCAGAGCGATGAGGATAATGCTTTTATCTACCATGTCAAAACCATGGGCATTCCGCTTGTGGTGCTGAACCGCCAGCTGGAGGATCCCGGCATTATGAATGTGGTGGCCAATGACCGCGAAGGGGTCAGGGAAGCCATCGATTATGTGGTTTCGCAGGGGCACCAGAAGCTGGCTATTATTGAAGGCAAACCCGGCTTCAAGTCCTCCACCGAGCGTAAGCAGGGCTTTATGGACAGTCTGATCGCCCACCGTCTTCCGCTTAATTCCGGTTATTTTGTGCAGGGGGATTACAGCATTGAGAGCGGTTATGCCGCCATGTCCCGGCTGCTCAGCCTTCCGGAGCCTCCGGCCGCCGTCTTCTGCTCTAACGACGATATGGCCATCGGGGCCATGAATGCCTGCTATGCCCATAAGATCAGCGTTCCGCAGCAGATTTCCCTGCTCGGCTTCGACGATATTATGTTTGCGCGTTATACGAATCCTGCCTTGACCACTGTACGCAAGCCGATAGCAGATATCAGTGAGCTGGGCACAAAGATGCTGATCCAGCTGCTGCTGCAGCCGGATACGAAGCCGCAGCAGCTGTTCGTCAAGACATCACTGGTTGTGCGCGATACGGTAGAGGCTGCTGGGATCTCAACTGTTTAACCACCGCAATTCTATGTTCTTGCAGAATCGGATCCCCCTCTCATCCAGAAGGGCAGATCCTTTTCTTCCAGATAAAAATGTTAACGTGTGCATTTATTAAACTTTATCTATTTAAATTTAAAGGAGACGTTGAAAACCATGACAAACCGCCTATCCAGAACCACCCAGCCCGGCCTGCCCGTCTATCCTGAACGGATGATCCAGTTCGGCGAAGGCAATTTTATGCGTGCCTTTGTAGACTGGCAGCTGCAGCAGATGAACAGCCAGGGGCTGTTTAACGGCAGCGCCGTACTCGTTCAGCCGATCGGCCAGGGGCTCGGCGGACTGATGGCAGAGCAGGACAATCTGTATACGGTGCTGTTAAACGGCATTATGCAGGAGCAGACCGTAAATTCACGTGAGATCATTACGAGCGTCAGCCGGGTGATCAGCCCTTATGATGATTATGCGGCCTACCTGGCTCTGGCAGAAGACGATGCTCTGGAATTCATTACTTCCAATACTACTGAAGCGGGCATTGCCTACAGTGCCGGCGACAGTCTGAATGATACCCCTCCAAAGAGCTTTCCGGCCAAGCTGACCGCCTTGCTGCACAAACGCTTTGAGCTCGGCAAAAAAGGCTTCATCATTATTCCTTGCGAGCTGATCGACCGCAACGGCGAAAAGCTGCTGCAGATTGTACAGCAGTATGCTGCGGAGTGGCAGCTGGGCGAGGATTTCAATAAATGGCTGGTGGAAGAAAACACCTTCTGCTGCAGTCTTGTCGACCGGATCGTGCCTGGTTATCCTCGCGACAAGGCGGCTCAGCTGGAAGAGGATCTGGGCTATAAGGACAATCTGATCGTTACCGCCGAGCCGTTCCTGTTCTGGGTTATTGAAGGCCCGGCCTGGCTGGCCGAGAAGCTGCCGCTGGCTGAGGCAGGTCTGAACGTAGTCGTGACTGATGATATGACACCTTACCGCGAGCGCAAGGTTCACCTGCTGAACGGTCCGCACACGGCTATGGTTCCGCTGGCTATGATGGCTGGTCTGGAAACGGTAGAGGATGTAATGAACGATGAGACCTTCTTCCGCTTCGTGCAGGAGCTGATGAACGATGAACTGAGCCCGATGCTGGATCTGCCTGCTGAAGAGCTGTCCTCCTACTCCGCTGCTGTACTGGAACGGTTCAGAAATCCGTTCGTCCGTCACGAGCTTGCCTCCATCTCCCTGAACAGCATCTCCAAGTTTAAGTCCCGTCTGCTGCCGGTTCTGCTCCGCTATCAGCAGGAACGCGGACAGCTCCCTGAGCTGACTACGCTGGCCTTTGCCGCCCTGCTGCTCAGCTACCGCGGAGACCGTGTAGCCAGACAAGACGGCGCAGAGGTACTGGAAGTCTTTGATAAAGCCTGGAGCAATCCGGACAGCTTCGTGCAGACCATCCTTGCGGATGAGAGCCTGTGGGGTCAGGATCTGACACAGGTGCCCGGGCTTACTAACGCTGTTGCTGCGAAGCTGCAGGAGCTTGACCGTACAGACAGCCGTGCAGTGCTGCAGCAGGCTGTGAACTAATAGAGTACCGGATTTAAAAGAACGGTTTTTGCCGTTCCAAAAACTTTAATCCTCTCTAACGGACTGAGATGCTCTTATTTTCACTAAAGTTCATTTTTTGACAGGCTAACGGACACCAGCGCCCTTATTGGCGGTCATTTCTCCACCGTCGGACTACAAAGGAAGAAATAAGCGCATTGCGGTCCGTTAGCCATCGGAATATACACTTTCAAGCCGAATAAGGGCTCTACGGTCCGTAAGATTCAGAATAAGGCAGGATACACTCCTGCTTGAGATCATAACAACTATTTTAGGAGGGACAGACAGCATGAAACGATTAATGAAAATGAACCCCCGCGATACGGTGGCTGTAGCCCTGCGTCCGGTTACCGCCGGTGAACAGCTGGAGATCGACGGTGTAAGCGTGCAGGCAGTCCAGGATATTCCCCAGGGGCACAAGATCGCCCTGACCAGCTTCAGCGAAAATGACGTCATTACCAAATACGGTTATCCGATCGGGCACGCGATTGCCCCTATCGCAGCCGGCGACTGGATTCACACGCATAACATCAAGACCAATCTCGTAGGTGAAGAAGAGTACGACTATTTGCCTGAGCTTCATCCGGTCACCTATCCGAAGCGCGACCTGACCTTCCAGGGCTACCGCCGCGTTAATGGCAAGGTAGGTATCCGCAACGATCTGTTCATTATCCCGACCGTAGGCTGTGTAAACGGGATTGCTGAGCAGATGCTGTCCGAGTTCAAGGCGGAGCACCCCGACCTGGGCGGCTTCGATAACCTTACCGTGCTGAAGCATCCTTACGGCTGCTCCCAGCTGGGGGATGACCACCGCATGACCCGCAGCATCCTGCTGGATGCCGTGAATCATCCGAATGCCGGCGGCGTGCTTGTATTCGGCCTCGGCTGCGAGAACAATATCGTCTCCGAATTCCGCAGCATTCTCGGTGATTACGATGAGAGCCGGGTTAAATTCCTGGTTGCCCAGGAGGTCGGCAATGAGGTTGAGGCCGGACTGGCGCTGCTGGAAGAGCTGTATGATGCCGCGAAGGATGATAAGCGTGAGCCCGTTCCTCTCAGCGAGCTGAACATCGGCCTGAAATGCGGCGGCTCTGACGGCTTCTCCGGCATTACGGCCAACCCGCTGCTGGGCGCTTTCTCCGATTTCATCATTTCCCAGGGCGGAACCTCGGTTCTTACGGAAGTACCGGAGATGTTCGGCGCGGAGAAAATGCTGATGGCCCGCGCGGAAAGCCGCGAGGTCTATGAGGATATCGTCTCCCTGATCAACAATTTTAAACAGTACTTCCTCTCCTACGGCGAGCCGGTATATGAGAATCCTTCCCCGGGTAACAAAGCCGGCGGTATCAGCACACTGGAAGACAAATCACTTGGCTGCACCCAGAAGGCCGGTACTTCTCCAGTCGTTGACGTGCTGGATTATGGCGTAAAGCTGCGCAAAAAAGGCCTCAGCCTGCTGCAGGCCCCGGGTAACGATCTGGTGGCTGCTTCTGCTCTTGCCGCCTCCGACTGCCAGCTGGTACTGTTCACCACCGGCCGCGGTACGCCGTTCGGCAGCTTCGTGCCTACAGTTAAGGTAGCAACCAACAACGAGCTGTTCGCCAAAAAAGGCCACTGGATGGACTTCAACGCAGGTCCCCTGCTGGAAGTACCGATGGCTGAGGTGCTGGAAGAGTTCATTTCTTATATCATTGCCGTGGCAAGCGGCCAGAAAACACGCAATGAGCAAAATGAAGTGCGGGAGCTGGCTATTTTCAAAACCGGGGTTACGCTATAATCTCTTATCCTAAATTTCTTATAAAGGGAGCGTCATCATGTTTTTAAACGACGATTTTTTATTGACCACCGAACCTGCCCGGCAGCTCTTTCATGAATATGCAGCCAAGATGCCGATTATCGACTACCACTGTCATCTTGATCCGCGTGAAATCTATGAAGACCAGCCGTTCAAGAACCTGACTGCAGCCTGGCTGTACGGCGATCACTACAAATGGCGGCTGATGCGCGCGAACGGCATACCGGAATCGCATATTACCGGCGATGCATCGGATTACGACAAGTTTCTGGCCTGGGCCAGAACGTTGCCGAAGGCGGTAGGCAACCCGCTTTATAGCTGGACCCACCTGGAGCTGCGCCGCTTCTTCGGCATCAATGAGCCGCTGAACGAGCAGACAGCACCGGCGATCTGGGAAGAGGTTAACCGCAAGCTGGCACAGCCGGAATTCACCCGCCGCGGACTGATCCGCAGCTCCCGTGTTAAAACAATCTGCACTACCGATGATCCGGCCGATTCGCTGGAATATCACCAGCTGCTGAAAGAAAACGAGAAGGAATTCAGCGTGTTCCCTACCTTCCGTCCTGATAAGGCGCTGAACATTGATGCACCGGGCTTCTCGGTATGGATTGCAGCACTGGAAAAGGCTGCCGGACTGCCGGTAACCAGCTATGCTGAGCTGCTCGAAGCACTGAAGAACCGCGTGGATTTCTTCCATGAAAATGGCTGCCGCCTGTCTGACCATGCGCTGGATGTCCTGCGCTACCGGGCCGGCACGGATGCTGATGCACAAGCTGTCTTTGCAAAGCGTCTTGAAGGTGGCGAGCTGACAGCCGAAGAGGTTACACTCTATCGTACGGAGCTGCTCACCAAGCTCATCGGCTTCTATCATGACAATAACTGGACGATGCAGCTGCATATCCATGCTTACCGCAACAATAACACGCCAATGTTCCAGAAGCTGGGTCCGGATACCGGCTATGACGGCATTAATGACCTGTCCATCACAGAAAGCCTGTCCAGTCTGCTTGACCGGGCGGAATGCGGTTCAGGTCTGCCGAAGACCATCCTCTATTCGCTGAATGCGAAGGATTACCCGGCGCTGCTGGCTTTGATGGGCTGCTATCAAAAGGATACTGTCGGCAAAATGCAGCTCGGCTCCGGCTGGTGGTACAACGACACCCGAAACGGCATGCGCGAGCAGCTGACCCTGCTGGCTGACAACAGCCTGCTGGGCAACTTTGTCGGCATGCTGACCGACTCCCGCAGCTTCCTCTCCTATACCCGCCACGAGTATTTCCGCCGCGTGCTGTGCGGACTGCTCGGCGAGCTTGTAGAGCGCGGCGAAGCACCGGATGATACAGCGCTGCTCGGACAGCTGGTTCAGGATATCTCCTATAACAATGCCGCCGGATATTTCGGCTTCCCGGCTGCGGAATAAGGTAAGGGGGAGCAAGCATGCTGCATGTATGTCTTGACAGGGATGGAGCTGTGCCGGAGAATTCCGGCGCCTCCATCCTTTCCCTTTATCCGCTTCCGGTTCAGGAGGCGCGGCCGTTTATCCTCGTTCTGCCCGGCGGCGGCTATCATCATCTGGCTCAGCATGAGGGCGAGCCTGTCGCCTTATGGCTGAATAGCCTCGGCATTCATGCCGGCGTGTTGAAGTACGTGACTCAGGACATTGAACCGGCTTCACTGATCAAGGATGTGGAGGAGGCACTGGCCTGGGTGCGGGAAACGCCCAAGGATTGGAGCGTCCGGCCCGGGCATGTCGGGCTCACCGGCTTCTCGGCGGGCGGTCATCTCGCAGCCATAACGGCAGTTACGGCTGCCCCGGACCGTAAACCCGACTTGCTGATTCTGGGATACCCGGTCATTACCTTTGAAGAGCCTTATGCCCATATGGGCAGCCGCGGGAATATGCTGGGGACAAATCCAAGCGAAGCGGAGATCGCGGCCCATTCTGCTGACAGGCAGGTTAACGCGTATAGCCCGCCTGCGTTCATCTGGACCACTGCGGACGATGCCAGTGTGCCTGTGGAGAACAGCCTGAAATTTGCCGCGGCCCTGTCCGGCGCAGGAGTTCCGTTTGAGCTGCATATCTTTGAAGAGGGCCGCCACGGGCTCGGCCTATCCCCTGAGAATGCGGAATGCCGGCAGTGGCTGAAGCTCTGCGAGGTCTGGCTCGGTAAACACCATTTTGTAACTGATAAGGAGGAAGCCTGATATGCCGACACTATACATTGCCGGTGACTCCACTGCCGCCCTGAAGGGGGCGGAAGCCAAGCCGATGGCCGGCTGGGGAGAGTATCTGGACACACACTTCAGCACGGAAGTCATTATCGACAACCGTGCGATCAACGGGCGGAGCACCAAATCCTTTCTTAATGAGGGCCGGCTGGCCGATATCGAAAAGGATTTCCAGCCCGGTGATTATCTGCTGATCCAGTTCGGGCATAATGACGAAAAGCATGAAGATCCTTTGCGTTATACCGATCCCGATAACGGGTACAGGCACAACCTGCGGCTGTATATCGAGTCTGCCCGCAGCAGAGGTGGCTCGCCGGTGCTTCTGACCTCTGTCAGCCGCCGCCGGTTCACTTCAGACGGTGAACCCGATCCGCTGGCTGTAGGCGCTTATCCGGCGGCCATGCGTGCCGTTGCAGAGGAGACGGGTACGCCGCTGCTTGATATTTTTGCTGCTTCCCAGCAGCTGTACCGCAAGCTGGGGATCGACGGCTCTCAGCATCTGCTGATGCATCTGCCGCCGGGGCAGCACCCCAATTATCCGGACGGCGTCACGGATGACACGCACTTCAGCAACGAAGGCGCCAAGCGGATCGCCGCGCTTGTAGCCGTGGCCATCCGGCAGTGCCCGGCTTTAGCGGAGCTGCACCCTTACCTGCATAAGAAGTAGGCTATATTACCTAAACCTACAAGGAGGCCACCTGTAATGAACGTACCGCTTCATCTCGGCATCCGTGCCCACGACTTTCCCGGTCACTCCCTGCCGGAGCTGATCGCGAAGCTGAAGCACTACCGGTTTAGCCACATTCAGCTGGCTGTGCGCAAATCTTTTCCGGCCAGTGTACCTTCGCTGTCCTCGCTCAGCCCCGGAACAGCTGTCTATTACGGCGAAAGCTTCCGCCAGGCCGGCATCAAAATCGCCGTGCTCGGCTGCTATGTCAACATCATTGATCCTGATCCAGACAAACGGACACAGGCACTGCAGGATTTCAGTACCCATCTGCGGCTGGCCAGGGACTTTGGGGCAAGTCTGGTCGGTACGGAAACAGGCAGCGTCGGCAATGGCTATACTCCGGACAATTTTACCGAGGAGGCCTTTCAGGAAGTCGTTAATTCAGTAAAATGGATGGTTGCGGAAGCTGAACGGTTTGGCGTTACTGTAGGCATCGAAGCCGGCCAGAACCATCCGCTGCATAGTGTCAGGCTGACAAAACGGCTGCTGGAGCTCGTTCCGTCGAACAACCTGCAGATTATTCTGGATTGCGCAAATCTCATGTCACCGGACAATTACCGGCAGCAGGAGAAGGTTATTGCAGAAGCGCTGGAGCAGCTGGGCGAACGGATCGCGGTCATCCACCTGAAGGATTTTACTGTAGAAGACGGTAAAATCGTCATCGTTCCTGTCGGCCAGGGACAGCTGCATTTTGCACCGATTTTGCAATATATGAAATACAAGCGCCCTCATATTCAGGGTCTGCTGGAAAGCACAACAGAGCCCTTTTTACAGGAAAGTGTGGATTTTCTGCACCGCCTGTACAATGAAGTGTGAGCATCGTTATTTCAGGCATCCGCAGCATGCGGATGCTTTTTGGCGTCAACTGCGCCGCTGTTATGTGCTCCCGGGGATTTTCATGTAAAATAGACGATGGAGCGCCGCTCCGCTTACATATGTTAGTCAGTCGAGATCATGGGTACATTAGTAGTTAGAGAGCTTTATTCATAAAAAGGATAGGTGAAACCATGCATAATTTCGGATTCGCACGGGTCGCCGCAGCTTCCCCCGAGCTTCGCGTAGCAGACTGCGGGTTTAATGCGGTAAAAATGATTGAAATGATTAAGCAGGCAGACAGCCGGGAGGTAGAATACCTGGTGCTGCCTGAGCTAAGCATAACAGGATATACCTGTGCCGACCTGTTTCTGCAGCCCAAGCTGCAGGCTGAGGCCATCTCAGCCCTGCACCAGATTACAGCCGCAACAGCCGGCCTCAGCCTGATCGTCATCGCCGGCCTGCCTGTCGCCATCAAAGGGCGGCTGTTCAACTGCGCCGCCGTGCTGCAGCAGGGCAAGATCCTCGGTCTTGTGCCCAAGACTTACCTGCCCGGCTACAGCGAGTTCTATGAGCCGCGCTGGTTCGCAGCCGCCGAGGAGCTTGAAGTTACAGAGCTCAGGCTGGACGGTGTTACGGTGCCGATCGGCAATGATCTGATTTTTGCCAGCGAAAGTGACGGCAATCTGTCGTTTGGCGTAGAAATCTGCGAGGATCTGTGGGTACCGGTTCCGCCAAGCAGCCTGCTGGCCCAGGCCGGCGCCCTGCTGCTGTTCAACCCGTCCGCCAGCAACGAGCTGGTCGGCAAAGCCGATTACCGGCGTCAGCTGGTCTCCAGCCAGTCCGCCTCCTGTGTGGCGGCTTATGTCTACGCCGGCAGCAACACCGGCGAGTCCTCAACGGATGTCGTCTTCGGCGGCCATTCGCTGATTGCCGAGAACGGCCAGACGCTGGCCGAATCCGAGCGGTTCAGCCATGAGAGCCAGCTCATCATCGCTGATATTGATGTGCCGAGGCTGCAGTATTCCCGCTCGGTTATGGGCACATTCCGCGCCGGTAAGGGCGGACGTAACTTCCGTGAGATCCTGTTCGCCGATCCGGCGGTACAGCAGAAGGAGCGGGCGCTTGTACGCAAGATTGCCGTCAACCCGTTCGTTCCCGGCAACCCGCAGCAGCGGGATGAACGCTGCCAGGAAATCCTGTCGATTCAGACCTCCGGCCTGATGAAGCGCATCCGCCACATTGGCACTAAGCAGGCTGTAATCGGCATCTCCGGCGGACTTGACTCTACGCTCGCCCTGCTCGTCGCGGTACGCGCAATGGAGCGTCTCGGCCGTCCGGCAAGCGATGTGCTGGCCGTAACGATGCCGGGCTTCGGCACGACGAACCGGACTTACGATAATGCGGTAGGCCTGATCAAGGCGCTCGGCGCTTCGATGAAGGTCGTTGACATTAAGGCAGCGTGCCTGCAGCATTTTGAAGATATCGGTCATGACAAGGATGTTCATGATTTAACTTATGAAAATGTGCAGGCCCGGGAACGCACGCAGATTCTGATGGATCTGGCCAACAAAAATGGCGGCATCGTCATCGGCACCGGCGACCTGTCCGAGCTCGCCCTAGGATGGTGCACCTATAACGGTGACCATATGTCCATGTACAGTGTGAACTCCGGCATTCCGAAAACGCTGATTCAGTATGTTGTCGCCTGGTATGCCGACCATGAAGCAGACGAGACGGTGAACAAGTTCCTGTACAGTATTATTGAGACAGGCATCAGCCCTGAGCTGCTGCCGCCATCGGCGACCGGAGAGATTGTCCAGCTGACCGAAAATATCCTCGGGCCGTACATTGTGCATGACTTCTTCCTCTACTATATGCTGCGGACAGGCGCTGCTCCGGGTAAAATGCTCTACCTGGCTCAGCAGGCCTTCGGCGAAGCTTATCCTAAAGAGCAGCTCAAAGCCTGGCTGAAGGTGTTCATCACCCGTTTCTTCACCCAGCAGTTTAAGCGTTCCTGCCTGCCGGACGGACCGAAGGTCGGTACGGTGAGCCTCTCGCCGCGCGGCGACTGGCGGATGCCAAGCGATGCTTCCGCCGCGCTCTGGCTGCGTGAAGTGGACGAATTATAAGCCGCACCCTGCCGAATAATAGCTGTATCCTCATCAGTCCAGGCTGGTGCGGGTACAGCTTTTTTTGTCGTAAAAAAAATTAGTTAGGCTCTTGACGTATTTTTGTGCAGATGATATATTGTTTCATGCTTTAATAATTAAGTTGTTAATTATTTATCGATTAATTATTTCTCGGTTAATTATTAAAACTTTAATTTAGTAAACCATTTACGTATTTTCAGATGATTGCCCGGGAGGTGAAGCATTGACAGATCAGGAGCGTGACCGGTATTTTGAATTCCCGATTCTTTTCAAGACCTTTCTGAAGGGACTGGGCCAGCAGTGGACCAAACAAGGCTTTCCGATCAACCAGACCCAGTTCAAGGCGCTGCAAACCTTATCCAAGGAAGGTCCCATGATGGTCTCACAGCTGGCCGCTGCGCTCGATTTGACACCTGCCGCCGTTACCGGAATTACGGATCAGCTGCTTACTGAAGGATATATCCAGAAGGAGCGCGCCGCCGGAGACCGCCGGGCAGTCAAGATTACCCTTACCGCTGAAGGAACAGACCTTATTGCAAAGACGCAAAAGCAGCTGGGTGAGGTTATGCATTCTTATTTCAGCATTTTGCCTGAAGAAGACATGGAGCATTTGAGAAGAATTTTCGGAGTATTAATTAAGGAATTAGACAAAAAATAAAAGTGACGGTGAAGAAACCAACTATGGAAAATTTAACAGACAAACGCAAGCTATCCATTATGATTGCCATCATGGCAGCCATGCTGTTTGCCGCGATCAACCAGACGATTACCAGCACGGCGATGCCGCGCATCATCTCCATTCTTGACGGTATGGACTACTATACCTGGACCATTAATATTTACCTGCTCACCTCGACGATTGCCACCGTGCTTGTCGGTAAGCTCTCAGACATGTTCGGACGCAAGCCTTTCCTGCTGGCCGGGATTTTGCTCTTTATGGTCGGCGCCTTTTTAACAGGTACCTCCGATAATGTCTACCAGTTCATCACTTACCGCGGGATCCAGGGGATCGGCGCCGGTATTATCCAGTCTACTGCGTTTACCGCTGTAGGTGACTTGTTCCCTCCGCGTGAGCGCGGCAAATGGATGGGCCTGATGACCGCAGTCTTCGGCTTCTCCAGCGTACTTGGACCGACACTTGGCGGTTATCTGATTGACCATCTTGACTGGCACTGGCTGTTCTGGATCTTCCTGCCGCTTGGTTTTGTGGCTTTCGCGATGATCCTGGCCCTGTTTCCAAAGGCACAACGCGGAACGTCGACCAGTATCGACTACCTCGGCTCTCTGTTTATGACAACAACTATTGTACCGCTGCTGCTCGCTTTTTCGTGGGCGGGTACGGAATACGATTGGGGCTCCGTCCAGATTCTCGGCCTCCTGGCTGTAACTGTAGTATCGGCACTCATCTTTATCTTTGTTGAAACCAAAGCCAAGAACCCGATCCTGCCGCTTCACCTGTTCAAAAACAGCGTAGTTACGATCTCCAACCTGATCGGCTTCCTGATGAACTTCGGTATGATGGGCGCGATGATCTACCTGTCCTTCTTTGTACAGGGTGTACTTGGCATTTCGGCAACTTATGCAGGTTACGTTACTATGCCGATGTCGATTGTAATGGTCGTAGCAAGTGCCCTGACCGGCCAGATGATTGCCAAAAAGGGTAAATACAAACGTTTCGCCCTGATCGGTGTACCGATCATGGTTGCCGGTATGGCGATCATGGTATTCATGAACAACGTGCCGATGGCCGTTCTCAGTATGATCGTATTCGGCCTGGGTCTTGGCCTGGGGATGCCTGTCTTCTCGCTGGCTACCCAGAATGCGGTGTCCCACACCGAGCTTGGCGCAGTTACCGCATCTACCCAGCTGTTCCGTAACCTTGGCGGTACAATCGGTATCGCTGTTATGGGTACCGTAATGTCGAACAATCTGACCAAGCACCTGAAAGAAGCACTGACCTCTTCGTCAGCACCGGACTTCAGTAAGCTTGATCCGACCGTAGCACAGCAAATGACTGCCTTTGCCAACCCGCAGGCGCTGATGAACAAGCCGCTGCTGGAGCAGACGCAAGCCGGTCTGCCTGCTGATGTTCAGCCCATCTTCGCACAGATGATTGACAGCATCCGTGATGCACTGGGCCAGACCTTATCCACCGTGTTCCTTACAGGAACCATCGTTTTGTGTCTTGCTTTCGTGCTTGTCTTCTTCCTGAAGGAGCTGCCGCTGCGTTCCTCGAACAAGGCGCCTGCTAATGCAGAAGCTCAGACTGATGCTGTGGATACTAAGAAATTAGCTGTGGAATAAATCCCGGCTTACAACAATAAAAGGGCAATCCGTTGGTCACTGACCACGGATTGCCCTTTTGTAGTATAAACCTTAAAATCCGGTTCGCGGAATCTCTGCCGGAAGCTCATGATAGGGTTCAGCTGTGCCGGTCCTCACCTTATACATCTGCTTGTGCGCCTGTTCAGCCCCCTGCATAAAAGGCTCATACAGACTGTTGCAGACATCAGCTGCTCCGATCTGATAATTCTCCCCGTCAAAACGTCCCAGCACCGGCTGGTCGTTCCACTGGAAATAATGAACGCCGATCAGCTGCGGGATGGCAGCAGACTGCTCCACAAAATAACGGTATGCTCCGCCGCGCTCCTCCTGGGTAGCCACCGCACGGATACCGTAAGCCAGCATTCCGCTGTCTGCGCCGCCGAAATGGTATTCGCCGATCATAACAGGCTTGCCGAGGCGGCCGCTGATCTGTTCAATCTGCTCCCGGTCGGGAGCAAACTGGTAGCAGTTCAGCGAGAATACATCAAACCATTCGCAGCCCTCCAATACCTCGTCGCTGTTTACCCAGGCATAACGCATACCGAGATTCAGGTGATTGGGGGCTGCCTCCCGGCAGGCACGGGCCGGCAGCTCCACATACCGCCGGATCAGCAGCCGGTTAAACAGTCCATAATCAGCTGCTCTTACCGAATCAGCCAGGGGCTTCGTATCATCCGGATTGTACAGCTCATCATAGCCGGTATAACAGCTGTTCCAGGCTGCGTTTAATTCATCCACTGTACCGTACTTTTCATTCAGCCACTGGATGAATTGCTCTTTGCTGGCAAAGCGGGTCGCTGAAGACAGCATCAGCTGCGTCAGGTTCAGACCGTCCACGAACGCCCAATGCGGCTCGTTGCGCATGAAATACCCGACCATCCGCCGCTCTTCCCGCAGCGGAAGCAATTGCTCCGCAAACTGCTGTGCATTCCGCTCGTATTCCGGACTGAACACATCCGGAAAATCGCGGAAGATCCGCTGCGCCGTCTCCGGGAACCCGCTCAGCGGATACACATACGGCAGGTCCGAGGCCGCGATGAACCTGCTGTCCGACCAGTTCCCGATGGTATTGAACCCGCCCTGCCGCAGCCGGTATTCGGTCAGCTCTGTCCAGGCGTCCCTCCACTGCGGGCCGAATGCTGTGATCAGGTTCGCTATCCCGAAGCTGAATTCACGGCCCTCCTGTGACCAGGCATCTTGATAAGCCCCATCCTGCCCGGGCAGTTGCGGGAGAAGATGCTCCATACCGGTTACACGCATTGGCGAGGAAGGGCCGACACAATCCATTCCGGTACTGAACAGTGCATAACCTTCCGGATCAACAAACCACCAGTTCCGGCCGTCGGACGCTGTGCGGAAATAACCGGTCGCTGTAAATCTCAGCTTCTTCCAGCCTCCGTAACGGCTGAGGGAGCCGGCGCTGTGATCTGCTCCTTCCGTCTCTGCCCATTCTGCCGCCCGCTGCCGCTCAGCCCGGAGCCGGCTGACTAACTCTGCAGCATCTGCCGTTTTACCCGGCCACTCTCTTCCCTTCAGCTGTCCCAGCTCATCCACATAAGGCTGATTGACATACTGGAAATCCGGTTCCTCCGAGCTTAGGCATAAGCCCAGTATATCGACACTTCTCTCCGCAGCCGATGGAATAGTGGCAATAGAAAAGCCGGTTATCTGATCCTGGTCGACCCTGGCATCACCACGCAGCACCGTCTGCATCACACCGGGATAACGCGGCAGGAACAGCTTTTCACCGCTCAAATGCTCCAGTGGCAGGCAGATTACGGTTCTTACGCCCGGCAGGATGCCCAGATGATAAGTAATCTCCCGGTTATGCCGATCACGGAAACGGAACAGCAGCACCAGGATATCATGGCATTCATGGTACACCTCCGCATTCACGTAACGGCAGGCCTTCCATTTAGCAGTATCTACCTTGCCTGGCTGCAATTCTACTCCGCCGCCCTGAGGTGACGTCTGCAGCCGGAAGCCCCCGGAGGGGCTAAGCGTAAGCTGTGCATGAGAGCCGGTGTCGAACCATTCCCCAGACAGCTGGAAGGATGATGCCATCTCTCCACCTCTTTTCTGCATAACGTTTCAGTGAGCACCAGACTCTCATTTAAGCCCCATATTGGTCATGACATCCACTTTACCTGCATTCGTATACCATTCGTTCACTTCTTCCGTGATCTGCGTTCCACCCTTCTCGTACCATTGCTTAACAAAAGTGTCGTAGCTTTCGAGCGGTTCCTTACTGTAGATAATCTTTGTAAAAGTTTCCTTCTCCATTGTGTTCAGCTGCTCCCATGAAGTCTGCATTGTTTTGGTCGGCGGGCCGTTGAAAGCATTAGGGAGCAGCACATCCCGGTTCTCGTATGAAATGACATACCCTGCACTGGTGGTTGGATCATTGGCTGCTGACCGCATCAGCACTCCAGTATCAGCCTTGACGCCTTGTGCCAGATCATAAAAGGATTTGCCCGGTCCATCCACACTCGGCGTATTTTTGGTAAAAGCCATCTTCCCTACTCCCTGGACAGCATCCAGCGGTGTGTTGAATGCCTTGGGATCAAAGACAACCTCCCCGTTCACGATGTCATAATCATAGCCCTGTGCATATCCGTATTTGAAATCTCCCGTGCCGAAGGCGGCATCATACAGCTTGTCGTAGTAGAGGAAGAACGCTTCCATATTATTAAAATCTTTATTGAACATAAATACGCCGTCATTCTGCTGGCCGGACTGGTACGTCTTATCGCCGCTGACCCCGCTGATTGTCGGGTAGGCACTGATTTTGGCACCCTGCACATTGGTCTCAACATCCTTTACACTGCCGTACAGCCAAGGGCGTCCGATGATGATGCCTGCTTTGCCTTCGGTAAAGTCAGCCAGCGCATCCCAGGCCCCCTGTGTCGCCAGCTCCTTATTCAAATATCCCTTGGAATACCAGTCACGCAGCTTGGCCAGTGCATCCTTTGTCCCGTCCGCGACCGACCCGTACGTAAGCTTGCCATCTTCGTTATACCATTGGCCCGGAAGATGTTTGCCGGTGTAAGCGCTGAAGATCATGACGGAGTCGCTGACCCAGCCGGTGTTGTAGGAATCCTTTCCGCTAAAATCGAATCCGTACGTATCCTGCTTGCCGTTCCCGTCCGGATCATCATTCGTAAATGCGGCAATAACCTGCTCGAATTCATCGATCGTCGTCGGCGCTTTCAGCCCCAGATTATCCAGCCAGTCCTGCCGGACCAGCATCACTTCACCTTCCGTCAGATTGGGGGCAATCGGCATCCCGTATACCTTGCCGTCCTGGATAACCGGGTTAAAGGCTGTCGGATATTCCTTGTAAATTTCCTTTAGCCGCTCCGGCATATATTTGTTGATGTCCTCGGTAATATCCTTGACCAGCCCGGACTGGATCAGGTCATTCTCCAGCGAAGTATCATAGACCGGCAGCACATCCGGAAGCTTCTCCGAGCCGGTCAGCGCAAGCCGCAGCTTCGTGTTATATTGCGCTGCATCGCCGCCCAGCAGTGTTGTCTCAATCCGTATACCCAGCTTCTCCACGCCCCAGCGGGTCAGCACATTATCATTCAGGCTTTCACCGTTGATATATTTCCCGGCATTTTCATCCTGCTGCTTCGCAATCGTAAGCGTGATCGGCGGATCATATTTACCGTCCTTAAGCGTCGCTTCCGCCGTAGAGCCTCCTTCCTTTTTGACCGGGCCGCACCCGGCAAGCATTCCTGTAAGCAATACAGCAACGGAGAGTAATGCACCTGTTTTTTTCATGTATAGACTCCTTTACGTTGAATTTAGGTTGAATTTAGGTTGTATCTGCTTCTGCTATTCCTTGACTGCACCCAGTACAATCCCTTTTACGAAATACTTCTGCAAAAATGGATAGACGAGGATAATCGGCAAGGTGCTGATAAAGATCTGCGCTGCCTTGATGCTCTGCTCCGATAATGCCGCCGCTTCCGACTGGCTGAGCGCCATGCTCTGGGCTGAGCCCTGCACCACAACCGTCTGCAAAAAGGAAGCCAGCGGGTAGTTCTCGGTACTCGACATATAGAGAATTCCGTCAAACCAGGCGTTCCAGTGGCCGACCATAATGAACAAGCCTACCGTTGCCAGTCCGGGAAGGGAGAGCGGCAGATAGATTTTGCGGAAAATAACAAAGAATGAGGCACCGTCGATAAACGCTGCTTCCTCCAGCGCCTTCGGAATCGTTTTGAAGAAATTCATAATCAGAATCAGGTTGTAAGCACCAAAAGCTCCGGGCAGCACCAGCGACCAGATCGTGTCCTTAAAGCCCAGCTTCGTAACCAGGATATAGGACGGAATCAAGCCTCCTGAGAACAGCATGGTGAAGATAAAAATCCACATCAGCACATTCCGCCCGCGGAAATCCTTGGATAAGGCATAGCCGGCCGTCGTAATGACAAACATGCTGATCAAGGTTCCCAGTACCGTCCGGAATACAGAAATCTGCATCGAGCCGGTAAAGTTGGTGTTCCTGAAGGTTTTGGCGTAGGCGTCCATATTGAAGTCCACCGGCCAGAAGGACACCAGATTGCCGTTGATCGCAGATTTGCTGCTAAGCGACTGGGCGAGCAGATGGAGCATCGGCAGGAAGCATGATAACGCAATCAGAATCAGACATATATAGTTGAAGAACGAAAAAATCTTATATCCCTTGGACTTATGATACACTCTCCATGCTCCCTTCTAGAATATTTTGTAGTTGGCCACCTTGTAGGCAATACGATATGAAATAACGATCAGGACAAAACTGATGCCTGATTTGAACAGCCCGACTGCTGTACCAAACCCGTATTGGCCGTTCAACAGGGAAGACCTGTACACGTAAGTATCGATAATATCCCCCGTACTGTACACCAGCGGGTTGTAGAGGTTAAAGATCTGGTCAAAGCCTGCATCGAGAATATTGCCCAGACTCAGTGTGGCAATAACAATGATCATCGGCAGCATGCTCGGCAGCGTAACATGTCTGATCTGCTGCCAGCGGGAAGCGCCGTCTATCTCGGCAGCCTCATAATAAGACGGATCGATTCCGGTAATAACGGCCAGGTAGACAATCATGCCGAAGCCGAAGTTTTTCCACAGATCACTGATAATGACCGTTGGTCTGAACAGGACCGGATCGCCCAGAAAATAGACCGGCTGGATTCCGAACACCTGGGTCAGCATATGGTTAATGCCGCCGTCGAGTCCCAGAAGATCAATCATAATGCCGGCCACCGTTACCCATGACAAGAAATGCGGCAGATACACGAGCGTCTGAATGCTTTTTTTGATGCCCATATTGCGGATTTCGCTTAACAGGATAGCCATGATGATCGGCACGACAATCCCGACAACGATTTTGATTACCGCGATAATCAGCGTGTTCGTAATAGCCTGAGTGGCTTCCTTGTACTGAAAGATTCTCGCGAAGTTGTCCCAGCCGATCCAGGCAGAGCCGGAAATACCCAGCCAGGGCTTATAATCCTGAAAAGCCATCACCAGTCCGACCATCGGCCCGTAGGCAAAAATGAGGACACACACAAGTGCCGGGATACAGAGTACATACAACGGCCAGCTTTTTTTCAGTTCCTTGCTCCAGGGATCTTTTCCTTTTTTCCGGATGTCAGTCTTGAGCGGCTGCACCCTGTTTTTTATAACGTGAGCTATTGGTGTTACCCCCTTTAAGAATGCCAAGTAGTCGTTGCAGATCTAATGTTAGCAAAAGCGCTTTCAATCTAAAATGTCCCGATCTGAAGATCATAACCAATCCCTCAACCTGTTTGCTAAGCGCTTTCACTTTATAGGCTGATTGTCTTTTTCTTTTGAATTTAATGAATTATGATAGATTCTGACGGATACACAGCAATTAGACAAAAATGTGTTACAGGGAATGAGGACACAATATGATAAAAAAGGTGAATATGAAACGGTTCATCTACTTCTTCATTTTTTTCCTGCTGCTTACACTGGGGCTGTTCTATATCATGAATACCCTTAGCTCACGAACGCTTCAGGAGAGTCTGGTCAACGCCTCCAAGAACCAGCTGGCTTATGCGGAGGAAATCATAGACGGGGCGATCTCCGAGGCAAGTATGTACGGAATCCAATATACCGCCGACAACGATGTTCGGTTCTATCAGAACCGCAAGCTGGAATTAAGCAACTATGACGCCCAGATGAACAAAAATGAAATTTCCGGCCGGTTAGCGGATCAGCTCTTCTCCAGCCTTGCGGTAGAGTCGATCGGGATTTACTGGAAGCAGGACGGCACCTTCATTCAAACCGGACATGATTCGCTGGCGAAGCTCCCTTTTGAACAGGTAACGGAGCGCGGCTGGCAGACTTATAATAATAGCCTGTACTACTTTTCGGTCTACCCTTACATCCACCAGCCCAAAAATCCGGCAAATATAGAGTACATCGTCGGCGTGAAGCTTAAGAAGGAGTATCTGACCGGACTGCTGGGCAAAGCGGTTAACGGCGACAGCTCCAACGCTTTTTTCCTGGTGAATGACAGCCTCGTCATTAGCAGTAAGCCGGTAGACAGCCGGATCGAGGAAAAAGCGCGGGCGACCGTTACCCCCGATCCGCAGCAAATTCTGAAATTCGATTATCATACCGGCGAGGACGACTATTATGTGCTGTCCAAATACATAGAGCCTATTGATACTTACCTGGTGACGTATACACGGATGAGTGATTTCCTGAATCCGCTGAACCGCAACCAGCAGGTGTTCGCAGCCAGTATTATCGTCATCCTGATCATCGGCCTGACCGTCATTCTGATGTTCTACCGTAATTTCTACCGGAATGTGCATCTGCTCGGCAAAAAATTCCACCAGGTGGAGCAGGGTAACTACAGCACGCGGATCAGCGAGAACCCGGTCAACGAATTTTATACCTTGTTCAAAAGCTTCAACCATATGGTACTCAGAACCCAGAACCTGTTCGCCTCACTCAAAATCGAAACCGAGCTGCGCAGGGATGCCGAGGTAAAGCAGCTGCAGGCCCAGATCAATCCGCATTTTCTGTATAACAGCCTGTTCTTTATCATGTCGATGGCAAAATCCTCACCGGAAGCCGTCATGCAGATGAGCAAGCACCTGGCGGAATATTACCGCTACCTGACCAAGCTTGACCGCCATGATGCCACGCTGGCCTCCGAGCTGCAGCTTGCCGGCCATTTCCTGTCAATTATGTCTCTCTGTAAAGAGCTGCATTATGAGATTAGCCTGCCGCCCGAGCTCGGGGAGCACCGCATTATGCCGCTGATTATCCAGCCGATTGTGGAAAATGCAATCCAGCACGGCATTGAGGAGCTGCAGGGCGCCCACCGTGTCGCAATCGAGGTAAAAGCACTCGATGAAGGGGCACTGATCATTGTTGCGGATGACGGGAAAGGACTTACGCCGGATCAGCTTGAGCTGCTGGCGGCCCGTGTGGGTAGTGAGGCTCCTCCCGAGGGCTCCCGGGGCATTGGCCTGTGGAATATTCATCAGCGGCTCAAAAATGCCTATGGCGAATTAAGCGGCCTGCGGTTCTTCACCAATGACTGGGGCGGACTGTCCGTTATGGCCTACATCGATTTCTCACTGGATGAAGGAGGAGATTATGAAATTACTGATTGTGGATGACGGGCATTATATCGTTGAATATCTGAAGCATCTGCTGGACTGGAAAAAATTCGGCGTACAGCAGGTTGTAACCTCCACCAATTCGCTGGAAGCCAGACATTTGCTTAGCCAAAATGACGTTGATATTCTGATTACCGATATCCGGATGCCTGAGGTATCCGGTCTTGATCTGCTGGAGCACATCAGCGGGCAGCTGCTGAAGACCAAGGTGGTCTTCCTCTCCGGTTATTCACAGTTTGATTACGCCCAAAAGGCGATCCGGCTGGGCGCCTTGGATTATCTGCTTAAGCCTGTAGATAAAGAGGATATGGAAAAAGCCATGCAGCAGGTGCTTAAAAATATTGACGAGCAGCAGCGGAAACAGCAGCCGGTGCAGGCGGAATTTGACGGTCTGGGCTTTCTGCTGTCTGTTATCGGCGGTGCTGCTCCCGCAAAGGGCGACAATGAATTTGCTGCCTGTGATGCTGTGCAGCAGCTGAAGGAACGCTACTGCTTCTTTCAGCTTACAGACGCGAAGGGGTCAGAAGAAGTCACGTTAAGGAATCACGACTGTGCTTCAGAAGGATTCATCTGGACAGCCGGCCCGTCCGTTACCGGCCTGCTCCGGGTATCCGGTGCCGGCCCGCTTGCTGCTGAAATAGAGAATATCTCCTTCTCTGAGAGCTTTGAATTTGCGGACAAGAATACTGTCCGGCATATCTTCTGCCGGTTTTATTACCGGGAGGAGCCGGATGCCGGGGATTGTACGCTGCTGCAGAACTGCACTGCCCATCCGAAACGGGAGAATGTGGACTGGGAAGCCGCCCGGAAAAACATCCTCCGAAGCTACGCCAAGCTGCAAACCAGAAAGCAGCAGATTCTCTATCTGCTTGATTTCATCCAGCTGCTGTACTTCACGTCCGGCCGGCTGCAGCAGTCTGAGGTGGCCGGCTGGATCTTCAAAGAGCTGGCTGAGCCCGATGATGCACTCGAGTCCGTGCTGCTCTGTGTCACCCGGCTGGAGCGCAGCCCCAAATTAACAAACAGCCATATTGTCCGTACTATTCAGGCTTATATTACCGGACATATCGGTGATGGTTTGAGCCTGGATGATCTGGGTAAAATTGTACATCTCCATCCGGTTTATCTGTCAAAGGTATATAAGCAGGAGACCGGCGAGAACCTGTCGGGCTTCATTGCCGCCAAGCGGCTGGAGAAGGCATCGCAGCTGCTGCGGGAATCCAATCTGCATGTGATTGATATCTCCCAGCTGGTCGGCTACAAGAAGCCGCAGTATTTCATCAAGCTGTTCAAGGAACAGTACGGAATTACCCCTTATCAATACCGCAGACAGCAAATCCAATAAGGAATAAGCTTGTAGACTTAGACTTAGGAGGCGATTGCTTAATGAAGCCGTTTGAACAGCCGGTAGCCGGAGCCGGGGGAGCCATCGAAACCTTCACTCTCCCGCAGGACGGCCTGCTGCCGAACAACCCGGCACTGCCGGTCATTGTGTATACAGGTGCTCTGCGGGACCATCCGGAACGCACCGAGCAGATCTTCAATGACAACGGCTGGCTGAACAGCTGGCAGAACGGCGTGTTCAGCTATCACCACTATCACAGCAACGCGCACGAGGTGCTTGGCGTGATGTCCGGGACCGCCAGCCTGCAGCTTGGCGGCGATGCCGGCCGGACGCTTGCGGTGTCGGCCGGAGATGTGCTCGTGCTGCCGGCCGGAACGGCGCACAAGCTGCTGCACAGCTCCGGCGGCTTCCTAGTCGCCGGCGCTTATCCCGGCGGGGCGGACTACAACACCCGGCTGGCCGAGCCTGACGACCTGGCGGCTGCACTGCAAGAGATCGCGGAGGTTCCGCTGCCGGGTAGTGATCCGGTGTACGGTACAGCTGGGCCGCTGCTGGAGGCTTGGGGTGCGGGCGGCTAAATGCGGCTGAAGGCCGGTCAACTGCAGCACTCCGTATTGCCGGGAATCAAAAAGAGCTTTGCCGGAATCATACGGCAAAGCTCTTTTACATGCAGCTTATTTAGTTCTGCTGTACATATTCTCATCCCGCAGCCGGATCAGCACCTTGCCGAAGCGTCCGCCCTGCTGTACAGTAACTGTTCCTTCGGGATACGTAGCGTTCATATAGTCAGAAACGATTTTCCCGGTAGCGTCACTGTCTGTCAGGCGGTGATGTTTCAGCAGCTGAAGCACCTCGTCAATGGCCGCTTCAACAGTATATTCCGCGCTCTTCATTTCCTTGGTCACAATCGACTCAAAGGCGTAGTCCTTTAGATAGAGCAGGTTTAGCAGATAGGCCATCTCGGAGGCTTCGGCAAGCGGCGCAGCCTCTCCTGTAAACAGCGGCAGCACCTCATTCAGCAGACTATGCCGCCTGGAGCCGGCTGAAGTACTGATATAGCAGTATTGTCTGGCACAGCTGATCACACGCTCCGCGCCCGCCCAGTCGGACACAGCCGGACACATCGAGACAAAAACAAGATCAAACGCCTGCTCCCATCCCTTAGCCGCCAGATCAATATCCTCAAAGGCTTCGCGTACCAGAGCGATTTCCGCTTTTCCCTCACTGACCCGGGCTTTGTTCGCTTCAAACAAATCGGCCAGCAGCGCATTCGGCTCAACGGCGGTCACCTTCGCCCCGCGCTCGGCAAACGGCACACTGAATCCGCCCGAAGCCGCGCCGATATCCAGCACTGTCAATCCGTTAAAATCAACGCCCTGACCCTCCATCCAGCCGATAATCCGCTCTGCCCTCTGTCTTCCGCCTTCGCTGAATACCTCTTCGTTAAACGTATGCGCTTTGGAATCGAATGAACGGGTAGGGTCCACGCCAGCCTTTCTTGTCAAATTGATGTAGGATTTCGGGTCTTCCTTCCATGCCTGCTCCCATACCTGTGCGTCAAATAAATGATTAATCATGCCTTATCATCCCTTTTCGTTTAGTAAACTGCTGATAATACCTATAACACAGTGCCGGTTATACAAAAGACTTAAAAGACTTCTTATATCTATAATCAAGCTATAAAAATAACGGCGCTTATAAATCCACCGTTACTTTTGCAGCAAGCTCAGAGAGCTTCTTGTTCTGCAGATAGTCTTCCATCCGGTTCTCTGCCTCCACCATCACCTGCTGGATCAGGCATTCACTGGAATGGTTCAGCGTACAGTCAAACAGCGACGCCGTCCCCTCAATCGCATGGATCACATCTAGAAAAGAAATATCATCCTTCTTCTGCTTAAGCTGATACCCGCCGTTCGCACCGGATACAGACTGGATCAGCCCCGCCTTCACCAGCTTGGTCAGAATCTTCGACAGATACGTCGGCGATACATGCTGCCGTTCAGCCAGCTGCTGCACGCCCACAGGCTTATCAGGAGAAGCAGCCACCAGAAAAAGCATCGTATGCAGCGCATAATTCGTCGCTTTGGAGTACTTCATGTTCCACCTCAACTTCAATCACAGACTTTATAAGTCCATAATAGCTTTTATAGGGATGGAAAGCAAGCTGCTTTTTTAGTTTATATAGCTTGAACTAGTGATTTTATGGTTTAGGATTTGCCTTGTTTCAGTGAATGCGCAGACTTCCGGCCGCTGTTGTCTGCAGATTTCCGGACACGATCATTAGTAGCTGCACGACATAGCATAAAGGAAACTCCCCCCTCCTCCGATGCTTCGCCTTAACTGCATTTTGTGCAACTAAAACGTCTGTTTTTCTTCGAAAGTTCATTTTAACTGTATTCCGTGCAACTAATCTGCCGGGAAAAGCCTGTTTTCGCCGTTTTGGGCGGAAATAGCTGCACAAAATACAGTTATATCGCTGAGGGTCACCTTTTCCTCGGATATAACTGCAGATTGTGCAGCTATTTTAATTTCTATAGAATGGTACACTGCCCATTGAGTGAAATGCTGCTTCACACACAACGTATGCGCAGAGGCGTTCGTTAGAGAGACGAGTTAATTTAGCTGCCGGAGTACAGCAGGAACAACTCAGCCCGGCCGTTGAGGTAAATATTCATTCGTGCACCACAAACCTAATGCAGCGTACAAAGCTCAGCGCCGATGGCGACTCTACCTTCGCCCCCGCTCCGCTCTTACCCCAAGCTGGCCGTCAAAATCTCACACAGCGCGCCGAACAGCGGCTGCTCCAGCTTAAGCGCAGTCAGGGAAGCTAACGCCGCCGCTGGCGTAGCAGAAGACCGCACCAGCCCGTAGATCTGCTCCTTCAGCTGGAATTCTATCTGCGCCCGGTTCAGCAGGGCGAATACGTCCTCTTCAGTCCGGTTAGCGGCAAGGCGCGCGCCGGCGAGTTCAACCGTAATCGCGGTAGACACCGCGGTCTGCGGGATCAACACTGTAAGCGTATGTGTGGAATGGTCATACGCTGTATCCGCTGCCGTCTCCGCACCGCCGGCCAGCACCTTCACCTGCGTTTCGGCTACGCCGGTAAAGCAGAGCTTCCAGCTGCGCAGCGGAGGCAGGGCAGCCAGGTTGCCGCTGGCCGGATGAATCGTAAAGCTGGCAGACTCCGTCCAGCTCAGGTTCATCTCCGTAACACACCAGTTCTCCTCCCGGTCCTGCAATGCAGCCGCATTGTGCTTCATCCCATCCATAGCAGACTCATCGCGCTCTTCATCAGCCCGGTCCCTCACCGCTTCCTCCGCATCCTCCCAAAGGCGGAAGCTGCCGTCTGCTCCAGCGAACACCTTAACCTCCAGCTCCCGCGGGTTCGCCGTGGACGAGGTGTATCCGCTGAGATCAGCCAGCGGAACAATCGCCCCGGCCTTCGCCAGCACCGGAATGGTCTCCAGATTACGGTACAACGTAAGGCTGCGGCCGCCGTCAACCCTCCGGCCGCAGAAAAAGTCATACCAGCGGCCCTCCGGCAGCCACGCCGTGAACTCCGCCATACCGGTCCGGCGGTCCACCGGTGAAGTGATCGGGCAAGCCATCAGCTCCGTGCCGAAGTAATACTGGTTCGGCACACCGTAAGCCTCCGGCTGCTCCGGATGATGATAGTACAGCGGCCGGACCAGCGGCAGCCCGTCCACGCTCGCGTAGCGGTTCATCGTATACAGGTAAGGAATCAGCCGGTGCCGCAGGCGCAGCGCCTCCTTCATCGCGGCTTCCGCAACCGGATTGAACCGCCAGGGCTCCTTGCTGTTGAACGGGCTGGCCGAGCTGTGCAGCCGCAGCACCGGCGCGAACACGCCGAACTGCACCCAGCGCGTCACCAGCTCATCGTCAAGATAGCCCTGCATATGGCCGCCGATGTCGTGGCTCCACCAGCCGTAGCCCGCATTTGCCGCGCTCGCCGTAAAGTACGGCTGGAACGCGAGCGACTCCCACGTGACGATCGTATCGCCGGAGAAGCCGACGGGATAACGGTGGCTGCCCAGCCCCGCATAACGCGAGAACGTCAGCGGTCTGTTCCCTCGCCGCCCGCTGTCCAGATAGTGATAGTGGTTCAGCATCCACAGCGGATCGAGTCCCGGCACCCGGGTCACCCCGCCCTGCTGCCAGTCAATCCACCAGAAGTCCACGCCCTCCTCTTCCAGCGGATGATGCAGATATTTGAAATAGGCCTGAAGGAATTTCGGATCGGTGATATCAAAATCCACCGCATCGCCCTTTTCCGGGTCCAGTCCAAGCTCTCCGGCGATTGCCAGATAAGGGTCTTCGAATGCGCGTACGCCGTCTGCAGGGTGAACATTCAGCGTAACATGCAGCCCCCGCTCATGCAGCTTGGCCAGGAACTGACCAGGGTCCGGGAACAGCTTGCGGTTCCACGTATAGCCCGTCCAGCCGCTGCCATACTTGGGATCGACATCGACCAGATGCCAGTCCATGTCAATCACTGCAACAGAGAACGGGATCTGCTCCTGCCCGAACCGTTCCATCAGCGCCAGATACTCATCTGCGCTGTAAGGATAATAGCGGCTCCACCAGTTGCCGAGCGCATAGCGCGGCAGGAGCGGCGCCGGGCCGCTGAGCCGGTAAAAATCCTTCAGGCATTCCAGATAGTCATGCCCGTACCCGAAAAAATACAAATCCAGCCCGCCGTCCTCACGCGGCGTTACCTGCCCGTCCGCCTCCAGCAGCAGCGAGCGGCTGTCGTCCATCACTGTATAGCCGCCGCGGGACATCAGCCCCGGCTCCAGCGGGATCGTTCCGTCCGCATTATCCAGCGTCCGGGCCGTACCGCCAAGATCCTGCGGCGTGTCGCCGTAATGCCAGACTCCCATCAGGTGGCCTGACCCGTTGCGCACACTCACATTAAGCCCGTAGCGGGAGAACGGCTGCTTGTCATAGCTCAAATGCAGCCTATCCGTTATAATCTCCAGCTTGTTCCCGTGATCCACCAGCTGGAACTCCGGCACCGGAAAATCCCGGTTAAGCACAGTCTGGGTCGCCCGGTCCTCGAACCTTCCGGCAGGATGATACTCCAGGCGGAGCAGCTGCGGAGTCAGAACAGTGATCCGGTAGCCCTCTCCTTCAATAACCGCTTCAGGACGGGCGGCAGGCCGCACCGCCAGCTTCAGATGCTCAGGCAGCGGCCGCTGCTGCTGCATAATATTTTCCATAACCATATGACCTCATTTCCGGCTATAACCGGCGCACCGGTAAGAACTACTCCTTTACCGCGCCGATCATAACCCCCTGGTTAAAGTATTTTTGGATGAACGGATACACGCACATAATCGGAACCGTCGCTACGATAATGACAGAGTAACGCATCATATTAGCCAGCCGCAGTGCCAGCTGCGCCGCCTCGCCGGACCCGATGCCGGACTGCATCTGGTTGGTGATGAGGATGTTGCGGAGGATCAGCTGCAGCGGATGCAGGTTGGGATTTTTGAGATAGATCAGGGCGTTGAAATAGGAATTCCAGTGGCCGACGGCAATCCACAAGCCCAGCACCGCAATAATTGCTTTGGACAGCGGCAGCACAATTCCCGTAAAAAACCGGAGATTCCCGCACCCGTCAATCTGCGCCGCCTCCCACAGGTCGCCCGGAATACTGGTCTGGAAGAACGTGCGGGCAACAATGATGTTATACACGCCGACCGAGAACGGCAGCACCATGACCAGAAACGTGTCATACATATGAAAATCACGGACCGTCAGAAACGTCGGAATCAGTCCGCCGTTAAAAAACATCGTAAAAATAAAGAACAGTGACAGAAATTTACGCCCCTTCAGATCTTTACGCGAAAGCGCATAAGCTGCCGAGATATTAACAACAAGACCGATAAGCGTGCCGACGATCGTATACAGGATGGTATTGCGGTAGCCGATCCAGATATTACTGTGGCGCAGCAGCTCCTTGTAACCGTCGAGCGTGAACCCTTTCGGGAACAGCCAGACCTGGCCGCCGGCCACCGCCGAAGGATCACTGAACGAAGCGATAACGATAAAATACAGCGGATAAATCAGAATAATCAGAAACAATACCGCAATCACGTACAGCACAACTTCCATCACGCTATCGGAGGAGCGGTTGTTTTTTATTTTCCCCTTGGACTCTTTAACTACTGGTGTAAGCACTCCCATTATGATCTCCTCCTTTTACCACAGGCTGTTTTCGCTGATTTTTTTGGAAATCTGGTTGACGATGATCAGCAAAATAAAGTTAATGACGGTGTTAAACAGATTGACGGCCGACGAGAAGCTGTATTGGCTGCTGAGCAGACCGATTTTGTATACATAGGTGGACAGAATTTCGCTGGAGGTGGCGTTGAGGTCGTTCTGCATCAGGTACACCTTTTCAAAGCCAACCCCAAGCAGCCCCCCGACACGCAGAATGAGCAGCGTAACCGCTGTCGGCATCAGCATCGGAATATCGATATAACGCACCTTATGCCAGCGGCTCGCCCCGTCCACGGTTGCAGCTTCATATAGACTCGGATCAACCGCAGACAATGCCGCGATAAAAATAATGCTGTCCCAGCCGACATGCTGCCACACATCCGACCAGACGTACACGCTGCTGAACAGCGACGAGGAGCCGAGCAGATCGGGCGCTTCTTTGCCGAACAGGCTGAACAGGTTGCCGACCAGACCGGTGCTTGGCGACAGCAAAATGACCATTAGCCCGACCATGACCACGGTGGAGATAAAGTGCGGCATATACGAGACGGTCTGGAAAAAGCGCCGGAAGCGGTTCGGACGCATCTGGTTCACCATCAGCGCCAGGATGATCGGAATCGGAAAGGTTACGAGACTGTACAGGCTGATAATCAGCGTGTTTTTAATCGTATTCGAGAACTGATAGGAATTAAAAAACTTCTCAAAATATTTGAACCCCGCCCACGGACTCTCCGTAATCCCCAAAGCCGGGCTGTAATCCTTAAAGGCAATAAGTATCCCGTACATCGGTTTATACGCGAACAGCAGCGACAGCACCACCGCGGGCAGCAGCAGCAAATACAGCCCCCAGTTTCTTTTCACCGCCATAAGCGTCCCCCCGGAACTGGCTTGACCGGATCTCATGAAATCCCCTCCTGAATGTGTTTATCTGTTTAAGTACCTAAATTATATCTTTAAGGTCCCGGCGGCTGCCGGACCTAATGGGTGCGTTAACCGGACTTTTATGATGGGTGTAAAAGCCTCCGGGCTGCACGGTTTCCCGGGCAGCGGACCGGTATGCGCAATGCGGACTTTCACTGCTGTTATCCGGACTTTCGGCTTGGCGGGCAGCAGGACAGTATTGGACTGCTGACGGATGCAAAAAAAACCGCCGGGCAGTGTCTGCTATCCGGCGGTATCTCCAAACATATTATGTTTCGCGGGTTTACACCTGCTCTATAATGACGGGCCGGCCGGCACAGAATAGCTTGCCGCCGCCATAGACCGTGACCTCGCTGCCGTCGATCAGGCTCTGGTAGCTTCCATCCGGCAGGCCGGTGTCTGCTTCGGCTTCCCTGCCCTTCAGGCTGAATACGCCGGCCAGCTTCCGGCTGCCCCAAGTGTATGTTCCTGTTACGATGTCCTCTTCCTCTACTGCATGCAAATGGCAGATGCCCTCTGACATGATCTCCTTCTGTTTAATAGAATAAAGCGCAGCGAACAGCCAGGACAGGTCCGTTCCGGTATCCCAGCGGACCGTATCCTTGTCGAACAGGTCGGGGCAAACGGTGTTTGCTGTTTCCTGACCGCCGTAGATCAGCGTCATGCCTTTCTGGAAATACAGGAAGGCCGTCCAGTTGATCAGGCTCTGCTCATCCGGAATGAGCGCTTTAGCCCGAGGCCGGTCGTGATTTTCCAGAAACCGCAGCTTAACGTAGTTATCCGTATACAGGTACTCCTGGGCGTTCATGTTCTCTACGTAGCTCGCAAGCGTAATCTCTCCGGCCAGATAACCGCTGTAATACGGATAGACATCGTAGTCATAGCAGGCATCAAATGCCTGCAGCGTTTCCGCATCGCTGAGCCCGGTCAGGCCGAGCGAACGCAGGAGCATAATGAAATCCGGCTCGATGGATTCAGCGAGCCACAGGCAGCCGGGATTGACCTCGCGGACTTCGTTCACGGCCCGCTCCCAGAACGCCAGCGGCAGCAGCGGGGCAACATCGCAGCGGAAGCCGTCGACGATGCCTGCCCACCTCTTCAGCGTCTCAATCTGGTAGTCCCACAGCTTCGGGCAGTTATAGTCGAGGTCCACAATATCCGCCCAATCTCCGGCTTTATTGCCGAGCTTCCCTTCCGGCGTTCTATAGAAAAATTCGGGATGCTCCTTCACCAGCACCGAATCCGGCGAGGTATGGTTGTACACCACGTCGATGATGCATTTCATCCCGTGCTCATGGATCGCGCCGACCAGTGACATGAAATCCTCCAGCGTACCCAGCTCCGGGTTGATCTCCCGGTAGTCCTGGTTGGCGTACGGGCTGCCTAAGCCGCCTTTGCGCTCGGCCGTACCGATTGGATGGACCGGCAGCAGCCAGATAATGTCTACGCCAAGGCTGCGGATGCGCCCGAGATCGCGCTCCACCGCGCGGAAGGTCCCTTCCTCACTGTGATTGCGGACGTACACCGAGTACACAACACTGCTGCGCAGCGATTTTGAAGTATGCTTTGCCATTTCTGTTACACTCCTACTCCTATAGATAAATTGTATTTAAGGCTGGCTGTTGAGTTGAGCGGCTTAGTTAACTTGTTAGACATCGTGGTGCTATGTGGGAGTTAGGTGCAATGTGAGAGCTTGATGCTATATGGGAGGTTGTTGCGTAACCGTGTGTTGAGTAACCAATCTTTGGCCGGGTAAATTGAACTAAGTGGATTTTCGTCACCTAATTCTTCATCAAACAACGATATTAGTAATCTAGTTGGAAAAATGGCACTTAAATATGCCGAATTCGCCTACCCGCGGGATAAATCACCGAAACAAGTAGCATATTTCCACTTAGTTGCTTTCAAAAGTGAACATCGATACATTTAAGTGTCGAAAATCCAACTAAAATCCACCGCCCCCTCCTTTCAGAGTAACTATCCGCTCAGAACCGGCCGGCGTAGAACAAACTGGGCCACACAGCCTGCGTCCCCTCCCGGGGCAGGCTGCTGAATCCGCCGCTGGATGCTCCCGATCAGCAGCTCCGAAGCCATCGCCCCCATCTGCGCAACACTCTCGTCCGGCATACCGGGAAAAGGTACTACCGCTGCCGGCATTGCACTGGCACCCTCACTAGTACGCTCCCGGCCAACCTCCGCCAGTCCCGTACCCCCGTTATCTGCCTTATGCTCACCTGTTATCACCAGACTACTATTCCCACTATCCACTTCTTCCCGGCCAACCTCCGCCGGTCCCGTACTTCCGCCATCTGCCTTATGCTCAGCAGTTATCACTAGACTACTACTCCCACTATCTACTTCTTCCCAGCCAACCTCCACCAGACTCGTTCTCCCGCCATCTGCCTCGTATTCTCCAGATATCACCAGATCATTACTCACACTCCCGCCATCCCCAGCCAGGCTGTTACTCTCACCACCTGCGCTTTCCCGGCCCACCTTCGTCTGACTGGCGCTCCCGTCATCCGTTTCATACTGATCCGCCGCCATCTCACCTCCGCTGCCCGCCGCCGGCCCATCCTCCACCAGCACGAACGGATAGCCCTCCTGCCGCAGGAAGCCCACAACCGAGCTGCTCCGGCGGGCGGAGAGCAGGATGGCCCCATCGGCCCGGCCGCCCTTCAGCAGCCGGGAGACGGACTCCAGCTCCCCCTGTTCCCCATCGCCGGAGGCGAGCTGGATGTCGTAGCCCAGCTTGCCGGCACCGAGCACAATCCCCCGGATCACCTCCATAAAGTAGAGGTTGGCCGGCCATATCTCTGCCATGTCCGGCAGCAGGACACAGATGCAATGGGTAGTCCGCGACACCAGATTTTGCGCGATAATATTCGGCGTATAGCCCAGCTCCTCCATCGTCTGCCGGACTTTACGGGAGGTCTCCTCGCGTACGTTGGCATGACCTGACAATACCCTGGAGACGGTGGACACGGAGACGCCCGACCGGCGGGCCACCTTTTTCATCGTAACGGTCATAGACACTGCAATCAGCCTCCTCTCCAACACCACTCTCTCCACTTTCATGCCTTTAATAGCACTCCTGCTGTGTCACTCTTCCCTGTTTTCAATCTGCTAGCCTGCTCTGATGAGGGTTGCCGACCGGCCAACTCCCACAGACAATCCCGCCCCGCGCAACGGATTGCGCGGGGCGGATGACAAGCGGATTATTTTACACTGGTATAACGGCTGTAGGCTTCGGTACGGATCTTGAGCAGCTTGTCGAGCCCCATGTCGTTCAGCTGCTTCACATAGGCATCCCAGCCCTCATCAATATTGCCCTTGCTGATGAATTGGGCGCGCATCGTGTTCACATAGGAATCAATGTCGGTGGTAAGCGTCGGCAGCTCCTCGAACTCCTCGGCGGTGTACATTACGTTAGGGAACGGCTCAGTCACATACTCGCTGCCCAGCTTATCAAGCTGCAGCTTCAGGCCGTCACCGGATTCTGTGCTCAGCACGATCTTTTTCTCAAAATCCGGGCTGACATATTTCGGACCGAAGTCACGCAGCGACTGCTCCCAGTACCAGGCATCGGCGCTGGTTCCGGCAGGAGGGTCCATCAGCGTATAGGTGCCGTCATCGTTCTTCTGGATAACCGTACCGATTGCGCCCCAGAAGTTCTGGATGCTCGCTTCATCGGTGTAGAACTGGTCCGCCCAGCGTGCGGCGATTTCCGGCGTTTTGCAGGAGGAGGTGATCAGGAACTCGTTGCGGGCCAGGTTCATCCCGTTCGGATTGCCGATCGTGTAGCGCTTGCCGTCCGGTCCGGCGATTGGCGGAATCGTTACGTACTGCTCGCCCCATTTGCCGAATACCGCATCCGGTGTCCACTGGTAGGAGAAGCCCACTACCGGAGCATCAGGGTTCTGGAACTTGGCGGATCTCATCGTGTCGTCCTGGGTAAACAGCTCTTTGTCGAGCAGGCCTTCGGTGTACAGCTTATTTTCCCATTTCAGGCCTTCCTTATATTCCTCCGAGGTCGGATAGTATACCGCTTTACCGTCCTTCACCAGCATGTTGTTGTTGTTGAGGTCGGCGATGCCGAACGGACTGATCAGGTCATTGCTCACTTCAATATACGGAATCTCATCCGCCTTGCCGTTGCCGTTCGGGTCCTGCTCCTTGAACGCCTTCATTACGTTGTACAGCTCGTCGATGGTCTCAGGAACCTTCAGGCCGAGCTTGTCGAGCCATGTTTTGTTGATAACCGGCTGGCGTGAGCTTTTTGGACGCGATGGCAGTCTGGCCGGCAACGAGTAGATTTTACCGTCCGGGAATGTGCTGATCTTTTTCATATCCGGCGTCTCTTCCATAGCAGCCTTGAGGTTAGGCATATACTGGTCGATATAGTCATCCAGCGGACGGAAATAGCTCAGGTTGTTCACGATATCGGAATCAGAGAAGGTCTGATCCCCGATCACCACATCCGGCAGCGTGCCGCTGGCCAGCATGATCGATTTTTGCTCGCCCCAGTCGTTGGAGGACATGACCTGCCAGTCGATTTTTACATTCGTATTCGTTTCCAGATCCTTCAGCCACTGGTTTTGCGTGAACGTGTCGCCCATGCTGCCCCAGCGCACAGTCAGCACCTTCAGTGTTACCGGCTCACTTACAATCGGCAACCCTTCCTTATTGAAGCTGCTTGTATCACTGTTAACAGCATTGTTCTCCCCGTTACCGCCGCCGCAGCCCGCGAGTCCGGCAACCATTACGGCTGCCAGCAGGCCGGTTGTCAGCTTTTTGGCTGTCCTGTTCTTACTCCGTTTAACCATGTATTACTCCCCCGTTTCTTATATGTGCTTTCGCTTTACATGTCTAATCATAACGGCTCGCCGCTTTGCATTCCGGACGCTTTGCGGCCGTTATTCGGACCTCTGGCGCACATCTGCCTGTTTTCCGTACACGGATCTTCCCGCCTGGCCCCTTTTTCATAACACTTTCCAGACCTTTGATAGCGCTTTCCGGACTTTGCGGCAAAACGTCTCTCTGTACTTATGTTTTTTTCGGGCAAAGGTTTTATAATGTTGATGTTACCTAAATAAAACGCATTCATTGTTGAAATCGCGCAGAAAGGGACCGGTACGTACCCAGCCATGACCAAAAAAACAGCAGCACCCAAGCCGCTTCCCATCCGCCACTATGTAAGGGTTATGATCCTGATTGCCGTCATTGTCCTCATCGCGGATCTCATCATCAGCTTTACATCCATTATTATCGTCAGGCAGCAGTCGACCCGCTATCTCAAGGATACGGCGGCCCTGTACATTAACCGGATCAATCATGATTTTGGCTACATGAACCACTATATGGGCTGGACACTGGCCAATGACGAGACGCTGAACACGATGAACGCCTACCGCATCAACAGCATTGAATTCCTCAAGTCCAACGAGAATCTGCACAAAAAATTTACCGAGCTGCAGAAGAACTACGGACAGGAATATCATTTTTTCTACTATTTAAAAAATCAGTCCTACTTCCTGAACTGTGCGCCGATCAGCGTGAACTATCCGGACTATCTGGAGCTGAAGCGGCAGATCATCTCTATTATTGATGACAAGGAGGTGTACGAAAAATTCTATTCCAAATGGACGCCTATTCTTGTAAACGGCAAATACTACGTCATTAACATCGTCCCGTACTACAACCGCTATCTGATCGGACTGATCTCTGCCGACAACCTGATCCGCCCGCTGCGCGAGATTAATCTGGGGGAGAGCGGCTATGCTTCGCTCGTGGATGACCAGGGCACCGTGCTCTCCAGTCCCGTATCCAACAGCGGCAGGGCGGTTCGGGGTGAGGGCCGCTTCTCCCTGCTCCAGCAGCCGCGCACCACGATCAGCAGCGAGTTTCTGAATACAACGTTCAGTGCGAACATGGTGATCAAGTTCGGGGCTTTTGAAAAAATCATGATCGCCCAGCTCCTGATCGTTCTGCTGTTCTTCATGGTGATCTCGTCGCTGTCGATCATTATGATCTTTTTCAACCGGAGGGTGCTTGGACCGATCCAGAGCTTCTCTGAGAATCTGGCCCGAATTAATGAAGAAAGCCAGCCGGCAGACTACAAGGGCAGCAAAATCATCGAGCTCGAGCAGGCCAACTCCCAGTTCAAGGATCTCGTCCAGCAGATCAAAACGTTCAAAATCGCCATGTACGAGCAGGAGCTGGAGAAGCAGCAGATTCAGCTGGATTATATGAAGCAGCAGATCAAACCGCATTTTTTCCTGAACTGCCTGACCAGCATTTACAGCATGGCTCAAATTCAAATGTATCAGGAAATTGAGGATATGGCGATGACCACCTCGAAGTATTTCCGTTACCTGTTCCAGAACGGGGAGAACTTCGTGCCGCTGGCGAGCGAGATCGAGCATGTGCAGATGTATCTGGAGATACAGAAGCAGCGCTACCGGGATGCCTTCAGCTATCAGGTGGAGCTGCCGGAGGAGGCCAGGACTGTAAAGATTCCGCCGCTTGTCCTGCAGACTTTCATTGAGAATTCAGTGAAATACGCCATCTCCCGGGAAAATGAAATGCAAATCACGCTCACTGTGCAGCGCAGCCAGCTGGAGGAAGGAATTGCCGGTACGCGGATTGAGCTGTCGGACAACGGGCCGGGATTTCCGCCGGAGGTGCTGGAGAAGCTGCAGGGCGGACTGCCGCTGGATCAGACCAAGGGTACGCATATCGGCATTATGAACACACTGAAACGGCTGGAGTATCTCTATTACAATCTGGCCGATGTTACTTTCACCAATATCCCCGGCAGCGGCGCATGCATCACGTTACACCTGCCCGATCTTCCGGAGCCTGCAGCAGAAAGGAAGTTAGATCTATGAATATTTTGCTGGTAGATGACGATTATTACGTAATTGCCGCCCTGCAGAAAAAAATCGGCTGGACCCAGCTGGGCATCGAAACCGTATATACCGCAAACAATGTGGCCCAGGCACGCGAGATTCTGGAAAAGCATCCTGTGCAAATTCTGATCTCCGACATTGAAATGCCGCAGGGCAGCGGCCTGGAGCTGCTGGCCTGGATCAGGGAGCAGAATCTCAGCATACAGGCAATTCTTCTGACCAATTATGCCGATTTCAACTATGCCCAGAAGGCGATCGAGCTGCAGAGCTTTGAATATTTCCTCAAGCCGATTGAGTTCGACAAGCTGATGCTGATCATCCAGAAAGCCGTTGCCCGCGCCAAGGAGCAGCAAAGCAATGAGGAGGCGATTATCGGGGGTTACTTCTGGGAGAAAAACCAGTCCAAAAACCTCGAGCATTTCTGGCGGAAGCTGGTCAGCAGCAGCACCACCTCACCAGTGAAGCAGGCGGAAATCACCCGCGCCATCGGGGAGCAGAATCTGTCCTATCAGATGGGCGATCTCATTCAGCCTGTCTTGTTCAACGTCTTCCCCCATAACGGCAGCATGGGCAAGGAAGAGAAGGATCTGTTCGACTTCGCGCTGCTGAACGTGCTGTATGAGCTGCTGCAGCATCCCGGCTACACGGTTCAAAGCATTCTGGAGGTAAAAGAGTACAACTGGATCGCCATTCTCAAATGGAACGAGCCGCCGCTGGACAATGCCTTGCTGCAGACAACCGGAGCTTCCTTTATCCAAAAGGCGGTGCCTTATCTGAAATGCGATGCCTGCTGCACGATCGGCCTGACGGGGGAGCTGCAGCAGGTCGGCAGCAGCCTGAAGCAGCTGCAGAGCTTAGACGGGGAGCTGACGAGATGCCGCAACCAGACATACCTTGTAGAGAACGATCTGTGCCAGCCGGAGTCCTCCTATACTCCGCCGGATCTGGCCCAGCTTGAAGAGCTGCTGAACCAGAACAAGCTGGCTGTTTTCCTGGAGGAGGCGATCTGCTATCTGCGCTCCATGCTAAGCTACAAGTCGCTGGACACTTCGGTGCTCGGCCTGTTCCGGCTGGACATGGTGCAGCTGGTGTACTCTTTTCTCAAGCAAAAAGGCATACAAGCCCACAAGCTGTACGCCGGCAAAACCAATGACAAGCTGCTGCTCCACTCCCTGCACTCCATTGAGGATATGGAGGAATACCTGAAGTACCTGGTCAACACCGCCATGGAATACCGCGACTTCGCCGACCAGCCCAAATCCATTGCCGAGGAGATCAAGCAGTACATCCACGAGCACTACGGGGACGACCTGACCCGCAACGATCTGGCGGAAATCGTCTACCTCAATCCGGACTATCTGGCCCGGCTGTTCAAGCGCGAAACCGGCATCTCCCTCGGCAGCTACGTCATTCAGGTGCGCATCGCGGCTGCCAGACATCTGCTGGAAACGACCAGCCTGTCCGTCTACACCATCGCCAGCAAAACCGGCTACTCGAACTACTCCTACTTCTCCAAGCTGTTTAAGCAGGAGGTCGGCTTGTCGCCTAATGAGTATAAGAAGGAGCATCAGCCGCATGGGGTGGGTTAGGTGTGGCGGGGATAGATTAGGGAAAATTAAGAGCGGCAGTCCGGGATTTTGGGTCCGGGGCTGCCGCTTATTTGCTGTGTACGATAAAGGTACCTGGGTTAGCTAAACAGTGAGGTCGGAAGGATCGGGGCGTCTTTTTTGGGGATTTTTGCTGCGACAAGGTTCCCCCTCCGCATTTAGTTGGATTTTCGTCACTTAATTCCGCTCTTTTTCTAATATTCTAATAACTAAGTGGAAAATCGCCACCTAATATAGCTCCAAACCCCCTCCAAGCACGAAAATAGTAAAATTAAGTTACCTTTTTCCAACTAGATTTTCAAAAAGGCGGTTAGCCTCAGAATTAGGTGTCGTTTATCCACTTAGTTTGTTCAGCAAGCCCCTCATTCAAAAATCCACTTCTCCGGAGCTCCCTTAGAGGGAACATCTTCTATATTCAAGGCATTGTGTCTGCGGTAATATGCTGTTTTAGAATCACCGTTATATTCATATTCGATTATAAAGTAAATGCCTCCCACATGATCTTTCTTAAAAGGGGTTTTCTCCACTGCAATTTTTCGAATATCTGTAACCACTCCACCCTGGGCTTCTTATTATTCCTATCTTTCAAGTGATTCTTCATCAGCCTGTTCCTCTCTGCGCTCAAACTAAGCATCCCGCTCCCGCACATACTCCGCAACCATCCGCTTGTTCTTCTCATCCAGCCGGAAGCCGATGCCCCGGAAGTTGATCACGGCACCGCCCATGCTCGCAGACAGCGCCACAATATCCTCATACGTAGCGACATTGCCACCCCAGACGGTTTTATCGTAGCCTTTTTCAAATTCGGGCCAATCTGTGAATACCGGCAGCCATGGCTCACCGTCCTCAACACCGAGAGAAGCAAACTGAATAACCGTTCCCTGCTCTAATGTCTTCTTACCCAGCTCATCCGGGGCTGACGGCTGCTCCTCTTTAATCTGCATCGGTACCAGAAACTTTGCCTGAACGAGCTCATCCAGCATCCGGGCTTCCGCTGCCCGCAGAATCTGGCTTTTGCCTGCATATTGCTGCCGGGAGTATATGGCCTGGAAGAAGCTCAGCATCGCATGCTGCAGTCCCGGATTGCTTACAGGAATCTGGATCTCCGGCGTTCCGCTCCAATCCGGCGGCGGCAAAAGCTCGTCCCTGGCAACCACAACCGTACGCTGTCCGTTATCGACGAGAAGGTTACGGATACCTAGCAAATGAAGCTCTGACAGCAGCCTGCGGATGTCCTCTCTGCCAATCTGTTTCATTTCCAGCTGGATCATCTGCTGCAGATAATAGTCGGCTGCATTCGCTGCGAACCTTTCCTGCGAGAATACCCATACCTGATCATTCACCCCAATAAAGGGATAATTCGTGTGGACATCATACGCGATATATAAATGCTCCGCATTCAGGACAGCATTTTTAATTGCCTCAAAAAGCCTCTGTTCATCCAGATGCTCCTCCCCAAGAACCCTGCCGTCCGCCGAATTACGGGCAGATTGAAGCAATCCAATCAGGTCCTGGATCGTAAGTCCTTCGGCAGCTTTCATCGACATCGCAGACACAGCATGAATATTTCCTTCCGGTCCGCCGTTGTTCCGTTCATTGTTCATCTTCAGGTCTCCATTTCATTTACAGGATATGGGTATCGCTTGTTATATTAATACACTAACCAAAGTCTGCTTACGCAGCATTCACATTGTTATACATAGGTAAAATTAAACAGCGGCCGCCAGGACAGGTTAGTGTCATTAGCGCCGCTGCAACAGCTCTTCATCGGGTTTTCTCTTAAGGAAGTCGTCTCCGGTACAGTCGATGTTTACACCGCCATGTTTGACCACTCTGGTCAGTTCTGCCAGCTCAGCAAAAGCAAGCCGTCCGGTGCCGGTTCATGATATCCGGGTAAGCGTACACCACAGAGGTTTCCATCACCTGAAGGACAAACATCTCCGTGTTGATCCAGTTATATTTCATACACACCTCTCCTTGTACACATGCATGGCGGTAGCTCTAGCCAACTTACCATCCATTATTTTACATACGGGAGAGTTATGGCATCAAGGGAGAGTTTGGTTATAATCATCTATCTCAACAAAAGCGCGTACCACTCACCTCTGCTTTAGCTGTTCAAGCTTCCCGCGGTCGAACCCCTTCACTATTAGCCATACTGCCAGACTCATTTCATACACGCCTACAGGCAGGGCAATCAATCCTTTTACCGCAGACATAGGCTCTACCCATCCGAACATTTCCAGCTGCCCGGCAATGAATACCAGTACGGCAGTAACCATACCGAACAGCGCCAAGGGTCTCGGGACGAGTCCCGTTCTGAACAGCAGATAGCTGTAAATTACCGTATTCACACCTAGCATGAAATTGGGACCCAGCATTGAGGTCCAGCGGTGAAACGCCTGCAGCATATAGCCGAGGTTGCCAAGATTGTCTACACTTTTCAGGCTGCCGGCCTCATAATGGACACTAAGCTGCAATAAACCAAGTATACTAACCACACCTATCGCAATCAGCACAGCCTCCATAAACCGGAAGCATAAATAGGCCAGTGCCAGATGTTCATTCCAGCGGCGGAGATACGGGAACAGCATCACTGCTGTACCCACTGCGGTCAGCACAAGCAGAAGATCGTTGATGACTCCGAGCAAAACCTTTGTTTTGAATCCGTCTGCTACAGCCATATACCATTGTTCCGACAATACCGGCTCATATGAGATTACGGCGATGATTGAAGTAACCGCTGCTACGATATAAAAAATCCCGATAATGATTCCATTTCTTCTGTCCTGTGTCATATGCGCTGCCTCCTGTAAGTGTACTTTTAATTTATTGCGGTTTTCATTTCAAAACATAAGCGGGGGTTACTATGGACCATTATGAAGTCATCGAGCGTGCATTAGTCCATATTGAGGACAATTTAGACCAGCCTTTGTCAGTAGAGTCGGTAGCGGATCGCTTCAACATGTCAAAATACTATTTTCACCGGCTTTTTTCGGCCGTCACAGGCTCTTCTCTAAACAACTACATACTTTCCCGCAGACTGAACGCTTCCGTAGAACTCATCCAGTCCGGCAGATGTTCACTGACCGATATTGCCTACCAGCTCAATTTCGGAGCCCAGTCCTCCTTCACCCGCGCTTTTAAAAGACAATTCGGGATCACTCCCAGTGCTCTTAAAGCACAAGACACAAACATTTCTCTAATTCCAATTCCTCAAGTAGTTAAAAGACCCCTAAAAAACATCAACGGCGATGTCGTAACCGACTTCACCCTGACCGAGCTCGAATCCATCCGGGTAACGGGGATTGCCTTTGAAGTGGATCTTGCTGAAGATTACAAAACACAGATCCGCTCGCACTCGGCACAGCTGCTGCAGGCTATTGATACCACGGTAAAAGGCCCTTGCTATGTTATCTATTCCAACTGTCAGCCTGACTCCACCCGTTTCAAGGTGCTGTTCGGCATTCCGGCTGACCTCCAGCTTGAGGGGCCTTTTTATTTCACCATTGATGTACCACAGCTCTTCTGTGCCAGATTCAAGTATTCCGGTGATCTTCTGGATATTGGCGACGTCCTCAAAACGGATTATGCCAGATTTCTCAAGATCTCCAGGCAGGAAACCGAAGACTCCCATATCGAGCTCATCCAGGCGTTTGATGATGTCCACAATCTCCAATCCGCCTACCACATCTATGCACCTGTCAAAAAATTGCCGATTGATTCGGTGTCCTGACCCCTCCTGCCTGCTGTAATCGTTGCTTTGCTAAATCCAAAATAACACAGGTGCTGAAGCTCCACTTTTCAAATCTTGCTGTAATGACAAAAGGCCCTCTATCACTGCCGGACAGGCAGGATAGAAGGCTTATTCAGCTTCAAGAGACAGCATTCACTCATTTAATTGTTTATCTTCTTGCTCAGCCATTCTTGCTCCAGAATCCCCATCTCCCACAGATTCCAGAATGCGTTGCCGACTTTGCGTGCTTCCCGGAACATGCCTTCTTTTACAAATCCCGCCTTCTCGTAGCAGGCAATGGCCGCATGGTTAAAATCAAATACACCAAGGCTGACTCTGTGTACTTTCAGCTGCCCGAATGCGATATCCAGAACCTGCCGGATCATCTGCTGTCCAATGCCAAGCCCCTGTAAATGTTTGTTTCCTACGATTACCTTCCCTATTCTTCCTGATTCATTTGACGGGTCCAGTGTTAAACTGATATGTCCGATAACCTCGTTATTCTGCTCATACACCACCCGGTAGCTTAGTGTATCACTGTTGATATAATGCTCTAATTGCTGATCCGTTAAAGGGTAGCTGAACGTTTTCCCTCCCCACTGCACCATAAACTCCGGCGAATCAATCCAGGCAATCAATTGCTTAAAATCACTGCGTTCGAACGGCTCCAGTCTGATCACAACGTTCCCTCCCTAATGGTATTGGCCCGAGACATGCTCATCGGTGTCCTGCAGCATTTTGGCAAGCAGCACAATCTGTCCGGCGTGATAACCATAGTGAGCAGATACCTGGACAAGCAGACGGCCAATGGTTCTTGTATCATAAGTTTCGCCGGCTCCGGCAGCACTGCGGTACATCCGGTTCCAATCTTCCTGTTCATAGCGGATAATCACCTCGCGGGACAAATCGTCCATTGAGACAGCAGACAATACCCGATGGCGCTGACAAAGTTCTGATATTCATTGCCTGCCAGATGCAGACAGAGGTTGCCGATACTGTTCATGGAGTCCTTCGTTTTGGTCCACACCAGCTCATCGTTTAACAGTTTCAGGCTCTTCTCAATCCGCTCAAGCTGCTTGTTCATATCCTCTATAACATACTGGATTAGCTCGATCACAAGAATGCCTCCCCTTTTCAGTCCGCATAATACTCTTCAGTAACCTGCATTTTCCCGTCAATCCGTTCCGCAACAGTAATATGCGCTTTGCTTTCTCCCGTACTATCGTCAGGTTCACTATAGGTTGTTTTTACTGATCTTATCAGGGTAATCTGTCCATCCTCCCACGCAAAATACTCTTCATTATATCCATTGGGACTTCTGTTGCTGGAAATGAGCTCCTGTGCCTGAGGATCAGACTCTACAAAGCTAAACTCGCTTAACTCCTCCAGCACCGGATTGCTGACAAACCTACCCTGTTCATTATCCCAAAACCAGTAATAATGCGGAGCATTCAGCGAAGTCCCCCCTGTTTCCTTCCACAGGCTAATATCCAAATATCCGTCGAAATTCCAGTCATCCAGCGCAAAACCATAGTTAGTCTGCGTTATGTCGGGGATTTCTGTTTCCTGAAACTCCAATTCCTGATGGTATGCTAACGCACTGTTATTAACAATTATGGATTGAACCTTGTTGTATCCGTCCTTTAAATAATATTTTGTTTCATCAGCCGTTAAGCCATAGCTTTGGACCGTTCGTCCCTGAATTTGAAAAGAAAACGCTGGCTTATCCGCACTGATCGGCTGCTTTACCGTATACTCTATAGGCTTCACAATGTCCTCAGGGAGTTCACCGCCAAAATAATCATAATACTCCGGCAGTGTATATTTTTCACTGTCTCCATTGTCCGCCGGTAGAGCTGCTTCGCTTTCAGCTGGCGTACTATTATTGACTTTTTCAGGTGTTTGAATGCTATTGCTGCTGCAAGAGCAGGTAATCAGCAACAACGCAGCTATTATTAACGCTCTGATGCCCTTCATTCCTTCCACGTAAACTAGCCTTAATAAGAGTTAAGATTAAAATATTTGCTGAAATCATCACCTATTGTATCTATTTGTTCTATCGAGGTTGCCTCAAATATCGTGAACCCGCTGATATTACTCCTGAAACGTTCCGGGAGCCCGCTATATCTCGATGCATCTACACCGATTTCCCGCAGACCCAAGCAATTTTGAAGAATGGATAAATCGCCAACCGGATAGGTAAACTCCTCAAGCTTGCTCAATTCCTCCAGAACAGTCATCTCCGATTCATCTTCCGCCCGGGTGTCTGCTCTGAAAGTCTTCAGATTCTTTAAATCTTTCATAAATCCAAAATGGGGGATCGTCACCTTTTTGAGCTCCAGCTTTTTCAATTTCGTAAGGTTTGAAATGTAGCTTAAATCGCCAGCCGCGAAGTCTTCAAGGCATAATTCCGTCAAGTTTACTAGCTCTCCTATTGTTTTACTGTCAAATGATTCTATCAAAATTAATGCAAGGGATTTTAATTTTGGGATGCTCTTCAGTTTATGTACATTCTTTAATGTTAATCTTACCAGAGTCAGTTTTCTTAAATCCTCCAGACAAGCTAAGTACTCCAGATCTGACTCTGTAAAAGAGGATCCGCTGATTGCCAGCTGAGTCAGACCTGTCAGCTTCTTGAGTACTTCGTAATTTGCAATGTTATCGGCATGCGTAATAAGTTTCTTAAGGTTAGGCATAAGAGTCAAAAACTCCAGTGACACTGACTCGTATCTTTCCGCAAGATAAGGAAGGATCATTACGCTCTTCTGTTTGCTCAACGTTTCTGCAGAAATACAGCCATCTTCAAGCTTATCTGCAAAATGCTCCGCCCAGTATCCGCTAACCGGGATCAGGCTGTTTGGCTCGTTCTCCATGGCCCCTTTCTATATCCTCCTTCCTTCACAACATCCGGTTTGCCTGAAATCATATTCAGACTTGAATTCTGGCGTCCTCTCCAGTATCCCGTTATAGATTGCAGATCCATCCAGGTAAATCCGGTCATGACGCCCATAACCTGATCTCCCTCGCCGTTATGCTTCATATACAGTTTTCTAAAATCATCCGGAAACGGAAACCCGATTTCTTTCTCGGCCTCCATGATTTCCGCTTCCTCCACTCCCGGATTCAGCAGCTCCTCAACCTCCGGTATGTATGCTTTCAAAGCTTCAATCAGGCTGCATTCTCCATTTCCATAAAATAACGGCATATAACAGCCCCATTCCGCAAAGGTAGATTCTATTAGAACAAATCCAATATATCACATAAAAACCAAAGACCCATCAATCTTTTTCAGAATGAAGGGTCCTTCCATTTGTCTATATCCCCAGCTCCCGCATCCGCAGCACAACCCGCTCCATCCGCTCCTCAAGCTCTGTTTCCCTGAACTTCGGCAGCCGCATTTCGCTTACGATCTGTCCGTCGCACATGAACAGAATGCGCTCCGTCCTGGCGGCAATTCTGGCGTCATGGGTGACCAGCATTACCGCAGTCCCGGCCTCATTGATCTCAGCAAACAGGCTCATGATGCCCTCGGCTGCCTCCTGATTCAGCGCTCCGGTCGGCTCGTCGCCAAACAGGATCTGCGGACTGCCCAGCAGTGCCCGGCAAATGCCAGCCCGCTGCAGCTGGCCGCCGGATACCTGGGTGATGTCCCGCTTTTCGAGGCCTTCAATGCCGGTCTTTTTCATGAGGGCTCTCGCCCGCTCCGTTATCCTCTTCACGCTCTTTCTATGATCACGCATCGCCGGAAGGATGATATTATCCAGCAGATTCATATTCTTCAGCAGCGTCGGCTGCTGGAATACAAAGCCCATCCGTCTCCGGCGCAGGTCGGCCAGCTCATTCTCTTGAAGGGCTCCAAGCTCCCTGCCGTCAAAAAACACCCGCCCGCCGTCCACCGTGTCCATTCCGCTCACCGCAAACAGCAGCGTCGATTTACCCGAGCCCGATGGCCCCATCACCGACACGAACTCTCCCTCGTTAATGCTCACAGACACTCCGTCAAGCACCTTGCGGCGTTCTTCGCCCTGACCGTAGACTTTTTCGATCTGGTCAGCTGCTATAATCTTCTTCATGTTTCGGATCTACTCCTTAATATAGCCGGATATGATGATCTTCCCCGTACCCGCTGTGCCGATTATAGTGGCGATAAGCACCACGCCGGCCAGCAGCAGCGGACTGAGCAGGTATGCCGCAAACGGATCGACCACGAACTTGAACGAGGCTGCGCCGAACGAGCGAATAAGCGCACCCGACAGCCCCTCGCCGAGTGTGTTGGCCAGTGCTGTCCCGAGTACAATTCCAATTACTAGCACTGCTGCCGCACGCGCAAAGTACTGCACTTTTAGGTCTGCATCAGTAAACCCTAGCGACTTCATGACGGCGATGAGATACCGGTCTTTGGCTACCAGCAGGCGGATAAACAGCACCGTAACCAGTACGCTGATCACCAGCATCATTACAATGGCAATGCGGGAGGCTGTACCGACAGAGCTTATGGTCGAGCCGAAGGTCTTCGTAACATACTCATCAACACCGGATACTTTGGCAAAAGAGAACCGGTCCCCATACTCCCCCGCTTTGCTGGCGACAAGTGTCTTATCCTCAAGCTCCGCATAAATAACGGACCACATTACGTCTGCAGACTGGCTGGCAAAAGCGGCCTTGGCCGTCTTCCCGCCGTTGGTAACGTCCGAGTAGGTACCGCATACCGTCAGCTCCAGCGTCTGACCGCCGGTCTTCAGCGTAATGACATCACCGGGCTGTTTGCCGAGCTCATCGGCGTTCATCACGGACAGGGCGATTTCACGGTCAGCCGCAGGCGCTCTGCCCTTGGCATATTTGACCGGGAAAATGGAGTGGTCGCCAAGCTCAATCTTGAGCCTTTCCTCCGTGCCGTCCTCCCTCAAAGCAGTAAAGCTCTCCGAAGCAAGCACGGCGTATTGAGAGATAGAAGGGTCCTTCTCCATAACCGCGGCCACCTCTGCAGCTTTGGCGGCGATATTGTCCGTCTGCTGGATATCGAGGCGCAGATCACTGTTGCCTACGCCCATGTAGGTGATGAAGCTTTTGGCAGAAATCGTGTTGTAAAGGTTCCGGGGTACGGTGATGACGAATGACGCAATGATGATTACTGCAAGCATGGTCGCGTACAGGCTTTTTCTGGCGAGCACATCTTTGACTCCGAGAAAAACATTCGTGTTCAGCAGCCGGTTCGCACTCAGCCGCAGCTGCTTTGCTCCCCCCGATTTGTCCTGCACAGTGCCGAACCGTACCGCTTCTGCCGCAGAAATTCTGCGGAAACGTCCCAGCACCCCGTTCACATAACCAGTAACGGCAAGGAACACAAGCACGACTCCTGCCAGTCCAAGCAGCAGGGTCAACGACGCTTTTTCGTTTCCGCCCATGTACAGCCGGATATTGTCCAGCAGCATGCCCCTGAACACCAGTGAAAGGGCGTATCCCAGAACACAGCCGAGGGCAGCAATACCCGCATATTTGGCGAGATACAGCTTCTTGATGTCCGATATGCGAAGTCCAATAGCCTTCATGACGCCGATTTCGCGGGTATCCCGTTCGATGGTGGCCAGCAAGGTAAACCGGATGCACATAAAAGCGATGGCAACCACAAGCACGCTCACCAGCAGGATAATGGCAATCATCAGTCCATCGGACATGGCGTTGAGCATTTTGAACAGAGGGTAGGTAATCGTGGGGCCGCCCGCTTCAAGTCCTGCCGAGGTGTAATCATTTTTAAAGTCACCAAGCATGGATAAATCCTTTAGCCTGAATTCAATCAGATACTCGGTGCTGCCAGAGGGTTGGATAGCGGTGTAGTCATGTTCGCTGACCAGAAACCTTTTGGAGGAGGCCAGCAGGGAATTCATTTGGGAATCGCGGAGAAACCCGGCCACGGTCAGTTCTTTTCCGGCAATTATAGCGGTATCTCCGGCCTTCGCGGTTCCGTCCTTCATATAGGCGATTGGCACATACAGCTCCCCGTCAGCAGGTGTGATCACCTTCCCATCCAGGCCCAGCAGGTAATCAAATTTGCTGCTCTGTGTGCTGAACCCGTTGTCCTGGACATTGTCCGCGAGCGACTTGCCGCCGATGATGATCCGGGCATTTTCCACATTCACAAACTCAAGTATCTGATAAGCTTCAACCTTGCTGTTCTGCCCGGCAAAAGCTGTAAACCGGTCCCGGTCCAGCTCTCCTGAATGCATCTGCATGAAATGCGGCGTTTTCGCCTGCGTCATCAGCGTATCAATGGCTCCTGTTAGATTGACGGTCAGAACGGCCGACAGGGAGACAAGCATGGCAGCGGCGGTGACGAACAATAGAGTGGTCAGTGTGATTAGTTTGCCGGCGCGCATGTCGCCCCGGATTATCCTGTAGAACATAGGTCACCTCCGGTTTCCAGCTTTTTAATGGATTTCAGGTTATACAAAATAATCGCAGCCGCACTTAACAGCAGCCCTGCGATGATAATCAGAAGCCCGATTCCCCGGCCGCTGCCTGTACCGGTAATCCGGCCCACACTGCCCGCAAGCAGCCCGCCGTCTGTCAAAAGCGGAGTGAACACACGGTCGGCGAGCACGCCTGACAGCATATAAGCGGCAATAAAGCCCAATTGTGATACTAACCCGATCAGTGACCAGGCCCGGCCCTGCACGGCATTGCTGATGTTCGTCCGCAGCAGGTAATCCAGGCTGGTATTGGCAAACGGCAGAGCAGCAAAAAAGAGAAACCCGGACACGCCAAGCAAAAGCACATTTTCACGGAGCCCGAATACCCCCATACATAGTCCTCCGCAGAACAGGGACACCGCCAGGATTTTGACAAAGTTCTTTTTGAGCGGGAGCAAGCCAATGATTATACTGGATGCCAGCATCCCCAGAGCTATGACAGTTTCAAGCGTTCCAAGTGCAGCACTATCGGCAAAAGCCAGAATCATCGGCATCGACAGCGTCTCAATAAAGCCGAGACAAAAGGTCATGACAGAGGTCATCATGACCAGCATGAGCACGCCTCTGCTTGCGGAAACCGCGCTCCAGCCTTCTTTTAGCTCACGCGTAAAAGACCCTCTCTGCTCTGACAGTTTGGAAGGAAGCCCCCTGCGGACAGCAAGCGTTGAAGCAACGGTGACAAAAAAAGTGCAGATGTCGATGACCAGCAGCAGCTTCACATCCGACACCAGGAGCAGATAACCGGCAAGCGCCGGGGAGATAAGGTATTTGGCCGAGCCGGCCACCTGGACGAAACCGCTCGCCCGGGTGTACTGCTCCTCCGTCAGCAGATCCGTCACTGTTGCTTTGTACGCCGGATCAAGCAGTGAGGAAAATACCGAGCTAACGGTAACTCCCAGACAGATCTGCCAGAGCTGCGCTTCACCGCTAAGCAGACAGATTAGAATGTAGATGAGCCCGGTTGCGGACAGGCTGTCGCCCAGCATCATTAGCAGTCTCCGGTCATAACGGTCCGCGAGCACGCCGGCAACAGGACTTAACAAGAGCGAGGGCATAAAGGCAAGCAGAGTAACCATGGCCATCGCAGATGCCTGCCCGGTCTGCTGATACAGGTATACCCCGAGCCCGAACGCGGTAAGACCGCTGCCAACCGCCGAAATCAGCTGTCCCGACCACAGCAGCATAAATTTGCCGAAGGCTTTTTGCGGATTACTCATTGCCCCGCTCATCTCCCCCGTTACCGCCGAACGCCTGCATTACACTTATCAGACTCCCTTCCTCAGCCCCGAGCAGCCGCTCCACATTGGCAATAAAGGCCAGGATGCGCGACATGCGAACCTCTTCGGTCATCTCAACCATCTCCTCATCAAAAATGGTGTTCGCATAAATGATGATCATCTCCATGCTCTCATACGGGTACGGTGTGTTAAAAATCCCCTGCTGGATGCCTTCACGGACAATGGGTGTCAGGATCGGCGGCACGCCGTTAACAATGATCTTCTGAATCTTCTGATGCATCAGCGCGTTTTGCGGCCGGTGGATGTGCTCCATAATCTCCTTGCTGCTCTCCCCGCCGTTACCGCTGCTGATGTTCATAGCCATAACGGTACGGAGTATCCGTTCGACCACGGGAATGGCGGTGTCCAGGGCAATGGCCTGCGCCGCCCCCAGCATCTTGCTGCTGTAGCGCTCAATCAGCGCATCCATAATATCTTCCTTCGACTTAAAGTGATGATACAGCGTGCCCCGGGCAATCCCGACCTTACTCAGGATATCGTTGGTGCTCGTTCCGTCGAACCCCTTCTGCCCGAACAGCTCATCGGCGGCATCGAGGATTTCATTTCTGCGCGCTTCCGCTTCTTTTACGATTCTCATGGTTGGCTCCTTATGGGGTGGTGGGATAGTTAGATTCGAACACTCAACGCTTACAGACCGACTGTCTGTCGGTTATATGGTAAATAATAACACATAGTTGGATAGAGGGGAAGGAGGAATATGCGGAGAATTCGACTGATGCATGATTCAAAATCATTTAGTACTCACGGAGCCCCCTACGCGATATACCGCCATTGTAATGCTCCAAACGCCCAAGTGTTCAAGTGCTAATACTGGTTAACTGTATTCCATGCAACTAAAACCAGCTAAAATCCGGGTCTGCACCATATAAGTGCAGTTAATCCCGTTTCAGCAGAAAAAAGCGGCTTTTGAAGTGTATAAAGTGCAGCTAAGTTAATTCTCCGGCGTGACCTCCCAATTTCTCCGGTACAACCGAGCACCAGCGTGTCCCGCATCATCCGGGTACTCAGCTGTCTCAACTACAAGCCCCTCCACCTTGCGCTCAAACTCATCCGCCGGCAGCTCCTCGCCCAATATTCCTTCATACACCTGCTGCAGCTCCGGCAAGGTAAACTGCTCCGGCATCAGGTGCAGCGCGATATCGCTGTCCTGCGTCTGCTTCCGCAGCCGTTCAACGGCACAGGCAATGATCTTGGCATGGTCAAAAGCAAGACCGTCATTCATTTGCACAGAGTAGGCAACGGACTTCGAATGCAGCCTGGCCGTGACAGTCCGGCTTATAACCGCCTTCAGCTCTTCCCCTCCGTTACTGAGTTTAAGCTCATACGTCCATGCTTGAACGTATCCTTTATCCAGCCGCTCCTTATGCTCCGCCAGCTTGCGGTAGCTCACCTTGAACCAGGCAGCATCCTGGGCATCATCTCCTGGCTGTACCTGCAGCCGCCCGCTGCTGAGCAGTGCCATATAGCTGCAGCTTATCACCCAGGTGCGCGGGTCCCGCCCGACATCAGAGTAGACTCCCAGCTGCTCCAGGTAAACATCGTTCAAGCCGGTCTCCTCGCTCAGCTCCCGCGCAGCAGCCTGGTCTGCCGTCTCGTCCGGCTGGACAAAGCCGCCCGGCAGCGCCCATTTTCCGAGAAAGGGATGTCCTCCCCGGCGGATGAGCAGGAGGCGCAGCTCTTTTTCCGGAAAGCCGCGATCTTCCCCCTGCCCCGCATCCGCGACCGCAAAAATCACCATATCTGCCGCCACCGAAGGCCGCTCATAATCCCCTGCCCGGTATTGCTCCAAAAACTCACACTCCGTAAGTCCGTTACGATCCACCATTTCCACTGCCGCTGCCCCCTCATTCATCTAATACCACTACTATACCTGTCCGCCAAAAAAATTGCTGTAAGGCTTGAATGAAGCCAGCACCTCATCTACCCTGCGCATGCGCTCTTCCAGACTCCCCCTGAGCGTGATATACGGAATCCGCCGTGCCTGTAAATCGGCAATGATCTGCTTATGAAACACATGCCGCTTCTGGTCCCCGCTGCGGTCCCACGTATCATCGTAAGGAATATCGTCGTCGCACAGAAAAAACAGATCATACCGCTGCGCATTCTCCAGAGCCAGCCGGGTCAGCAGCTCCGGTGCCTGCCCGTGATAATCCAGCGCATACATATAGGTCGTGATCGCATTCGTATCGGCAAACAGATACCGGTCCGCCGCAAGCAGCGCCTGCTCCTCCCGCTCTATATGGCCGGCTGCAATTTCGTCAAACGCCGTAAGCCCGATGCGGCGGTCCACCTGATGCTCTGTCCAGTAATCGCGGCCGTATTCACTGGCATAAGCGGTCCGGTACTTCCGGGCCAGCGCTTCGGTAATGGTGGATTTGCCGGTGGACATTGCTCCCACAAAGACGACCTTCGTAATTAAATCCCGGTACACGAGATCACTGACATAATCCCGGTACTTATAAGGATCGGAGCGGACCATCGTGGCCGATACCGGTACCTTCACGCGTGCTTCATCCACCCGCCGGTCTGCCGCACCAAGAGCGATGCTCATATGCTTACCGTAGAACTCGCTGGAATAAAAGCGGGTTATCTGCTCACCTTGTAACAGTCCCAGAATATACTGCTCCTCGCGGATCTCATGCTCCCTGTCGTCGGAATAGCCGTCAGGACCGTCCCAGGCTTCAATGACCCGGACCGCCGGATACAGCTTGCGGATCCAGCCCGCCCGGATGTGCAGCGGAATAGGCGATACCGCCGTTTCATAGATCACCACAATGAGCTCATCCACCTCTCGCAGCGCCGTTTCGATCATATACTGATGCCCTTTATGCAGCGGGGCAAATTTGCCCAGTGTCAGTCCAAGAGTCTTCATGCCAGAGCCTCCTTCGCACCTTTGTTCCAGTTATAGTAGCCGTAAGCCGCGTTGAGCAGATAGGCGCTCCACATGACGATCATCAGCGGGCCTTCGCCGCTCCCCTCCGATGTCCGGATTGCCCACAGCAGCACTGTGAACATATTCAGCACAATATAGACCAGCCACTGCTCCTTGAATCTGCGTACCATCAGGATCGTTGCAACAACCGACAATACAGTAGTCAGAGCATCAATATAAGGCGAGTTCTGCCCGGGTATGAACGACAGGCCGCAGCCTAACAGCAGGAACCCGGAGATACAAACTGCCCCAACCAGAAGGATGCCCTTAACCTCCATCTGACGCATCGCCAGTGTACCGCCCTGAAAATTCTTACGCCACATGTAGAAGCCGACAATGTTCATCGGGACAAAAAACAGCAGATTCAGCAGCACTTCCCCGAACAATCCATTAACATAGGCCAGATACGCATAACCGAATGTATTATACATCCCGAACACATAGCTCATCAGCTTTCCCTTCGCCGTAAGCACCACACACAGTATCCCGGTGATAAATACCGTAAAGCCAAATAATGAATCCTTGGACAGAAATGTGAAAAGTACCCCTATTGCCGAAAAGACAATCAGCCAGACGATTTCAAACCACTTCCAGTTTCCCGTAACTTTACTCATGCTGCATCCCTCCATTTTCTCTGCTTATCCTGAGCTCATTACATATTAACCATTTGATAATTACATTATGTTAATATCAACTTAACAGAGTCTCCGGCAGAATGCAAGAAGGAATTTCCAGTGCTTTTTCGTGACAGCTTGCAGGCAAAACAAAACGGCCCCCATCCCGGGAAAACACCCGGGGATGAAGGCCGCTTAATCTTAATATTCAGTTCAAGTATGTCCATGACAGAAACACACAAATGGCTGCAACTCCAAAAAAGATAACAGCAATCCGGGTATTAGACCTGAATTTGATCCCATAAGCTCCAAAAAAGATGGCGGCTGCGATTTTGGCAATACTCTGATAATACCCGTGATCCGCAAAAAACGAACTGCTGAAGACCACTGCAGCAAGCAAGGAAGCTATAATCAGAATTTTAAACCAAAGAGGCTCCCATAAAAATTGCTTGTACATTCCGATAATCCTCTGCATCTATAGCCAGCCCCCTTGTTATTTAAGAATTTATTCCAGAATACCATCAAGCCCTTCAGCCGTCATCTGTTTCTGAAGCGTTTATCCGGGAAGGTTATATAAGTCCCAATAGGGAATATAGACATATACATTATACATATGGGAGTTGACCCAAATGGAAGCTAGATCAGCAGAGGAAATGATCCTGGATGACCTAATACAAACCTTTCATCGTTTATTCGGGTTGAATGTAATTGAAACGACTTCAATAAAACGAGGCTGGTTAAACTTAAAATGGAAAGTTACGACTGATGCAGGAGAGTTTTTACTTAAACAATATAGCAAAGAAAGATATAAATTATTTAACCATGGGGAGCTATTATTTGCATTCACTCAGCAGATTAGATTGCATGACCAAGGTCTGGCGTGCCCCAGGCTGTTTTCCCACAATGAAAGTATTTTGCTTGAATCGGATAATGGCGAGCTCTTCATGGTGATGGAATATTGCCAGGGCATATTAATTCCGCCAGGCAAGACCAATGCCCGCCAAATATACGATTTAGGCCGGGCAACAGGAAAAATGCACCGGATATTAAATGACGGGACATTTGGCATTAATAATAGACCGCAATTTGTTCCTCCAAGCCGCGAGGAGCGTTTAGCACATTGGAGCTTAGTCAGGGAAAAGACTAGGGAGGCTGGTAAACCCCAGCTGCTTGGGGATATAGAAACTCAAATTAAGGCAACTGAAGAAATGGATATGGAAATACTCGATTTCCTTCAAGCAGGATGGGCACATCGTGACCTTTGGGTAGATAATCTTTTATTTAATGACAACGGATTAAGTGCAATTCTGGATTTCGACCGGCTAAAGTATGACTATCCGCAACTTGATGTAGCCCGTGCTGTTATATCATGTGCCTTAGATGATCATTTAGATGTCTCCCTGGCTTCGGCATTTATGGAAGGGTACAGCGAGGAACAGAACGTGGCAGAAGACTATTTAACATATTCATTACAGTCGTTGTGGTATATGGAAAGCACATGGTGGATTCATGCTAATATGGATCAGCATAGTGTACCGCCAGCCCGCTTCGCTAAGGAAATGATCTGGCTTGCTGAAAACCAAAAAAACATCCCTGCTATGTTAGGGCGTGTATGCAAGCCTAAGCGAACCATACCATAATCACTGACTTCGGTTCGATAACGGAGGATTAGGCATTAAAAACCCGGCCCTTCAGATTGCATTGAAGGAGACCGGGTTACTTGTATAAGCAGGCTTGTGCCCTTACGCCGAGCCTGGCATTCATTTCAGCAGAAACTCAGCCTGCTCCATAATAATCCTTTTGCGCTCTGATCAGGCATTCCTCAAGCCCGCCAATGACAATATCCATCGGCACCGCAAGCATCAGATTCAGGGGCAGATTAAAATCCTCCACATGCATGCCGTCACTATACAGCTTCGTATGAGGATCTATAGCTTCTTCCAGCCGTTCATTCATAGTCCGGCCATCGGAAAGATAACCATACAACTTTTTGCCGAGCGCATATCCAAGCCCGCATTCGAATACCGTACCGGAATCCGGTTCAGCACCGCGGAAGGGGTTCAGATTGGCCATAACAATATCCGCCTCACGGATCAGGCCGTCGTTAGCATGAAAGATCATTGCAGCCGTATCCCTTTGCCCCAGATTGTCATAGTCCTCTTTATCCAGCGGAAAAAGCCCTTCAAACCCGTATCTGCGGCAGCTTTCCCGCATTCTCCGGCCCTCCTCTACCGCATCATGACGGAATACGTGAAAGCCTGCCAAATATATGGCCGGAAGCCCGAACGCCTGCCAGGTCAGTGCACAGGGATTAAGTGTCTGTCCCAGAACAGCCTGCTGCGCGGCTTCCTTGCTGCCGAATACGTAGCTCTCTATATTCGCGGTGCCGCCGGACTCCCGGTTGACAGCCCTGACGCTGCCGTCGTAGGGATATTGCAAATAAAATTTCTGTCCGCCTAAAATACGGTCCCTGCACCTGGCAACAACGCCTGCAATGACAATATATTGTTCGGATTGCACAAAGACCTGTTCTTCCACCTGATGCCACTCCTTTCGGACTACTTCTGCTCCAGCAGCGAAAATACCATCTCACGGAACAAGTCCAGGTCTGCCTCCATACATACTTCCGCATTAGGCTCTTTGTTCAGTATGCCATTCTGATCAACCAGGCTGTACCCTTTGGTCAGCTCACTTTTATGTTCGACATCAATATAAAAACGGCTTGAACGTGCCATAACCCTGTTGTCAATCGCCATAGCTACCGTAAGCGTATCCGGATGGGAGATTCTGCGGCCGACCCCACGCTTCAGCCCGAGCTCCATGCCTGTCTTCAGCACCTTCATATAAAAGCCGGCAAAGCTGGTGCCCATGGCTTCGATCTTCCGGAAATGCTCCTCCACCATCACCGGATTCCGCTGGCATACATCCCATCCGACCATCGTGAGATTAAAGCCGGCGTGAACTACAATATGAGCGGCCTCGGGATCCACGAGAAAATTAAACTCGGCAGCCGGACTGTCATTGCCCATGAAATTGTTCGCCCCGCCCATCACCCACAAATGCTTCAGCTTTCCGGCAATAGAAGGATCAAGTGAATAGGCCAGGGCCAGGTTAGTAAGCGGCGCCTGTGCAATCATCTCGATCTCCCCGGGATACTCATTGATCAGGCGGATGATGGCCAGCGCCGCATGCTCCTGCTCGGGCTTAAGCGCAGGTTCAGAAAAATTAGCTCCGCCCATTCCGTCTGAGCCGTGAATATGCTCTGCAGTGAACAGCTCCCGCATCAGCGGCTTGGCTGCTCCGGGATAGACTTTAACATCCGGCCGTTCCGCGATCTCCAGTGTGGTCAGCGCATTGCGTGTGCACAGCGGCAGGGGAACATTTCCTGCTACAGTTGTAATCGCTTTGACTTCCACATCCGGCCAGCGGAGCGCCAGCAGCAGTGCAGTACAATCATCGCCGGCAGTATCGGTATCTATCATAAGAATTTTGCGGCTACTCATTTCTCACACTCCTGTCGATGATCTCATTCGTGTCCCGGGTATCCTATATTCCCGCTCTAACAGCTACACGGGGCAGCGCCCTGCCGCTTTCGTAAAGAATCTTCTCTTCATCCATGGTCAGAATCTGACGGTCCTTCATTACGACTTCTCCATTGATAATGGAATCGCGGACATCACTGCCGTTCACGGATTCCACAATGGTAGGGATCATCCGGTGAGTCGGACTGATATGAGGCTGATTGATGTCAATCAGGATCAGGTCTGCTTTTTTGCCGATCTCAATCGTGCCGATCTGATCTTCGATCTGCAGTGCCTGTGCGCCGCCGCTTGTGGCCATCCGGATCAGCTCATGTGCCGGAATAACGACCGGATCAAAAATCGGCAATCCCCAGAAGGCGTGAAGTCCGGAACGGAATACACGCATTTCATCAAACAGGCTGAGGCTTGAGCCTGCCGCTCCGTCGCTGCCCATTCCGATGGACAGCCCCTGCTGCATCAGCGTAGGTGTTTTTGGAAAGCCATGGCTGCCGAAATTGCTTCTCGGGCAGTGGACAACCTTGACGCCGCGCTCCTTCATCAGGGCAATCTCGCCATCGGAGAGAACAACATTGTGCGCTGCCAGCATATTAGGGCCGAGTGCACCGAACTGGTCGAACACCTCTGCAGGCCTCTTCTGGTAATTCTGCAGACAGTAGCTGACCTCATCCCGGTGTTCGGCGAGGTGAACATGCAGCCCGGCATTATACTCTCTGGCCTTATCTGCCATTAAAGTGATCAAAGCCGGTGTACTTGTCATTACCTGCCGCAGTGCAAACCAGATGCGCAGCCGCCCTTCACCCGCACCATTATAGGCGCGGTAGAGCTCCTCGATCCGTGAAGCGGCCTCCTCAGGCGATGATGCCAGCATGGATTCAGGTATGAACGGGCCTGTGTCCATAGTCGAACAGGTGATTGCCGCCCTGAGTCCCGATTCGATCGTCGCTTCCGCCACCTTGTGCATATGGACTCCGCCGGATTCAGCAAAGGAGGTTGTGCCCGATTTCAGCATCTCCAGACAGCTTACCTGTGCCCCCAGATAAGCATCCTCTTCGCTGAGGCTGCTTTCGAACGGAACAAGGATCCGCGACCAGATCATCGGATATTCGCCAAGGGTCCGGCCCCGCAGGAATTGCTGGCAGGTATGCGTATGGGCATCCACCAGCCCGGGCATAAGCAGCTTGCCCCTGCCCTCCAGGACCTCCTTCGGCTCGTATTTGTCCTTGATCTCTTCTTTCTTGCCAATCGCGATAATCAGTGTGTCCCGGATGGCTACGTACTGGTTGTCCAGAATATCGAATTCAGGTGTCATGAGGCTGCAATCTGTAATTAATAAATCTGCCGGTTCTCTCATAAGGAATCCCTTTCTTGTTCAGAATAAGGTGCTTCATCAGGATTTGATTACTTCACTCCGCCTTCCGTCAGGCCTTGAACAATATATTTCTGGAAATATAGCACCAGCACCAGAACAGGAATGCAAGAAATTACCCCGGCCGGGAACATCAGCTCATAGGCGATGCGGTCCTGGCCGATAAATTCGGAAATACGGGACGGAAGCGTTCTGCTCCCGGAATCGGTAAGTACCGAAGCGAGCAGAAATTCATTCCACGCTCCAATGAAGACAAATACTCCAGTGGCCGTAAGGCCCGTTGCTGACAGCGGCAGCATAATCCTGAAGATGGATTGCAGCCGGGTACAGCCGTCTATCCGGGAAGCCTCCTCGATTTCATGCGGCAGGGACTGCAGAAAGGAGTAATACATCCATACCACATAAGGCAGCGAAAAGGTAATGTACGCCAGCACCAGACCTTGAAAGCTGTACAGCAAGCCGGTCATCCGCATCAATATAAACAACGGGATCAGCAAAGCCATCTGCGGCAGCATCTGTGAGCCGAGTATCGTCAGAAATACAGTCTTCCTGCCGGGAAACTTCAGCCTTGCGAACACATAGGATGCGAACACGCCCAGAACGAGTGACAGCAGAGTGGTAAACCCGGCAACGATTAGACTGTTCCATACCGCCGTCATAAACGAACCATTCTCAAAGAGGTTGGCATAATATTTAAACGTAAGCTTCTCCGGGATGATGACAGGCGGGCGCGACAGCAGTTCTACAGGCAGCTTCACGCTGGACAGCACCAGCCACAAAAAGGGAAAGAGTACATATAACATCAGACTGAGCGAAATGCCCCGAACCAGAATGCCTTTGACAGCACGCCGGAGGGTACGTCTGGGCGTTGCCGTGTGATTCATATTCCGTACCTCCTCGTTATTAGCTGTGCAGCGCCCGTTATTTCCCGATAAGCTTCAGCACGTTAGCTTCGGCAGCTTGCAGCGCTTCTTCAGGAGTTTCCCGGCCGGCAACGGCAGCCGAAATATGTCTGGACACTTCAGTGGAAATCGCAGCGGCCTTTTCATGCTTAAACATTCCGTAAGGGTACTCCATTTGCTCCGCTACAGAAGCAAAATGAGGATTCGCTTCCTGCACCTCAGCATCCTGGAGCGCCACATTATCCACAGGAATCCGTCCTATGCCGATGGCCATCGCTTTTTCCTGTTCCGTAGAAGTCACGAATCTGATGTATTCCATCGCCTGCTCCTTGTTCTTCGAGCCTGCCGGAATCGCAAGGCCGCCTGTCTCGGCATAGGAGGCAGTCTTAAGCTGGGCTCCCGGCACCAGGGCTACCCCAACCTGTCCTGTAATCTTGGAGGTTTCCGGATTGTTGGCCAAAGGATAGGTATGCGGGGCATTCATCATCATGGCAATCGTCCCCTGTGCAAAAGCATCGGCTAATGGCGCAGTGCTGTCATACTGCACAGATTGCGGACTGATGATCTTGTCTTTCAAATTCATATCCGCCATGAACTGAAGCGCCCGTACCCCCTCCGGACTGTTAAAGGTTGGCAGATCCTGTTCCTCATCCCAGAATTCCCCGCCCTCTGACCGCAGATGAACAATAAACGGGGTATAGGAGAAGGTTTCGCCCCAAGGCTCGGCATAAGGCGTTATTCCCTTGGCTTTCAGCTTCTCGGCAACAGCGGTAAACTCAGCCCAGGTTGCCGGCGGATTCTCTATGCCTGCCTCGGCAAACAGCGCCTTGTTGTAGTAGAACTGCCACGGCCACAGGTAACGGGGAAATCCATAGATCTGTCCGCCATTCATCAGCGGAGTAAAATAGCTATCGGAAATGTTAGCTTTCATATCTTCTGTAATGAGATCATCCAGCGGGGTGAGGAAGCCTTTCGGGGCAAATTCTGCCACAAAATCGTCACGGACATGCACAATGTCATATTCCGTGCTTCCGCCGGCGAAGGCGGTGGCCAGCTTGTCATGCTGCTCGGTAAAGTTCACCACTTCATAATTAACTTTAATGCCGGAGACCTGCTCAAATTCCTTAGCTTGATCCTGCCAGAACTGGTCTCCGACATACAAAACGGTAATCTCCCCTTTATCACCATCATCCGCTGCACTTGCTTCCCCGTTGTCTCCGGCATTTGATCCGCTGCAGCCCGAAACCACCGTAACCAATGCCAATCCTGCAATTGCCGGGAATTGCTTCTGTTTCCACCATTCCTTTTTCATCCTGCAATCTCCTCTCGTATCCATGGATTCTTGATTAATTCTCTACTTTCAGTGTTTTCATATAGAAAAAGGTGAATATCAGAGTCAAAATCGTAATGCAGTAGCTGATTGCGGCTCCATAGCCGAGGTCGAAGTTGCGGAATGCCTGTTCATAGGCGAATACGTTAAGGGTCATGGTGCTGTCCTGCGGCCCGCCTTTGGTAAGCAGCCAGATCAGGTCGAACACCCGTAAGGTCCACATCGTCTCAATAACGAGCAGAACCATGATGACAGGCTTGATATGAGGCAAAATGATATGATAGAAGGCGGTTATCGGGCCGCCGCCGTCCACTTTGGACGCTTCGTGCAGCTCTCTGGGGATGGATTGCATGGCTGCCAGCAGCAGCAAGGCTACATAGGGGACACTTTTCCATATGTCCGCGAATAACACTGCCGACATGGCCGTATGTACGTTGACCAGCCACATTTGATATTCATCAATAAAGCCAAGCCTCAGCAGGACCTCGTTAAAGATTCCGTAATCTCCGCTGTACATCCATTGCCACATCAGGGAATTGACTACATTGGAGAGCGCCCAGGGAATCAGGAAGATCCGTTTGAAAAAACCTGCCCCCCATACCCCGAAATATATGGTCAGTGAAATGCCGAAAGCGATAGCCAGGGTAGCTACGACCTTGGTGACAGTGAAGAACACCGTGTTGGAGAGCACATCCGGAAAACGGGCGTCGCGCAGAAGCTGCATGTAATTGCTGAGTCCGACGAAATCATAGGTCATGCTGCCTTGAGTAAAAGCGACCTTACTAAATGAGATGAACAGCGCGTACAGCATCGGCACAATTACGGTTAACAAAATAAGTGTCATCGTAGGCATTAAATACAGATAGGCTGTCGAAGTATCACTCAGACGATCCAGCCTGTCCAGCAGCCCTCCTTTTCGCAGCCCTCCTTCCTTCTTCTCCTGTTCCCGGCCTCGTCCAAAAATCATCAGAAAACGGTTTGCCTTTTCCATATGTCCTCCTTCCTGCTGCAGCCCCTGTATCCTCCGGGAGCAGTTCTAAACTTCCGCACCTCGGGCCTGATAAACCCATTTGGAGCCTAACTTCAAGGAAATCGTCTGGGCAGCCTGTCTGCAACATTCATGACACTTCTCCATCTTGTCCTCCATCCGGAACTGGGGGCCAAGCACGGATATCGAGGCCACAACCTGGTTCTCATGATTTCTTACAGGAAAGGCGATGCCTACCGAGCCCATATCCACTTCCTGAAAAGTCCAGCTGTAGTCCTGCTTGCGGATTTGAGCGAGGGCTTCGCGGAGGGTGTCCGGGTCGGTCTCCGTAAAAGGAGAAAATGCATGAAGGCCGGCGGCAATGATCTCATCCTGCTCCGGCTCCGGTAAGAAAGCCATCAGCAGCTTGGTCGGGGCTCCGCCGTAGAGCGGCACTCTCTTTCCGAGCTGGGAAGTTGATTTGATCGACTCATGACTCTCGAATTTCTCGATACATACCCCGGAATGTCCGTCCACTACCGTCAATAACACGGATTCTCCGGTCTGTTCTGCCAGCGTTTTTAGCTCCGGCTTGGACAAGGTCCGAAGGTTCATACCGCGGGCTACTACCATACCCAGCTCGAACAGCTTAAGGCCGAGGGAGTATTTTTTATTCGCTGGATTCTGGGTAACATATCCGCGCCCCTCCAAAGTGGAGAGCATGCGATGAACCACACTTTTATAACAGTCCAGCTCCTCGCTCAATTCTGTTACTCCCCATTCCGGCTTGGCATCAGTGAAACATTCGAGCAGCAGCAGCATCCGGTGCGCTGTCTCCAGTTTGGGCTTCTTTTCTGGCATAGATTCTGATTTCATCAGTAACCACCTCTCTATCGTTCTGTCGTTCTCATTTACGGAACACTGTTCTTTTTTGTGATCAAAAAAATATAATCAAAATTCAGCGTTACTTAATATAACATTTAGTTGTTATTTCGGTTATTTCCATTCTGATTTATTCATAATTATAGCAAGGAACAAGCACATTGCAAGCTTAAAATTTAAAATTTCTTAATTTATGTTATTAATAATGACATAATAATAACATCAATTAACTTCGACATCATAGCAGATAGCTTTCAGCGGAAGGCCAGAAGCAGATACACTCGTTTCCCACGCCCTAGCCACAGTTTCCACAGTTTAATGAAACCCCGCAGTTGCTCTGACGTATGATCATTATTCAAATCATTCCCATACGGCTCATGCGGAGGTGAACCTGACTGGAGCATTTTTATGACTTGGTTCAACTGGCATTCTCAATTGCACTCTTCTCTTCCTTAGTTTTACTTCCATTCGCCTGTTTTTCTGCACAGAAGATACACTGTAATCATGAAACTGCTGCAGCCGGTTCAACCAGGTATGCAGCTGTCAGACTACCGCAGGTAAGCAGTATTCAGCGGTGGATCATACGTATCGCCAGACGAAGAAAAGCACCTGATGAAGACGACAATCGTCCTTCCCCACATTGATATTCCATTCATTCAATCAGGGAGGACAACGATGAAAAAGATTGTATTGCTCCAAAAATGGGCCAAGCCCATTCTCTTCATGCTGATTGGAGTTCTTCCGGTCATTGTGCTCAGCGGATGTTCGGCGGCATCCCCATCAGACCCGATTAATGCCGATTCAGCAGGGATATTTAATCACTTATTGATTTATCCCTTTTCGGTCATGATCAAATTCTTCGCGGATGCCTTTCACGGAAACTACGGATTAGCGATTGTACTGATGACCTTCATTATCAGACTTGCGATTATGCCGCTCATGATGAATCAAGCCAGGAAGCAAACGGACATAAAAGAAAAGATGGCCGTCCTGCAGCCGGAATTAACTGCACTTAACGAGAAGTATAAAAACGATAGTCGTGTGGATGCAAAAAAACAGCAGCAGGCCGAAATGCTGCAGCTGTACCAGAAACATCAATTTAATCCCCTGAATATGGGGTGTTTACCGATGCTGCTTCAATGGCCGATTACACTTGCCTTTTATTACGCCATTCGTCGCACTCCGGAGATTGCAGCTCACGATTTTCTATGGTTTAGCCTGGGGAAACCAGATCTGATTTTGCCGCTAATTGCCGCTGCGGTGTACTACGTTCAGTTCCGCGTGTCTCAATCCGCTTCAGCGCAGATTCAGCAAAATCAAAATAAACAAATGGTATTCCTCGGATTGTTGTCACCGGTGATGATGGGTATATTTTCTTTTCAAATGCCCGCCGCGTTACCGCTATATTGGGCGGTTGGCGGCATGTTCATTATCGTGCAAACGATTATACTGAATAAAATGTATACTAAGCCAAATGCAGCAACTAAAAAACAGCCTGCCGGTGCAGAAGATTTATAGGATTGAACTACTGCCGGCAGATTAACAAACCTCTCTTGGAAGCGAGCCTGAGTTAACAGCTTCTTAAGAGAGGTTTTTTCAATTTTTTAGTAGACTAGGTCAACTTATCCCTGGCAGTCACTGCTTTACATTAAAGGCTCAACTGTATTATTCCGTGCTGTACTTAATTTCATAGCTGCCTTTGGCGCCTTTCCCCGTGATTTCAAACTTATACTTTCCATCCTTGTCTGCTTCAATCTCCTCGCTTCCTGATTCGCCCGTGTCCAGTTCCTTGACCAGCTGACCATCGGGATCATATAGCTTTATCGTCAGCTCCCCTTTTTCCACCTTGGACTTATAGTCCACCACAAGCGTCTCCCCGCTTTTTAGCTTAATCTTCTTCACATCTGTTCCGGTGAAGAGCTTATACGAAGCCTTAACTTTAGAGCCGAAATCCGAACCCACGTACATTATTTTCTTTTCACAGGCGGTAAGCAGCATTGCCAGCACAAATACCAGCACTCCCGGTACAATCCATTTCTTGTTCATCACTCTCGACACTCCTTAGGGGTGAATTAAGTTACCGCAATGAGGACACTTCACCAAATTACTTCCCGGATCTGCCGGTACAGGAGTATGCTGCCGTCTGCGGGTAAACAGATAAAGCAGCAGTCCGATAAAATTAGGAATATAGATGACGGCCAGCATCCACAGCCAGGGATTCATTTTTCTCCTTGAGGCATCTTTATAGATGAACACGGCGATCAGCACATTTAAAGCAAAATACAGCAGCATAAGCCCAGCAATCACCGTGAGCCAGCCATAATCATCCTCAAACACTTCTTTTATAGAAGGAGCCATTACAACAAAAAAAGTGCCAAATCCCATTACAACAATTGCCGTCAACAACCAAAAAATCCACTTTTCCAGCCCTATCCGGTTTTTCATAGTGCTCCTTTCCGGAGATGGTATTGTTCCTTAATCTAATTCGCCGAGGTCTCCAAAGAGCTCGCGGAAATGTTATAAACCAGCAGCGCTACGGCAATAGCCTGAAACAGTGTAAAGACCAGCAGTATCCCTATTTTCCAGAGCAATAAGAGCGGTGCGGCCAGCAGGATAAACGCGAGAATCAGCGCTACAGTCATATTCAGGGCAGCGGCACTCATCAATAAGCCGAGAGGCTGACTTTCGTCTATTCTTCGGAGTGTACTGGCGACTAAATAAGGCGGTGCGGCTACCGGAGCGTTGAAGTATTCTTTTAACAGCTGCTCATTGTCCATTGGCTCGTTCACTCTATTCGCTCCCCCATCGCTGCTTTAAGCAGCTTTTTTCCCTGATTTAGCCTGGACTTTACCGTCCCCAGCGGAACATCAAGCACCTCTCCGATACTTTCATAGCTGAATTCTTCATAATAAAACAATACTAACGGAGCAAGATATCGCTTGGGCAGTGTTCGCAGGCATCGCTCAAGGTACAGAACCTCTTCCTTTTTCATCAAAAAATCTTCTGTTAACGGCGCATCATCCCCGGTTTCCTTAAACCTGCTGCTTTCGTCGGTCCAGGCCAGCGCCAGGCGCTCACGGAGCTTTTTCCATTTCCGGTACCGGTCCTTATGTATATTAAGGGTCACCTGGAACAGCCAGGCCTTAAACGGCCGCTCCGGATCATACTTCTCCAGCTTACGGAGTACACGCACCCATACCTCCTGAAATAGGTCTTCTGTCTCCTGCTTTTCCAGTGAAAGATGATAGCAAAACCGGAATAAATCATCCCTGTACCTGTTGATCAGACATTCAAGAGCCTCCCGCTGACCCAATCTGTAGCTTTCTATAAGCTGTCTGTCGCTAATCATTCTCCCCCTCCGTCTGCTCTGTCATCTTACATTACGAAGCTCAGCGCAAGATTGTTCGAAATTTCACATGGAAATTCTCTGTTTATTAGGAACGGCAATGTTCATACTTTTTACACATTCATCAGCACGGCAGCAGGGTAATTTATTTGTGAATCTCCGAATACTTTCTAGTACTCCCCAATTGATCTATGTTAACCGGCACTAACTCCATTCTGTACTGCTGTGCCCATGTATGGGAAGCCATTTCCCCGTGTATATTATGGTTGTACTTGCCTGTATGAACGACTTGTGAAATTAATAACCCGCACTTGACAAATAATAATTTCTAGATGATAATAATTATCAATAAAGAACTGCTATACAAGGATGGCTCAAAAAGCCCGCACTTGTGCAGAAAACAATTTTAGGAGGAAAATAAAAATGTCCCTGATTGGAAAAGAAGTCCTGCCGTTTAAAGCGTCCGCTTACCACAATGGAAGTTTCATCGATGTATCCGAAGCTAATCTAAAAGGTAAATGGAGTGTAGTCTGCTTCTACCCTGCGGATTTCACCTTCGTATGCCCTACTGAGCTGGAAGACCTGCAGAACGAATACGAAACTTTGAAGAGACTGGGTGTTGAAGTATACTCCGTTTCCACTGATACCCACTTTACACATAAAGCATGGCATGACAGCTCCGAAGCTATCGGCAAAATCACATACATCATGATCGGTGACCCGTCCCACACCATCTCCCGCAACTTCGACGTTCTGATTGAAGAAGCCGGTATGGCTGACCGCGGTACATTTATCATCGACCCTGACGGCGTGATCCAGGCTATCGAAATCAATGCTGACGGCATTGGCCGTGATGCCAGCATCCTGGTTAACAAGATCAAAGCTGCTCAATACGTACGTAATAACCCAGGTGAAGTATGCCCCGCTAAATGGCAGGAAGGCAGCACAACCCTGAAGCCAAGCCTTGATCTGGTAGGAAAAATCTAAGGAGCGGATGAAAAATGGCGCTTGATGCGGATATCAAAGCACAATTAGCGCAGTATCTTCAGCTCATGGAGGGCGAGGTACTGCTGAAGGTCAGCGCCGGAGACGACAGCGTTTCGCAAGAAACGCTGTCTCTGGTGAATGAGCTGGCCGACATGTCGGCCAATATTAAAATTGAACATACTACACTTCCGCGTACGCCGAGCTTTAGTGTGAATCGTCCGGGCGAAGATACCGGCGTTACTTTTGCTGGTGTTCCGCTCGGCCACGAATTCACCTCGCTGGTACTGGCACTGCTGCAAGTAAGCGGCAGAGCTCCTAAGGCTGAACAGGCAACGATTGATCAGATCAAGAGCCTCAAGGGTGAATATCACTTTGAGACCTACATCAGCCTGACTTGCCACAACTGTCCGGATGTGGTACAGGCGCTGAACCTGATGAGCGTCCTGAATAGCGGCGTAACTAGCACTATGATTGACGGTGCAGCCTTCAAGAGCGAAGTCGAGAGCAAGGAAGTTATGGCTGTGCCATCCGTCTACCTGAATGGTGAATTTTTCGGCAGCGGCCGGATGACCGCCGAAGAAATTCTCGCCAAGCTGGGTACCGGACCGGACGCTTCCGAATTGTCCGATAAGGCACCTTTTGATGTTCTGGTTATCGGCGGTGGTCCTGCCGGCGCGAGTGCGGCTATCTATGCCGCCCGTAAAGGTATCCGCACCGGTATTGTCGCTGAGCGCTTCGGCGGTCAGGTTATGGAGACGATGGGCATTGAGAACTTCATCGGTACGAAGTACACCGAAGGACCGAAGCTCGCTGCGAGCCTGGAAGAGCATGTGAAGGAATACGAGGTCGATGTGATGAAGACTCTGCGCGCCAAGCGCCTGGAGAAGAAGGAACTCATCGAAATCGAGCTGGAGAACGGCGCCGTGCTGAAGAGCAAGACGGTCATTCTCTCCACTGGCGCCCGCTGGCGCAATGTGGGTGTTCCCGGTGAAGCCGAGTTCAAGAACAAAGGCGTGGCGTACTGCCCGCACTGTGACGGCCCTCTCTTCACTGGAAAGCATGTCGCTGTAATCGGCGGCGGCAACTCCGGTATCGAAGCGGCGATTGATCTGGCGGGTATCGTCAGCCATGTGACCGTTCTCGAATTCATGCCGGAGCTGAAGGCAGACTCGGTACTCCAGCAGCGTCTGTACAGCCTGCCTAACGTAACTGTGCATAAGAACGTTCAGACTAAGGAAATTACGGGAACCGACAAGGTGAACGGCATTACCTTTATCGAACGCGACACCGGTACGGAGCAGCATGTTGAGCTTGAAGGTGTCTTCGTCCAGATCGGCCTTGTGCCGAACACCGACTGGCTTGCCGAGACTCTGGAACGCACCCGCTTCGGCGAGATCATCGTCGACAACCATGGTGCAACCAGCATCCCGGGCGTGTTCGCAGCAGGCGACTGCACCAACAGTCCTTTCAAGCAGATCATCATCTCCATGGGCTCCGGCGCTACCGCCGCCCTCGGTGCATTCGATTATATGATCCGCAATTAATCTGGCATTATAAATTAACCGGCGCTGCTGTCTTCCCCCATGGACAGCGGTACCGGTTTTTATGTTTAGCCTTTTTGTGATCTGACATCCTCTCTATATCAAGCCACTCAAACACGCTCTCCTTCCCCCTCCCTGAAGGCCTGATGGTTAAGCATGGCGTCTTCTTCTGGCGGATAAGGAAAGCCGAGCCTTGACCATACCGGTTCATGCGGTTTATTAGTCATTACAATCTCATCCCTTCTCTTTAAAAAAGATTAATGCTGAGCTAGCCGGCTAAGTCAACAAGCTAAAGGCCACCCCAGATGGGATGGCCTTGTTGTTAAATTATTTATTGTTATGTTGCATACGAATATTATCATAAATACTAGATCGTTTAGATATAAAAGAAAGTGATTGAAGTCATTCTAAGTCATATTAAGGGATGTGGAATATAGAGTTCCTCTAAGCTTGCTATTTCTTCAGCACTCAGCTGAATTTCCAGCGAAGAAACAGATTCTTCAAGATGGCTGATCCGGGTAGCCCCGATGACCGGAGCTGTAATTCCTTCCTTTTGAAGCAGCCATGCAAGTGCAACCTGAGCACGCCCAATTCCCCGCTTAGCTGCAACTTCCGCTACTCTCTCAGCGACTCTACGGTCTCCTTCCTCCGTATTAATAAACATTGCTCTTGCAATCTGATCCTTCTCCGACCTTGGCGTGGTCTGATCCCAGTCTCTGGTTAAACGGCCTGCGGCCAGCGGCAGATACGGCGTGATGCCAACGCCCTGGTCTTTACAGAGCGGAAGCATTTCTCTTTCTTCCTCCCGGTACAGCAGATTCAGCCTGTTCTCCATCGCTATAAACCGTGTCCAGCCATTAAGCTCCGCGGTATGCTGAGCTTTCGCGAACTGCCATGCCAGCATGGAGGAGGCGCCCAGATATCTGACCTTGCCTGCCTTAACTAAATCGTGCAAGGCTTCCATCGTTTCTTCAATTGGTGTAGCAGAGTCCCAGCGATGGATCTGATATAGATCAATGTAATCTGTTCCGAGCCTTCTGAGACTGTGGTCCACCTCGGTCATGACCGCTTTACGGGAAAGTCCCATTGCATTCGGCCCCTTACGCATCGGTACGAAAACCTTTGTAGCAATAACAACTTGGTCACGGCGGGTGAAATCCTTTAAAGCACGTCCAAGAATTTCTTCACTGGTTCCGTCGGAATACATATTTGCAGTACTAAAGAAGTTAATTCCCAGCTCAACTGCCTGCTTAATAACCGGTCTGCTCTCCTCTTCCTTTAGTGACCATGGGGTATTTCCGCGTTCCGGCACCCCGAAGCCCATGGTTCCAAGGCTAAGCCTCGATACCTCTAATCCGCTTCGTCCAAGCTTTACATATTCCATTGAACCCTACACTTCCTTTCGTATTGTAACTGTTAAACTCCACACAAGTTGACGTATCAACCTATAGAGCAAACCTTTCCTAGGTTGACATGTCAACTCAATAGATCACTTTACCACCTTGTTGTTGACACGTCAACCATGATATTATATCTTCATGGACAATTTGAGCGAGCTTAATGAAGATGAGATGCAAATATGGAATATGTGGAAAGGCTCTTTTAAACGTGTTTTCGGCCGCGTTGTAAAAGAAATGTCTGATCATACCGGACTATCAGAGGGTGATTTCGGAGTATTGGATAGGTTAGTTCAGTTTGGGAACGGCAAGCTGCGGCAACATGAGTTAGCTGACTCAATGGACTGGGATAAAAGCCGTCTGTCCCATCATTTAACGCGTATGGAGAAGCGCGGTCTGGTTCTGAGGAAACCTTCTGACACGGACCGGGGTGTACAGGTTATGATTACGTCTGCCGGAAAGTCAGCACTGGCTGAAGCCCTGCCCATCGTTTCAAAGGCTATACGAAGACATTTTCTGGATCTGATAACCGACCAGGACATCGAGTCGATTGCACGAATGGCAGATAAAACAAAAAATCCTTAACCACTGAGCTCAGCAGCTGCTGAAAACGATTAATACCCCTTCGCCAGAACTAGCGGAGGGGTATTGCCTGTATACTATTAAGTCACAACCCCAAAAACAACCGTTCTCCCGCATTCTTCAAATACCTGTACATCCCCGCACACAATCCTGCCAGTATGATTCCGGCCCCAAGCATAATTATCCTGCCGTCCACACCTGTCAGCAATAGCGACAGTCCGGCCGGAACAATCAGGCTGATGAAGCCCAGCAGCATTGCAACCAGCACCGCCGCACTCTGCTTGACGACCTGAACCTCATTCGTCCACTCCAGCTTCGGCAGCTTCAGATTCACGATGACACCTATTAGCGCCGAGAAGCAGGCGTAGATGACCGGAATTATTAACAAAAGCAGACTGTCTGCCCAGCCTGTGCCCAGTGAGATCATCAGCAGCACACAGCTCACAACTGTGACCGGTATGGTAATGGTCAGGTTCACCGCTACCTTGCTTAGCAAGATAATATGCTTGGGCACAGGAGAACTCCGCAGAATCCACAGGTTGTTTCCCTCCAGTGAAACGGAGCTGGATGTAGTGCAGCTAAGGGCTACGAATAAGGATACGAACAGCGGCGCCAGAGTATTAAGGTACTGCTGCAGCTGCGGAATGTCGGCCAGCTGTCCCAGCTGCTCCGGGCTGGTAAACAGCAGGGAGACAGACATTACGAGCAGCAATACCATGCCGATTCCGGTGTTCAGCACATAGATAGAGGAGCTGAAATAGCGGCGCAGCTCCTTGCGGTACAATGCCTGAAAAGCTGTGGATGCCTTGAGCGGCTGGATCTTATATCTTCCGCTTGCCCGGCTGGTCGACAGCCCCGTATGAATCGCTTTATAGCGGGTTCCCAGCACGGTGCTGAACACTACAAATGCAAGCACGGACAGCAATATAAACAAGAGAAAGGCATCCATCCGGTATGCACTCACAGCATTCACATACAGCTCTGTAAGCGGGTATAGCTTGAATATCGTGTCCGCCAGCCCTGTTCCCAGATCTGCCAGCTCCGGCTCGCTCCCGTCCAGTGTGAATGAACCCAGGATTAGAGCAACCACGAACAACAGGGTTACCACCAGATTGATCATCCGGCTCGCCCGGAACCGGGAGGAAAACCAGCTGATCAGCGCGCCAATCACGGTCGCTGCAATAATCGGAATCAGCGGAATACACAGCAGCAGCGGCACAAAAAGCAGATAGTAATATGCTTCCGGATGCACTTTTAACGCATAAACCGCTCCTGCCGGCAGCATGACCATCAGGGTAAAAAACAAATTCAGCACATACAGCTGCAGCACCCGGCTCGCCACCACATGACTCGTCTTCACCGGCAGCGACATCAGCAGATCATAGTCCTTGTAACTGAATAGCACGCCGCCCGCTTTATACACTGTGGTGAAGAAGGCGACAATGGACGTGACCGCCATCATAATCGCCAGGAGCAGGTCTAACCGGCCGATTTGCTCAAAAGCTGCTGCCATCGCATAGCTGTACCCGAACGAAAAAACGGCGATCATAAGCACACCTGCCAGAATAGCGATGCTGAGCAGGAGCAGCTTCCGTCTTTCTTTTGCATCCGTTGTATGAAGGGCTTTATTGAGGCCAAAGGTTGAGATCAGCTGCAGTTTCGTTAATCTCCAGACATTAATCATGATCAATCAGCTCCATGAATACGTCCTCCAGACTGTTCTTCCCTATCACTTCCTCTGTAAGCCCCTGGACAATCAGCTCACCGGCTTTAATAATCGCGATCTTGTTGCACAGCTTCTCTGCCGTATCCAGTACATGTGTCGAGAAAAAAATCGCACTGCCTTCGCTGCATACCTCTGCCATGATCGTTTTTAGCGTATGTGCCGCCTTCGGGTCCAGTCCGACAAAAGGCTCATCCAGTACCAGCAGCTTCGGCTTGTGAATGAGCGCAGAGATAATCGCCAGCTTCTGCTTCATGCCATGGGAATATCCGGAGATCAGATCCCCGAGATGGGGGGTCAGCTGAAAAGCGCCGCCGTATTTGGCAATGAGCAGCTCACGGTCCTTCCGGGATACGTTAAACAGATCGCCGATGAAGCTCAGGTACTGAATCCCTGTGAGATGGTCGTACAGATCCGGATTGTCAGGAATGTACGCGATCCGTGATTTGCAGGCCAAAGGGTCTTTTTTCATCGAAATACCGTCGATTTCAATCTCACCCTCTTCAAAATCCATTACGCCCACGACCGCCCGGATCGTCGTCGTTTTGCCTGCCCCGTTATGTCCGATAAAGCCGTAAATGTCCCCTTTTTCGACTGTAAGACTCAGGTTATGTACGGCTTTCTTTCCGCCCTTATAGCTTTTGGAAAACTGTCTGATGGTTAGCATGCCTTCACCTCTCCCATACTGTTAATCAACTGACTGTAATACGCTCAGCCAAGGGGAATCGTTCATTCTTACGGATAAAAAAATCGTTGTAACCTTTTTGCACCTTTGTCCGTCTATGAAAGCAAATAACAACAAACTACACCCTGAGGTGAATTCTAATGAAAAAATCATTCAAACTTGTTACACTATCTGCCGCAGCCGCCATTGCGTTCAGCTTTGCCGGAGAACAATTTGCTTCCGCTGCTGCTTTTTCCGATCTGAATAATGTAGCAGATAAAGAAAAAATCATCGCTCTGCAGGATCAGGGGCTGGTCAAAGGAATTAGCACAACGAAGTTCGGCCCGCATCTGCCGATCTCTGAAGCGGAGGGTGTGCAGATGATCGTCAATGCAGCCGGCCTCAATCTGGATACGATCCGGTTTGTGAAAGCGCCGAAGGCTTCCGATTATTTTGTGAATGCGAATGATTCTGCATGGTACGCACAGGCACTCATCATTGCCGGTGTACACGGCCTGGACCTGCCGGCTGATCTGCAGCCGGGCAGCAAGCTGACGCGGGAAGCCTTTACCCATCAGCTGATTGATGCAATTGAGCTGGGCGGCCGCCTGCCGATGATCAAAATCGCCCCTGTGGAATTCGCAGATCAGGATCAGGTAACGGCAGAGTATTCCGGCTCACTCCAGCGTGCTTTGGCTTACGGGGTAGTGAAGCTGGACAATAACGGCAAGCTGAATCCGAAGCAGCAGATTACCCGGGCTGAGGCTGCAGTTGAGATCAGCAATGCGCTGGCGTACCTGAAAGCCCATCCGGCACCAACGGCTCAGAGCGAGATCCTCACCGCAGAAGAAGCCGTGCAACTGATTAAGGAAGCTGTAGGTCCTGAAGCGGATCTGCAGATCAAGATCAGCCCGGCTGCCAGTATGAGCAGAGAATCGTTCACCTACCTCCTGATTAATACGCTGCAGTCAAGCGGCCAGCTGCCGATGTATAAGCTTGTTCCGGTTACAGTTGCTGATGAGGATCAAATGGATATTCTGAACTCCGGGGCGATCCAGACGGCGCTTGCCCTCAAGATTGTCAGCCTGGACCAAGGCGGTAATTTCAACCCGAAGGACCCGATCACCCGCACAGACGGAACCGCGATGGTTAGCAAGGTTCAGGAAATTTTGAAAGATAAAGGCGCAAAATAAACGAGTTGAGTTCATTGACTCCTGCTAATGTAAAGAAAAGAACGGCACCGGGTGCCGTTCTTTTCTTTATTTTATATGCTGATTCTGCAGCTTACAGGGAGCTGAATTTTGCTTTTACCTGAGCCAGCATCTTGCTGAGCTCTTCATTACCCGCACCGCTGCCAATGCCGCCGAACAGGAATTGCTCCAGCACTTCAACGCCGCAGAATTCGAAGATTCCGCTGCCGGAAGTCTGCTTCAGTGAGTTGTGCATGCCAATAGCCTCATATACTTCCCCCCGTAAAGTGCGAATACCTTATGGTACAGCCTGTCTTCAAAAGCATACTTCAGCATCGCCTCTGCCGCCTAAGTAGCGTCCCGTTCCCCCAAAACTCCTCACCGATCCAGTAAGCCAGCTCGCCATTGTTGAATTTTTCGTTGCGGGACAAGGCTATCGCACCATATAAAACTCCGCTCACCTTATCCGTTACGGCGAATTCATACAACAATCCTGCCCCAAAGTCAGCTTCGTGGCGGTCAATCCAGGTCAGGCATCCTCCAACGTGTAGGGATACGGCAGGCATAGGGTTGTTTTGTAGATAATGTAGACGTTAGATGATGACCTTCCATGGACTCGTTCTATAACTTAGCTGCACTTTTTACACTTATTATCGCTGATTTTGGCTTCAACAGCGCTTTAAGTGTATTTCGTGCAACTAAAAAAGCCGAAAACGGCCTTTTTAGCCGATTCGGACAGATTTAGTTGCACAGAGTGCAGTTATACGGCGCAGAGGGCATTTTTTGCTGTTTTTAGTTGCACAAAGTGCAGCTATCCCGCACAGGGGGTGGGTTCCGTGTTCACCAAGCAGCCCGCAGGCATTACGTTCGTGAGGGAAGTCTTACTTTCAGCACACAGACTTACACGCAGCATTCACGCTCTACATCCAGCACTCCAGCCCGCAGCTTTTACTTTCAGCAGCTACCTCCGCATTCACACCTGCTCTGGCGCATCATCCCCCCACCTTACACCGGCAGCCTAACCGCAAACACCGAGCCCTTCCCCGGCGTGCTATCCACTGATACACTCCCCCCGCTCAGCTCCACAATCCGCCGCACCAAGGGCAGGCCGAGGCCGTTGCCTTCTGCCGACCGCGACTTGTCGCCCTGGTAGAATTTCTCGAAGATCCGCTTCATCACTTCCTCGGTCATCCCGGTACCGGAATCTGCGATCCGCACAGTAACAGCATCCTCCGCGCTCAACAGGCTGACAGCTACTTCCCCGCCGTTATCCGTGAATTTGATCGCATTGCTGAGCAGATTCAGCCACACCTGCATCAGCAGCTCTTCGTTCCCGTAATAAACAACCGGCTCAAGCGTCAGCTCCAGGTTGATCCCCTTATCATTCCACTGGGCTTCCAGCAGCAGCAGCGCCTGGCGGAGCTGTTCGTCGAGGGCGAACTCTTTTTTGCCGCCAACAATCTCCTGGTTCTCCAGCTTGGACAGCTTCAGGATATTGCTGGACAGCGATGACAGCTGACGGGTGCTCTCAATGATCAGCCGGCTGTAATCCGCACGTTCCTCCGGCGACAGCTCCTGATCCTGCATCAGCGTGGCATAGCCCTCGATAGCAGCAATCGGTGTTTTGAATTCATGTGACACATTGACGATAAAATCATTACGCAGCGTCTCCATACCGCCCAGCTCCTGAACCATGCTATTAAAGTTAACCGCCATTTCACCAATCACGTCTACTTTATGGTTTTCATGAGCTACCCTCGCACTGAAATCCCCCTTCGCAACCTGCTTGGCCGCTTTACTGAGATCGTTGATCGGGGCCAGCAGCTTCCGCCCGACAACCGCTGTAATAGCAGTACCAGTGAGCACACTGGCAAGCAGCAGCACCGAAACCGGCCAAAAGATATGAAACCGTCCCACATCAATCAGACCTGATTTGATAATCAGCATACTGAGGCCGAACATGAGCACTCCGTCACACAGCAGGATTAGAAAGACGCTAAGCACCAGCGCTCCCCACAGGTTACCGTTTTTGCCCGGCCTGCTCACAGATGCTTCACCGCCTTGTAGCCCAGTCCCCTCACGGTCACAATTTCGAACTCCGGACTGTCCTTGAAGCGTTCACGCAGCCGGTTGATATGCACATCGACGGTCCGGGCATCCGTCTCTGAGTCCATTCCCCAGATTTCATCCATCAGCTGCTGGCGTGTAAAAATCTTGTTCGGATAGGACAGCAGCTTGTACAGCAGATAGAACTCCTTCTGGGGTAAAAGCGTGCTCCGCTCCCCGCGGTGAACCGTCAGCGAATCATAGTCGAGGATAATCTCCCCGATCACCAGTCTGCGTTCACTTACAATTTTCGCCCGGCGCAGCAGTGCCCCGACCCGCAGAATCATTTCATTCACGTCGATCGGCTTCACCATATAGTCATCCGTACCTGCCAGGTAGCCGCGCTGTTTGTCTTCAAAGCTTTCTTTTGCCGTAACCATCAGCACCGGGGTATTAAAGCCCGCCTCTCTCAGCCGCCCGGTCAGCTCATATCCGTCTATATGGGGCATCATAATATCCGAAATAATCAGGTCAATAATCTGCGTATCCAGCAGCTCCAGCGCATGCTGACCGTCCTCAGCCAGCACCGGATGGTAGCCGTGTTTGGCCAGCACCGTACCGATCAGCTGCCGCAGCTTGCCGTTGTCTTCCACTACCAGAATGTTAATCATGTATACACCTGCATTCTCTAAAAGTCATTAACCGTCCCGCAAAAAAGCACCTGCTCACATTGTACAATATTTATATGAACCCATTATGAACTAAAACGCGTATCACTTACTATGTAATGGCGACTCACCGGGCGGACCGGGAAGGTACGAGTTGATGTTCAGTTCATATAACTATGTTACGCTTTGCACAAAGACAGAGATTCAAGGATGAGAGAGGATGAGATTAACGGTATGCTGCAGCTTAAAAACATCTCCAAAAGCTATACCACCGGCAGTTTCACACAAACTGCACTTGATGATGTAAGTCTCGATTTCCGCAAAAACGAGTTTGTGGCCATTCTCGGGCCCAGCGGTTCGGGTAAAACAACCAGCCTGAACATCATCGGCGGGCTTGACCAATATGACAGTGGCGACCTGATCATTAACGGAACGTCGACCAAGGCCTTCAAGGACAGTGACTGGGACGCTTACCGGAACAACAGTGTGGGATTTATTTTTCAGAGCTACAACCTGATCTCCCACCTGAGCATCACCGATAACGTGGAAATGGGCATGACCCTGAGCGGCGTGAGTGCTGATATTAAACACCGGAAAGCAGTTGAGGCGCTGGAGAAGGTCGGGCTGAAGGATCATATCCACAAAAAACCGGGCCAGCTGTCCGGCGGCCAGATGCAGCGTGTCGCTATTGCCAGAGCGCTTGCTAACGATCCTGATATTATTCTCGCAGACGAGCCGACCGGCGCACTTGATACCGTAACCAGCGAGCAGATCATGGAGCTGATCAAGGAAATCGCCAAAGATAAGCTCGTTGTCATGGTTACCCACAACCCGGAGCTGGCAGAAGCCTATGCCGACCGGATTGTACAATTCAGGGATGGCAAGGTTATTTCTGACACCAACCCTCCAACCGAGCTTAAGACCAATGCCAATTATCAGCTGAAAAAGACGGCAATGAGCTACTTTACCGCCCTCAAGCTGTCCGGCAAAAATATCTCAACCAAAAAGTGGAGAACCGCGCTTACCGCCTTCGCCTCCAGTATCGGCATCATCGGGATTGCCCTGATTCTCTCCTTATCGAACGGGTTCGACAAGCAGATCAGCAGCTATGAGTCCGGAGCATTATCGAACTTCCCGGTGACGATTAGTGAAACAGCCGCGCAGATTGATATGTCTAACCCGCCGGGAGCGCAAACGGAGGAAGCCGACAAGAAGTGGACCGAATTTACAGATGCCTCTGAAGTATATCCATATGATCCAACGGCCAACACCGTTCTGCATACGAATGAGCTGAGCCCGGAATATCTGGATTATCTGGACAAAATCGACCCTGCACTGCTGGACGGCGTATCCTACAGCCGCAAGGTTAACATGAATATCCTCCGTTCAGATGGCGAAACTGCCGTTCCTATGGACACAGCCAGCCTGAACTTCACTACCTATCCCGATAAGCCGGCCGGTACCGAAGGCAGCTATCTGGCGGATTATTACGATCTGCTTGCAGGCAGCCTGCCAGAGCAGCCTACTGATCTGGTGATGGTTGTCGATGAATACAACCGGATGAACCAGAGTGTTCTCGAAGCCCTGGGTCTTGATTACGATGCTGCCAATGTCAGCTTCGACGATATTATCGGCCATGAGTTCAAGCTGGTCTATAATGATGACTACTACACTGAAGCAGACAGCATGTTCAAACTGAACGGCAACGCCGCCGATCTGAGCGAAATGTATAACAGCGCTAATGCGGTAACCCTGAATATCTCGGGGATTATCCGCAAGCAGCAGGATTCCCCAATGTCCACGATGTCTGCAGGTATCGCCTACTCGGACAGCCTCGCGGAACAGTTCATTGAAAATGCACAGGGCTCAGCCATTGTGCTGGCCCAGAAGCAGCAGGATCAGGTTAATGTGCTGACCGGCAAAGTCTTTTCCCAAATAGGGGGAATTGACATGAGCGGTATGGGTATGGGCATGGGAATGGGAATGGGAATGGGCGGCTCAAGCGCAAGCACTGACCCGGGCAGTGCTACCTCCCAGGAAGCCGCGCTTGCTGCCCTTGGCGCTGTAGCTACTCCATCCTCCATCTCCTTGTATCCTAAAGATTTCGGAGCCAAAGAGAAGCTTGTTGCCTATCTCGACAAATGGAACGATAAACACAGCAATGAAGAATTGATTGTGTATACTGACCTGGCAGCGATGGTGACCAGCCTGTCCAGCGGTATTATGGACGGAATTACAATGGTATTGATCGCCTTTGCCTCCATCTCACTGGTCGTATCCCTGATCATGATTGGTATTATCACTTACATCTCCGTGCTGGAACGGACTAAGGAGATCGGGGTGCTGCGCGCCCTCGGTGCGCGCAAGAAGGACATCACCCGCGTATTTAATGCGGAGACCTGCATTATCGGCTCACTCTCCGGACTGCTCGGCATCGGGATTGCTTATCTGCTGACCCTTCCGGTCAACATTATTCTTAAATCCATCACCGACCTGAACAATGTTGCGCAGCTCAATCCGCTGCATGCTCTCGGACTTGTCGTGCTCAGCGTCGGCCTGACCATGCTGGGCGGCTTCATCCCTGCCAAGTTCGCAGCCAAGAAGGATCCGGTTGTGGCACTGCGCAGCGAATAATCACTGTTTAACAAGGAGCTGATCTTGGACCTGCTCCTTGTTTTCTTTATAATGAAGAGAAAAACGAAACCATGGAGCCGCTAAACAATGAGGAAGTTCACAAATGAAACGGCCAAAAAAATAATGGCCAACGAGATCGGTGTCGAGGCACTGCTCAAGCAATATCCGGAGTATAAGGATGAGGTGCTGCGGGAGCTGGGTGACATTAAAAAGAACGCCGAGTCAAATGTAGTACAGGCCATCATCGACCGCTACACAGCCAGCGCCAAAATAGCCAATGCCAAAATCAGCAAAAGCGGGATGAACGAAGTCACTGTGAATGCTTTTCTGCCAAATATAATTAAAGCGCGGTTTGCAATCTATCTGCTGGAACAGCTGAATATTGCCGTCTCTGCCAAAACACCGGCCGGCAATATCCGCTTTAACCGCTGGGACGGGATGATCCTGCAGAAGCTGCTGTTCCGCAAGGGGTTTGAGCGCAAGCCGGTATCGCTGCCCGCGTTCCGCTTTTTCTGGAAATGGGTTAAGGATAAAACGATCCTGATGCCGCTGGTTAACAAAAAGGGGATTTACTGCTTCTACTCCAAAGAACTGATCAAGGAGCTCGCAGCGCTGACTCAGGACAAGAATTGCCTGGAGATTGCTGCCGGGGACGGCACACTGACACGCTTTTTAAATGAAGCCGGCATTGCCTGCACAGCAACTGATGATTACAGCTGGAAGCATTATATCGACTATCCTGCGTTTGTGGAGAAGGCCGATGCCAAATCGGCACTGGCTAAATATAGCCCGGAAGTAGTCATATGCTCCTGGCCTGTTCCGAAGAACCCTTATGAGAAGCATGTGTTCCGGACAGATTCTGTGCAGCTCTATGTCGTGATCGGGACCAGGAATTCTCAAACAACCGGGGATTTCGAGGCCTACCATAATGCGGATCAGTTTACGATGGAGTTAGACGAGCGCCTGTCAGCGCTGATTGTGCCGCCGTCCAGGGACAATGCGGTGTATCTTTTCCGGAAAAAGGCGGCTGCTGAACAGTAAGCCACACTTTACTAACAGCTAAACATCTGCCGCTATCCCTTTAACAGAAAAACGGCATGCCGCTGCCGGCATACCGCCCGTTCCCGTTTATTCTGTTATCCGACGATATGGCCTGCGCCTTGACGCTGCTATCTCTTTCGTGAGGCTCCCCTGCATGACCGGTGTTATAAAGTGTGTTTGTCAGCAGCTACTGATGCAGGATAGCGTTCACAATTCCATTTTACCCGTTGCAATATTTTTAAAACGGTATTTTGGACTCAGGATATTTTACTGGAAAAACTCTGTACTTTCTCCACCTTAAAAGGAATATCAAAGGCAAAGATACAGCCCTTTCCACTCGTTTCCTTCAGCCATATTTTACCGCCCATGAGCTCAGTCAGCTGCTTGCAAATAGAAAGCCCGAGCCCCGCTCCGCCGTATTTGCCCGGAGAACAATGCTCGTGAATTTGTGAGAAGGAGCGGAACAGGCTGTCTTGTTGTTCAGGCGGAAGTCCGATCCCCGAATCTCTAACTTCAACTGAAACCGTAACGCTGTCCATCGAATCGCTTGTATGCCGCACAAAGAGTCCAATCTCTCCCCGCTCGGTGAACTTCAGCGCATTGCTCACCAGGTTGGTTAAGATCTGAGTGACCTTTGGACTGTCCCCAAGCAGTATCGGGCTGTTCGGACTGCCATAAGCCGCATGCATCCTGATTCCCTTCTTCTCAGCATCGGCTGCGAACAATTGCAGGACATGGTCAACAGCGCCGCGGATATGGAAAGGTTTCAGCTCCAGCTTCAATGTGCCGGCTTCAATTTTGGAGTAATCGAGGATCTGGTTCATCATGGACAGCAGATTATTGCTGCTCTTCTCAATAACATCGACGTAAAGCACTTGTTCCTCTGTCAGCTCCGTCGTCTGCAGCAGGCTGGTCATGCCGATCACCCCGTTCATGGGAGTACGGATTTCGTGACTAAGCACGGCCAGCAGATTCTTCTTATCCTCCAGCACCAGCTCCGTCTTCTTCTCAGCCGTCCGTAAATGGGTAAGCACCGATTCCATTTCCAGCAAATCCGTGAAAAAAGCCGACAACGATACCAGCAGTTCCACATCACGCTCCTCATACTGGTAAAAGCCATGATCAAACGAGCACAGCGAGCCGTAGAACTCCCCTTTTTCATTGCGGATCGGCACTCCGATAAAGGAACATCCGCCGACAAATTCCGTTGCATCCATATCCTTGGTCAGCGGGTGGGTCAGATTGTTATCTATTATAAGCGGGCCTTGGGCATGTTCAGTGACAAGCGCACAATAGGATTCCTCATTGTCCACCACCAGCCCCTCGACCAGCATCACTTTTTCCCGGTTAAAGGACTTGAGCACCTTAGTCGAAAGACTGTCCAGGTTGGCTATACAAAATGTATTGGCCGGAATCAGCCTGCTTGCAGTGTCCATCACATTTGCTGCAGAAGCATACAATTTACCGGAAATGACCGACAATACATCAATGTATTCTGTTTTCAACATATCCCGCTCGTCCTTTCTATTCTATCTAACTTCGATCATATTAGGGGTCAAGCCCAGGTTCTGCGGTCATTAATCTCCCGTTTCTCCCGGAAAGCCTGCTCCAGATCAATATCCAGCTTGTTGGCCAGATCAAAAATATTCCATACTACATCATACATCTCATAGCCCAGATTAGCTTTGCGCTCGGCATCCGGATCAAAGGAGACCGACAGCACTTCCTTCGACAATTCACCAACCTCAGTCATTAAGTATAACATCCGCTGTTCAATAGTGCTCGTATCAAAGCCTTTAACTTCACTAAACGCTCTTACATACCGTTGAAACTCTCCTGCATCCATTTCTTATCCGCTCCCTGCTCCTATTCTCTCTATACGAAACTCATTATACATGAAAAAAACGCAGAACCCGAAATTGCAGGCTCTGCGTGAATGGAACTATATAGATTGAACTAATAATATTGCTGTTTTGGGATTGCATGTGACTCCAGAGAATGTTTGGACTTCCAGCCGCTGTTGTCTGCAGATTTCTTGATTTATACCGTTTTTAACGGTTGAAATCCGCAGACAAAGGCGGTCGCTACCGCTCCTCCAGTTCCAAAATTCTCCTCCGCCACTCTTTCCTTAACTTAAATTCTTAAGTTCAATTTATATAGGGGCTTTTCTGTTTTAAAATTTCAAGCCAAAATAGCGCTCAGCATTGTTGTAACAGATGTCCTGCACGATGCTGCCCAGGAAAGGCAGGTCGCTGGGCGCTTCGCCGCCGGCCACCCAGCCGCCGATCAGATTGCAGAGAATCCGGCGGAAATACTCGTGGCGGGTGTAGGACAGGAAGGAGCGGGAATCAGTCAGCATGCCGACAAAGCAGCTCAAGAGGCCAAGATTAGACAGCGAGGTCAGCTGCTTGATCATGCCGTCCTTCTGGTCGTTGTACCACCAGCCGGAGCCGAACTGGACCTTGCCCTTGATCCCTTCACCCTGAAAAGCACCGATCATCGCCGCCAGTACATCATTCTGCGCCGCATTCAGATTGTAGACAATCGTCTTTGGCAGTTCGCCTGTCCGGTCAAGACCATCCAGCAGCTTGTAGAGTCGTTCGGCATAGCTGTGGTCGCCAATGATATCGAAGCCCGTATCCGGCCCGAGCTTCCGGAACATCCGGGTATTCGGATTGTGGAGCGCTCCGATATGCAGCTGCATGGTCCAGCCGTACTCCGCATATCTGCGGCCCATGGCCAGGAACAAGGCTGTTGCATACTGGTCACATTCCAGCTTGCCGAGGCTCTCCCCGCTGAGACGTTTGCTGAAAATGGCTTCAAGCATGGACTCAGGCGCTTCCTCAAACGGCAGATCGGTGAAGCCGTGATCCGAGATCATGCAGCCGTGCTTATCGAAATATTCGATCCGCTCCAGCAGGGCGCGCTCCATGAGGGCATAGCTGGTAATCGCGTAACCTGCCGTCTGCTCCAGGCTGGCCAGGTAAGCCGGAAACGTATCGGCTCCAATTAACAGCGCTTTATCCGGACGGAAGGTTGGCGTAACACCGGTCTTGAACTCTTTTTGCGACGCTATTGCGGCATGGTATTTGAGATCATCCGCCGGATCATCAGTCGTACAGATCCATTTCACGTTAGAGCTTGTAATCAGTCCCCGGGCTGTGAAGCCGTCTGTCGCAATCAGCTTGTTGCAGTGGTCATAGATCTCCCGCCAGTTCTGCGGATTCAGCTGCTCCTCTACACCGAAATAACGCTTTAGCTCCAGCGCGGACCAGTGGTACAGCGGGTTGCCGACCGTATAGGGCAGCACCTCGCTCCACTTGGCGAACTTTTCTTCATCTGAAGCCGGACCGGTGATACATTTCTCCTCCACGCCGAATGTTCTCAGCGCGCGCCATTTATAGTGATCTCCGCCCAGCCAGACATCGGTTATGCTGTTAAAGCGTTTATTCTCTGCTATGGCCTGCGGATCAAGATGGCAGTGATAGTCAATGATCGGCATATCTTTGGCAAACTCGTGGTACAGTATCCGCGCTTCCTCCGACTGCAGCAGAAAATCCTCCTGAATTAATCCTTTCATTGCGTATGCTCCCCTGCCTTTATTTCACGTATTTCTCTAGCGTGCTTCTTACCGCTCCCGTCCCGGCCAGCAGCTCGTAGAACATGCCCTCGATTTTGCCGCCAAGGCCGATGTCATACAGCTTCACGCCGAACAGCTGCTCATCTTCGAGAATAGCACGTACATTAGAGCTGGTGTCGCCCAGCTTCACACCCTGCAGATGTCCCTGAAGGGTATCGAGCAGCGGGTCAGGACTAAGCGTAAAAGCTTCGCCTTTATCGTCCACACCCAGCAGATAACGGCACCATACAGCAATGGCCAGCGGGATGGCCGTCAGGTCAGCCGGGTCCAGGTCCTCCCTGCGGACATACGATTTAATCGTTTCCCCGAAACGGATGCCCACCTTTTGCGAGGTATCTGTTGCGATCCGCTGCGGCGCATCGGGAATGAACGGATTGGCGAAGCGTTCCTTCAGCACCTCATCAAGGAACTGCTTCGGACTGATAATACCCGGATCAACAACAACCGGCAGCCCTTCCTTGTAGCCGATAATCTCAACCAGCTTGCGCAGCGTATCGTCCTTCATCTCATCAGCAATCAGGGTGTAGCCGAGCAGGCAGCCGGATACGGCAAGCGCCGTATGCAGCGGGTTAAGGCAGGTAGTTACCTTCATCGTTTCTATATTATTGACCGTATCCCGGTCGGTGAAAATAATCCCCGCCTGCTCCAGCGCCGGACGGCCATTCGTGAACTTGTCTTCAATGACCAGATATTCGCTGATCTCGGCATTAACAAACGGTGCGGTATAGGTATTCTTGGAGGTAACAATAACATCCATCTCGCCAATCCCCTGCTCCAGCAGTGCAGCCTGGACGGTTTCGGACGGGCGCGGTGTGATTTTATCGATCATCGACAGCGGGAAAGTAATCAGCTGCTCATTCAGCAGATAGTCCACAAATCCTGCTTCCACCGAGCCTTTTGCCGCCCATTCCTTGGCAATTGTAACGATCCCGTTCTTGAGCTTATCCCCGTTATGCGAGCAGTTATCCATGCTGACAAAAGTCATCGGGTATGCGCCCTTCAGATACCGCTTGTATGCAAGGGCAGCCACGATACTCATCGCATGGACCGGCCGCTCCGGTCCGCCGGCGATATCCTTCTCCACTATGCCGAGATATTGGCCGTTCGGGCCGGTCAGGGAATAGCCCTTCTCTGTAATCGTGAAGCTGGCCATCTGCAGGCTCGGGTTCTCGAAGATTTCAGTCAGCCGCCGGTCATCCGCTTCGCGGGTTTTGTCGGCAGTGATGCCTTCCACGATGCTGCTTATGATCTTCTTCTGGAAGTCGCCGCGCGCATTCATCAGCACCAGCAGTGTCAGATTGTCATACGGCTTGTAGACCTTGTCGATCATTTCAAAATCAAACGTCTCCGCCGCAATAATCCCCGTGTCCGCCGCCCCGCTGTCGAGCAGCTTCTGATGGGCATTCGCCACAAAACCGCGGAAGATGTTGCCTACGCCGAAATGTACCCATTCCGGCTTCTCCAGCGTATTCTGCGCAACGGTGTCATAGTCGAACTTGGGAAGCTCTACACCGGCGGCCTCCCAGGCGGCCGCTTCATTACGGATACTGGATCGGGTCAGGCGCAGCATGTTACTTCGCCTCCTTTACATTCTCCAGGCTATCCCATACGCCAAGCAGATACATAATACCCATCGCTCTGTCGTAGAGGCCATAGCCCGGACGGCAGTTCTTCTCTTCTCCCCAAAGGTGACGGCCGTGGTCCGGACGCACATAGCCGGTGAACCCGCTCTCATGATAGGCCTTTACCACCTCAGCCACATCAACACTGCCGTCGCGGCCGCGGTGGGACACTTCGATAAAGTCTCCATTCTCGAATACCTTAACGTTACGGATATGGGCAAAATAAATCCGGTCATGGAACTCGCGGATCATCGCCGGCAGATCATTCGCGGGATTGGTGCCGAGCGAACCTGTGCAGAAGGTCAGTCCGTTGTACGGGCTGTCTACGGCATCCAGCATCCGGCGGATCGTGTCCCGGCTGCGGATGATGCGCGGCAGCCCAAAGATCGGCCAGGCCGGATCGTCAGGGTGAATCGCCATTTTGATATCCACTTCTTCACATACCGGCATGATGCGCTCCAGGAAGTACACCAGGTTCTCGAACAATTTATCTTCTGTCACATCAGCATAAGCCGCGAACAGATCATCCAGCCTCTCCAGACGCTCCGGTTCCCAGCCCGGCATTGTAAATTCGCCTGCGCCCTTAAGGATGCGGTCAACCATCTCGCGCGGATTATCGGTAATGGCAGCCTTTTCATAAAAGAGGGCGTTCGATCCGTCCGGCAGCTCCTTGTACAGCTCCGTACGCGTCCAGTCGAAGACCGGCATAAAGTTGTAGCAGATGACCTTTACGCCGACTTTGGCCAGCTTACGGATCGTATCAATGTAAATGTCGATGTATTGGTCGCGGGACGGCAGGCCGATCTTAATGTCATCATGAACGTTAACACTCTCTACTACAGCGGTGCTGAAGCCCTTGGCTGTAATCTGATCCGCAACCTTCTGGATTTCCTCCATCTCCCACACTTCCCCTGCCACCTTATGATGCAGCGACCATACAATGCCCATTACCCCCGGAATTTGCCGGATGTGATCCAGAGTAACATTGTCGTTCCCTTCGCCGTACCATCTCCATGTCATGTTCATAAATAAAGCCCTCCTTATAATGTATAAATTAAAATGAAGAAGCATTGTGTCAATCAGACTCACAGCGAGCTGCCAAAGGTAAGACTGACACACAATTAATCTTGTATACAAGTTTGACTTGATCATAATTTAAACCTTCTAAAGTTGTCAATACCCAATTAAAATCGTATATGTATGCCCTTACAACGGCGATATTTGCGGCTTTTTTCACAATTAAACCGGTTGATTCTTTTGTTAACCTTCGACATGATGTATACTAGACAATAAAATACAACGATGGAGCAAACGTAGCCATGTCAATCAAAGAAGAAATCATGAAAACATTGAAGCAGGAAATCCTCACCCTGACCCTGAAGCCGGGCGCCATCCTCAGTGAGACTGTCCTGTCCGAACGGTTCCAGATTTCACGGACACCGCTGCGTGATGTGCTGAAGCAGCTCAGTCTGGAATCGTATATTGATATTTATCCCAAGAAGGGGAATCTGGTCTCTTTTATCGATCTGGAGTCGGTGGAGCAGATTATTTTTCTGCGGAGTGTACTCGAGAAGGAGATCATTAAGCATCTCTCGGAGCATCTTGCGCTGAAGGGTGTGCATGAGCTGAAGGATATACTGGACCGGCAGAAGGCCGTTATCCGTGAAGACAATGCCACCGAACCGTTCCTCAACCTGGACGATGCGTTCCATGCCGCCCTGTTCCGGCTGGCCGGCCGGGAGTATCTGTGGAACCTGATTCAGCAGTCCAATGTGCATTATGTCCGCTACCGCAGGCTGCACATGCTGAGAAAAGAAAAGCTCGAGGAAATCTGGCACGAACACCAGCGTATCCTCGAATACATGACACAGCGCGAGACCGATAAGCTGGAGGCGCTGATCCATCACCATCTGCGGGAGGATATTAACTCCCTGTATCTGCAGGAGAATTTTGCGGAGTATATCCGGGGTTAGAGTACCCTGGATATGTGTTGTGTGTATAGCGGCGGGATAATCAAAGGCATTTTTGCCTTTGATTTCGGCCGTACGCCCGCTTCGGGCAAAATCAAAGGCATTTTTGCCCTTCATTTCCGCGATACGCCCGTTTTGGGCATAATCAAAGGCATTTTTGCCTTTGGTTTCGGCCGTACGCCCACTTCAGGCATAATCAAAGGCATTTTTGCCTTTGATTTCGGCCGTTTGCCCACTTTGGGCATAATCAAAGGCATTTTTGCCTTTGATTTCGGCCGTTTGCCCACTTTGGGCATAATCAAAGGCATTTTTGCCTTTGATTCCGGCCGTTTGCCCACTTTGGGCATAATCAAAGGCATTTTTGCCTTTGATTTCGGCCGTACGCCCACTTCAGGCAAAATCAAAGGCATTTTTACCTTTGATTTCAGCTGTACGCCCACTTCAGGCAAATTCAGAGGCACTTTTGCCTCTAATTCCGGTCGTCTGTTCAATCAAAGATTGTTACTTTAACCAGCCGACTCCCATCCTCCTACGCAGCAATGCCACTCCCCCTTTTACATACACAATTATCCATCAGCCATACACCATCTGCCTCTGCCATCCGAGAACACACTAATCTATTCATGAGCCTGGCTCACCTCCTGGAGTTTATAGCAATACTGACTGCGTTATCCTCCCTCCCGGAATCGAGCGAAACAGACATTATCAGTTTTTCCTATAAATTTGATCGCATTTATATATTAGACCAATAAGACAATACACCATATTATGTTTTTATGTAACGCTAACTTAGGGGGGGAATGATCTGATGTCTATATATGATTTTCAAGTAAATACGATCAGTGGTAAGACCATTGACTTATCAATGTACCTCGGAAAAGTACTCCTTATTGTTAACACTGCCAGTATGTGCAGTTATTCCCGCCAATTCGCCGGTCTTCAAAAGCTTTATGAAAGCTACAGTAAACAGGGATTTGAAATACTCGGTTTTCCTTGTAACCAGTTCAATGGGAAAGAGCCCGGAAATAACCCGGAGGTGCAGGAATATTGTAAGCAAAGCTTCGGAGTGACGTTTCCGTTATTTGAGAAAGTGGAGGTTAGGGGACAGACTGCTCATCCAGTATTCAAGTTTTTAACGGAGCAAGCGCCATTTCAAGGCTTCGATACCCGGACTCCGAACGGGGAATGGATGCAGAATTTCCTGCAAGAAAAATATCCTGAGATTTACGCCGGGGATGGGATCAAGTGGAATTTCACAAAATTTTTGATCGGCCGGAACGGACAAGTACATAATAGATACGAAACAATGATAGAACCGTTTGAAATACAGCCGGCAATCGAAGGACTGCTATTAAAGTAAAGGGATGGTTTCACTCCTTCTGTTAACGGGAAGAATTATTCGGATAAGGTCAGTAGGAAGTGAGACAAGAAAACAACACGCAGCGCGCCGGCACCCGTGTTGTTTCGCTCTTAGTTTGAGTTTGCATTCATCAGCAAAATTCTTCCCCGGCCATGTTCTTGCTTCGCTTTTCTCCAGCGCTTTATCCGCTTGACTTATCGGGAAAATGGAATCAAATAACTCCATTACAAAAAAAACAGCGACCGCCCAGGACCCGATAATCTTGTCCACGGCAGCCGCTAATTCAATTTATCAATCAGCCTAATGCTTGTTGCCCTGCTCTCCGTTTTCCTGCTCATCACCCGGCATAAACCGGAACCACTGCAGGTCAAAGTTACTGCCCGGCAGGAACAGGAAGGTTACCGTTTGTGCGCCGTGTACAGGCTCAAGCGCAAATTCCCGCACCGTATAGCTGTCTGCTCCCGGGAATTCAACCAGCTGCTTGGAGTCTCCATCCGGGCCGCTGAACAGCAGGTGCACCGTGTTGTTCGCAAGCGGAGAACGCCCGCAGATCTGCAGCCGTGCTGCTCCCTGCGTGCCGAAGTCCATATCCTCATAGATCAGCGATACATTGTTGCCGATCCCCTCAATTGCACTCTCCACAGCAGAGAAGGTATCACCGTAAATCCGGCTGTTATCCAGTGCGCCGAGACGGGCGAACGCTTTTTGCTGACGGGCGAACAGGAAGCCTTTGAGGTGGATCTTTTTGCGCAGAATGAAGGATAATGTTGTGACGCCCCGCAGGCGCCGGGGAAGCTTATACGTCTCCTCCTGGTACACATTCCAGCGGGACGGCTTCTGGTACAATACTGTATCCAGCAGCACTGCGCCGGGCCGGCCCGGAATCCCTTCCCAGATCTCTATCGGATATTCCTCGCTGTCCAGTGCGAATATAGGCAGCGTCAATTCATCTGCGCCGTAGCTGCCGAAGTCGATCCGCTCGAAGCAGATTAGGCTCTCCCCTTCACGCGCCGTCGCCACACCGCGTTCATTGCCGTTGGTCAGGTTGTAGCTGGCGGTGCTGTGATAAGCGGCGGAGATGAATTCATACGGATTCAGATAAGCCTGGCCGAAGCCGCTAAGCTGGATCTCCATCTGTGAATAGATCCGGATGCCCTCTGCCCCGTTACGCACTCCGCACCGTACAAAGACGTCTCCGTCCCCGAGAGGGGTAATCAGCACTTCCTGTCCCTTAACCTCAAGCGCAGCAATATTGGAATCCACTCCGGCCGCGTTGGTGATGCGCCATTCCACATCCTGATAAGTGGCGTTCTCCGGGTGCAGCTTCACGCGGATGGGCAAGCCGGACTTGTCCGGGGTCAGCACAGTGCCTTCCGGGCAGAGGATCTCCAGCTTCCGCACCGGCACCTCAAGCAGGGTCTCACCGCCGGTATCCCCGGTGCTCCGGCCAGTTTCCCGCCCGGCTTCAAGCGGGCAATCCGCGTAGAGCACCCGCTCCTCCTGATCTCCCCCCGCAGCCATAACAGCAGGCACAGCCTGCAGCACGATTTCTGCACCGGCAAGACCTGCGGATTCCGCGCGCAGCGTTATCGCCCCCGGCTCCAGTGTACCGGCAATAATCGCCAGCAGCTTGCCGCTGAACATCCGGCGGCTTGTGCCTTTGTAGGCTTCGTAATCGGTGCTGTCCCCGTTATCCAGGCCGACCAGCCGTCCCGGTCCTTCGATGCTCAGCTGTACCCGGTTGTTGGCATTCTCCACCGGCAGGCCATTAGCATCAACAGCCGCAATGGTGACAAAAATCAGATCCTGCCCGTCAGCGGCCAGCTCCTGCTTGTCGGCTGCCAGAACGAGCGAAGCCGCATCACCGAAGGAAGCCCGCTGCTCTGAAGCAATCACCTGGCCATGCTCATCATAGGCATCGGCCCGGAGAACACCTGCCTTAAAAGGCAGCTTCCAGTTCCCTACCAGCTGCAGGCCGTTTTCATGGTCAATATCATAGGTTCCCTGCGATACGTCATCCAGGAACAGCTCAATCCGCGGGGCGTTAGAGCAGACACGGACATCGATCAGCTGCCCTTCAGAGAAATCCCAATACGGAAAAATATGAACCATCGGGGAAATCCGGTAATCCGTCCACTCCGCCTGATAAATATAACAGGAATCCTTCGGGAACCCGGCGGTATCCAGCTGTCCGAAGTAGGAGTTCTTGGTATGATACGGTGTCGGCTCCCCGATATAGTCAAAGCCGGTCCAGAGGAATTGTCCCAGGGAATACTTGGCGTCCCGGTCTCCGGTGATGCAGGTTTCTGTATTCTTCGCGCCCCAGCTGGTCGAGCTGTTGCCAAGCGCTGAACACTGCAGGTCATCATCGGCAAGCACCGGCTGCTCCAGCGGAAAATGATAGACTCCCCGGCTCTGCACCGTCGAGCAGGTCTCGCTGCCGTAGATAATCCAGTCGGGATGCTCCGCATGATGAGCATCATAATATTTCTCACCGTAGTTATACCCGGCAACCTTGACGATGTCTGCGCATTTCCGGGCATTCTCCCACGGCATATAGTTCGAGCCAATTGTCGCAAAACCGTTGCCCCGCGGGTCATGCAGCAGCACCTCATCCTGGAGCATCCGGGTAACCTCCTGGCCCCGCTCACCAGCGTGAGTATCATAGATCTCGTTGCCGATGCTCCACATGATCAGGCTCGGACGGTTCCGGTCGCGCCGGACCCAGCTGGCAATATCCTTCCTCCACCAATCCGGGAAGAAACGGGCGTAGTCGTACGGCGTCTTGCTGCGCTCCCACATGTCAAACGCCTCCGACACAATCAGCACGCCCATCTCATCCGCCAGCTCCATCAGCTCGACCGCAGGCATATTATGAGCGGTACGGATCGCGTTCACGCCCATCTCCTGCAGCAGCACAATCTGCCGCCGCAGCGCGGCCTTATTAACCGCTGCCCCCAGCGCGCCAAGATCATGGTGCTGGCACACCCCGTTCAGCTTAAAGGACCGGCCGTTGAGGAAAAATCCTTTCTCACTGTCCAGCTCCACCGTCCGGAAGCCGAAACGCTCACGCTCTTCCTGAATAACGATCCCTCCGGCCAGCAGCTCTGTCTTGAGCCAGTACAGTTGCGGATGCTCAATATCCCAGAGCGCAGGCTGCTTCACTGCCAGACGGCAGTGGGCATGCACGGTCCCGCCGCCGTCCGCCATCAGCACTGCGGACTCCTCCCGGGCCACAGCATTACCGTCCGCGTCCAGCACCGTGTGGCGGAGCGTGTAAGCTGCCTTTTCCCCGCCGGCTGCATGGTTCTGCACGTTGTCTCCCGGCCTGTCGGCAGTATCTGCCAGCTCCAGCTCTGTATCCACATCCACCGTCCAGTTCCCGCCGTCTGCCGGTCGCGCAGCAATGTAGATTCCGTCAGCAGCAATATGGCTCAGCGGATATTCACGCAGCCACACCGAGCGGTAAATGCCTGCCCCGGAGTACCAGCGGGAATTGGGCGATTCATGGACGACCCGCATCACAATGCTATTATCACCTTCCTGCAGATAAGGCGTAATGTTAAACTCAAAGGTGGAATACCCATACTTCCACTCCCCCGCCTCCTGTCCGTTTACGTACAGCGTCGAATCCATGTATACGCCTTCAAAACGCAGAGCGCAGCAGCGCTCCAGCGGTATTTTATCCAGTGTAAGCGTCTTGCTGTACCAGCCCTCCCCGTTCTCATAGAGCGCATTCGTATCATAGATCAGCCAGTCATGCGGCAGGGTAACCGGCATCCAGTCCGCCTCCGCCATTACTTTTGTCAGCTCAGATCCCAGCGGCTGCTTGCTGAACTGCCAGCCCCCGTTCCATTTACGCGCAGTGTTCATTCTGTAATCTCCTCCTGTATGTTTCTTCATCCATTTATCTCCGGCCATGTATGCTGAGCTTAACGCTTCAGATACCGCTCATAGGCTGCCTGCTGAATGTCCAGCGCCCGCTCAATCCCCATATCGCGCATCTGCTGTACGTATTTATCGTAGTTATCCACGGACTCGGTGCCCAGAATGATTTTGAGTTCCGTTTCTTTGACCAGTGTGTTGATGTCGTTCATAATGCTGCCCAGCTCATCGGATTCCTCGCCTGTCGGCGTAACCGGCGGGAGCAGATGGCGTTCGTGGTTCGTATTTTTCCAGATGTCAATGGCTTCCGTAGTCTGGGTGAATTTGACCGGCAGATTATTATCCTGCTGAATCATCGGAAAATTGGTACCGTGGGAGTACTTCAGCATGATTTGATCACTGGAAATCCCATCCGGGTTATTCGCGACAAAATCCGTGTATTCCGGCCCTCCGCCCGCCAAAGTATACGTAGTCCCCTCGATTCCGAAAGTGTTCAGCATACTGCCCTCCTCGGTAAAAGCATAATCAAGCCAGCGCATCGCCGCCTCCACATGCTTCGTATTAGCCGAAATGGCTGCAGAGTACGTTCCGGCATAGGGATTATCGAGCTGGCCGAACTCCGGCGTCTTCCCCTTGGCTGCGGCAGGATACGGGGCGGCTGCGAAACCGGCGTTCAAACCCGCTGCCTGTGCAGCCGAATTATAGCTCTCGATGTAAAATTGCCAGCCGATTGTCGCTCCGCTCTCGCCCGAGGTCATTTTTTTATCCACAGTCGCCGCATCGATGGAGGCAAAATCCTTGTCGATCAGTCCCTCCTTATACCACTGGGCCATCGTCTTCAAATACTCCTTATATCCCGGCTCCAGGTAGCCGTAGACCACCTGCCCGTCATTGACATAGAAGTTGCCCATCACCCCGAAAGCCCCGGCAAAGCCGCCAGTCCGCTCGCCCAGAAATAAGGTCCGGAGCGTCAGCGGGGCGCTGGCTTGTTTTTGTTCTTTAAAAGCGGTCAGAACCGTATGCCACTCGCCGATCGTCTCCGGGATGCCAAGCCCCAGCTCGTCCAGCCAGTCCTCGCGGATGATCGGTCCGCCGTACACCCTGCCGGTTTCCGAACGGATGAACGGGAAGGCGTAGTAGGTGCCGGCATCGGTTTTGATCATTTTATCGATTTCCGGGTGCTCGGCCAGCGTTCGTTTCAGGTTGGGCGCATATTGGCCGATCAGATCATTCAGCTTGAGAATGTAGCCCTGCTCCACCGCTTTATCGGGACCGCCGGGGAACTGCAGCCAGGTGTTGAGAAAAATATCAGGCAGCCCGCCCGACGCCAGCAGCAGACTGAATTTCTGGTCGTTCATCGGTGTGCCCCCGAGCTGCCTGATCCGTATTCCTGTTCTAAGCTCATACTCGTCATCAATCGGCAGACGCTCCGGCGTCCCGCCCAGCTGCTCATTCATAAACGTGAGCGTGATGTCCCCGGCCATGGGATAGGAAAAATCAGCGGATTCCACAGACGGATTGCCCGAGGGTGTGTTAGAAGCGCTTTCATTATTAGAGCCTCCGCATCCTCCGGCAAGCAGGGCAATGCCCAGTAAAAAAATGGCTGAATGCCTGGCCCTTCCTTTTCTCCAACTTTTGCTCAACATGATGACCTCCACTGTAAAATATGGGCCCGGTTACCGCCCTGTGCGACTTCATGCGATTTCATGCACCTTCAATGTATGCTATAAACAGCGCCCGGAGCAATGTTCAATATGCAAAATGGATTGTCATTATCATAAAAAAGCTTGCAATATCCCCCTATTATGACATACCGGCAAAACCAAAAACCTCCTTGGCAGCAAGGAGGTTCAGGAGTTAAATCACTTCAAACACCGGGCGTTCCGGGATGTAATGCACCGGCACCGCCGGAAACTGCGCCGCCAGCCGCTCTGCCAGCAGCCTCATGCCCGGTGCCTCACTCTCGGCGTGCCCGAGCATGATCAACGCCTTGCTGCGCCCCTGCTGCACGGCATCCCTGACATATTCCGGCGTCTCCCATTCCGGTCCCTCCCCGGCAATAATCAGGTCCAGCCCTTCTTCCCCGTACAGGGGAATCGCCAGCTGGCCGCCGCCGCGGTAGCCGACCAGAATGCCAATTTTGCTGCAGGTACCGGATACATCCCCTGCTGCGCGTACATTTGAAAGCTGCAGCCTGCGCTTCACATGCTCCGCAATCTCCCTGAGCGCTGCGGGCGGGAGCGTCAGAATGGACACCGCCGGGCGGTGCTCTGCCACATACTCCTGCCAGCCCAGTGCTGCAATCAGCCCCTCGGTAATACCGTCCGGCGTATAGCGGTGTACATAGTCATGGAGCCGGTAAATGCCTGTTTCCGAGCCGGCAAGCAGCGCCGACTTCTGGAGGTAAACCGGGTCCCGACAGAGCCGTTCACGCTGGTCCTGGTGGCTGTAATAGATTCCTTCATGGGAGAGGATCAGGTTGGCTCCCAGGACAGCCGCCTGTTCTATCACATATTGCGAGGCGGTAAATGCGGTGACAATTCCCCGCACCTCCGTCTCCGGTGCTCCTGTTTCCAGCCTGTCTACCGTCTGCTCCGGCACGGGAATTCCGGCCGTCAGCCAGTCAATAACCGTTCCAAAGGTAATTGTCATGTTCATATCCATTTAGTAGATGGTACGTGACAACTGATCTTCTATACCGCTTTTCCGGTAAAAGTACGTGTTGATCTGGTCACGCCATTCCTTCGCATGTGCGGCTTGCCCTGTAAGACGCTGTTCCACCTGCACATACAAATCCTCTCTTACCTTATCCTTCAAGGTCTGCCAGGAGGACAACAGCCCTTCCGCCTGCTGCGCACCTTCAAAATGCGTATCGTAAATGTGCTGGATTACGGTTTTGCCGGAATGAAGCACATGGGTGTACGGCACATGGTGGAAGAACAGCAGCAGCTCATCCGGGCATTCCTCAAGCGACTCGTAGCGGGCAGCGTTGCTGCCGATGTACTGGGCGCTGTATCCGGTTCCCGTCTTCACTGTCCGGTCGACCCCGATCCCGCGGTTGTCGGCGTAATGATAGGTGCCCCACTGCGAATATTCATAGCCGTCCACATTCGGCCCGTAGTGATGCTCCGGATTGATCATCCAGCCCACACCAAGCGGAGCGGTGTAGGATTCATAGATTTCTAATGAATCCAGTAAAATCCTACTGATTACGTCCGCCACCTCCTGATTGCTGCCGAAGGTCAGGGCAATCCATTCAGCGGCAATGGCTTCCGCGCTGAGATCAGGATTCCAGGCCAGGCGGCCGTAGCCGTACAGGTTGGCCTGGGCCAGCAGATGGCCGGTCCAGTTGATGTCATTGCCGGTGTTGGACACCGCCGCAATCCCGCTATGCCGGTTGCCCCACAGCGAGCCGTCCACAATGCGCTTCACCGGGGAAGCCTCACCTTTGGCAAGGGTCTGGAATTCCAGTACCTCCTTCCACTGGGGCACCAGATAGCAGACATGACGCTGCTGGCCGGTATATTCCTGGGCAATCTGGAATTCAATGATCTGATTGGTCTGCTCCAGCGCCCCAAACAGCGGGGAGACCGGCTCTCGGACCTGAAAATCCATCGGACCGTTCTTGATCTGGAGGATGACATTCTCCTTGAATCGGCCGTCCAGCGGTTTGAAGTGGTCATAGGCTGCCCGCGCACGGTCTGTCTTGCGGTCACGCCAGTCCTGCTTGCAGTTGTACACGAAGCAGCGCCAGATGACGATGCCGCCGAACGGCTCCAGCGCCTCAGCCAGCATGTTGGCCCCGTCGGCATGGTCGCGTCCGTAGGTGAACGGTCCCGGACGGTTCTCCGAATCCGCCTTGACCACAAAGCCGCCAAAATCCGGAATCGCCTGATAGATTTCAGCCGCCTTGTCCTGCCACCAGCTGCGCACGCCCGGATCAAGCGGATCAGCCGTACCTGCCCCGCCTTCCTGCATTGGCCCGGCAAAATTCACGCTCAGGAACAGCCGGATCCCATACACTCTGAACTGGTCCGCGATTTCGGCCACCTGCGGCAGATACTCCGAGATGAACAGCGTTTCCAGCGCATGCACATTTACATTGTTGATTGCAATGGCATTGATACCTGCGGAGGACATCAGGCGCGCATAATCGCGGACCCGCTCCATATCCCCGACAAACCGGTTATTATCATAGAAAAATGACCTGCCGGCATAGCCCCGCTCCACACTGCCGTCAAAGTTATCCCAGTGGTTAATCATCCGCAGGCTATTGACCGGATTCACCGTTTCATCAAGTGCCCCGATGGGCTGAAGCGTGCCGATGAGCCGCAGCAGATGGAACACTCCGTAGAGCACGCCTGCCGGCGAGGAGGCACCAACAGCAATGCAGTTATGCTCCGCGCTGGTGCGGATGGCGAAGCCTTCGCGGCCGACCTTGCGGATGTCAGCCTCTGCAAACACGCTGCCGATCAGCGCGTTGCCGCCACCAAAGGTGCCGAAGGCAACGACCGGGCCTGCGCCGGTCTCTGTAGAATGCTCCGGGGTATTTGCTGCGGTGACCGCCAGAGCACCTTCCGCCTGCATCTCAATGCCCAGCATCGAAGCTACACCCCGCTTCCATTCCGCAAGCGCAGCCTGAACTGTGTCGTCCGTCTCCGTAACACTCACCGCTCCGCACCATCTCACATATTGCTCCTGAAGCTTGCCCTGCGGCAGCTCAGGGTAGCTCAACCAGGCATTGTAGCCATGATCCTGCAACAGATTGTTGATCCCGCCCGCCTCATTCATCCGGAAATCTCCTCCTGATTGTTCCTGATTATTGTTACTTAATAACTTTAGCTGCACTCTGTACAGCTATTTCGGCCATTTTTGCTCCTCTAACTGTTTTAAGTGTAATCCGTACACCTATATCGGCCGATCAAGCCCATTCAGCCCGAATTCAGCCGATTTAGCTGTACCAAATGCAGCTATTTTGTGCAAACGCAGATTTCCCCTGCTTTTAGTTGCACCAACTGCAGTTATTGAGCCTTCCAGGTTTTATTGGCACCATTTAATTCGCGCCGGCCAGCTCCGTCAGCGACCGGCTGCCCGTACCCTCCAGCAGCCAGAGAATTGCTGTAACGCCGCGCGGGTAATACTTGCTGCCGCCGATCAGGCCGCCCAGAATCTGGTCGCTCCAGCACCAGTAGGACAGCTCGGGATGCAGCAGCCAGCCCACATGGGCGGCATCTGCCGCACGGCCGCTCTCCTCCCAAGGCAGATGCAGGATCTCTCTGGCGATAAACTGCGAGAGATAGATTTTGCTGAGCCAGGAGTTGTTGCTGGTGGAGGACAGCTTCCAGCCGCCGTCAGCGAACAGGCAGATGCCCGGAACCAGTACGGTCTGCAGATGCGTGTTCAGCGCACTCAGGTACCCGGCAAACCGTCCGGACGGATCAAGCGCCTCCTCACAGCCGGTGAAAAGCGGGAAGATTAGCCCTTCAATCGCCGGAATGATGCGCGAATCGTTGTTTTCGTGGATGACAGCCGGAATATACCCTTCGCTGTTCAGCTCTGCCGCAATGGAAGCGGCGCATTTCTCCGCCTGCAGGCCAGCCTCCGCCGCCAGCTCCGCCAGTCCCTCCTGCCCGAAAAACTTCTCCAGCGCCACATAGGCCGCCCAGCATTTGCCCGCCATATAAATGTTATTGCGTGACTGTCCCAGCGAGGTGTCCAGACTGTCGTAAGTGGTAATTTCTGCTCCGCCCTGCGTCCGGTTGCTGTCCAGTCCCATCAGGCCGTTGCGCTGCTCCTTGTCCGGGTGATCACGGTTCAGCATGCTCTCGAAGCAGGCCAGGAGCACCGGCAGCATGTTGTCCGCGAATTCACGGTCCCCGGTCTGTTCAATATAGACGAGCGCCGAGACCAGCCAGTTCACCAGCTCCTCATGACTCATATAGGAAAAGCAGTCATCCAGCCCCGCCAGCTCATAAGCGGAATACTGCGGACGCGAGAACACATTGGCTACGCCGACATCGTGAGTAAAGCTGATGCCGCCCGGATACTCCGTGGTTTCTCCCGGAAACACAACCTTATCCTCATAGCTGTAGCGGTCCACGAACAATTCCAGCTCATTTCGTACCGTCCATGGATTCATCACCAGCTCAAAGAATAGCTGATCCGCAGTCAGATCCAGCGTATTCATCATCCGGTACTCGCCTTCGTTGACAATCCACAGATATTTCTCGCCGTCATGCAGCAGCTGCGTGCTTCCGTAATAACTGTGAATTGCATGCGACAGCATAAAAGTCTGGTCTGCGCTAAGCCCGGCCGAGTGAATCCAGGCATCAGCGTCCGTACAGGCAGCGGTCAATTCACCGAAATGCTCCAGCGTATAACCGGCAACCTCCTCGATATTCCGGAAGAAGCGGGTATACGCATAGCCGGCATCCATTCCTGTAGTTACCAGACCGCCGCGGTAAAAGCAAACCGCAAACCGGTACGTCCGCTTTTCGCCAGCCGGAACGTCCATCAGTACCGCACCCGTGCCGCCCAGTCCAAAGGACAGATTATGCTCAAGCTTGGCCTCCAGAATCTTTTCCATGGTAAAGCCGAGCGCCGACTGCACGCCTTCCTCCGCACAGGCAACCGCCGTCAGCCGGCCTTGTCCGATCCCCTGAAAAGCGCCTCCGCTCGTATCGCCCAGCCTGCGCATGGAGCTGTAAGGGTCGCTGCCTTCATAGCCGAAAAAGCCTCTGCGGGCAAAGGTTCCCCGGGTGTTGTCGAGCGTAAGCTCAGCAAAAACCGCCGGCAGCAGGGCTGCCTTCAGCGATCCCTCATCTGCGGTGGACGGATCAGGTACCGACCGGACGGGAGAATACACCTTGAAGGTCAGGTCTCCAGCCTGCCACGTATCGCTTGCTGTTCCCAGCGTCCGGCTGATCGCTTCATCTTGAAACGCTTTCAATTTAATTTGGGCGGTCTCATCCGCTTTTTCTATATCATATCTGGCTCCGGCATCTGCCACCTGCTCAAAAAAAGGCAGCACCTCATAGCTTTCACCGTCCGCAGACTGAAAACCGATGTACATATTCTGGTCAGCCGGCTTGCCCAGTTCCAGCCCTAGCCCTCCATTCTTACCTTTAAAACCGAGTGTGAAGCTTGCAAATGCCCCGATAGGTGAATGCTGGACATTATAGAATGGATTAGACTTTGTCATAATGGCTCCTTCCTGATACGCAGCATGCGAGTTTGGCAGTTTATAGATTGCCCATTCTCATCCTATCACGGGGCTCTATGCCGGGGACATTGCCAAATCAGGCAGAAATTTACCCAAATCAAGCCAAACTCCGCTATACTAAAATTGACAGAGAACTTGTGTACCGGGAGGAACCGCCTATGGCTTCGGCCTTTTTGCCGCCTGAACTCGGCCAGAACATTAGTGAAATCATTATTCCTGACGTCAAAACAACACTGAACTTGTTCGGCATGCATCTGCGGACGGTAAGCGGTGCATGGAGTTATCCAATTCATGCCCACCCGCAGTATGAGTTTAACTATGTGCTGGACGGGGAGCAGCGGATCATCGTCAACAGCCGCAGCTATACGCAGCGTGCCGGGGATCTGGTTCTTTTGCGGCCGGGAGACTCGCACTCCAGCCAGAGCGGCAACGGGCGGCCGTTCACGTATTTTTGTATCCATTTTGATATCGACGATAAAATTCTCATCTCGCTCTTAAGCCGGCTGCATCATGTATTGTTTAAAGCTGACAGCACGATTGCCCATAAGTTAACGCCCTCACTAACCCGGCTGGTCGATATTTCCCGCCAGATTCACGGGGATATCACAATGTCCCAGCGGATGATGCTGCAGTCGGCCGTGTTTGAACTGTTCGGCCAGCTGTGGGAGGCCTTCTCTGTTGAGGCCAACCTGCAGGCTTCTGCCAGCTATGAAAAGGTCGAGCTTGCCCACCAGATCCGCAGCCGCCTGCAAGGTCTTGTCTATCAGCAGTTCAAGCAGGATGCGCAGGATGATAAGACACTTGGCGTCGATGATATCGCGGCAGAGCTGGGCATCAGCTCCTCGCACTGCTACAGGGTATTCCGGCAGGTGTTCGGCCTCTCACCGAGAGAATTCTTATCCCGTCAGATGCTCCATGAAGCCAAGGTGCTGCTGGACGATCCGCGTCTTCCGGTCAGCCACATCTCCGCGATCCTCGGCTACCGGGATATCGCCCACTTCAGCCGCCAGTTCAAAAGATGGTACGGCAAATCACCGCGCGAGTACCGCGAAGGAGGTTCATTATGAGACAGCTATATATGAAGCAGAAGGTATTTAGTCTAAGCGGTAAATTCACAGTGAAGAACCAGCAGGAGCAGGATGTTTATTTTGTAGAGGGCAGCTTTATGCAGATTCCCAAAACGTTCTCCATTATGAATGCCCGAAGAGAAGAAGTCGCACTGATTACGAAAAAGGTGTTCAGCTTCCTGCCGAAGTTTTTTGTCGAGGTGAACGGCCGCGAGGTGCTGACGATCAAGAAGGAATTTTCCTTTTTAAAAGCGCGCTATACGATTGATTCAGCCGGCATTGAGGTGCGCGGCAACTGGTGGGATATGAACTTTCAGGTCTTACAGCACGGTTCCGTCATTGGTGAGGTCAATAAGGAATGGTTCACCTGGGGCGACAGCTACAAGATTCAGATTTTGAATGAACAGATGGAGGCCATCATGATTGCGATTGTTGTGGCGATTGACTGCGTGAAGGCTGATCATGCGGCGGGGGCGGCTTCTACTCAGTAAATACTCTTTTCCGTCCAAAAAACACCTCCAGGAATCTCGCTGTCTAACGACAGGGCCTATTCTCCTGGAGGTGTTTTTATCCTTTCATCCTATGAGGCTTCTCTTAATCCAGCCCATCGGCCAACAAATCCCCGCCGTTACTGGCAATGACCTGCTTATACCAGTGGAAGCTCTTTTTCCGGCTCCGCTGCAGGGTACCGTTGCCGGCGTTGTCCTTGTCGACGTAGATGTAGCCGTAGCGCTTGGCCATTTCGCCGGTTGAGGCGCTGACCAGATCAATCGGGCCCCAGCTGGTGTAGCCGATAATCTCCACGCCGTCCTCAATCGCTTCGCCCATAGCGGCGATATGCTGCTGCAGATAGTCGATCCGGTAGTCGTCGGCTACCTCTCCGCTCGGACCAGATTCATCGGCAGCGCCCAGTCCGTTCTCGACCACAAACAGCGGCTTCTGGTAGCGGTCATACAGCTGATTGGCCGTAATGCGGAAGCCGAGCGGGTCAATCGTCCAGCCCCAGGCTGACTTCTGGAGATACGGATTATCCACTGAGCCGAATACATTGCCGCTGGTCATCCGGCCCAGCACCTCAGGGTCCGTGCTGGAAGTGCGGCTGGCATAATAGCTGAAGCCGATGTAATCCACCGTATTGTGCTTCAGCAGTTCCTCATCGCCCTGCTCCATCTCAACCGTGATTCCGTTATCCCTAAAAAATCTCTTGGCATAGCCGGGATACGCCCCGCGGGACTGAACATCGATGAAGAAGAAGGATTCGCGGTCTTTGTTCATGGCATCCCACACATCCTCCGGATTGCACACATACGGATAAGTTGATCCGGCGGCCAGCATACAGCCTATCTGCGCATCCGGTATAAGCTCATGACAGGCCTTCACCGCCAGCGCGCTCGCCACCAGCTGATGATGGGCCGCCTGATACTGGGTCTGCCGCTTATTCTCCCCCTCACTAAAGACCAGCCCCGCGCCGACAAACGGCAGATGCAGCAGCATGTTAATTTCATTGAAGGTCATCCAGTACTTCACTTTATCCTTATAGCGTGTGAACAGCGTAATGGCGTACCGCTCAAACAACCGCACCAGCTCGCGGCTTCTCCAGCTTCCGTACGTCTGCACCAGATGAACCGGCACATCAAAATGCGCGATTGTTACCACCGGCTGTATCCCGTATTTTAGCAGCTCATCGAACAGATTATCATAGAATTGCAGCCCCGGCTCATTCGGCTCAGCATCATTTCCATTTGGAAAAATACGCGTCCAGGACACCGACACACGCAGCGCCTTGAAGCCCATTTCAGCGAACAGCGCAATATCCTCTTTATAGCTGTGATAAAAGCCGATCGCTTCATGTGACGGATACATCAGCCCCGGCTGCGGCTCAAAAGCCTCCAGCTTTCCACCCATCACAGGCCAGCGCTGCGGCCCGGACGGAATCAGATCCACCGTCGTCAGCCCCTTGCCATCCTCCCGGTAAGCCCCTTCCGTCTGATTGGCCGCAATTGCGCCGCCCCACAGGAAACCCGCGGGAAAAGTATATTTTGACATGATATTATGCTCCTTCTGCATCTGCCTCTGTTTCAATCACTTCCTACCGCAGCATTACCGGACCCAGCAGCCCGGACGGCTCGTGGATCATGTACTGGGACAAGAAGTCCTGCTCCTGCTTGCCAAGGTTATTCGTTACCTCAATTACCAGCCGGTTCTCGCCAACAACCAGCGCGCTGCCTGCATCAAAGATGTACGGCGGGCAGATTTTGACCCCCAGCTGCTGACCGTTAAGCGTAACCTCGGCTACCTCATATACGCGTCCCAGGTCAAGCACGGCATTGGCCGGAGCTGCTTCCTCCAAAATAAACGCCAGCTCATAACGCACCGTTCCCGAAAACCGCGCCTTGCCTTCCACTTTGGAGATATCCTGCAGCGAAACCAGCGTCTGCTCTGCTGAAAAGGACGGATAAGCTGTGGCTGTGGCAAAAGAAACGCTCCATTCTCCACCGATTTCTGCAGCCTCATTTGCCTGCTGCGAATTCTCCCCCTCTTCCTCCCTGCTTTCCAGCACCACAACGGATTCGTACGGATGCAGCACCAGCTGAACCGCAGTTTTACCATCGACCTGCGACTGCGATACCGGCTTAACCTGATTGGAGAAGCCGTCATAGGCCATAACCGGACGATTTCCACTCAGTGTCACAGTCGTTTCAATCACCTTGTAAGGCTCTTCATTGAAGAACATGTACACATCGCCTTCGGCCTGACGGTAATGATAGCTGCGCAGGTACGGCTGATGCTCTGAGGTGTGCACATCGTGATGATTTTCTTTTATCAGCTGAGCCGTAAAATCCTCCAGCCCGCATACCGCCGCCTGCTCCAGCAGAGTGCCGTCCACCTGTTCTCCGAGCTCGTTTCTCACCGGAAGCCCGTCAATGAACTGCACCCGGATACCGGCAACCGTAAACGCCTTAACCCGCTCCAGCAGCTTCTGCGGCAATGCCTCAGCATAAGGGATAACCAGCGCGCTGAACGATTGTCCGTTAATCGTATACGTGCCGCTGCCAAGCTCAGCTTGTGCAATCAGATCGGCCGGAATGACATCGAACTCGATCTGGTGCTGCGCCAGCTCCCTCGCCGGCTTTTGGAACAGCATATAATCGCCCAGCCATTCCGCCTCGGCATGATACAGCAATCCAACATTAGCAACATGCTGCCCCCCGTTCAGCAGATGGCTGACCCGGTTGAGGTAATCAAACAGCACGCTCATGAACCGGTACTGCGGATTATGGCCTCTGGCATCGAGATGCGGAGGGCAGTCGGGGTCCGGGAACTCTTTTGGCGAAAAGGCATGGGGTACAAAATGGGTAACACCCCGCACCAGCATATGGTCGGTAATCCACTTCATCAGCTTGATGCCTTCCGCCCAGCCGTAAGCCCCGTAGACCTCGCACATGGTGCGGTTCCGCTTTTTGGCATCAAGATGACCGAGTGAGGCGCCCATTTTAGCAAGTCCATAGTGGAAAAACTCCCCGTCCCAGCCCTTCGCCGTCATCGATTTGAACGGGCCTTTGTCCATGCCGGGCATAATCTGGTTCAGCACCACGTCGATGCCGGCCATATCCTGCTCCCAGATCGCTCTGAAAAAATGTCCCGCCCCGTAACCGAGCCGCGCATGCGCATTGTTATCCTCGATCAGATGGCCGATATACTCTACGCCGTGCTCCCGGCACCAGGCCGCCAGTGTTCCGGTGAACGCTTCACCGTACATCCGGCTTACAATGTCCATGTATTTGTAGCGGATGGCGTGCTCTGCACCCTCTGCCTCCACGGTTGAGAGCAGCGGCAGCAGCAGCCGTTCCTCACCAGTGAACCTGTCCTGCAGACCTTCCTTCCAAGGCAGCACCATTTCTGCCCGGCCTATCGAGCCGAAGGCCCCGTGCATATTGCCGAACCGCGGCTCATCCGAGAAAAATCCGGCAAACGTCCGGCCAAAATCCGCCGCATAACGGGCATAATGGGATTCGTAGACCTCGTTGATCAGCACCTTTACAGCCTCAGGATCAAGCGGATTCAGATAGCCTTCGGTGTGGGGCTCACCGCCGTGAATGGTCTCAAGCAGGATGAAGATCCGCCAGTCTCCTTCCGGGATGTCCCAGAACAGCACACCGTTATCTTCAAAAGCGCTGACATCAACAAAGCTCGCCGGATCGACGCTGTTCTCGCCAGTTCTCAGGGCTGCAATGATGCTTAGAATTTTGTCGTTAACGGCCTTAGGGGTAGCAGTCAGGCTCATCCGGTTGCCGGGGCTGCCCCATTTTACGAGAAAAGAAGCGTCCTGCAGCGGACCTACGAAATCGAGCTGGTGTATTTTGAGGTATTTTTTGACCAGCTCGGGATGATCGGATTTGATCTTTCCGTTCGCATAGCCTGTAGGAAAGTGGGAGTCGTCCAGCAGCCATACCTTCATATCCCGGCGGCGGGCCTCATCCATAATAATATCCATGTCACGCCACCAGCCCTCACCGCAGAAATCGGGGTGCGGACGGGATTCCACGCAAAGGGCGTGGATGCCGGCCTCCTGGATTTTGGCAACCGATTCTCTTAAAAGCGCCTCCGGCTCTCCATGCAGCCACAGAAAAGGAAGCACATAGTTTTCCTGTTTATTTTCTAAAACCTCAGTAAGTCTCTTCATAAAGGCTCCACTCCTGTCTATTTCGTCTATATATATATCTGTTCGCGCTGGAACACGGATTATTCATTTGACTTACCAAACTTAACTTCATATAGTTAATCTTATCTTTGATCAAAGGGGGACTGCAGCCATGCAGAGAGATGAATTAAGACGGCGGCTGTCCGAGCTGTCGGAGAGCGAGCACCGTCACCGGAAGGACCCTGACAAGGGCCTGCTGATATTCGAGCAAATGAACAGAACCGCAAACATCACCGGAAGTCCGGTGTACATTCTGGATCTGGATCCTTATTCAACCCGGGCGTGGAGAGACTCCAAGTTCCCCGCTAACTCCACCAACTCTTTTCATATCAACCAGATGACGATCCGCCAGCATTCCCGCTACAGTAAAATCCCGATGCATATCCATAACTACGTGGAAATCAATTACGTCTACTCCGGCCAGTGCAAGCAGATTATCGACGGCAAACATGTCACCCTGCGGGAGGGTGATCTGTGCATGCTCGACACCAACGTACCGCATACCATTCTCGAGACGACCGAGGACGATATCATCATCAACCTCATTATGCTGAAGCCGTTCTTTACCACTGGTTTTCTGAGCAGGCTGGCGACAACCGGCATTATTTCCAATTTCATCGTCAATGCGATCTCGCAGATTCATAATCACAACCGCCACATTATTTTTCATACCGGCAATGAAATCTCGTTCAAGGAGACGATGGAGAGCCTGATGTGCGAAACGTTTGATCCGGGCTTCTGCTCCAAGGAGATTATCGAGTCCTATATGGTCATTGTGTTCAGCAAGCTGCTGCAGTCGTTCCAGGGCGGTCAGGACAAGGATTATGGCGATGATGCCGGCAGGGCCAATCTGATCGAAATCCTTAAATATCTGGAGGATCATTACAAAGACGTCACCCTGATTTCCGTAGCCGGGCATTTCAATTTCCATCCCAATTACTTCAGCACCTATCTGAAAAAAGCAACCGGAAGAACGTTCAAGGAGCTTGTGCAGATCCAGCGGATGACCAGCGCCGGCCTCCTCCTGACCAATACTTCGCTGACGGTGGAGGAGGTGGCCGGTGAGGTCGGCTACAACAATCTCGGCTTCTTTTACAAAAAATTCGTGGCTTATTACGGCCAGACGCCGAGCGATTACCGCAAGCAGCACCGGTAGTACAGTTTGATTAGCGGATGCTCAGTACCAGCTCACCTATCTTAACCTCGCTGCTACGGTATGCCTTGAGCTCAACCGATTCATGCTCTGCTGTATTAGTAACAATTACCGGGGTCGTCACCTGGAACTGGTTGTCCCGGATCATGTTCCAGTCGACAATGGCCAGCAGCTGGCCTTTTTGGACACGATCATTCTCCTTGACCTTAAGCTCAAACGGCGCACCCTTCAGCTTAACGGTATTAATCCCCATATGGATCAGTAGCTCCACACCGTCATCTGACACAATCGCAACAGCATGCTTGGAATTCGCCACGGTTACCACCGTACCGTCGAACGGCGCGTAAACTTTATTATCCGCAGGAATGACGGCGTAGCCGCTGCCCATTGCACCGCTTGCAAAGGCTTCGTCCGGCACCTCGCTGAGCGGGATAATCTTACCTTGTATGGAGTTGTAGACCTGGGTTTTTGTACCCGCCCCTGGTGCTGTGCTGCTTGCCCCGGATACTGCCGGCGCTGCCGCTGGAGTCTCCTGCTTGTCCTTGAAGCCGAACAGATAGGTGAGCACGGTTGCGATAACGACGGCCACCGCACTTGCAATGACATAGGCATAGAAGCTGTTGTCGAGCCCTGCAGGATTAATGAACATCGGAGCTGCAAAAATCCCCCCGCCCCCGAAGCCGAACATCTTTGCACTCATCGCCGCAGTAATACCGCCGCCTACAGCCCCGGCAATTCCCGCCATGACAAAAGGCTTTTTGTACGGAAGCGAGATCCCGTAAATCGCCGGCTCTGTTACACCCATGAAGGCGGATATGGCGGCCGGACCGGCAATGCTGCGTACCTTCGCATTTCTTGACTTCAGGAACACCCCGAGCGCCGCACCAACCTGCGCAAATACAGAGGCACTCAGAATCGCATTCACCGGATCATACTGGAGCGTTGTAATATTGTTGATCAGCACCGGGATAAAAGCATAATGCAGGCCGAAGATGACAATCAGCTGCCACAGCCCGCCGAGAACAACACCCGCAACGACCGGACTGAGGTTATAAATCCACATGGTCGCATCTGCCAGCAGACTGCTTGCTTCCGTCAGTACCGGACCTACCAGCAGGAAGGTTAGAATCCCGGTAATCAGAATGGTAAAGAGCGGAACGAAGAACAGCCTCAGTGAGGCGGGAAGTTTGCGCTCGAACCATTTCTCAAGCTTCGCAGCAACCCAGGCAGCCAGAATGATCGGAAACAGTGACGAGGTGTAGCTCGCCAGCACAACCGGAATGCCGGCAAATGTCAGGCTGTCACCCGCATTGTAGGCGGTAATGACCGCCGGATAGACCAGTGCGGCGCCGATGGCTGCCGGGATAAACGGGTTGCCGTTAAATTTCCGGCCGGCCGAGAAGCCGACAATAATCGGCATGAAATAGAACAGCCCGTCTCCGAGCGCATTCAGCAGAATATAAGTGCCGTCTGTTGCCGCCAGCCAGTCCAGTGCAGTGGCCAGACCAAGCATCCCTTTAATAATCCCGGCAGCAGCCAGCAGGCCGATGATCGGTGAGATAATGCCGACGATTACATCGACGAAGCGGTTAAAGGCATTTTTCTTTTTGCCGGGTGGCGCTGCTTCTGCATCATTCGACACGACCGCTCCGCCGAGCTGGTCTGTGACCTCTTTATAGACCTCTTTTACCTTGTTGCCGATGACAACCTGGTATTGGCCTCCGCTTTTGACCACTGTCATAACGCCGTCCAGATTATTGATCGTATCCGTCTGGGCGGCGGATTCATCCTTAAGCGTAAATCGTAACCGGGTGACACAATGCTCCAGGTGGCTGATGTTGCTCCGGCCCCCGACATTCCGGATAATCTCCCGGGCTAAGTTCTGATTGTCCATAGTAGACCCTCCCTGATTCTGAAAAAAAGCGTATAAAGGAACCTTCCGGCAGCTGAAAATAGTCTTTCATTCCAGTATGCCAAACATTCCGGCTTATTGTTCGAAGTGTTATTTTCGTAGAGCGTTTACATTCAATCTTAAACCGGGACCGCCGGGTTAGGCCTTTACCCTTGAATCCCCTTACACGAATATGATAACAAACGTAGACAACGTAGAGTATCGTCAGTTCTTAATGAATGTACTTACCAAACTTAAGATTTGTTGAAGCGGTTGCTGAGGAGCATGGGGAGGCGGCACGGGTGGGGACGGCAAGGTGCGGAGCAGCAGTAGCGCAAGGGTTGACGTATAGGAGGAGTGCAGTAATAGAGTGTGTGGGCCGGCTCGGGGACTGACGTGTGGGTGGAGTGTGGCAGTAGTTGAGAAAAGGCTGAGGCGCGGGGATCGGAGTAACTTATTGGGTTGAGGTGTGCGTGGAGTGTGGCGGTGGAGTGTGGCGGTAGTGTGTGGACGAAGTGGCTGCAAATTATGGAGTATACTACTACAATATCTACCTGCAGCAGCTGAATTCTTGGAGGGCAGGACTCGGCTGTTACGTCGGCTGTTTTAAACACAATAGGTTGTTGTGAATTTAAGTAATAGTAATCCCAGCGTCCGGCTAACGGACTCAGATGCGCTTATTTGCAGCAAAAGGCGTGTTTCTGCAGGCTAACGGACTCCATGAGTGAGACTAATAAGTAGACACGGTAAATCCAACCCAAGATAATAGAATAAACTCTAAAAGAGGTGGTAACCGTGGCGGAACGGAAGCGATATAACAAACAGTTCAAAGAAGAAACGGTGAAGTATATCCAGGAACAAAGAAAATCCATGGACGAGATTGCCCTGGAACTTAATATTCCCAAGGGGACTCTCAAGAGCTGGATGATGACCTACCGGCAGTTCCCCGATGAGCCGTTTGTAGGAAGTGGTAAGCTGCGTACTCAAGAACAACAGATTGTAACGCTAGAACAAAAGAACAAAGATCTCGAAGAGGAAGTCGCTATCCTAAAAAAAGCGTTGCACATCTTCAGCAAAGACCGGAGCTGAAATTTCAGTTTATTGAGGAGCACCGCTCAACATTCCGGATCGAGAAGATGTGCAGCGTACTCGGTGTATCCCGAAGTGGATATTACAAATGGCGGACAGCCCCTCCTAGTAAACGGAAGCAGAGCCGGGACTATCTGGTCGAGCGTATCAAGTACCACTTTCATGACAATGATGCGATTTATGGCAGTCCAAAAATCACCAGAAAACTGCATGAAGAAGGACTCTCGGTTGGTGAAAAAACCGTAGGTAGACTCATGCGGGCACATGAGCTCCGCTCCCAGGCAATGGGAAGATTTAAAGTCCAAACCACAGATTCAAACCATGACTCCCCCATTGCTCCGAATTGGCTAAACCAACATTTTGATGTGTGCACAAAACCTAACCAAGTTTGGGTTACAGATATTACCTATATCCGTACGCGCCAAGGCACGGTCTATTTAGCGAGTGTTCTTGACTTGTATACGCGTAAAATTGTGGGTTGGCAGCTCGGAAACCGAATGAAAGTAGAGTTGGTTTCTGCGGCGCTAGACAAGGCCTACGCAGCCCAGAAACCGGACAAGGGAGTCATTCACCATTCGGACCGGGGAAGCCAGTACGCCTCCGTAGAATACCGCAAGAAGTTAAAAGAGTACCATATGATTCGCAGTATGAGTCGCAGGGGAAACTGCTACGACAATGCGTGCATTGAATCGTTCCACAGCATTCTTAAGCGAGAAATGATTTACCGTAGGGCGACCTTCCAAACTCAGAAAGAAGCTGCAAACCATCTGTTCCGTTATATTGAGTTCTTTTACAACCGGAAACGAATACACAGTAAGCTAGGCTATCTCTCCCCGGATCGCTTTGAGTCACAGTATTACAGCACACTTAAACGTGCCAACTGACCCTTTTTACCGTGTCCACTCTGTTGACTTAAGCACATTCGGTCCGTTAGCCTGATTAAACGGTCTGATTTCCTTAAATAACGGCTCTGGTGTCCGTTAGAAATAGTAGAAGTTACTGAAGGACAGGGTTCAAGGTTACGGGGTTACGGGGTTACGGGGTTACGGGGTTACGGGGTTACGGGGTTACGGGGTTACGGGGTTACGGGGTTACGGGGTTACGGGGTTACGGGGTTACGGGGTTACGGGGTTACGGGGTTACGGGGTTACGGGGTTACGGGGTTACGGGGTTACGGGGTTACGGGGTTACGGGGTTACGGGGTTACGGGGTTACGGGGTTACGGGGTTACGGGGTTACGGGGTACACGAGTTATCCACACTACAACGCTCCTGCCTGCAACCTTTCCTGCGCCGCAGCCGTCTGATAAGCATAATAAAAACGGAGATGATTCCTAATGCGCAGAGCAGCCCTGCTAGCTCTTTTTATATTGTTATTCCTGCCAGCCCGCAGCTCCTTTGCCTTATCCTGCGCTGAACTGCCGACAGCTGAAAAAGCGTATGCCTATTACGATGGCATCGTGATCGGCCATGTCGATAAGGTATCCACGAGCGCTGACGGGGCATCCAATGAGCTTCAAATTACAGTCAGCCACAGTTTTAAAACGATAACAGAGCGGACGCTGGTCTTAAAAGAAAACAGCACCTGGGGCGCTCTTAACGGCCCAAGTAAGGCCGGCGAAGATTATCTTTTCTATCTGAAACAGACTGACAGCGGGTGGGAAAATCCGTTATGCTCGCCTTCCGCCAAGGTAAGCAGTGATTCTGTTACGCCCGATTTTCTGAAGGATAAGGAGATTGAGCTGCAGCCTCTTCCCTCCCCGGAACCTGCAGACAGCGGTAATCTGGCGGAAAATACCCCCATCGATGCCTGGACCATTGGCGGGCTTATTGTAATCGGCATATTTACCGGGATAACCATCGTCCGGCACCACCGCAAAAAGGGCTAAACACCGTTCCGCCAAACAGCGCAGTATAATCCTCTATTAACAGTAAAAACGCCACCATGCCGGTTTCGCTTACAAAGAAGCGAATTATCCGGAATAAGTGGCGTTTTATTAAAATAAACAAGGTACGTGCTGTAGCGTGCATAATACGTTAGGATTAATCCCGTTCCATAGACTTTAATATCTGTCAGGGTCAATCCTTTTACACAGCTAATTCACAAGCCCGAAATCATGCTTCAGCTCCGAGGTGTCCAGTGCAGGCAGGCCAAGCGGACTGCGCAGCTTCTCCAGCTTCTCCAGCAGATCCTCTTCGTTCGCATAGACGTATGGGCTCTTCCATTCCGATTCCAGAGTGATCAGTTCACTTGCAGCCGGCTTCATGTTGTTGTAATTCATAATCCAGCTGACCAGCTGGTCTTTGGGAATATCCGTCCGGATATTATCGCCCAGAATATCAATAATGTCTCCCCACTTGGCAATACCGCTGACGGAATCCAGCTTGTCCAGAATCTGATTCAGCACTTTCTGCTGCCGTTCATTACGGGAGAAATCGGAGGATTCCGCGGTTCCGCGGTTCGACTTGCGGTAGCGGACGTAATCGAGCACTTCTTTGCCGCTCAGATGCTGCATCCCTTTTTTGAGATTGATATTGGTGCCATCGGCATTATCCACATAACGCATATCCATCTCCACATCGATATCCAGCCCGCCCAGCTCATCGACAATGCTGCTGAAGGCCGCAAAATTAACAAGAACCATATGATCTAGGTCCATTTGCAGCAGATCACCGAAGTATTCCCTCGTCTTGCTCAAATCCTCGCCTTTGTTATGCGCATAATAATAAGCATAGTAATAGTTCGCCTTATGTGTACCAAGCTCGCTGCTGGTAAGCTTCATATCCCGGGGAATAGACAGAATGGACAGACGCCGGGAAGCAGGTTCATAGACAACCGGCATAATGACATCCGTATTCATCGTCCCGCCGCTGCCGCTTCTGTTGTCCACACCGGCCAGCAGAAACGTAAGCGGCTTGTTCTTATCTTCGTCTTCAGCAGCCGGGGTCTCCGTAGCCGCCGGGGCAGGGGATGCCGAACCGGCCGTTTCACCCGGAACAGAGCCCGACGCCGAAATCTGGTCAAGCGCCCGTTCGGCCTTAAAATACAGTGTTCCGGCATATACAGCGCCGGCAATCAGACATGTGCCGAGCACAGCAGACGTGCTGATCAGCAAAGTGCGTTTGCGGGCTTTGCTGCGCTGTGCTTTCTTTCTCTTGCTCCGTTGATCCATTCCCTTCCTCCTGCTTGCTATGTATTAACTGTTATTAGTTGTAAACTAGTATACCATAGGCTGGCAAAGGTGCTCAAAAACATAGTGTCACATGCATCAGGCGGCAAAAGGTGTATAATAGGAAGAACTTACGGAAAAAGGATGTCATGACATGCTTCTTAAACTGAACCGTGTGCTCAACCGGATGATGCCGCTGATTACCCCGGTTAGCGTGCTTGCGGGAGTGCTCTGCGGAAGTGCGCTTACCCCTTATACCTACTTGTCCCCCTGGCTGTTTGCCTTTATGACATTTGCCGGTAGCATCAGCCTCGGCGTCAGGGATTTCGTAAATGTAATCAAAAAGCCGCTGCCCTTGTTCGTCTGTCTGTTTATTCTGCACATTGCGATGCCGCTGGTCGCTTTCGGTCTTGGAAATCTGCTGTATTATACCGACCAATTTACGATTACCGGCCTGGTGCTGGCCGCTGTCATCCCGACCGGGGTCAGCAGCTTTATCTGGGTGAGCATTTATAAAGGCAATACTGCCCTTACACTAACCATTATTCTGATCGATACCCTGCTGGCACCGTTTATCGTCCCGGGCGTACTGTCCGTGCTCATCGGCACGAATGTGGAGCTGGATACCTGGGCGATGATGAGCAGCCTGTTCTGGATGATTGTTGTTCCTTCGCTGCTTGGAATGGCGCTTAATGAATGGAGCAAGGGGGCGGTCGCTCCCGTCTGGAGCCCGCGGCTGAATCCCTTCTCCAAGCTGTTCATGGCAGCCGTCATTATGATTAACGGTTCGGTCATTTCGCCGTATCTGGCCAACATTGACCTCAAACTGGTCGGCCTGGCTGCTGTTATCGTGTTCATGGCTTCTACCGGCTATGTTCTCTGCTTCCTGACCGCCAGGGTGCTGCGCTGGAATGAGGCTGACGAGGTCGCATTGATTTTTAACGGAGGCATGCGTAATATCAGCGCAGGTGCTGTGCTCGCCGTATCCTATTTCCCGGCTCCGGTTGCTGTGCCTGTCGTTCTCGGCATGGTATTCCAGCAGGTGCTTGCTTCGCTGGCCGGGTTCATTCTCGGCCGGCGCTCCAAGGCCAGCCATCCGGCAGACCGGACTTCAGCGGCCTAACCGCCGCTTCCGGACCTGCCCTGCGGCGGCTATCGCGAGCGCAGCAGGGTAATTTGTCTGGCCATATACGCAGGGGTGTAAGGCATATCTCTGCGCAGCCACTTGACGATCGTGCCAATTAGCGCTGCTGAACCGTACCAGATTGCAATATCCCGCTCTACCTCAAGCTCCGGATTCCCCCCTTGGCGCACTAGCCGTGTCGTGATCATCTCCTCGATCATTTTTACCAGCCTGTCCGTAAAAATCGTGCTTTGTCTGAAGGTTAATGTCACCTTGTACAGCCGCGCGTTGGCCTCAATATGCTTCAGCAGACTTTCGAGCAGCGGCCATTCCTCCCCCGAAGCCTGCTCGGGATGGTTGCTTACCACCTTATAAATATCCTCCACCATCTCATCCGCCATTTTCTCCAGCATGTCGGGCAGGTCCCGGTAATGCAGATAAAAGGTTACCCGGTTAATCCCCGCCCGTTCAGCAATGCGGTTTACCGAGATTTTCTCAATCTCCATCTCCTCCAGCAGTTCAACCAGCGCATTCTTCAGTAATTGACGCGTACGCAGTACGCGGGGATCCAACCTTTGCATTTCTTTATCCATTCTGCTTTCTCCACTCCTTCAACTAAAAAACTAAACTACAATTTTCTTAAAAATGTCTCTTTTTATCAAGTTAGGCTACAGTCAGTAGCAGACCGTCAATTACTTTACATTTTTTCTGAAAAAGTCGCTTGATTACATGAAAATTTCAACTATAATGTGTTTTATGACTTGTAAACTATACAACACATTGTAAATTAAGTCCATGTGGCATGGACCCTTTGAAAGGATGGAGTGAAATGAGTATAACAACAGCAGCAGGCAATTCCATAAAAAAAGGCCCCATCTTGTTCATCATGATCCTGGGTGCCTTTCTGGCGACGCTGAACCAGACGGTAATGAGTGTTGCCGTTCCGGAGCTTATGAAAGACTTTGCCATTACAGCCGCAACGGCCCAATGGCTGACTACAGGCTATTTGCTGGTTAACGGCGTGCTGATTCCGATTACGGCCTACCTGATGCAACGCTTCACCACCCGTGAGCTGTTCCAGACGTCGATGTTTGTCTTTCTGGCGGGAACGGTTGTTTCGGCACTTGCATCAAACTTCCCTGTACTGCTGACCGGACGGATGATCCAGGCTGCCGGAGCCGGCATTATTATGCCGCTGCTTACCAACGTTATTCTGGCTCTGTTCCCCCGGGAAAAGCGCGGGGCGGCCATGGGGATGGTCGGGCTGGCGATAATTTTTGCACCGGCGATCGGACCGACACTGGCCGGATATATTCTGGAGCATTACAGCTGGGAGACTATGTTCTACGGTATGATTCCTTTGACGCTCATTGTCATCGTCTGCGGATTCATCTATCTGCGAAACGTATCCGAGCGCACTTATCCTAAAATCGACCTGCTCAGCGTGGTCCTGTCCACCGTCGGGTTCGGCATGCTGCTATATGGCTTCAGCCAGGCGGCCGGCAGCGGATGGGCTAGTAGCGAAGTTCTGCTGACACTGGGTACAGGAATTGTTGCGCTGGTCCTGTTTGTATGGCGGCAGCTGGCTTCCGGCAATCCGCTGCTTGACCTGCGCGCCTTCAAATACAACATGTTCAGCCTGACTACGCTTATCAGCGTGGCCGTTACCATTGTAATGTATGCCGATATGATGCTCCTGCCGCTGTACCTGCAGAATGCCCGCGGCTACACGGCGCTGGAGTCGGGCCTGCTGCTGCTGCCGGGTGCACTGATCATGGGGCTGCTGATGCCGGTTACCGGCAAGCTGTTCGACCGGTTCGGCGCGAAATGGCTGGCGGTTACTGGCCTGCTGATCATGATCGTCACTACCCTCGGCTTCGTGAATCTGACGGATTCAACCAGCTTCACTTATCTCGTGCTGATGTCCACCGGCCGGCGGATCGGGATGGCACTGCTTCTGATGCCAATTCAGACCTTGGGTCTGAATCAGCTGCCGTCGAAGCTGAATGCCCACGGTACAGCCATCTCCAATACCACCAGACAGGTAGCCGGTGCAGTCGGAACCTCCCTGCTGGTCACCGTAATGACCAGCCGCACGACCGTACACATGAAGGAAATGCTGGCTGCAGGCGGCGCCCAGAGCGGAACGCAGGAGCATATGGTTATGGAAGCTTCCATCCAGGGTATCAACGATGCCTACCTTGTAATCGTCGGCATCGGCGTTCTCGGCCTGCTGCTCTCCTTCTTTATCAAGAAGGTCGGACCGAACGCAGACAAAGAAGCCGTTCAGCCGCTCAAGCAGGCGGTTGCAGATAACGCCTGAGGAGCAGAGCCAAGGGCAGGACTCGCCTAATCAACAGTATTTTCAGACCGTTGATTAGCCCCTTCCCGGGAAGGGTTAATGTCAAGCCAAAAAGACGGCAATTTATTCAGCATGACTGAATAAATTGCCGTCTTTTTTGGGCTGTGCATGCTTATCTATTGTTTCTTTTTCAGCTGAAGCCGGCGGTACCGCATTACTTTTTTATACATGGATTTGTCCTTCAGCTGGTTAAAAATATACGGGTCCGGATTCATGTTCACTTCAATAATCCACGGGGTCAGCGAACGGTCCAATCCGATATCAACACCGATCTTCTGAATCTTCGGATATGTTTTCCGCATGTGCGAGGCCATGCGCACACCAAGTACATTCAGCTCCTCTGTCAGCTGCGCCAGGCGGTGCGGGGACAAATGGCTGTGGAGCAGCGTTTCAATAGCCATCGGCTTTCCGCCGCTATGGTAGTTCGTCACGATTTTACGGGGATGTCCCAGCCGGCCGATAATGCCGGTAGCCTCCCAGGCGCCCTTGGGACTTACCTGCACCATCACCCGGATATCGAACCGGCGGCTGTTATGCTTCAGCAGGTGAATGCCTTTCTGAATAAGATAACTTCTGCTGCCCGTCTTCTTTGCCAGGCTTTTATGGAAAGCTTCAAACGTATCGAAGTGGCGGACTATTTCCTCATACTGGTACTTAAAACCCTGCTGTTCTCCACGTTCAGCACGGATTACCCCGTTCCCGTAAGTTCCTCTCTCCGGCTTGATATAGATCATCCCATAGCTGTAAATCATCTGCTCCAGATTGCTTTTGCTGAATCTCCGGGTGTCCGGAATATAGCGTTTAATGGAACCGCTCTGCAGCAGCAGCTTCGTCTTTAGCCATTTACTCTGCGGAAGGTTATCCTTGACTGCTTTCACATCTGCACTCTCCTGACCGGGAAAGATATCAGTCCTCCCCTGAATTACCTCTCAGTGCATCCTATGCCGCCGCAGCATCAGCTGAATAACCATCTGTCCCGTGAGCTTAAAAATAACTTTACAGCCTGTTTGACCCGGTCATACCGTGTCCGGAGAGCATATTCTGGTGCAGATGCAAAGCTGTCAATTTTCGAACGGGAGATGAAATGAAATGTCAGCATTTTCAGCAGACAGAGCCGATAACGGTCCCGCAATAGACGTCCTGATTCCGGCCATTGAAAAGGATCTGGGAACCCTTCCCTTTGTCATCGACGGCCTCCGCCGCCATGTGCGCCATCCGATCAGCCACATCTACATTGTCTCACCGGCCAGCAGCAGAATCAGAGAGCTCTGCGCACGCAAAAACTGTATCTTCGTCGATGAAACCACCGTTCTGCCGTTCACCAAACAAGACATCCATTATTCCTCCTCCCGCTGGAACCGGTCCGGCTGGCTGTATCAACAGCTGCTGAAAATGAACGGTGACCGTATCTGCCGGGAACCTTTTTTTCTCGTTGTTGATGCCGACACGGTACTGATTCGTCCTCACCGTTTCCGCTCTGGAGGAAAGACCGTTTTTTATTGCCGGAACTGGAGCCAGCCGGAATATTTCCGTACCTACCGGAAGCTGCTCGGGAGCGCCGCCCCTTCCCCCAAATCCTTTGTGACCCATTACATGCTGTTTGAAAAACAGAAGCTGGCCGCTTTGAAAAAAAATATTGAAGCACGGCACGGACTGCCCTGGCATGCGGCCATTATCCGCAGTATCAACAAGAAAAAACAGTTTGGCTTCTCTGAATTCGAAACCTATGCCAACTATGTATACAGCAAAAACCGCAGCGCTGTGCTGCTAAGAAATGCAAACAATAAATCACTTCATAGTCCGGCAGGCAGCCTCGTGGAAAAACAAATCCGCAAGCTGGCCCGTACCTACCGTTCTTTGTCTTTTCATCAACGCAAAGGATATTCCATTCCCGGCAAGCATTAAGGAGGCTTACCCATGCAGCATACCATTCTGCTCTGCGGCGGTTCCGGTCAGCGGCTGTGGCCATTATCCGGAGCTATCCGCTCCAAAATGTTCCTCAATCTCCTTCCGGCACCGGGCGGGGGTACGGAATCCATGATCGGCCGGGTATGCCGCCAGCTGGACCAGGCAGGGCTGGGGGATTCCGCCTTGTTCGTGACGCATAAGGATCAGCAGGCCCTTGTCCGGCGCTACACCGGAGGCGGCTATCCGGTCATCGGAGAGCCGCATAAACGCGGAACCTTTACAGCCGCAGCCCTGGGAGTGCTTCATTTGTATGCCGGGGGAACAGCAAAGCCGGAGGACACGATCTGCGTGGCTCCGGCTGATATGTTTGCGGATGATGATTTTTTCAGGTTGTTCCATCAGTTCACTGATGTGCTGGCTGCTTCAGGGGCCGAGCTTGCCTTACTTGGGACAAGGCCCGCCCGCCCTTCCGACCAGTATGGCTATATTGTTCCCGGGCCGGATATTGCCGGTGCTTACGCTCCAGTGATTGCTTTCGAAGAAAAGCCGACCCGACCCCGGGCAGAAGAGCTGCTGCGGGCAGCAGCGCTCTGGAACTGCGGGGTGTTTGCATTCCGGCTTAGCTTCATGCTGTCCCAGCTGCAGCAGATGGGTCTGCCTGCTGAACTGAAAGCTTTTGCAGACTGCTATCCGGGCCTGCCAGTGCTCAGCTTTGATAAGGAGGTTGCTGAACGCACCAGCAGCGCTGTTGTCCTCCGGCATGAGGGGGAGTGGCGTGATCTCGGAAGCTGGGCGGCTCTGAGCGCAGAGCTGCAGCAGCCGGTAACCGGCGCCGGCGGAATCTGGGGCGAATCAGCAGATACTGCGATCGTTAACGAATTAAACATTCCGCTGCATGTGATCGGCGTGCCCGGCATTGTCGCTGTAGCAAGCCACGACGGTATTCTGGTTGCCGGTAAACATGAGGCGAATGCGATTAAAGAAATTATGCAGCTGAACGCGGCCGTTCCCGGATACGGAGAAAGCAGCTGGGGGAGCTACACCGTATTGGACCGGACAGCCGGCGGCCCGCAGCAGATACTGACCATTAAATTGTCCATCCTGCCGGATTGTGAGCTGCCTGAGACGACCTGCCATTACCGCAAGCATTGGCACATTGTATCGGGGTATGGAGAAATTCTGCGGAACGGACACTATGCTGCGGCGCATCCAGGCGATTTTTTCACCATCAACCCGGGGGAGCAGCATGGGATTAAAGCCCACACCGCTATGGAGCTGATCGAGCTTCGGATGCCCGGTGAGGCGGATGAAAAACCCATATACAACTAGCCTGCCTTGTAACCTGCCTGGCTCTGCTGTACCGTCAGACTGTCTCTTCGCGCAGATCATGCTCCATGAACAGAATGTCCCGCTTCATTTCCTTCATACCGTGGCGGGATATTCTGCCGCTCTCGAACATCGCCTGCAGGCTGTCGCGCTCCAGCTGAATGCCGATCCGCGCAAGCTCCTGTATGGATTCGTCATACTCCTCACGGCTGCCGGAATAAGCCTCACCCCGCGTCAGCCGCAGCAGCATTCGTTCATACTGCAGAATAAAGGAGCTGATCGTCTCGATATCCGGCCCGGCCTCGGCGGCCGGCCCTTTAAGCTGCTCAAGTACATAGGTAACATTCCGGATTCTCAGCCTGCTGAGCTCAGCGCGTCTTTCACGCCTGCTGAGCCGCGCCTGCTGCAGAATACCGACCATTTCATCCCAATGCCTGACCGGGAACAACTCCCTTTTATACAGGGGATCGCGCGTATGCATGAACAAAATCCGGTTGATACGGTTGAGGTATCTATAGCCCGTATAAGGGTCTACCTCCTTGCGCTCAAGCACCTGCAGCGTATTCTCCCGTTCCCAATTCAGCACCGACAGGCCCAGGGAGCGCTCCAGCTCATCTTTCCTGTCACTCTTACGGAGCATGCGGATTCTTGAGGTATACGTATTAATAATTTGGACTGAGGCCAGCCTGTTCTGCTCGGTGGACAGATCGTTTAATCCGGCGACCACATTGCGCAAAATCTCGATTTTGGCCTGAGTCTCCTCCTCATCCTGTACCGATACTGTCTCCGCTCCGAGCAGCAGCGGCAGCAGATAATTGGAGGCCAGCAGGGTCCACAAAATGACGCCGGAGGCCAGGAAGATAATCAGATCCCGGGATGGAAAGACGGTACCGTCGTCCAGGAAAAAGGGCAGCGACAATGTACTCGCAAGCGTAATGGTGCCGCGAACGCCGGACAGCGAAAGGATCAGCGCGGTTCTGAATCTGCTTTTGCGCGGGCCGGGGTGTGTTTCGCCTTCTCCCGGCACCTTCATCAGCAGCACCCAGATCAGCCGCAGGCCAAGGACAGCTAAGGTAAGCAGCAGCGTGTACAGGATTACCCGCATATTGCCGATCTCCGGGCTGTTCCAGATCGTCCGGATGATCTCCGGCAGCTGAGTGCCGAGCAGCAGGAACACCAGGCCGTTCAGCACAAAGATGATTACCGACCAGGTGCTTTTGGAGACGATCCGCAGCTTGGCGACTTCGGGATTCATCTTTTTATAATTGAAGGAATGGGCAATCCCGGCCGCTACTACAGCCAGAATGCCGTTGACCCCCAGCTCCTCTGCCGCCATAAAGATCAGAAAAGGAGTCAGAATCTCAATCAGCATGTGCAGGGTAACGTTCTCCATCCCCAGCCTGCGCAGCCATTTGACAACACCGTATTTGATCAGTGTGAGCAGCAGGCCAAGCACGATTCCGCCGAGCGAAATGCCCAGAAAGCTAAGTCCGGCAGATTTGAAAGAGAATATTCCGGTAACCATCGCGGCCGCCGCAAATTGAAAGGAAACTAAACCGGAAGCATCATTGATCAGGGATTCTCCCTCCAGAAGCTGCATCGTACGGTGGGGGATCTTCACTTTCTGCTCCAGCGCGCCTACCGCAATCGCATCAGTCGGGGCCAAGGCCGCAGCCAGGGCAAAAGATGCCGCCAAAGGAATGACCGGCAGCAGCCAGTTTACGAAATAACCGACGATGCCAACCGTTACAAAGACAAGTCCAAGCGCCAGCAGAAGGATCGGCTTCCGCAAGCTCCAGAGCGCCTCCTTATCGGCATGCCGGCCGTCATTGAACAGCAGAGGAGCGATAAACAGCAGCAGGAACAGCTCCGGATTCAGCGTTAATTCGAAATGCAGGGGCAGCAGCGTAATCGCCACCCCCAGCGCAATCTGGATAATCGGTACGGAAACCGACGGAATAAAGCGGTTGACCAGATTAGACACGGCCAGCGCCGCCAGCATCAGCAGTATGTATTCAAACAATTCCAAAAGCTTTCTACCTCCGTCTCTCTATTTAGGCTTAGTGTAAACAAACAATGCAAACAGAATGTAAACAGCCGTTTATTCTTTTATCGGCATTTCTTCCGTCAGACTAAGTGGATTTTCACCGATGGAGAGCTATATTAGCAGAAATAAGCTGCGTTTTTCCACCTAAAACAAATAATAACTCCTCTCCAGCATCTGTCGTCAGACAAATAATGAGGAGGAGTCAATATGCGGTACTGCAACTGGTCTTTTCTGCAAAATTGCGGTAGGCTGATGAAACCTAAGTATTGCTACAACGGCTTCGTTGGCGGAACCTCCGGCGGGACCGGGGCCGGAATCTCCGGCTGCTCGCGGGGAACGACCTCTGGCGGAATATCAGCCGGCTTCGGCTCCGGTATCCGCCCGGGATCGACTTCGGGAACAACCTTTGGGGGAAGCTCAGGCGGCAGATTCTTGTTCATCGCTTCACACCTCCTTCATTCCTGATACCCGTTAATACCCGGCAGGGCTTTTTTCAAACGTTATCCGGCAAAAGCAGCACGGCAATTAAGCTAAAGCTGATCGTAACTAAACTGGTGTAGTTGATTTCTAAGCAAGGGAGTGCAGTTTCAATTGAATAAAACAGAGCGTCTTCTGGCGATTGTGATGGAATTACAGCGAAGCAGAGTGCGGACAGCGGATGAATTATCAGAGGTTTTAGGGGTCAGTGCCAGAACGATATACCGGGATATGCAGGCCTTAAGCGAGGCAGGTGTGCCCATCATTGGTGAGACAGGAACAGGATATTCTTTAATGGAGGGTTATTTTCTGCCACCCGTCAGTTTTACAGTAGAAGAGGCAGTCTCCCTTCTTCTTGGCGCTGAATTCATTGAAAAACGTTTTGATCCTGCTTTTCGCCTAAGCGCCCGCTCTTCCCGCAGAAAAATAGAAGCCATTCTTTCAGGGCCTATCCGTGAGGAGACCAACCGGATCCAAGGGGGCATCCGTCTGCTCCAAAAAGATGAAATGGACCTCATGATCCGTGAGAAAGTAAACCTGGGGATCATTCGTGAGGCTATGCTGGATGGCAAAAAGCTTCGTTTCGCCTATCACAAGCGGATTGCTGAAGCTGATGGAAGCAGAGTAACTGAGCGAACGGTAGCGCCATACGGATTGGCACATGATGAGCAAAACGGCTGGCTGTTACTTGCTTCCTGTGACCTGCGGGAGGATATCCGCCATTTTCGGGTTTCCCGGATTAGCGGCCCTGCCGTGACTGATGAGCCCTTTCAGCTTCCCGATAACTTCAATCTTCAGTCCTATCGGCCGAAGGATACCCGCAGCATACGGGTCTGCGCCATTTTCAATCCGGAAATGGCTGATAAAGTGGATGAAGCTAACAACTATTATATGGAGACTGCGGAAGCCAGGGAGGATGGTTACCATGTTACTTTTCGTGTCCGTCAACCGGAAGAGCTGCTGAGCTGGATTCTTGGGTGGGGGGCAGATGTGGCAGTCACTGAGCCTGAATCATTTAAAAACCGGATAAAAGAAGAAATCAAAAAAATGAAAGAACGCTACTGACATACTGTTGGCAACAGGGGGTTTGTATAATCAAGACATACCAAATGAAAGTGAATTAACAACCCCACATACAAAGGAGAACATTATGACAGTAATTGGACCCGACTTCATTTCACTTCAAGTGAGCAATCTTGAAAGCTCTGCAGAATTTTATCAAAACTCTCTCGGACTGGTCCGGTCACAGGCTGGACCCCCTCATGCCGTGGTCTTTGAAACAAAGCCGATCGCCTTTGCCCTGCGTGACCTCTTACCAGGAATAGAACTTGGTTCAGGGAGCCAGCCTGGACTAGGTGTCGCTTTGTGGCTGCATGCTCCTGATTCACAGGAAATCCATGACAAGCTTCTTGCAGCAGGCGTAAAAATCACATCCGCACCCATCGATGGACCCTTCGGCCGAACCTTTACATTTGCCGACCCGGACGGTTATCTGATCACCCTTCACAGTAAAGCCTGATGCGCAAATTTATCAGGCTGGCTGATTGTATTCAGCCTGGCCAGATGGTAAGCTGAAACCCAGAGATGCATACAAAGGAGCCTTCGCCGATCATGTGGATTACTCTGTAACGATTAACTATGCGCAAGCTTGCCCGGAAATAGTGTCTACGCTGTTCTATTCGGCTTGCCCGCATCTAATCTTACAGGATATGCTCGGGAAGGTATGCCTTTAACCCTTCTGCGGATACCTGACGGTATCCGCTTTATTGTTGCGGAAAATAGCATCTCAGGCATTCACCCGCCAGTGTATCCTCTAATCCGAATGGAGGAACAGATATGACACCTGCACCAAAGCTTATTCTGATTGAAGGCCTGCCCGGCTCCGGCAAAACAACAACCGCAACGCTGGTGCAAGAGCTGCTGGCTGAAAAAAATATCAGTGCCCGGCTGTTTCTGGAAGGAAATCTTGAGCACCCTGCGGATTATGACGGGGTATCCTGTTTCGGGGAACATGAGTTTGCAGAGCTGCTGGTCACCTTTTATAAGTACCGGGATTTCCTGAATGATCACATCATCCGTAAGGATGGCCGCTGCTTTTTGGAATACCGCAAGCTCCAGCAGAAGGTTGGGCCGGAGTTCCCGGACGAGCTGCTGAATGCTATTTTCCAAAAAGATATTTATGAGCTGCCCCTGGAAGATAACAGAAAGCTCATCACCGACAAGTGGAGGGAATTCACTGCGGAGGCTGCAGATGGACAGGACACCTACCTTTTTGACTGCTGCTTCATCCAGAATCCCGTCACGGTTGGCATGGTTAAATATGGCGCTGACAAGGAGACTGTAACTAGCTACGTAACAGAACTCGCTGCCATTACAGAGCCGCTTCGTCCGCTGCTGATCTATGTTGAGCAGAAAGATCTTGACTATTCTTTCGAAAAAGCTGTCCGCGAACGCCCGCTTGAATGGTCACAGGGATTCATCGAGTATTACACGAACCAGGGATATGGGGCGCGGCGGCAGTATTCGGGCTTGGAAGGAACCCTGCAGGTGCTGAAGGCACGCAAAGAACTGGAAGAGGAAATCTACAGCGGCCTGACCTTAGCCAAGCATAAGGTGGATAATTCCGCTTTTGACAATGAAGGTTACAAGCAGGTGATTGCCGGGATTCTGAAAGAGTATTTTAAAAAGGCAGACTAAACATTGAAAATGAATAAGTTGCACAAGGCCCCTTACGTCAGAGAAACGACATAAGGGGCCTTGTTTTGCGAAGAAGGGACTAATGGTAAACCTGGAATAAGGTTTCCGTCCTAATCCATTGAAATAACAACCTCATTGCCGCCGGACGTGAGCACTTTAACAGACTGCTGATCAATGGTTACATGAAGCAGAGTCTCCGGCTGCTGCTCCAGAATTTTTTCCGACCGGCTATTCCAATTGTCTTTAGTGATATTTCCGGCCGGCTCACCGTAAACCGCAGACACCAGCCAGTGCACCCCCGGCTCAAGCGATGCCGTCAGGGTAGGCAACACCGTCCGCGGCCGAAGCAGGTTTGTGTTGGCATTCGGCATGATCAGCTCCGCCTTACCATATCCGAGCAGCCTCTTGATTGCGGCAGCTCCCCAGGCTGTGCATGCAGCTGCGCCTGTCGGGCTGAAAAACTGCCCGCGCTCTGCTTCCTGGCCGAGGGCAAACCCGCCCTCCGCGATATCCAATGCCCGTCCGGTTTCAAGCCGGTGCACCCGGATGTGCCATGGGAGCCCGGCGATAATCCATGTGCTAACCTCAACATCGGACCATGGAATCCATACGGAATGAAGCACATTGTCCGTGATCTCCGATTTCAGGTTCCGCCTTCTCACCCGGTACAGGTTATCTCCGCCCTCGCTCAGGGCAAGCATCGAATCAAAAGCTCCCTGAGACAGCCCCCATTCCGCACGGGGCACACTGAAGCCGAAGCCGGTCGAGTACACGAATTTCTCGTACTTGGCCGAGGTATGGGTATGCTCATTGGTGTACAAATGACCGCTGTTGAAGGCGGCCACATGCCCGGCTTCACGCACCATAACGAGATGCGCCGGCTGCTGGACGGACACCGCCGGCTGCTCCGGCAGCGGCAGCTCGTCCGCCTTCCAGAACGGGTGCTCCTCGCTGAAAGCCAGCGGCAGGAAGGTCTTCAGCGCCCAATACGGCGATCCGGGTGCATTGTAATTCTCAGCCATTACCAGGTTAGGATAGGTGTAGCCGATCGTCAGCACGCCGTCCCGGTCAAAAATTTCCTGGCTGAACCACCAGCGCAGATTGCGCAGCACCAGCCCCTTAACCACCCCTGCCGGGTAGCCTCCCTCTACATCTGCATAAGCATATGCGCTCCAGAAGGCCGATTGGGCAAAACGGTATGCCAGACTGCGGCCGTATGGCAGCGCGGAACCGTCAGGAGCGAACCAGCTGATAAATTCCGGTGCGAACAGTCTTGCCCTTTCCTTGAACAGCGCTGAACGCTCCGGGTCCTCCAGCTCCATCAGCTTCGCATACAGCAGCCCGTAATAATGGATGGCGAACGGCACGTAGTAATCGCTGTGCCCGTTGACCCCGTCGCTGTACCAGCCTTCGCCCAGATAGAACGCGTCCATCCGCTGCAGGTTCGTCTCCAGCTGCCCTGCGTCATAGGCAAGCCCCAGCTTTTTGAAGCCGGCGTTGACCAGCACATTAAAAAACAGCCAATTGCAGTCATAGCAGGGATGGGCGTTGATCTGATTGAGCCAGCTGTACAGCCGGCTTTGCTCCCCGGGAGCAAGCGGGGTCCAGATCTTCTCCGGTACCGCTGCCAGAGCGAAGCCGAAGACAGCCATCTCTACCAGCCGCTGGTCGTAATCAGCCACATCGCCCCAGTATTCGTCATGTGCAGGATCGGTGCCATGCCGGATGCCATCCAGCACGCTATCCAGAAGCGGGCTGCTTCCGCCGCCCATCAGGAGCGGCACCATCCCCCACAGCACGCGTGAAAAGCCTTCCATCTCCGCTACGGCTGACGGATAGCTGGCCCCTGTCTTTCCGGCTCTGAGCCGGGCACCGCCCGGACTGTACAGCGGTCCGAGAGGAGCGGTAAGCTGCTCAAGGGCCAGCGCCAGATCCTGGCGGGTTACAAGCGGATTATCCTGAATTGCAGCCGAAGTCAAAGCTCTCTGTTCACTTGTCATACTTATTCTCCTATTCCCAGTAGAATGGTCCGGCTTCCTTCACCCGGGCCAGCGCCTCAACGTAAAAGAAGTCACCATAAATGAGCGGGACATCGATGTTCCCGTTCTCCGGGTAGTTGCCTGTGCCGTGCAGCAGTAATCCCTGCTCCTCCGGATTGTCCCAGGTGCCGAAGTTGCTGTAAAGCGACTCCAGTATTTTCAGGGCAGCATTCCGGTACACATGTGATTCTGCAGCCGTTACCTGACCGGCCAGCAGCAGCATCCCGCTCGCTGCACACGAACCGGCAGAGGTATCGCGGAGGTCTCCGGCTACACCTGAAGCCCGGAAGTCCCAGTGCGGAACATGATCCTCCGGCAGCCGGGTGATGAAGAAATTCGCCACCTGCTGGGCTGCGTTCAGATAACGCTCAAAGCCGGTATGATGATAAGCCAGCGCCAGGCCGTAGATTGCCCAGGCAGTGCCGCGCGACCAGGCCGATTCCGGTGCATAGCCCTGGCCGCCGCGTTTTTCCGCAACCTCACCGGTATGCGGATTGAAGTCAACAATATGATAGACCGAGCCGTCCGGCCGGATAAAATGCTCAAGTACAGTATCCATATGCGCTTCCGCGATATGTCTGTAGCGCGGATCACCGGTCGTCTCGGACGCCCAGAACAGCAGGCTCATGTTCATGCAGCAATCGATGATGGCAACACCGCTGTTGTCTTCGCCTTCACGCCACGGATTCCAGGCCCGGATATAGCGGCCTTTCAGATTGAAGCGCGCCGCCAGATAATTGGCCGCTTTCAAAGCCCGGGTGCGCGAGGCTTCCGACCCGGTCAGCTTGAAGTTAGCTACACTGGTCAATATCCACATGAAGCCCAGATCATGATCCAGCCTCTGGTAGCCGTCAAGCACCTCATCCAGCTTCTGCTCACATTCCACGGCAACCGCCTTGAGGCTCTCGTCTCCGCCCCCGGCATAGAGCTGCCAGAGCATGCCCGGCCAGAAGCCGGCTGTCCACCAGTGGGGTGCCGCCAGATCGTATTTTCCGCCGTGGCTGGCATGAGGAAATTCAGAGCCGATGCTCCGGCTGTTGATAACGGTCTTCTCCATTGCCTTGGTCCAGGCCTCTTCCACCCATGTATGCTGTGCTGTCATGTTCATTTTAAGTTCCCGCCTTTGCTTGAATGGTTGTGCTTCTTCTATATAAATTGAAAGGTAAAAGCATAGCTGCCTTCACTGCCCGGCCGGACAGCCTGAAAGTCCAGACTGTACCACACCTGCTCCTGCCCGAAATGATCACGGTATACATGCTCATTCATCTGCAGTTCGACCGCAGCCGGATCATAGGTTACCTTTACTCCGCCGCTTTCCTGTCCCGGCAGCAGCACTGCACCGGAGGATAACACCTCCGGCAGTCTCCATGTAATGAAGCGTTCTGTCCAGCTGTCCGGGACCCCCGCATAGCTGTAATTGTCGATTAGCTCCAGATGCGGCAGCTCTTCCTTGTGCCAGACCAGGGTGCGGATGAGGGACTTCAGACCTTCTGCCTCATACGCGGCAGTCAGGTCCAGCGTCAGCTCATCCGCAGCCTCGCCCGTTGCCGCGTGCAGTACAGCTGCACTGAACGCCCGGCCGGCCTGCTGATACCGGCCGTTAATGACCGGCACCGAATGACCCTGGGAGCCGTTGCAGTCATACCCGTAACGGCCGTCGCCGAAGTAGCCGGCCGTATATTCCCCGCTGCCCAGATCGGCAGCGTACACCTCACCGCGGCCGGTCAGAATGAACTGGCCCAGGTCGTTATGGTTGTGCGGCTCGTTGTTATGGCCGCCTTTGGCCGCGAAGCCAAAGGTGCCGGCCGGAGAGACATGCCGCGACAGCAGCCAGGCCGCATCGGGAAGGTAGGTGCTGGCCGCCGGCCAGTCCTTATGCCCCGTGCCGGAATGCTTCCAGATCAGATTGCGCAGCGCCGGAGCGAACCGGCTGCAATGATCTTCGGTATACGGAGCCCGCAGCTCCGCCGGAGGGTATTCAACAGCTCCGGGATATACGCCGGCGAGGTAATGGGACAACCCTATATGCACACGCACCCGGGGCAGTGAATCGGAAAAATTGGCGGTAAGGCTGCCGTCAATGAAGCACTGCTGCTGGAAACGGGCGATCCGCTGCACCTTGGGTACCTTGAACCAGTCAAGGCTTCCTGCGCTGCGGGAGCGGAGCAGATCACTGTAGTAAGTGAAATAGCCGAACCCGTAATTCCAGTAGCCCAGCCCTTCCAGACAGGCGCCGTCGTCCCCGAAGCCTTCCAGATAACATTGCATGCTGCTTTCTGTCTTCTGCAGAACATCCGCAAGAACCTGCGGATCTTCCACAGAGAGCAGTGCGGCTGCACCGATGGAGCCGGCGCAGACCGCTGCCCAGTTGTGCCGGGCAGTCTCCCAGTTATAAGGTCCCTGCTCCAGAAAAGGCCGGAACAGCCGCTCTTCCGTTTCTTGCCTGATCCGCAGCCGGAGCTCCAGCGGAAGCCGTTCTCCAAGCAGCAGTGAAATTTCACTCAGCGTAAAGCCTGTCTCAGCCGAGAAGAGGTCGATAAAGCGGTTAATTTCCGCGGCTTCATGCCCGCCGGGAACGTGGGCCGGCAGGCACCAGGTGTATTCGCTGCATACCGCCAGGAGCATTTCTTCCGCATACTGCAGATGCTGTGCATTGTCCGGCTCCAGGAGTGCCAGGAATACAAAGGTGTTAAGCCTTCTTCTCCGTTCAAAATACACCCGCTCATATTCAAGGCGTGAGCCGGTACGTGCAAAGACCGAGAACAGCTCCGGGGTCAGCTCCGGAACCGGCTGGTCTGCCAGCCTCTCTCCTTCCGCCCGGATTTCGGCTATGTCCTGCTGCATATGCCCGGCCGATGCCGCCGATCTCCAGAAGGCTTCCGGATTGCCATCCGGAACATACAGACTTGTACTAACAGGCCGCAGTTCCTGTACCCTTTTCAAAAAAGATTGCTCCGCCATCTTCTATATCCTCCTATCGCAACCGTCACTCTGTACGCCGGGCAATCTTATTTGCCGATGGCCTGATCTCTCATCACATTCTCACCGGCGGCAATCCGCGCCGAGGTCCATTTCATATCTTCCTCCGCCCAGAAGGGGTCGGAGGGCAGCAGGCCGAGCGGTAGAAATACAGAAGCGCACAGGTAGAGGCTGCCTGTATTAATGTAGCTTTCCGCAAGATCCGGCTGATAGCCGTACACGCCCGGCCGCAGCCAGCCTTGTTCGTCCAAATTTCCCGGGAAATCCATCGTCCGTCTGATAACAGCCGTCAGCGCGCAGCGTACCTGCTGCGGCGGCAGCGCATCCTCCAGGAAATGCTGCAGCGCCGCCTGCGACAGCAGCTGAAAAGCGCCAAAGCGGTACACAATCGACCGCCCGGTGAACGGATACGTTCCATCCGGGCCAATCATCTTTTCCAGCACGGCAGCATACCTGCGGGCCCGTTCCATAATGACCGGCTTCAGCGCCGCATATTGTGCGGAGTCCTGCTCAAACACTGCAACTACATCCGCCAGCATCGGCTGAATGACAAAGCTGTTATAGTAATCCCAGTGGAAGTCCTTGCCGTCACCATAGACACCATCACCCTTGTACCAGTCCATGAACATATGGACCGCATAGCCTACACGCATCCGGTCGTATTCCGGATCGCCCAGAATGTACAGGGCCGCTTCTACCATAGCGCTGAACAGAATCCAGTTGCTGCCGCTGGGCGCGGTGCGCCGGGTCTCCTTTAACGCGGTAATTACATTCGCTTTGACCCGGCTGTCGAGCCGTCCGGCGAGCTGTTTGGGCGCCCGTACCAGCGCATGGGCCAGAAAAGCGGCATCCACCAGCGGCTGGCCTTCTGTCTTGAAGTTCATATAATCCGGGGAAGCCGGGTCGGTACCGGCATCTATCGCTTCCAGCATCAGACCGGCATAGCGGGCTCTAAGCTGCTCCTCTTCACCCTCCAGGCCCTCAAGCTCCAGCCATGGTGCCATTCCGCAGGCCAGCCGGGCAAAAGCCTCCAGGTGGGCAAACGTGCTCCGGTCTGCATGAAATTCCGTAGGAAGCTCTTCTTTTAAACGTCTGCGGCTCAAAGCATCGAGCACCGGATGTCCGATCTGAAGTAAAGTATCAAGCCAATATTTACGCTGCTCCGTAGTATTCATGTAAGCGCTCTTCCTTTCATTTGCACTATCTCTCTTTATAGTTTACTGTTGAGTTATTGCAATGTCTTTGCGATTAATGAGGTTTTATTGCGTTTATTGTGATGAATCGGAAGGGGCAGCAGGAATGAAGCATTCGGAGTACTATCAGCCGTTTCAGGGGGATATTCTGGCTGGAATCGGCAATTCGCCGGTCTCTCCAACCCGAGATTTTCATATCCATGACCACTATGAAATTTTTCTGTTTTTGGGCGGCAAGGTGAACGGGTTCGTAGAGCAGTACAGTTACCCGTTGCAGCGCGGCGATGTGCTGATTTTTAACAACCACGAAATTCATAAAATCATCAATCTGACCCAGGAGCCGTATGAACGGTTAACCATTCATTTCCGGGCCCCGCAGATCTATCCCTTCTGCACTCAGGCAACCAACCTGCTCGCCTGCTTCCAGAACCGCCAGCCCGGTGAGCATAATCTCGCGCATATGGAAGAGCCGCTGCTGAGCGAATACCTGGAGCTGTCCATGCGCCTGATTAAAACGGTAGAGCAGCCGAAATACGGCAGTGAGGTTCTTGCCCTGACTTATCTGATCCAGCTTCTCGTGCTAGTAAATGAGCTGTACACCCGCACCCGATCTGATGTTGTAACCAGTGTTATTTCACCGCATATCCAGGCAGCCATGAGCTATATTGACAGCCATCTGCAGCTGAACCTGACACTTGAGCAGATTGCCGGCGAGCTGGGTCTGGATAAATATTATCTCAGCCACATGTTCAAGCAGCAGACCGGGGGAACCCTCTACCGCTACATCCTGTTCAAAAAAATCACCCTGGCCAAGCAGCTCCTGTCCGCCGGCACCTCCGTATCCGACACCTGCTATCTGACCGGCTTCAACGATTATGCCAACTTTATCCGCACCTTTAAGAACATCACCGGCATTCCCCCGGGCAAATACGGCAAGCTGGCGGAGCGGGCTGACTGGGAAAAATAGAAAGAACAGCGCTCAGCGCGCGGTTTACTAATAAACGGTGTTTACTTACACCGGGCGTGTACTGACATCCGGCGTTGGCTTACATTCGGCGTTGACTTAAACCTGCGTTGGCTCATCCAGCGCTGACTTACGTCCAGTGTTGACTTACACCCAGCGTTGGCTTACATCCAGCGCTGACTTACATTCGGCGTTTGCTTAAACCCTGCCTTTGCTTACACCTTACGTTTGCTTGAAGCTTACGTTACTTACATCTGCCTTTGCTACGACCGGCAGTTTAACTGTATTTCGTGCAACTAAAACTGCGGAAATTCCACTCAAACACACTTTAAGTGTAGTTCGTGCAGCTAAAACCGGCCTGCAGAGCAATTCCCCATTTTTTTCGCTTTTTTAAGTGTACAAACTACAGTTAAACTGATTGTTGGAGGTAAGTTAGCTGTTTTAGTTGTACAAAGTGCAGTTAACGGCGGTCGTAACACGCCCATCAGTCTGAACAGTCAGCAACTTAGCAACTCTCCAGCTCAACAACCCAACAACTCTCTAACTCCCCAACTCACTGACTTATCAACTCTCCAACTCAATAACTCACCAACCCAGCAACTCACCAACTCAGCAACTCACCAATCCAGCTACTCAACAACCCAGCTACTCAGCAACTCAGCAACTCGGCAATCGCCAACCCAGCAACTCAGCCATGACAGTCCTTCGACAGGCTCATTCTATAGCAGATAGCCATTCCGGCACTTGGCACCGCAGCCCCATTCAATACTCTGTTCAAAAAACACGGCAGCCTGCGCTATTGCAGGCTGCCGGTTCTTTCATGCATTCCTACTGCTGCTTCAGCAGGTTGTAAATCACCTGCGCACTTTCGGCGCGGGTCATCAGTGCCTGCGGAGCAAACTGCCGGCTGCCGCGTCCCTGCAGAAGTCCTGCCTCTACAGCGATGCTTACGGCCTCCTGTGCCCAGCCGCTGATTTCCGGCTGATCACTGAACAATCCGGCAGAAGCTGCCTGTGCCTTCTCTCCCTGCAGATACTCGTAAGCCCGCACAACCATCACAGCCATTTCCTCCCGGGTAATGCTGCTGTCCGGAACGAAGGTATCTGCTGTTCGTCCCAGTACAATACCCGCCTGATTAACGGCAGCAATGCTGTCAGCATACCAGACACCAGTCTTAACATCCTGGAATGCCGGAGTGCTTCCATCCGCAGCCTCCAGGCCGAGCGCCCGGGCGAGCATCGCCGCGAACTGCGCTCTTGTCACTTGCCCCTGCGGTGCAAACTCCGTCGCGGAAATGCCTTCAATAATATGTCTGGCCGCCAGCGACTTGATTACGCTGTTAGCCCACATGCTGCTGCCCACATCGGCGAAGCTCTTGTCATATTGCAGCACCGCATATTGGCTGAAATGATTCACTGTCGCTGTCATTTTGCCGTTCTTCAGCGTGCCGCCAACATACTGGATGCTTCCATCCCCGGCGATATAATATACGCCAAGCAGATCAGGGTTCGCATCCGAGTCAACATTGAAGGTCAGACGCAGCGGCACATCAAACGCTGTTACCTTTGTAGCAGTACCGTCTGCAGCAACAGTCTCCAGGCTGAAGCTGATTACCTCCCCTGCTGCAGTCAAGCGGAGTGAGCTGTCCGCAGCCTTATTGTTGATCAGCTGCTCCGCAGCCGCCGCCGGTGTCTTCAGACCATTCAGCCTGATACGAACCTGATCGGCCTGTGCCTGCCCTGCTGCAGCCTTCTCAACAATGCTCTTCAGCGCATCAGGAGTGAATTCCACAGCAGCATTGCTCCAGGCCAGACGCAAGGTATTGCTGCCGGTCAAGCCCTGAATGCCTGCCGGAAGCACGACGGATTCTGTACCTTCAGCCAGCTGAACCGTAACGGCTCCGTCTGCAGCAGCAGGAATATCCTTCTGCTCCAGGGTCCGCACAGTCTGCACTGCTGGAGTTGGTGTTGGCGTAGCCGCCACCGGTGGTGCAGTCTGCACAGGCGCATCCGTCGGTGCAGAGGTAGGTGTCGGCGAAGGCGTCGGAGTTGGTGTCGGTTCCGTTACCGGCGGCTGCTCTTTCTCAGCAACCGTTACGGTTCTGATAACCTCAGCTGCCGCATTACCGGCCGAATCACTCACATTATAATGATAGAGATAAGTGCCGGCTTGCGTGGTATCCAGCACAGCTACCGGCTGGCCGCCCTTCGTAATGGTCGCTATAATCTGACCGGTAAGATCCCCATCCCGGTCATCCTCTGCCGTCGCACCGGCATCGGTATACGCTGCACCGTTCTCCAGCTCTACAGCTGGCTCACCAAGCAGGGTAATAACCGGTTTGACCGTATCCGGGTCTTCGGCTACAACCACTGTTCTCGTTACTTCCAGCGCCTTGTTGCCTGCGGCATCACTGACGTTGTAGTGGAAGGTGTAGACATCCGCTTTAGCCGTATCGATCTCTGTCAGCCCATATACCTCGCTGCTGACCGTGGTGACGATCCGCTCTGTCAGATCACCGTCTACCTCGTCGGTAGCTGTTGCCCCGGCATCTGTATATTCCGAGCCAAGCTTAACATTGACTGTCCGATCACCGTTAAGTGTAATAACCGGTGGTATTACATCCGGCTCCGGCAAGGTAATCGTACCGCTGGCCGAACCCGAAGCCAGGGCTTCACCTTTGCTTAGCGTTACAGTAAAACTGAAGCTTCCCGCGGTGTCCTTAGTCGCTTCCTGGAAAGCAGTAAGGGTCACGTCTCCCAGTGTCACGCCTGTTTCACTCAGGCCGTTCAGCCCGGAGATCGTCTGCTGCAGCCAGGCCTGCACAGCTTCTTCACTGTTGGCAGCTTCCTTTTTCACATGAAAAGCCGCTCCCTCAATAATGCTCTTGGCCTCGTTCACGGCCAGCTCATTGGCAACAATGGTCTTATCTCTGGCGATAGCCACATAGCTGACCAGCGCAGCCTGATTGCCTGAATATGTGTTGTTAATTGTATACTTCACCGTTCCGTTTACCGGCAGGGTGAAATCATGGTTCAGCATAACACCGTTCGGTCCCGCAACCAGTCCGGTGCGAACCGTTTCTGTAACCGGTTTGCCTTCAGCATCGTTATAGCTGACGGTAATATCCATCGTGCGGTTGGCGTTACTCCACCAGTCCCTATGGAAGGAAGTAACGGTATACTTACCGGCCTCCAGCGGGAACAGGTACACCAGCGGATTGTTTCTGGTATTGGAGCCGTAGACCCCGGTCTGCGATTTATCCGTGGTAACCACCGCACCTCCGAGCCCTTTCATCCCGTAATTTGCTCCGGTGTTGGTATGCCCCCAAACGGTATCTCCGGTTGAGAGCTGATCCGCCTGCTCATTCAGCAGACCTGCACCAACCAACTCCTTAACAACGGTATAAGGCGGAGTATCCCCTTCCGCAGCTACGCCCGGATCCACGAAATAAACCAGACCCTGTGGCACAACCTCTACATAAACAACCGTTTTGAGGTTGCCGTACGTACCGGTAACCGCCACTCTGTCATATGGCGTATCAAAGCTGACTTCAGCCGTGTTCCACTTCACGGTTACAGGCAGCTTGCTGCCGTCCGCCCGTGTCGCTTCCACCTGCTGCGGAAGAACAGGCAGATTGCCGGCATAGGTCGCGGTATCCGGCAGAACAGCCAGCTCCCGCAGATCGCCCGTGGTCAGCTGATTCTGCGCCGAGACCAGACGCGCAGTCAGCTGTGAGGCACCTTCCTGGTCCAGCCGGTAAGCTGCCGCATCAGCCAGTGCATCCTCGGCACTGTCCAGCGCAGCTGTGAACAGCTGCCAGTCTGCCTCGGCATATTCGTCCAGCTTCACCGTTTCCTTCGCTGCACTCACCGCTGCGGCAAGCGCTGCCGTATCCGGCGAGCCCTGTACTTCCCCGGAGACAACTGCTACGGCATCCACAAGCAGTGTGCCGCTGAGCACCTTAATCTGTACCGTATGCTGGCCGTATTTCAGCCCGCGCAGCGCATAGGTCTGATAAAGCTCCTTCGAGGCCATCGTTTCCGCTGACTGCACAGCAGTCTTCCCGTCCACTGTCACTTCGAGCTTCGCTGATCCGTCATTTGGCCCCAGAATATCCAGCCCGGTGCCTTCAAACGTATACGTAAGCACCGCTCCTGCCTCCTGGCTGGTGGATGTGGAACGCTGATAGATGAACATGCCGGCGCCGTTGGCATGATTCCAGTTTCCGCTGTAGGACAGCTTAGGATTCGCACCCGCAGCCAAATCGTACATTTCCAGATTGTCCAGCAGCTCGGAATAGTACGGTGCATAACCATCCACTGTCTCCACCTTCAGATTGTCGAACCGGACATGATAATATCCGCTGGCCAAGTCAACACGGCCGGACAGTTCCGGAGCCGGATCGGTATAAGCAGCCAGCTTCACCCCGTCCAGATAGGCGGTAATGGTGCTGCCGGCAACCTGGACAGCAAGGTTATGCCAGGCGTCATACGCTGTATTGAAGCCTTCGATTTTCACGCCGCCGGTCCCTGTCGCCGCATTTCCGCTGGCCACAGCCCCGCCGTTCACCAGCAGCTGCCAGCCGCCGTCGAACCAGAATTTCAGCACATATGGCGTACCGCCAATGGTGTGCGAGCTGCCGCCCCCCTGATAACGGGCACCAATTGCCGCGTAATTAGCACTTCCCTCAGTGCTGTTATGCTCAAATGAAACGTCTATGCTGGCTTTGTAGTTCGTCCAGCGGTTATCACCGATCGCAGTCACCGGATCGCCGCCGTTCCAGGTGCCGCCAAGGCCCATAATGCTGCGGTCGAGCTGCTGGCGGAGAACATAATTATCCGATCCGTCCGGCAGGTAAGCTTCAAATGCTCCGTTACGGTCATGGGTATAGCGCGGAATGGCGCCTTTTGATCCGCCGCGGGAGTCGATATAACTCTCGGTGCCTGATGCTTTTCCGTCTGCCCCGATCTTAATGACTGTCCGGTCCGAATAATCAAAATCATCGGCATACAGGAACTTGTCTCCGGTATCCGGCACCGCTCCTGTTGCATCCGTATCCAGCACTGTCCGTTCTCCTTCCACAGGCAGCGGGGTATTATATTCGGCTTTGTCCTTAGTATCCAGCGTGGTTACGGTTACCGTTGAATACGGCTTCACTTTAACGGTGTACACACCGCCGCCGTCTGCGGCCACAGCGCCGAGATACTGCATGTAATTGCTGTTGAACGCTTCTCCGGCATCAGCCGCGCGGGTCTCCCATACCTCCAGGGAAGGATTACCGGTGTAAGCCATATTGACGGCCTGCAGCTTGTAGGTTTTGGTGTACTCGCTGTCATTTACAATGACGGTCGAGAAATCGGTTTTGTCAGGGGCCGCAAGCGTAATATAGCTTGGTGTCCCGTTGCGCCCGTTGACCGGATTGGTTCCTGTCGCACCGGTGGAGCTGGCCTTGGGAACGGCTCTCCAGATGCCGGCTGTATTGTCTTCATTTTCCCAGCCCAGCTGAGCGAACCGGCTGTAGTGCTGCAAAATCACCAGCCCGGCGTCATAGTGAATCCAGCCTGACCAAGGGTCGCGTGCGCTGACCAGCTCCTTGAAGGAATATTGCCCGCCTTCATAAAAGGAGCCGATTGCCGGCTGGTAAATAAAATGGGTACGGCGTGAATTCACAAATCCTTTAATGATCGTATTGCTCATTTCCAGCGGACCGCCTACTCCGCCGATTCCCGTTCCGGGCGTTGTCGGGTCCTTCACATTATTATTGGGACGGAACGCCGAATTACTGAAAGTGGCCTGTGCCTCACTATTCCAGATTTCAATGTCATACTGCTCGGCAAGCTTTTTGAAATTGCCTGCGGCATCATCATCGGTGTTGTAATGGTATCCGGCAATCGGCACAGCATTACGCAGCGACTCATCGCTTACCATGGCACTGCCGAAGGAGCCTATGCCGACCTCATCGGAGATAACCACCTGAATCCGGTTATACAGTGCCTGCTCCTCTGCACTGGCAAAACCCTCATTATCGCTCTTTACCTTTTCCGCATACTGCTTGGTCCACTCGATATCCGGAGCGTGCTCGTTAATGTACGGGTTAACGTAGTTGGTCATGTAGCCGTACTGGCGGTAAGCCTCCAGAATCGTGTTTTTGTACCAGGTATAGATTTTGTCGTTGTTATCCGCCCAGGCCGGAGCGCTCCAGCGCAGGATGCTGACCTTCAAGTCCGGATTAACGGCCTTCGCATCGGCTGCCAGCTGAAAGCCGGGATGGCGCTTGACGTTAACCTGCTCATCCGCTGTGCGCATCGTAGCCGGATCAGGTCCGGTGGAATTGTTACGGTCGTTGCCCATTTCAATTTTGACATGGGTCATAAGCGGATGCTCTCCGCCGAACAGGATTTGCAGCATTTCCGCATACTTTTCCGGCTGCTCTGACTTGTAATCCATCAGTAGCGCACTGGTGCTGTTGGCACTTAGTACGCCGAAGCCCTTAAACGTAAGACCGTGCTCATTGTCAGCCTGAATATCGTTGCCGTTCAGCAGAACCTGCACCATGGAGGCCGCATTCTGGCGGGCATCGTCAAGGATCGACTTGATGCCGCCTTCGGCAATGGCGAACCAGCTGAGGAGCGGCTTTTCACCGGAGATATAAGCATACGTCAATGTCATAGGAACGCTGGTGTCTGCATCGGCGGGTACGGTAAACTCGCCTGAGTTGATTTTGGACGCATTGACATTGAACTGGCTCAGTGACAAGGTGTGCTTGCCGCCGCTTGTGTCCTGGTACTCGATCCGCGGCTCGATGACCCGCGAACGGCTGCCGTACCAGTCGTAGAAGCCGCTGCTCAGCGTATAGGTTCCGGCTTCAAGCGCTTCAAGCTGGTATACGATATTATCGTTAGCAGCACGTACACCGACTACCCACACAGATGGATCTGTAGCCGGATCGGTGTGTCCCCCGTCCTTGGAATTTTTGATCTTCTGCACGGAGTCGTCGAAGCCCCAGGCCGTCGTGCCGCTGACAAAGCGCTGATCCGGTGCCTGGTTGATCAGGCTGCCCCCGCTGAGGGCTTTGACCGCTTCATACAGCGGGGAAGCCGTGGGCCCGTTCCCCACCGAGTCTCCGCCCCTGCCGCTGTCCACAAAATAGGCCAGCGGATAATCCGCGGGAGGAATGACCAGAGCACTGGCGGTAACAGGGCCGCTGGCCGTTGTTCCGCTTACCGTTACCGTTTCGTAAGGTACTGCGAACGTGTCTTCCCCGATCTTCCAGCTGACATCCGTACTGCTGCCTCCGATATTAACGCTGGCTGGCAGATTGGTGCCCGCCGCATTCTTTGCCCCCATATAAGCAGCTGCATAGACGTTATCTGCCGTTGCAGCAGATGCGGTCGGCTGGCCAGGCCCCGGAAACATTCCGAGCACGAGCGTGGCCGTCATCAGGATGGAAAAAAGCTTTTTGCCGGATGCTGGCTTTCTGTTCATTCACTTGTCCTCCTTCATTCATCTAAAGTAAAGAAAGCGTATACATAAATATTTAAATAAAAACCTGGCAGCTTGCGGGTAAGGCAATTGCCAGGCTTAACTGCTAAAACGTTGTTCTCACTACCCTTTAATCCCCGATGCTGCAACCCCCTGCACGAAATACTTCTGCAGTGCGAGGAAGACAATAACAACCGGAATAATCGACACTACGCTGGCAGCCATAATCAGCCCGTACTCAGCGGAATACTGGGATATGAACATGCGAAGTCCAATCTGAATCGTCTTTAGCTCGGTTTTGGTCAGATAGATCATCGGTCCGAGGAAGTCGTTCCAGGTGTTGACAAAGGTGAAGATCGTCAGTGTCGACAGGGCCGGCTTGGACAGCGGGAGCATAATTCTCGCCCAGATTCCGTATTCACTGAGACCGTCGATCCGTGCCGCCTCGCATAATTCATCCGGTACACCCTGGTAGAACTGGCGCATCAGGAACACCCCGAATGCCGAGAAGGCCTGCAGCAGAATAATGGACAAGTGCGTGTTATTCAGCCCGAGTGAACGCATCATGATGAACTGCGGTACCATATAGGCCTGCCAAGGAATAGCGATTGTAGCGATATAGCCGAGGAACAGGAGATTCTTCCCTTTGAACTGCAGCTTGGAGAACGCATAGGCTGCAAAGCTGGAAGTGAGCAGCTGCAGAATCGTAACGACTACGGACAGCTTGGCTGTATTATAGATGAAGCGGCCGAGCGGGATGCGGGTCCAGATATCCACGAAATTTGACCAGCGCGGCTGATCCGGAATCCACTGCATCGGGAAGGAAAAGACATCCTTGTTCATCTTGAGTGATGAGGACAGCATCCATACATAAGGAATCAGCATACAGAAGACTGCTGCAGCGAGCAAAGCGTACACTAACACTTTCAAGCTGACTCTGAAGATTTTATTTGAACCTACCATATCATTCATATCCCCCTATTATCCGTACTTCTTCTCGCCGCGGAACTGGACGATCGTAATACCAAGCACCAGCAGGAACAGCACAATAGCCATGGCGCTGGCATATCCGTAATCAAGTGAACGGAACGCCGTGTTGTAGATTTGATAGACCATTACTCTAGTTGAGTCGTTCAGCTGATTGTCGGCACCGGCAAACAGGTTGATGAAGATATCGTAGACCTTAAACGAATTAATGACGAGAATCATCAGAACAAAGAACGTCGTTGGTGCCAGCTGCGGAACGGTCACATTGCGGAACCTTCTCCAGGCGCCTGCGCCGTCGAGCTCAGCAGCTTCATATAATTCCGGGTTGATCCCCTGGAGGCCTGCGAGGTAAATGACCATGTAGTAACCCATGTTTTTCCAGACCGTAAACAGGATGACCGTGAACATCGCCCATTGCTTATCCGCCGCCCAGCGGGGAAGATCCTCAATCGGTACGCCGGAGATCAGATGCAGGATGTTGTTCACAGGACCCATAGTCGGGCTGAAAATAAAGTTCCACACTGCCGCTACCGCTACAAGCGAAGCAACATAGGGGAAGAAGAAGACGGTCCGCATAAAGTTACGGGCAATAATCTTCTGGTTCAACAGGATAGCCAGCGCAAGGGCAACAGCCATCGTGAACGGTACAACGCCGATTGTATAGACAATCGTGTTCCACAATGCTTTATGGAAAGTGGTATCCTTGATCAGCCGGGCAAAGTTATCGAAGCCGATGAATTCCATCGGATTGGCCCCGTCCCATTTCACAAATGCCAGGACAAAAGCAAAGAACATAGGGACAAGCGTAAAGATGGCAAAGCCGATAAAGTTCGGCGCAATAAAGCTGTATGCTACCAGATGATCCCGGACGCCCTTGGACAGTATCCTCTTGGGGGCTTTCTTTGGTCTAAGTACGGTTTCATTTTGCATTTGTTCTCCTCCAAACCTTCTACCTTCTATGCAAAGGGCGGGCCTGGCCCGCCCCCTGAGAATCACTGATATTTCCAGTCCTAGTTATTCAAAAGCGACTGCACACGGGTGTTCATGTCCTTCAGGCCTTCGTCAATCGTAGCGTTTTTGGTCATGATATTGTCATGCGCTTCGTTCAGGATAACTTCGATGTCGGCACTCTTTTCATGCATAGGCATTTCCAGGTAAGTCTGCACAGTAGTCAGGGCTGCTTTGCTGTTCTCGTCAGATGGGAAGCCGTCGATGGAAGTGATCGAGCTGATAACCTCATCATTTTTAATCGCCGGAATCGTACCTGTGGAAGCAATGACAGAAGCGCCGTCTTCACCGGTCACGAATTTCATGAAATCAAGGGCAGCTTCCTTGTGCTCGGACTTCTGGTTAACAGCCAGGGAAGTAATCGTTCCCAGTGTAGTTCCTGCTTCAACACCGTCCGGATGCGGATATTTCACGATACCCCAGTTGGTTGCCTGGGACTCGCCGCTTTTTACCTTTTCGATCTGGGTGGCAATGAACCAGCTGCCCATGTTCATCATGGCAACGGAGTTGTTGTAGAATACACCGGAATAGTGCGTGCTGGAAGTCTTCAATGTTGCATAATCCATCACGATGCCGTCTTCCTGCTCTTTGAGGATGCGCTCATAGGTAGGCTTGAGGAAGTCGTAGTTTCCGTCCACCACTGTGTTTTTGCCGTCCAGGATGCCGAACAGCTGCACCGCACTGCGCCATGTATGGTAGTGTGCACCGTATACTTTTTCAGCACCGCTGCCGGAGGTCATTTTTCTGGCCAGCTCATCATATTGGTCGAAGGTCATATCGTTGCTTGGATATTCAACCCCCGCTTTGTCGAACAGGTCTTTGTTGTAGTACACGATCCAGAAGTCACTGCGGAAAGGAAGGGCATACACTTCATCGTTCACTTCGATCTGCTCTACAGTACCGCCATACAGCGCAGGATCAATGCTGTTTGAACTCATGAACCCTTTTAACGGCTCAAGATGGTTCTGCTTCACCAGGTTGGAATAGCCCGGAATGTCCTTAATGGTCAGGATATCGAGATCGGCACCGCCGGACAGCTGTGTACTCAGCATGGTCATGTAGTCGGTAGAACCAAGGTCAACGTACTCGATTGTCACGTTCGGATGCTCTTTCTGGTAAGCCTCAATCAGCGGTTTATAGTAAGCGGTTGCTTCCCAGTCCCACAGCGCCCATTTTAAAGTAACAGGCTCTTGGCTCGGTTCAGAGGAAGCGCTTGCATTGGTGCCGGCAGGAGCGTTGGTTGCAGCGGCATTGTTCTGGGCGTTATTGTTGTTGCCGGAGCAGCCCGCCAAGAGGCCCATGGAGAGCACTGCAGTGAAGGTCATACCATACAATCTTTTGTAATTCATTGAATTTTCCCCTTTTCTACTCGTTTTGTTGACCAGTGATCATCTTCTGAAGCTATTTCACATTCTACCGGGTTACAGCCGGAGATGGGATGTATTTTCCTGCGCAGATCATTCACTTTTATGTTCTGTTTACGCTTTCATCAGCCAAGACCTGTAATTTTCTATTCAAAACCTGTAAAAATCCCGGTTCCTGCCTCCCCCTCTATTTTGAAATACCGGAATATGCTATGGTGGGTATAACGCTTTTCACACGCTGCATCCGGATCTTGTAAACGCTTCAATACATTTTTTATGTACCAAAGGGGAGAATCACCACGATAAGAAGATCTACTATTAAAAGCCGCATCATCCTGATCATGATTGTGTTTGCACTGCTGATCGCGACCATGCTGTCCTTTTTCAGCTACGAGCTCATTTCCTATTATCAGCGCAAAACGACAATCCAGGCAACCGAGTTCAATCTGCAGCTTGTCTCCCATATTATAGAACAAGACCTGCTTAATCTGTCCGTTCTGGCGATGACCAACAGCACTAATTCTACTACTAATACGCTGCTGGCGGACTATTTCGAATCACCTGATGCAAAAGCCCGGGATGCGCTGGATGTATTCAGCTCGATGCAGGAGGATTTCCAGATCAACCGCTCCTATAATTATGTCCGCCGGCTGATCGTAACCGACAATAAAGGAAAGTTTCTGCAGCTCGACAACTCGGTCAGTATATCCACTCCGCTTACGATTCACAATATCGGCCAGATTACCGGACTGAACAACGAGGCTACAGAGGAATTTGACCAGGTGATCAAGGACCCGCTCTCCACCGCCTATGGCATTCCGTTTATTCTGCCGATATACGGCGGCCACGCCTCCCGGATCGGAACCGTCTACCTGCTGGTCAACACCTCGGTCATTACCGACAAGCTGAAGGGCTACACCCTGCCGGAGGATTCGCGTCTGCTGCTGACGCTCGGCACCAATCATTATGAGATTATCGGTGACAAAATACAGCAGATGACAACGCCCTACGAGCCAGTCGCTTATACGCAGGATGAGCCGGTCGGCCCGATGACCAAGCTGTCTGAAATCAGTCTGGAGGATAAGGAGCGGACGCTGGCCGTCTCCTACGTGGTCCGCAGCGGCGTTGAGCTGACCCAGACGATTGCCGGTAATCAGTTCGCGCCAAAAGCAAATATATGGATCCCGATTATGTTCGGTGTCTGCCTGCTTGTCCTGCTGCTCAGCGGCATCATTACCTTATATCTGACCCGGACGATCAGCCTGCCGGTAGAGAAATTGAAGAAACGGATCGACAAGATCGCCCAGGGCAACTTTTTGCTCGACCGCAACATTGAATGGAACAGCGAGCTTGGGGATGTCGGCAGGGGGATCAACCGCCTGTCCCAGGATATCATTGCCCTGATGGACAGCAGGCTGGCCGATGAGAAGCAGAAGCAGGAGCTGGAGTACCGGATGCTGCAGAACCAGATCAACCCCCATTTTCTCTACAACACGCTGAATTCGATAAAATGGATGGCTACCATCCAGAACGCTACAGGTATTGCGGAAATGACCACCTCCCTGTCCAGGCTGCTGCGCAGCATTGCCAAAGATAACCGGCGCCTGCTGCCGCTGCGCGATGAGCTGAACCTGCTGGAGGATTATTTCCTGATCCAGAAATACCGCTATGGAAGTACTGTAACGATGGTGCAGAGCATTGCGGACGAGGAGCTGCTGGGCGGGCTGATTCCGCGCTTTACCCTGCAGCCGCTGGTGGAGAACGCCATTTTTCACGGCATTGAGCCCAAGGGCAGAGGCGACATCCTGATTACGGTGGCCAAAAGCGGATTTGCCGACATTCTGATTACGGTGAAGGATAACGGGATCGGCATGGAGGAGGAGCAGATTTCGCATATCCTGTCCAAACAGGAGGAGGGCTCCAAGGGGCTGTTCGAGAATATCGGGCTGCGCAGCGTCAATGAACGGCTGCAGCTGGCGTTCGGGGAGCCGTACGGGTTGTCAATTGAGAGCAAGCCGGGTGAATATACGCAGATGAACATTCTTATTCCCTTCCAGCAGAAGGAATAGTCTGCACTACTAAAAGCAAAGCAAGGAAGTGATAATCTTGATCAAGCTGCTGATTGCCGATGATGAGGCACTTGTATGCATAGGTTTGCAATCGATGCTCAAATGGGAGCAGTACAATATAGAGATTGTCGGGATCGCCCATAACGGAGCCCAGGAGGAGGAAATGATCGACAGCCTGCGCCCCGACATTGTGATCAGCGATATCAAAATGCCGATTAAAACCGGCCTGCAGGTCGCTGATTCCGTCCGCAAAAAATACGGCCGCGTCCCCCTGTTCATTATCCTGACCAGCTACGAGGAATTCGAATATGCGCGCAGCGCCATCGAAGTGCAGGCTGCCGATTATCTGGTGAAGCTGGAGCTGACCCCCGAGACGCTGGCCGCCTCCATTCAGCGGGCGATTACCCTGCTCGGGGAATATCAGACGATCGAAAGCTACCCCAAGCTGGTACACCGCGGCAACCTGCAGGCCGAGCGTGATAAGTTCTTCGTCCGGCTGTTCAACAATCTGTTCGAGAACAAGAACCAATACCTGCTGCAAAAAGAGGACCTCGATCTCGACCTGAGCGGCTCTGCTTATGTGGTCTGCACCTGCCGGATTCTCGGCCCGGACACCGTCCCGCCGCGCGGAGATAAGCTGGTCGCCCTCTGCTCAAGCACGGTGCAGATGGCCAAGGATACGCTTACGTCCATCCGGCCCTGCCATGTAACGAGCCTCGACCTGCGCAACTTTGCCGTTACCCTGCCAGTCTGCGGAACCGATCCGCAGCTCTGGATGCCGGATACGCAGAAGCTGCTGGCCGATATGGCCTCCGTGCTGCACAACTATTTTAATGTGATGATTATCGGGGCAATCGGCTTTGCTGTAGAGGAGCCGTACCTGCTGCGGGAGAGCTACCTCGCCGCCCGCAAGGCGCTGCCGGCTGCGGTGAAGGCCCAGTCCTTCGTCTTCTACTCCGAAGGCAAGCCGCCGGAACAGGACTTTCCGCTGTTTGATTTCTCGGAGTCGCGCTCTGAAATCCGCCGGGCCTTTGAAGAGATGGACACCCAGGCGCTGTATGCGATCATCTCCCGGATGATCGAAATCTTCGACGGACGGTCCGACCTGCTCGTTCCCGCCACTGATGCGGCCTGCAACATTCTCTACATGGCGACCTCCCTTCTGGCCGACGGCGAGGAGATCGTAGAGCATATCTTCGGGCATGAGCCGGAAGGGTACCGGGCGATCTACCAGATGCATACCATTGAAGAAATTGCCGGCTGGCTGGTCTGCTTCCGCGACGGCGTCTCGGAAATGCTGTCCACCCGCAGGCAGAGCTACAAGGAGCAGATTGTCAAGAATGTTCAGGAGTATATCAAACGCAACCTCGGCTCCAAGCTTTCGCTCAATCAGGTGGCCGATGTGTTCAACTTCAGCCCTAACTACCTGAGCCACCTGTTCTCCAAAACGGCCAAGGTCAATTATGTGGAGTACATTACGGAGACTAAAATTTCAGCAGCCAAAGAGATGATGCTGCGCGGCGAAGGCCGGATCTATGAAATCTCCCAGAAGCTCGGTTATGAGAGCGCCTTCTATTTCAGCAAGGTATTCAAAAAGGTCACCGGTATGTCACCCCGGGAATATATGCAGCAGGCGGAGGCGGGCGCAGCGTCTGAGCGGGGTGCATCGGAGAGTGGGCGTGGGTGAGGTTCCGGGCGCAAACCTTCTTCAGGGATATGGTTCCTGAATGTGACTCCAGAGAATGCTTGGACTGCCGGCAGCTACCCTTCTGCAGATGCTTACGTTAACGAGCTTACCCGTATAGCTGCACTTTCTGCAACTAAAATGAGCGTAAATCAGCGTTCACACTGTATAACTGCAGTTTGTACAACTATATCAGCCCAAAACAGCTAAAACCGGCATTATCCGGTTTTTTAACTGCACAGAGTGCAGCTATACAGCAGATGCGGGGAAAAACAGGCGTTTTAGCTGCACAAACTACACTTAAAACTAAATTCGGGCCCGCTGCTTTTGCTTTAAAGTTTCACGCGCAAAAACCCTTCAGGAATACATCCCTGAAGGGTTTTTGCGGTTGTTAAGGCGCTGCCGCCGAAGCGCCTGCCTTAACTAACCGTATCGGCCAATTCGTCGATCCGGAAATCCGTGTAATGCTGCCTGGTGGCTTCCGTCGAGCAGGAGTAGGCAACGGCGTTGTGGACATCCAGCAGGGTCAGTCGGCAACTGTGCTTCGCTCCTGTGTCAATTCCGGTTAAACCGGGCTTTCTCCAGACCTCGCCTGCTTTAGCCCCCATTTTGAAGGTCGGTGTATGTCCGAATACAATGCCTTTGCCGGCGTACACCGGCGGCTGTGCTCCCCAGAACGCCTCGCGGATCTCGGTCATGTCCTGCAGCGTCTGCCCGGCAAGCGGCACATCCGGGCGGAATCCGGCGTGGACGAACAGGTAGCCGTCCGCTTCGATATACGGGGGCAGCCCCTGCAGCCATTCCCGGAGCTCCAGGCTCCCGGATGCTCCGGTTGCCCGGTCCATGAAATGCGCTGAAAGCCGCAGCTCCATATTGCCTGGCACAGCAAGTGCCCCTTCCTCCGTCAGCTTTCTGATCAGATGCAGCGTCTCCCAGCTTGGAGGATCATCGTCTATGTAATCCCCTACCAGAATCAGGCGGTCTGATGCGGGATTGTATTCAGCTGTATCAAGCAGCTGCTGCAGCCCTCCGGCATGTCCGTGGATGTCTGAAACCGCCAGCAGTCTGCCTGTATTCAGTGATGTATGGAGCACAATATCAGCGGCCTTTCCAAAGTGATCTTTAGGTTCTTATCTTGCTCTCAGGTTGCATAAATATAGGCGGCTTCGCGGGGAAGCTCAGCATGGATGATACTCCCGCCATCCCGCTGTTCTTCACTGAACAGGTATAAGCGTTCTCCTGCTGCCGACTCTGCCATCGTCCGCCACTTGGTTCCTTCAAAGGTCGAGTGAATGACGGTCGCTTCAATCCGGTTAAAATCTCCACTTTCATTAGAAGCTTCTGCTCCGGCGGGCAGTACCTTGACTGCTTCCGGCCGGAAGCGCAGCTCTGCGCGGCCTTCCGCCCGCAGGCTTCCGTCCGGCCCGCAGACGATCCCGCGCAGCAGGCCTGCCGAACCTTGCAGGGCAGCATCTCCCGGCGTGCCGGCAAAGGTTCCGCTCAGCACATTGATTGCCCCCAGCAGCGAGGCTGCCTGCCTGCTGGCAGGTTTATTGTAGCAGGCCATCGGCGTGTCCAGCTGGTCCACCGCCCCGCTGCGCATCAGCAGCAGCTTGTCGGCCATCGCGAAGGCTTCCTCCGGATCGTGAGTCACATGGAACACGCTCATTTTCAGCCTGCGGAACAGCACGGACATTTCGGTCCGCATCTCCACGCGCAGCCGCATGTCCAGATTGGAGAGCGGCTCATCCAGCAGCATCAGCCGCGGCTCTGTCACCAGGGCGCGGGCAATCGCCACCCGCTGCTGCTGGCCGCCCGACAGCTGCGGCGGCAGCCGCCGCTCAAAGCCTTCGAGCTGGAGCAGGGTCAGGGCCTCCTCTACCTTTTGTTTGATAGCTTGTGCAGACAGTGACTTCTGCTTCAGGCCGTAAGCAACATTGTCAAACACATTCATATGGGGCCACAGTGCATAGTCTTGGAACACCATATTGATGCCCCGTTTTTCGGGAGGCGTCATCCGGGAGGCAGTGGCGATCGCCTTCCCGTGCAGCAGAATCTCTCCCCCGTCCGGCTGGCTTAATCCGGCAACAAGCTGGAGCAGTGTCGACTTACCGCATCCCGAGGGACCCAGCACGCTGATAATTTCACCCTCCTGCAGCTCCAGGTTGATACCGCCGAGCGCCTGGAAACCGCCGTAGCTTTTTTGCAAATTGCGGATTTCGAGCAGCGGTGTGCCCGGGGCGTGTACAGTCTGTGGTTGTCTCATGCTCTCGCCCCTCTCTTATTAAAGATGGTTTCAATTACAACAAGGATCAGTACAATGATGCCTCCTCCGGTCACTGTAGCCGCAGATGCGTAGCCGAACCGCATATCTTCAAAGGCATCATCAATGACAATCGGCAGGGTTACAAAATTCGGCGGGAATAGAATAGAATTGACCGCCAGATCAAAGATGCAGGAGCCAAAGGCCGCAAGTGCACCCGAAACCAGCGCACCGCGGATCAGCGGGATCAGGATCGTCCGCACCCGGGTGACCAGAGAAGCCCCCTGGATCTGTGCGGCATCCAGCAGATGCCCCGGAACCTTGGCCATTGATCCGGTAATCACCCGGGTAATGACCGGGATGGCTCCGGCGATGGCCGCCAGCACCAGGATCGGCGGCTTACTGTACAGTCTGAGTCCCAGCGGCTCCAGCCACTTCTGGTTCCAGACGAAGATGTACCCGATGCCGAGCACTACGCCCGGAACCGCGAAGGAGATCAGCGTAGCAGTCTCAATGAGCTTTTTAAATTTGAACCGGGAATATGACAGCACAAACGCCGCTCCAAGGCCGATGATCAGTCCGAATACAGAGGCTGCAGCCGCAATCGCCAGTGATCTGCCGATGCCGGGGAATAGATCTGCCCCATGAAGGAACAGCTCGCTGTAATGTTCAAGCGTCAGATTGCCTCTGACCAGTCCGCCTGATTGTACCTGCAGAATGGACATGACCAGGCTTGAGCCGATCGGGATGCCGATGACAACTATGAGCAGCAGACCCACCGCGCAGCTGATCAGCCAGCTGTATTTACCGGCAGAGCCGGGGGCCGAGCGGACAGCCCGCCCTGACAGAATGTCATATCTGGCTCTGCGCAGCACATAGAACTGGACGGCAATCGCCATCGCGATCAGCAGCACCAGATACAGGGACAGCACACCCGCCATGTCGAAGCGGATCGGAGAGGTGTAAATAGCCGAATAGATGGAATATGGCAGTGTCGGAAAGCGGTAGACTACCGCTATTGCTGAAGGAAGACCAAAGTCTCCGACTGTATCCATAAAGACCAGCAATGCGCCTGAAAAAATAGACGGCAGCAGCAGCGGAACTTCCACCGTCCGCCACACGCGCCATGAACTGGCGCCGCATAGCCTTGCGGCCTGTGACAGCATATCCATTTTCCACTCCATTGCCGCCCGTACGGTCAGATAAGCCAGCGGGAACTTGCTGAAGGTCATCACCGCAACCAGTCCGGCCGGTGAGAATACTGCAGAGCTCACCCATTTCCAGCCGAACAGGGATGCGGCCAGGCCATTACCGGCCGAGAACATAATCCATCCCTGAGCCAGAATGAAGGAAGGCATGATGAACAGAATCCAGGCGGCGGCATCCAGCAGCGCAGCCCCCCGGAAAGACCAGCGGGAACGGGCCATAGCCAGCACCGTCCCCAGAATGGTTCCAAACAGCGTAGTGCCAATGCCCAGCAGCAGCGAGTTTTCGAGCGATTTTCTCCAGAGCGGGCGGTTGAATACATCAAGCAGGAGCGACAGATCGCCAAAATTCAGCTCCCCGAAAAAAATGCCCGGCAGCAGCACCTGGATGATGACCGCTGCCAGAGGAAACAGGACAAGAATGGCGAGCAGGATGCTGACGATCCAGCCCAGCCGGTTTACATTAAGCGCCTTTAGCATATTACCGGCTTACTGCACAGCCTGATCGGCAAACCATTGCTTGATCTCAGCTTCATGCCCGCTCGCCCATGCGGCCTCTGTAAAGTTAAGCTTGGCATCAGCGGCACGCTCAGCTTTCGGTTCTGCGCCTTCTGCCGACGGTTCAAAGTAAGCCTCATCCCCGGTATCAACCAGCTCCTGCTGCACTTCCGGCTCCAGCAGGAAACTCACGAACTGCTTCGCTGCGTCAGCTTTTGCCGTATCCTTCTGGATTGCAGCAACACGTACGGATGCCGGCGCTCCCTCTTCAGGCCAAACCAGCTCTACCGGCTCTCCGCCAGCCACCATGGAATACGCATTCGATTCCTGCAGCGCAGCAATATCAATCTCCCCTGCGGTCAGAGCCTGTACCACCTGCGGATTCTTCGGATACACGCGCAGCCCCTGCTCCATCAATGTATTGAAGTAGGCCTTCCCGCCGTCCATTCCCTTATCCTCAAAAAAGCTGGAAACAAACGGATACGCCGGTGCCGCAATCGCCGGATCAGCCATGCCCAGTCTGCCTTTATAGGCTGCGCGGCTCAAATCTTCCCAGGAGGCAGGAATATCTGCACCGGTGATGTTGTTTTTATTGTAGACGATGATTCCGGCTGCATGAGCCCCGGTCGGATAATACGAGCCGTCTTCGGGAATCAGCGATTCATAATTGTCTTTCAGTCCGGCCACATTATCAGGCGTCCAGCCGGTAAGCAGCTGGCCTTTGGCATCCAGCCCGTTAATGGAAGGCATTGCGTCGATCCACACGACATCCCACTGCGGATTGCCCTGCTCGGCTTCAATACGGGACATAATTTCGGCACCGTTACCAGAGACGATGTTCAGCTTGATGCCGGTCTCCTTCTCAAACATTTCACCGATGACCGCATCAAAATCATTCAGGTACACTGTCAGCGTCTGGGCACCGGCAGATGCTGCTGTTGCCGCCGGTTCAGCTGTAGCCGCCGTATTTCCGTCAGCTGCTGCAGCAGTTGTATTACTCTGGTTCTGTCCTCCGCAAGCTGTTACCGCGAGTAGTGAGAGCGCACCTGCTGCAATACCTGCTGTTCTGAGCCAATTCCGTTTCACGATTGATTAATCCCCCTTGAGCTTCTTGTTTCGCCTTAGCGTTACTTCAAACTTTAACAACCTTGTGTAAGAAGAACGTTAAGCCTGGGTGTTAGTTTTATTAAATATATCTATGTATATTGAATATTTGATAGATAACGTCTATATTTCAAATATAGAGGGAGCGTGAAGGTATATGAACGTACAGCAGCTAAAAGTATTCGTAGAGGTTATGCGCAGGGAGACATTGCAGGAGGCAGCAGAGACGCTGGAGCTGACCCAGCCCACCATCAGCTTTCACCTGCGTAAGCTGGAGGAGAGCCTCGGCACTCCGCTGTTCCGCAAGCAGTCGCGGAAGCTGATCCGCACAGAGGCGGCGGAGGAACTGCTGCCGTATGCACGGCGCGTCGTTTCGCTGATGGAGGAAGCCGCTGAACGCATGCGGATAAGGGCTCTGCATACACACAGCAGGCTGAAGCTTGGCGCGAGCTATACACCGGCCACTTATTATCTGCCTCCCTTCCTGGCGGATTACAAGCACCGGCATCCTGATACAGACCTGCTTTTGACGGTAAAAAAAGCCGAAACCGTGCTTTCGCTCTTAAGGCATCACGAAATTGATGCAGCGGTCATCTCCCTGCCGGACGAACCGCTGAAGGGCCTGCAGGTGCTGCCGCTTATTGAGGATGAGCTGCAGCTGGTGATGAAGCCCGGCCATCCGCTCAGTGAAGCTGAGCCTTTGACTGCGGAGCAGCTGCAGGGCGAGACTTTTCTGCTCCATGAGCAGGGCTCCACCTCCCGGCAGCTGGCTGAGGAGTGGGCGGCTTATGCCGGCGTCCAGTTTCAGTCCGTCATGGAGCTGGGAGCGATCGAGACGATCAAGGAGACACTGAAATTCAACTCCGGCATCGGAGTACTGCCGCTGCGCAGCGTCCTTAAGGAGACTGCAGCCGGTGAGCTGATCCGGCGGCCTCTGCCGGGAGACGGCTACATTAACCGCCGGCATATCTGCCTCGTCTACCGGGATGAGCCGATCTATGCGCGGCATATCCGCGATTTCATCGAGTATATCCGGGGGATTGCGGCCGCCGGCTCATAGGCGATGAAAGAATGAAAGCTGAGCCATGCGGATGATCCGCACGGCTCAGCTCTATCAGGCACTTGTATTCTTGTAACAATCAGCAGCTGCTAGAGCTTACCGCCTTCAACTACCAGTTCATCGGTATAACCTTCACCATAGACTTCATTTAGCGTCGCATTATACGCCTCGTGGATGAACTCCTCCTTGCCCAGCGCCTCCAGCTCGGTGTTAAGCCAGTTCAACAGCTCGGTGTTGCCTTTGGCTACTGCCGGGGCAATCGTATCCTGGCCGCCGAAGGCCGGGATGCTTACAGTGAAGCCGGGATTGGATTTGGCCCAGGCGATCAGCTCGGTGTTATCGTTGGCAATTGCTGCACCGCGGCCGTCCTTGAGTGCAGAGAAGATCTCGGTATACTGGTCGAATTTCAGCAGCTCAATGTCCGGATACTCTTTGGTAAAGTAAGTTTCAGCCGTAGTCCCCTTGGCGACGATCAGCTTCTGGCCCTTCTGTTTCAGCTGGTCGATGGAGGTAATCGGCGCGCTATCCGGGGAGACGATCCCGAAGGACAGCTTCATGTACGGGCTGGCAAAATCGACCTTCTCCTTGCGCTCATCCGTAACCGTAAAGTTGGCCATAATGATATCCACTTTATTGGATTCGAGGTAGGCTACACGGCTGGCCGCATCCACCAGGACGAATTCTGCCTTCGATTCATCGCCGAGCAGATCCTTGGCAAATCTTTTGGCAATATAGACGTCAAAGCCCTGATTCTTCCCTTCAGAGTCCACATAGCCAAACGGCGGCTTGTCGGCAAATACCCCGATCCGGATCTTATCGTTCTTCTTCAGCTGTTCAATCGAATCAAACTTGGAAGAAGATGAATTCGCTCCGGCGTTGTTATCCGCATTACCGCATGCAGTCAGTCCCACCACCAGCATACTTGCCGCAATAATACCTGTTATTAACTTTTTGCCTTTACCCATCTCTCTCATCCCCTGTTTCTATAGTTTGTTGTACTCAAAAATATTAAGAAAGTGCTGTGCACGTTCTGTTCCGGGACTGGTGAAGAACTGCTCCGGCGGAGCAACCTCACATACGCTGCCTTGATCCATAAAGACGATACGGTCGCCGACCGATTTGGCAAATCCCATTTCGTGCGTCACGATAATCATCGTCATGCCCTGCTTGGCCAGGCCCAGAATAACGTCCAGCACCTCGCGCACCATCTCGGGATCAAGCGAAGCCGTCACCTCATCGAATAAAATAATATCCGGATTCATGCACAGCGCCCGCACAATCGCAATCCGCTGCTTCTGCCCGCCCGACAGCTGCCGGGGATAATCGCCCGCCCGGTCGGCCAGGCCGACCCGCTCCAACAGCTCCTGCGCCTGCTGCTGCGCTTCCGCGCGCTCCCTCCGCTGCACCTTCAGCGGCCCCAGCAGAATATTCTCCATCACCGTCATATGCGGAAACAGCTCATAGTTTTGGAATACCATCCCGATGTGCTGGCGCAGGTCACGCCAATTGATATCATCTCCGGTTAGATCCTGACCGCGGTACAGAATATGTCCGCCCTCCACCGGCTCAAGGCCGTTGAGGCAGCGCAGCAGGGTGCTTTTGCCGCAGCCGGAAGGCCCGAGAATGACAATGACCTCCCCGCGCTCCACCTGCAAATCTATACCGTTTAGCACCTGCCGGTCGCCGAATGTCTTACACACACCCTGTACCTCCAGCAGCAGCTCGCCTGTCTTCGTCATATCTGCTTTTCCTTCCTCCACTAATTTTGCCATTTCTGCTCAAACCTCCTGGATAGTCTGGACAGCGGGTAACAGACTAGAAAATACAGGATAAAGATGAACCCGTACACCCAGAACGAGGCATTCGGCGCTTTGATTACACCCAGCTCTATAATCTGCTGTCCGATCTTCACCACCTCAATGACACCGATCAGCACAACCAGCGACGTTGTCTTCACCATCCGGGTAGCCAGATTGATCGAGCCCGGCAGCATCCGCCGCACCGCCTGCGGAATCAGAATATGCCGGTAGAGCTGACCTCTGCTTAAACCAAGCGCCTGCCCCGATTCCACCTGATGCTTCGGCATAGATTCGAGCGCGCCGCGCACAATATCGCCGATCTCCGCCGCACCCCAGAGACTGAACACCAGTATTGCAGTAGCCTCTCCGCTGATATCGATATGCAGCATAGGCGAGAAGCTGAAATACACCACATACAGCCACACCAGGATCGGAATAATCCGGAAGGCCTCCAGATACAGTCGCAGAACAAGCCGCAAAGGCCGGGAATTCAGCGTCCGCAGCAGGCCCATCAGCACCCCCAGCACAGTCCCTATAACAATGGAGACAAAAGAAATTTCGATCGTAACCAGCAGTCCCCCGAGCAGCCGCTCGAAGTTCGAGCCCTCAAACAGCACGTCAATTCCCGAATTCGGCATGCCGCACCTTCCTTTCCACCCAGCTGAGCAGAAGCGACAGCGGCAGCACCAGAATCAGATAAGCAAGCACCAGCAGCAGCAGGGATTCTGCGGTTTTGTAGTGCATGCCGATCAGATCCTTGGCCACATTCATCAGGTCCATCAGAGCGATCGCCCCAACAATGGACGTTTCCTTCAGCAGAAAAATCGCGTTCGCTCCCAAAGAAGGAATGCTGATAGCCAGCGCCTGCGGGAGGATGACGTATCTTGCCAGCTGCACCTTGCTAAGTCCGATACTAAGCCCCGACTCCAGCTGTGTCCGGCCGACTGCCTCAATTCCGCTTCTGAACGCCTCCGTCATATAGCTGCCTCCGAGAAAAGTCATGCCGACCACCGCACAAGTAAACTCGCTCATGTGAATGCCCACCTTCGGCAGACCGTAATAGAGGAAGAACAGCTGCACCAGCAGCGGCGTATTTCTCGACAATTCGATGTAAGACAGAATAATGCTTCTAAGCCCTTTAACCTTATAAAAAAGTACCAGACTAAACACAAGCCCGAGCACGAGCGACAGCGCAATCGCGATTAACGCCAGCTTCACCGTCAGCCACATGGCATCCCCGTACAAGGGCAGGCTTTCCATGATAAACTCCCAGTCTAAATTCATCCGCATAACCTTCCGTCCGCCAAAATAAAGCCCCTAATCTAACAGCTAAATAACAACCAATGTCATCGGTTTACTAGGGTGATTTTAACCCGAAGCTGACATAAGGTGATATGATTAATTTCACATTATTCCAAGTAATTAACTAAGGATTATATTTAAAAAAACCGCCACCAACCTCTGGAAAAGAGGTGCTGACGGTTAAAATGTTGATGCTATAAATATTTTTGCAGCAGCGCGATCCGTTCTGCATACTCCCCATCTGTTAAATACGTCTGCCCCGGATTCATTGCAAAGGTTGAACCCCAGTCCTTCCCGCCATCATACTTTGGAACGATATGCATATGCAGGTGATGCAGCTTGTCCCCGTAAGCCCCGTAGTTGAGCTTGTCCGGTCCGAAGGCCTGGTCAATCGCGGCAGCCGCTTTTTGCACATCGCCCATAAAGGCCGCCAATTCCTCCGGGGACAGCTGGAACAGCTCCTTTACATGATCCTTGTACACGACATTGCATCTGCCCTTATACGTCTGCTCCCTGAACAGGAATACCGTCGATACCGAAAGCTGTGCCACCTCAAGCATCAGGTTATCCCGGCGCTCATCCTCCATACAATACATACATTCGTTGTTCTTTTCCATGCGTTACATCCCTTCAGTTGTCATTATGTACAGCTCTATCTCTTCTATCCTGCTCCAATAATCAGCCGCCAGCAGTTACAATAGTTACAGGCTCCGTCAGAAAAAAAACGGCTCCCTCCTTCCTAAAAAAGAGGGGAGCCGTTCCATAAACTTTGCTGCGCTGCAGGGTTCCGTTGCTGTAATCGTCCTGATCCGCGCTGATGAACCCGTACCGTTTGCTCACTTACTGTAAGTAACGGACCCAGCAGCCCTTATTTCTGGTCTCAGTCCATTTTTTGCAAGCTAACGGACACCCGAGCCCTTATGTCAGCGTATTCAGCCCAATATTCGCAGCTGGAGAGGCGATAAGGCCGCTGTGGTCCGTTAGCCCGGCTAGAAGAGTTGATTTTCGGTAAATAAGGGCTCCGCTGTCCGTTAGAATTGCAACAAGATCCGGGTTGAACCAAGAGTACGAACTAACAATTCTGCCTGACCATTAATCCTGTTCAGCCACCAGCTTGAGCTCAAACGCCTCATTACGGTCGCAGACAAGCACGCCGTCAATCACATCCAGCCGGGCAGCCTGAACCGAGGAGCGGCGGCTCTGGTACCTGTCTTCAGGACTGTCTTCACTCTCGCTGCCGTCTCTGCCGGGATGCGTGAAGTAGAAAATATAAGCCTCATCGCCCTGCACAACGACATCTGCATGCAGCCCGATGGTACCGTCATCCCCGCGGGTTCCCGGCTGATCCAGGATTAGACCGTTATGCTCCCATGTCTCCAGGTCACCGGAGCGAAAGACGCCCTGCCCGCGCCATTCGTCTACAATCATCCAGTACCAGCCTTTGAACCGGAAGACATTAGCTCCTTCATGCGGCCGGCCTGTTATGACCGGTCCGGTAACCTCCCAGTGGTACAGGTCCTTGCTGTCCGCCGCATAGGTATGCGACCCGTTCGCTTCATCCTTGTACCACATGCGGAACCCTCCGCCGGGCAGCCCGTGGATGCAGGCATCGATTACCCGGTCCGAGCTCAGCTCAAGCCGGGAACGGAAGGTCCAGTCCAGCAGATTAGGACTGGTATAGTGGAGCATATCGCGCCGGTGGCCGGCCCAGCCGGACGGAATGCCCTGAATGTAGCTGACGTACATATGGTACAGCCCGTCATGCCAGATAATCTCCGGCGCCCAGAACGTGTTGCGGCCCCATTCGATATCAAGCCCCTCCAGGGTGCCGCGGTACAGCCAGCTTACTCCGCCGTCGCGCGAGGAAGCAACACCGAGGTCTGTGCCGTGCACCCAGGCCACACCTTCTCCCTCCGCGGTCACTCTGCGGTTCGTATAAATCATCCACCATTCCTGTGCTTCCCGGTTCCAGATGATGACCGGATCAGCCGCCCCGTCGTATACCGGGTCCCTGAATAAAGGTGCCTTCATTGTGTTATCCTCTCCCGCTGCAATTTGGTTGCTGTTTTTATAATCCCGCCCGGTACTTAAATCCGCTGAACCTTACCTCACCAGCTCCTGAAGCCTGCAGCGCAATACGCAGGCTCAGGAAGCCTCCGAGCACATTATGGTGAAAGCCGGACATTTCAAACCCGTGATCCAGCTTGCTCCACTCCCCTTTGGCATCCATGAAATACAGGCTTACCTCATGCTCGTCATTAATTAGCCTTAAGGTCACGGAACCTCCTGACGCTGCTGAGCGTTCGCTCGTGTTGCCGTTACGGTATGCAAATGCCTCCCTGCCGTCAAAGCCGATGCCATAGTGAAAACCCAGCTTATAGAACAGGCCGAGCGTCCCGTACGCTCCGTCTTCAACAGCTATGGTAACCTCGGCGGTGTACGTATGATGCACCGGAATGCAAAGCAGCGGCCCGGACTGCTCACCGGGAACTGCTTTTAATACTACACTATTCTTATCGATCCGGTAATCTTCCCGGTGTACTCCGCCCCAAAAATGCCAGTGCAGCCCCAGGCCGCCGGATTCCTCAGATACGAGCGCCCGGTCAGGCTTTGATGGAAGGCCAATAGCGGGAGCAGCCCCCGCCTCCTGATCACCTGCCGTGAACCAGCCGTCCGCCGTCCAGGTTACCGGTTCAAGCAGCGACTGCCTGCCGAGCGGATAGTAGTCTTTTTCATAAGCATGATAGACAAGATACCAGTCTCCCTCCGGCGTATCCACCAGCGTGCCGTGACCTTTCGACCACCACTGCTCTCTGCGGTGCTTTGTGCGTATAACCGGATTATGCGGTGAGTTTTCCCACGGTCCGTCTAGTGATGCCGCGCGTGCGGAGACGATCATATGGCTGGTGGCCGGTCCGGCCGTCCCGCCTTGTGCACTGGTCATATAATAGTAACCGTCCTTGTAGGTCAGCTTGGGGGATTCCAGATAGAAGCCCTCCGTCAGCCACTCCTTCGGATAACGCCAGCCCGTATATACCTGCTCTAATTCGCCTGCTGTAGACAAGCGTCTTTGGACAAACGTATTCTGTAGCCTTCCGACAGAAACAAATAGCGGTTGCCCTGCTCATCTGCTGCATGACCCGGATCAATATACCCGACCTTCAGATCCACCGGTCTGCTCCATGGACCTGCCGGATTCTCTGCAGTCACAACCCAGTTCGTTCCCCGTGCAGGAAAATAGATATAGAAAAGTCCCTCATGATAAATGAAATCCGGCGCCATAATTGAACCGCCTACATGCTCAAGTACGGCATGACCGACCGGCTCCCAGTCCGTCAGGTCCAGGGAATGCCATATAAGCAGCCCCGGTGTGTAGTGGAAAGAAGAATGTGTCATGTAATAGTGATCCCCGGCTCTGACTATTGACGGATCCGGATAATCTCCCGCCAAAATGGCGTTAATGCCTTGAATAGGTGTCATAATCAGCCTCCATTAATCGAATTGATAACGGCTTGCCAGGAACTGCTGAACAGAAAAGATGCAGTCTGCCCGCAGGGCAGCTGCATCCTTGTTACGCCATCCTGTGCCTTACTTTACAACTACTGATATTGTCCCGCTCTCTGTCTCGCCTGCTGCATTCACCAGAACAGCACGATACTCATACACTCCTGCCGCTTTTTCTGACAGTACCGTTACTGCTGTCTGGGCAGCCGGTGTAGCTTCGCTGAGCTTCTGGGAGTCAACCAGCCTGCCGTTCTCATACAGGCGGTATTCCGAAGCATTTGTGCCCCACCACAGGTTCATGGTAATGCTGTAACTGCCGTCAGCATCCCAGTTGTCATGGGATAACACCGGTTTGCCGGGATCTGCATCCGTCACGCTGACGGTGAGCGGATCACTTTTCACCGTTCCATAGCTGTTGATCAGCTCACCGACATACGTATAGGTCCCGTTCGTTCTGCCGGATATCTCTGCCTTGGCGGTCTGTGCCTGCGGGGAGCTGCTCTTCAGCTCCTGGGTAGAAATCAGCTTGCCGTTTTCATACAGCTTGAACGCAGTCCCGTTCTCTCCCCAACATAAATTCATAGTGACGGTGTAGCTGCCGTCTTTAAGCCCTGTATCATGCCCGTTGTTGTCGGACAGAACCGGCTTGCCGGGTGCAGCCGCAGGTTCAGAAGGCCCGGCTCCTCCGGTCTTGCGGAACACAGCCTGCAGATTCCAGTCACGCGTCACATTGTAGGATTTAACTCCGCCAAGATAACCGCCGGCATACGTTGTCAGATTAAACAGCGGGTATTCCGTCCACAAATAACCCGCAGACAATCCGTAAAAGCTTACCGGCTCAACCCATTTCACAAATTCATAGCCGGGCGCGGGAACCGCAAGAACTGTAACGGCTGTAAGGTCGCCATGAACCGTCAACACGCTTCCTTCATTCCCTGAAGGCTGCGGGGCAGGCGGCAGGCCGTTCGGATTAACATACACTATCGTTGTCCCGGCCGCAGGGTCATTGGCTGTTGTGGTGATTGTGTAGACAGGATCGTAGCTTGCGAGATCCGTGCCTGTCTGCCCGAAGAGGCGCAGCTCCGCGATATTGCCGTACCAGTTGCCGCCGTTAATCCGCAAATAACGGAACCCGGCGTCCTTGTACCGGTCCAGCACTCTGATTGGCTGCCATGTGTCATAACTGTAATTTTTGGAACTCTCGGAGACCGTTATCCAGGTCACTCCGTCTGCCGACGCGCTTACGTTCACGCCTGAAGCTCTGGCCGGGAATCCGTTGCGGTTCAGTATCTCAATACGGTCAAGCTGAACCCTTTTGCTGCTGTGCTTTGCGCCAAAATCAAGGGTGTAAGTTCCGTATCCGCCGCCCCCGGCTCTTACATCCGGGAAGGTGGAGATTTTACCGTCGAACAAAAAGGGGATCTCGCCCGCATCCAGGGTATTATCCGACCCGGTAATTAGCGCTTCGGCAGCCGCATTAATCTCGTTGGCAGTATTCGAAACGAGAATTTTCCGGGACACCAGTGTATTGTTTGCACCTGCGGTATAGCTGTCAGGGTAGCTGTATACGGTATCCGCCGGAGTACCGTCTGCCAAGTTGTAATCGAGCGAAATGGCGGCATAGCCCGGCTTCGTTCCGGCACTGACGGTGTATTCAGCCGTATAGGTGCCGTTCTGGTGATCTGCAACCTGTACAGCCTCCCCTTGAATTGCAGCCCGGATATTGCCGATCGGCTCATCCGCTGAGAAGGACAGAACCACTTTATCCCCGATGACTGCCCTTGGCGGAACCGGCAGCGTATCCTGCACCGGCACGGCATTCTGCACGGTCAGGCTGATGTCCCTGATTACACCGGCCGTTTCATAACGTTCCCCGAAAATATGCAGATCCGCAACAGTAAACGGCTGATCCTCCGTGTAATCCTCCTTGTTTAGTACACCCGCCGTGATATCCTTCATGCGGAAATAGCGGAAGCCGGTATCCTTGTATTCAGTCTTTACCGTATAGCTGAACCAGCTGGTCGTATATTCTGAAATATCATCAGAGATCCGCACCCAGTTCGTATAATCATTGGAGGCCAGAATAACTGCTCCCTCGGATCGGGCAGGGAATGCTGCGTCCGGCAGCAGCCTGAACGCATCCGGCTTCACCTTGAAGCCTGCACCGAAATCAATCGTGAACTGCTTCTCATCCGCAATCCAGCGGATCGGAATGCCGGAAGCATACAGGTCGACCAGCGAAGCCATATTGATGCTTGCGCTGTCCGGAGCCCCGGAAGCTATGCCGGTCAGATCAAGCGCCCCGTCATCAAGCAGCGGATTCAGCAGCCGCAGCCCTTTTACCGCTTCCTTAAGCTCCAGCAGCGCCGTATTCCGCGCCGCTTCATCATCAGAGCTGATGAGCGCCAGTGCAGCATCATATTTGCTGCGGAACAGGGTATAGCCGGCTGTCTCATACTTTTGGGCCGGATCATAGGCGCTGATCACATTCGCAATTGTATCACTATAAAGACCGGCCACCGTTACAGTGACTTCCAGCAGCTTAATAGCAGTTCCGTTTGTAAGCGTCACATAGAAAGAATAATCACCAGGCGGCTGCGATGCCGGCAGCTTCCCGGTCAGTACGCCCCCATTGCTGACGGAAATTCCCGCATCCGCCAGGAAGCCCGCATTATCTCCTGAAATGCCATAGGTTAAGCTCTGCCCGGCATTTGCCGCTGCATTGGAGACATCATACAGCAGCTGTGCCGACGGATAGGCATCCAGTCCGAGCGTACTGGCATTTCCTTTGAAGGCAGGCGATTTTACTGTAGTGCTGTTGACGAGTACATGGTCTAATTCGATAGAATCGCCAGGCTCCCCGGATATTCTGAAATATAGGATCGAATCTGCCTGAAATGCCGTAGCAGGCAGAGCAGATAGATTCATAACCGCATATTTCCATTCCCCTCCGGTATCGGGCAGCCGGAACGAAGCAAACGGCTCCTTGTCTGTGCCGCCCTGCAGTGCCAGCGTTGTAATGGCATTGCTCCTGATCCTGACAGCCAGGTCGCCCCCACGCCAGATGCCCATCCCGTAGACGGCAAAGAGCGAGCTTTCTTTCGAGGTCTCTACCCGGACTGCATCTGCTGTCCGGACAATACGGCTGTCAAACGGGGTGAACCGCGTCTCCAGCTGGTATGGCACTGTCCCCCCATTCTCCTGGGTGAGTACGGGAGGTACGGCTGTTCCTGAAGCGGTCTCCGGAATATAGAGCCAGGAGTCGTTGACCGTCAGACCATACACCTCCCATGTCCGGTACATGGCTTCGGCTACATACTGAAAGTCAGGATTATTGTCCGTATAGCCTTTTCCATATTTATAGATATAGTAGTAATCCTCACGGCCGCCGAGCCGTCCCCGTCTATCAGGACTTACCGGGGCATTCAGGCCGTCATTAAAGGGCACATCATATCCAAGATTATATTTGTAGTAATAGTTCACTCCCTTGATCAGCCGGTCATTCATAAAGGAATATACATCGACACTGTCAGCATCCGATGATGCTGTTCCGTTAACCGGATCAAGCAATGTGCCTTGAGCGGAAATGATCGCAGCCAGAACGGCCAGACCTTCAATATTATCAAAGGAATGCGGCTGGTCGCGGACCATCTCTTTAACAGCTATAACCGGCTCAGGAAGCTCGTTCCCGCTGCTGTCTACCGTAAATTCAAACATGGCATTGGCAATTGCACCGTTCTGATACGGCATTGTCGTGCCGGCATTTACAGTCGCCCACTCCAGGATGCGTTCATAGTCGGCTTTGCTGTCCATGAACACGTAAGAGGATAACGTAGCCATGACCGAGGTCTGATGCTGGTTCAGCCAGTTGGTGTTGCGTTCCATCCACAGCCTGAGCGCCGGCTTCTGGAAGTTGTCGCTGTACTGCTGCGAATATTCCTCCTTCCACTCCAGCTCCTCACGGCCTGTGCTTGTGTAACGCAGCAATTCCGCTGCGGCATTCATCATGTACATGGGTGGTCCCTGCTGAATATGCGCATCCGTCACGTATTTTGCCAGCGACGGGTCAAGGCTTCCCCATAAAAGAACGATACGCAGGGCTTTTTCACGGTAATCTGCATCCCCGGTCATAAAGTACATGACAGCCTGATAATAGGCCGCAGTGGCATCCTGGGTCATCTGATTGTTGAACAGACTGGTGCTGTAGTTGTTATATGAATAATTCGGCACAAGGTGGCTGAGATCTGCCGCCGGATCTTTATCATTTTTAATGGCATAAGATTTAGAAGCAAAGCTGCTGGAGGCAAAAGCGGTATAGTACCCGTACCACGGCTGCTCTTTGTTCAGAATGTGCTCTCTCACCCGCAACAGCTCCTGTGGTGCAACACTGACAGCGGGATGAACAAGCTCTGTCCCCGTATTGTTGATGAATACCGGCAGCGGCTCAGCCAGATTCTGCATCGCAGCCACCAGCTCAGCCGCAACCGCCAGAAGAGCGGCTTGCTCCGCAGCCGGATCGGCCCTAAGTCCCTCAGCCTGCTCCAGAACCTCCAGCAGCCTGCTCCACGTTTCGTCCGAATAGTACCGCTGGCCTTCTGCGGCGATTTTCCGGGCCTGGGCAATAGCTGAGTCCACGCTTGAGGACATATAGAGGGCCTGAAGCTCAGCTGCATTCAAGGCATAATTATAGATCCGGAATTCATCCAGCGAGCCATTGAACAGCGGATCAGCAAACTGGCTCTTCCCGAGGTAATTAAGCGATGGTTTAATTTGGCTAGGTTTAATCGACACATTGGCTTCGGCCTGCTGCTCCCCGTTCACATACAGGCGCGCCTTGCCGCCGCCCAGCGACATAGCCACATGCACCCACTGGCCTGCGGCAAGCTGGGCCGTCTGGACGGATTGCTCGCTCCCGCCGTTCTTGACGGCAAACCGCATATAATTGCCTGTCTTGGGCGTCAGGAACATATATTGGGTCGTGCCGTTTCCGAAGTCGAAGATACGCTGCCAGTCCTTTCCGCCCTTCCAGTTCACCCAGGCGGATACGGTAATTTCGTCGGCAGCCGCTGGCGGAAGAGTAGCCGGCAGGGTCACATAGCTGTCGCTTCCGTTCAGACTGATCGCCTGGCCCACCCGGCCCTCTGCATAGACCGGGGTTCCGGATACCGCTGCGTCAGCCAGGCCATCCTCACTGCCGGCGTTGCCGTCAAACGGGTAGCGGACTACATTCCCGTACGCAGCCGCGGTAACAGTAACTGCCGCTTCAGCCGGCAATTCACTTACCGGGGCTTCAATATAAGTGGAGTCCGTAACCCCGGCACGTATTCCATCGTCTGACACAGAAGAGGTTAGGACGGTTCCGGCAGACAGCCGAGTTGTACCGCCCGCAGCCTCTGCGGGGAAAACCGGTGTTGCCGCCAAGATAACCGAAACCGCCGCAATTGCACATTTGTACATCCAGCTTTTTAGCGTTTTCATTTTTTCCTCCCGGGTTCATTTTGTTGAACAATCCCAGTACTTTTAATGAAGGCCCTCTCCTATTCCGGTGAAGCTCTTTTTCTGTTTACTAGCTAAAATGACGCCGGATACGCTCATATTCGTCAGCCGTAATGGCCAGCACCGTCCCGTGCTTGAAGCGGTAAGGAAAGCTGAACTGCTCATCCGAGCGGACAAACCGCCCGCCTCGCAGCGTGTCGGCGACAAACGGAACATAACCCTGTCCTTCGCCGCGCACGCCGTAAAAGTCGAGCATCAGGCACCATTTTCCGTCCGGAAGCTTGAATGCGGTAGGACCTTCGTACGCACCAGGCGTAAGCTTAGCCATTTCTGCGGCAAAACTCATATTCTCTGTATAGGCTCCGGTAAGTGTCTCCCCATGCTGAAGCAGAATGCCGCTCCCGTCCTTCCTGCACAGCAGCTGCGGCTTGTCAAAGCTTATGAAATCCCTCGTCCGTGTGTAAAAGATTGCTTTGTCCCCAAAATGATTGGAGGCATGGGCTGCGCTAAAATGAATGACGTACTCATCCCGCCCCGCATCATGGAATACTTCCGGTGCCCACAGGCAGCCGAAGTCTTCATCGCCCAGCCCGACCAGTCTTTCCTCCGACCAGTTCACCAGATCACCGGATTCCCAGAGTACCAGATGCTTGCTCCCGCTGCGGGCGATATTCTGCCATTGCCCTTGATACTTAGTATTGAAGTTATTTGCCAGGCTAAGGTCGGTAGACAGGATATAAAATTTACCCGATTGTGCGCGGACGATCGTGTGATCCCTCACCCCTTTATCTCCCTTTTGGCTCCACAGCACCGGTTCACAGCCGTTCACCTGCTCCCAGTTGAATCCGTCCCTGCTGAGGCCGAAGTAGACCTGCTCCCCGTCCGGCGTCTCCTTCTCCCGGAAATGTACAAATAAATATGCGCTTGCCATGGTAATACCCCCGCTCCTATTCTGTGGCGCTTCCGACAGCCTTACTCCTCAAACAAAATCCCCCGCACATACTCATTCACCTCAAGCAAGCCCTGCTCCGGCAGCAGAATCGTCTGCCCGTTTACCTTGAGGCGCTTGAAGCTCACATGATCGGCGGTCCGTTCGTCATCATAACCGTAGATCTGAATCGGATGCGCATTGCTCCCGTTATACGAAACATTCTCAAAGCAGATATGCTCAATCCGGCGTCCGGGGACGGGATTATAGTCCTTGTTCCATACCACTCTCAGGTCGATCAGACGGCCAAGCTCGAAGGGCTCGACTCGAATATTCCGGTATAGTACATTCCTGACTGTGTTTTTATCACCGGCATTGATGGCCATGGCTCCCATATAATTCGTCTGCGGCTCGTGATGCTCCAGAATATCGATGTTCTCGAACACGATATCTTCAATAATATCCCCGTCCCCGTGATGGTCACCGTGGGTGCCGATCATCAGCGGATGGGCGACATCCGCCCAGAGGATGGAATTACGCACCCGGATGCCGCTGCTGCTCCCGTAATAATCCCAGCGTGAGCCGTAGATCGCTATGCAGTCATCCGAGGTGCGCAGGAAGACATCATCAATCTCAATATCGGTGCAGGCCATCATATCAATGCCGTCCGACCAGCCCCGGGTGCTGAAGGATTTGAAATTCCGGATGGACACCTGCCGCGATTTGCCTATATAAATGCTGTAATGAGGCGGGTCCAGCGTAATAATGCCTTCAACCGAGATATGCTCAGAGAACCTAATCCGGATGCCGCGGAAGGCCGAGAACCGGTGAAAGTCAGACAGGCGAATAATCCCCCTTCCGCGTATGGAAACATCATGAACGTGATCGCAGACCATGGAGCCTGCCACAACGGCGCCGCCGGCAATATAGACCGTTATCCCGGATGGAATCCTTAGCAGCGTCTCCTCGATATAATGCATGCCCGGTGCAAAATACAGCGTATCCCGCACCCGCCCGTCAGTTCCCTCAGCTTCTGCCAGCAGACGGTAGATATCCTCTGTCCGGTGGATGGCCGGCTGCAGCAGGAGAACGTTATCCTGCTGCGGGTCCGGTGCATCCCTCTCACAGGGGTTAACGAACAGGTGCAGATTACTGAACCGCTCCCCGTTGATTTCGATCGACAGCTTCTGCGGACGGTCCAGCATAAAGGTCAATTCCATGTCTGTCTGCTTAAAAGGGAGGTCCACTGACAGCGGACGGATTACCGCCTCATGAACCGGCTGCTTCAGGCTCTCTACCCGTACCTCCACTTTCCCGCTCATATCAAAATAGGCCATAGACGCAGAACGCACATTGTGCATATCCACCTTGACCTCATACACAAACAGCTGCTGCCAGGCTTCCCCGGGAATCCGCACATATACTGCAAAATCCTCCTTGCCGGGTACGTCCGGCGGGGCAGTGTAAACCACTAGTTTATCCATGTTCGCACCATCTTTCGGATTCTATTTCCTAAGCCGCCCGGCAGGAATGTCCCTGCCGGGCGGCTTGCACAGCTTGTTATTTGGATGCCTTGAATGCATCCACCTGCTTCTGCAATTCAGCCAGATAAGCATCGAAGCCTGCATCCTTCAGCTGCTTCTGTACTTTTGCCAGATCGCCGCCGATGTCATTGGTCATCCCTACGCTAAGCGGCTGGATATATTGGGTTTTTACAGTCTCCAGATTGGACAGTTCGGTAGCCAGCGAGCTGGTGTCGAAGCTGAAGCCTTCGTACGGATCTGTACCTCCTGCTTCCGAACGCTTGATTCCTTCAGCCTGAAGCTCGTCATATATGCTTTTCCATTCACCCGGATATTTGACCTGAAGCGCCATATACCCATCAGCCAGCCCGGTCCAGGCTGGCTTGATGTTGTCCGTCGGAATGCCTTCATAATTAATGAAGCCTTCACCATCCAGATTGTAGTTCTCCCCTTCCACCCCGTAAGCCAGCAAATTATAATAGGTAGGATCGGTATGCGCCTTCTCAATCAGCTTGAGTGCCTGCAGCGCATATTGTGAATTAGCGCCTACTGAGATCATAGTAATCGTGCTTGGCGACATTCTTGGCAGGAAGGCCGGGGCATTATTATCCATTAAAAAGTCATACCAGCCATAGGTTGAATCCGGCAACGCCTCTTTCAGCTGGTTGATATAGTTGTTGCTGACTGCACCAAAGTGATTGTTGAATTCGAGCGGCTTCTGATCCACCTTCATCAGCTCCAGCGTTTCGGCAGTCGCATTGCCTTGTGCGGCAAGCACGTCATGATCGACGATTCCGTCGTCATACCATTGCTTGGCTTTTGCTACAGCCTCTTTATATTCAGGCGTATCATAGATGCTGATTATCTTGTAAGGATCATCATAGGCGGCTACGGCATAATCGGCGGCAACCGTATAGTATTTGCTGGCAATCAGCTGGGAGTAAATATTTGTGCCAAAACGCTTGTCATTCAGCATCGGGGTAGACGGATATTCCTCTTTGGCTTTGTAGAGATACTGCTCGGCTGTTTCCAGGCTGCTGATTTCCGGAAGCCCCCATTTCTGGCGCAGGTCCTCGCGGTACAGCATACCTTCCCCGCCGCCGCCCGGCTTGTTGTATTGCGGAATGCCGAATACCTTGCCGTCGATTTTTACGCGGTCGAGCGAGCCCTTGTAGTGTTCTACCAGATCGGGCGTTTCTTCCAGAAGCGGCGTCAGATCGGCGAAAGCGTTCTTGGTGGCAAAGTTGGCAAAATCGGACCAGGCACCGCCGACATAAAGATCATATTCCTTGGCGGCGATAGCGCGGCTGATCTGGTTTTTCTCATCGCCCCATGGGATATAGTCGAACCGGACCCGGATACCGAGATCCTTTTCAGTCAAAGCGTCCAGCTCTTTATAAAAGGTATCCAGTCCGCTTTTCGGTTCGTTCCCCATCGTAATCGCTTTCAATTCAACGATTTCTTTCGGTGCATCCGTTGCTGCCGAGTTACCGGTCTTAGCAGGCTCACTTCCGCTGTTACCGCTGCCCGAATTCGAATTTGAGCAGGCTGTAGACAGGCCCAGCAATAAGGCCATGGATGTGACGAACATTGTCTTTGTGATTTGCTTTCTCTTCAAGCTTAACCCCTCCATTATTAGAACAAGTATATGTTCAGCGGAGAAAACAGTAAATACGTCTTCTCCGCTTCAAACCGGATTCGTCAGCCGTTTTGGGCTGCCGTTTCTTACCCCTTCACACTGCCGACTACCAGTCCGCTGACAAAATAGCGCTGCACAAACGGATAGAACAGCAGAACCGGGCCGGTAACCAGCATCGCCGTAGCCAGCTTCATCGTTTCACTGGGCAGCTGCTGGATAATCAGGACATCTGAGCCCTTGACTGCATCCGTTACTCTGGACAGCATCCGGTAGAGCAGGTATTGCAGCCCCCATTTATCCTTATCTGTGATCAGATAGAGGCTGTAGGTAAACCAGTTGTTCCAGTAGCCAAGTGCCGTGAACAGACCGATGGTCGCCATGGCCGGCTTGGTGAGCGGAATGATGATCTGCCAGTAGATCCGGAAATCCCCGGCTCCGTCGATTCTCGCTGATTCCATCAGCGCATCGGGAATTCCCTTGATGAAGTTCCGGAACAGGAATACGTTGAACGCAGACATCAGGCCGCCGAGAATAACAGACCAGAGCGAGTGATTCAGATGCAGCACATTGGCTACAACGAGATAGGTAGGAATCAGGCCGCCGCTGAACAGTGTCGTAAAGTAGACGAAGAATGACACCTTGTCCCGGTGCTTAAAATCCGGGCGGGAGAGCACATACCCCCCCATAGAGGTACAAAGCAGGCCGAGAAAGGTTCCTACCGCCGTTACATAGATCGTAACCATATAGGCTCTGCCGATCGTGTTGCCCAGTGAAGTGAAGACAACCCGGTAGGCCTCCAAAGTGAAGCCCTTGGGTATAATCGAATATCCGCTCCGTACTACCTCAGACTCTGTGCTGAAGGAGCCGGAGAGCATAATAATAAACGGAATCACGCAGAGCAAGGCACCGATGGAAACCGCCACCACAGCGAAAACATCAAATATTCTTGTTCCGGCGTCCTTGCGGATTTTACTGCCGTGCTTATCAACAGCCACAGTACTCACGTGCAATCACAGCCCTTTCTAGAATAAAGAATTTTCCCGGTCTACTTTTCTGACAATGGCATTGACGGTCAGGATCAGCAGCAGGCCGAATACGGATTGATACAGGCCCGCAGCCGTTCCCAGATTAATACTGAAGTTAACGGTCAGTGAACGGTACACATAAGTATCGATGATGTCCGTCGCGTTCAGCAGCAGCCCGTTATTGCCGACGATGTTCCAGAATAGATCGAATTGTCCCTTCAGTATTCCGCCGACCGCGAACAGCAGCAGAATAATGACGGTCGGCTTGAGCAGCGGAAGGGTGACATAACGGATGCGCTGCCATTTGGAAGCTCCGTCCACGTAAGCGGCCTCATAAATGCTCTCGTCGATCCCCATAATGGAAGCCAGATAAATGACCGTTCCATAGCCCAGGCTCTTCCAGATCTCAACGACAACAATGATGATCGGCCAGACCCAGGGGGTGCGGTAGAAATCGAACTTCTCCATGCCCAGCGAAGTGAACATATTGTTGAGTACGCCGTAGTTAAAATTGAACAGGTTATAGATAATAGAGCCGATAATAACCATCGAGACAAAATAAGGCATGAACATCAGCGTCTGCGAGGTTTTAACGAACCGCTTGAACGCAATCTCCTTGAGCAGCACAGCCATCCCGATCTGGCACACATTACTAAGAATGATGAATGCCACATTGTAGAGGATGGTATTGCGCGTCAGCTTCCAGATAATCGAGTCCGCCCCGCCCTTGAACAGAAACTCGAAATTCTGCAGGCCGACGAACGGGCTCAGAAGTCCTTTGCTAAAATCATAATTGGTAAATGCATTGTACAGCCCGGCAAGTGGCAGGTAGTTAAAGGCTATAAAATAGGCGAACAGCGGGATGAGCATAAAATAATAGGTTTTGTGCGCTCTAAAGTCCGCGAATGGCTTAGCTTTCCGTTTAAGCGCTTTCTTATTAAGCGCTTTCGAAGCAGCCGGTGATACCTGGTTCATGCAATCACTTCTCCTTTCATCCCTAATTCTACCGCCGCGGCGGCACGGGAAAAATCACAAATAACCAAGATTCCTTGCAAAAAAGGAGGCAGTTTCCCCTGGCACTGAGTCCATGCAGGCACAAAAAAAGAAGGCCGTGGGCCTTCTTTTACAGGATTATTTAAAGAAATAAAGGTTTACAGATCGACTTTCCAATTGCCCATCATATGTGCGATTTTCGGATCCAGGTAAGAACCGAAGAGACTAGACCGTGTATCAAGGGCAGCCATTTGTTTCATATCCTCTGAACGGAGCTCAAAATCAAAAATATTAATGTTCTCGGCAATACGCTCTTTTCTGACTGATTTAGGAATGACAACGACCCCACGCTGAACAAGCCAGCGCAATACGACTTGGGCGACAGACTTATTGTGTTTTGCTGCCAGCGAGACCAATACCTCGTTACCGAATAGGTTGTTGAGGCCTTCAGCAAACGGAGCCCACGACTGGTGCTGTACCCCCTGTTCTTTCATAAAAGCTGCACTCTCTGCCTGCTGGTAGAACGGATGCGTCTCGATCTGGTTGACGGCGGGTGTTATTTCGTTATGGACAATCAGGTCCATCAGACGGTCAGGCAGGAAATTGCTGACCCCGATCGCCCTGCTTTTGCCTTCGCGGTACAGTTCTTCCATCGCCCGCCAAGCACCATAGTAATCACCGAATGGCTGGTGAATCAGGTACAGATCAAGATAGTCAAGCTGGAGCTTCTTAAGGGATTTATCAAACGCCAGCTTAGCGCTCCCGTAGCCGGCATCCTGAACCCAGAGCTTGGTCGTGATGAACAGCTCCTCACGCGGTATACCGCTGCGCTTAATCGCGCGGCCTACCGCTTCCTCATTTAGATAACCGGCGGCGGTATCGATTAAGCGGTAACCGGCCATCAGCGCTTCATACACGGCGTTCTCGCATTCTTGGGCATCAGGAATCTGGTAAACTCCGAAGCCGATGAGCGGCATTTTTACACCATTGTTTAATGTAACATTGTGCATTGTAATTCCTCCCGGTTAAATGTTTAACAGCAACGGCGCGTAGCCCCTGAACCGGACATTGCAGCAGGGATTTCACCTACGGCTCATTTGCGTTACACTAATCTTAGGTCCTTCGTGTTACACGAAGTCAAGCAGATTCAAAAAAATGAACGGAGGATTTCATATGCATACAGTCAAGGAAGCTGCTCAAATAACGGGACTCACTGAACACGCAATACGCTTTTACACGGATAAAGGTTTGGTGCCCAGCATACAGCGAAATCAAAACAATATCCGGATATTTGACGAAGAATCGATTAACTGGCTCCATGGCATCAAATGCCTTAAACAATCCGGGATGCCCATTGAGGCCATCAAAATGTACGTGACTCTCTGCCTTGAAGGAGAAGCAACCCTCTCACAACGCTACGCACTCATGATGGAGCATAAAGAGGACGCACTTGCTAAGCTTGAAGAAGCCAAACAGCATATCGCCCATCTGGAACAAAAAACCGCCTTGTATCAGGCTATTCTGGAGCAACGCTCTCCTGATACAATGAATCCGGGCAACTGGGACAAGATCAAGCATATGCATAGTGACGTGTTTTACTCGCCTGCAGCTCATAAAGCGGATCATAGAGGTTAGATGGAAAGGGAAATTGTTTATAGTAACGAGAACCAGATTTATTCAGAAAGTGATCCAACGTTTCATGCAGAAGCAGGATTGCTACGGAAATTCTGTGCAGAAGCACACCTTACCGATTTACAGGAGTACACGTTATATTCAAGCTGTGAATCTTCAAATATATTGAGGTTCGGTATAACTTTTATTTTAGTGTTCGTGGTTTTACTCGTCTTAATTGGAGCCTTTCAATTTATAACTCCAACCCATTGAACTATCGGGAAACGATAGTTTGTAATACAGAGAAAGCAGCAGATCAATGATCGGGTGCTTTTATTCAGCATACGAGCAGTTAGTTGAACAAGATAAGTGGAGGTTTTATGTCGCAATTGACGCAAACTGTGCATTAGTGAATTCCAAACGAGCTCGTTTTGAGGACTCCAATATAAAAACCAACAGCTGTCTTAAACTGAGAAAAAGAGTTTAGACTACTGTTGGTTTATTGAACTGAATTTTCGTTAGCGTAATGCTTAATTCTATATCCAGTCTTTGAAATGATCTGTTACAAATTGAATCTCGCTTTCATAGTGAGCCAAGTGTCCCCCATCAACCATTTTTAGAAAAGCAAGATTTCCTTCGAAGGCTCCATTTCTCAATGTATCGCACATAGTAGTCAATCGTTTGATAATCCACTCACGCAGGTCATTAGGCACGGGGGTTCCATACGATTCAAAAAACAAATGAATTCGTCGACTGCGCTCCATAGAATGTAAATCTGTTTGGTACCCTACCGTTTTTCCCGAAAAATAATCAGGCGAGAAGCTCGTAAGCGGAATCGATGTATAGAGGGTGTACGCAATGTCCCACATACGTGGACCTGGTCCAGCCATGTCAAAATCAATCAGCGCTACAGGAATCCCCTTTTGAAAGACCACATTGTACAACGCAGCGTCATTATGACATATCACTTCGTAACAATGCTCATCACTATAACTAAGCTGCCATTTTCCCTTCGTCATGAGAGTAGAGCCTTCTGTTGCATCATGGAAACGACATAAAAGGCGTGCTAAACCCACAAGTGTTTCATCCGACCACATGTAAGGTTCAAGGTCGGGGTAATCGTTTCCTGGAACTTCCCCTGAAATGAATGTTAATATTTCACGATTAGATTCATCGATTCCCAGGAATCTTGGTGCTCCCTCGAAGCTTTGCTTGTCTAGATGTATAAGTAGTTGGTGAACAGACGGACTCCAATAACCAGTGGGGCGGAGAACAGTATTCTCCTTACGGACAATGAGGTTAACATTTCCGCCCTGTAATACTTCGTCCTGAGTCATTATACCGTGCTCCTCTTATTTATTTAATATTACTATTCTAATCCTGGTTCACCATAATTATCAAATAAACTGCCTGTTAGCTTAATCCATCGAAAGTCTAATACTTATTTTCTCTTGACAGAAATTATTCTGTTAGTTGTTACACAGTACGAAGATGCGCTGCAGCATCAGTAATATGAGGGACTGATAGCCCAGGGAGGGAAACAACATAAAAAGAGAGCTGCTTTCGCAACTCTCTCATGAACAGCCATTTACTCCGGCATGATCCAAACGATCTCACAGATGCGTACAAAGAATTTTGTGCCTCTGGTATCCAATACAACATGGTCAGGTTTTACATCTATCACACAGCCGCTGATACCTCCGCGAGTGGTTTCAATTACCACCTGCTTACCCTTTACGGACATTAAGGTTTCTACGACATAGGGATCAATAGGATAGACCATGATTGATTGCGGCATTTGGTGATGCATTGGGTACATTTGATTATTTAGCACTCTGTTACCTCCTAAATGGTTATACATCATCCTATGCAGATGCCTAAAGTAAGGAGCTAGGCGGGTGCCTATCATGGGTAGAGGGTAAATGTTTTGACACAAATTAATTTCAAGTGGAGTGTTAGGTCTGGGATTGCAATAATAACAGTCAACTGTAATCAACCATACATTACTATATTTTGTAATCAAGACTCCCTACTGCACAGTACGAAGATATTGTGCAGTACAAGAAAGCATGCTTATTCAACTAACGGGCAGTTTAACGCTATAAGCCCTCGGGATTAGTATGCTTAAGCAAGAAAAGTATTTTAAAGGTAATATTGAAACCGCAGATAGCTTTATGAAAGGAAGATATAGGGAGGAGTATTTATTACGCTTCAAGCATAGAGGATATCACTAAGGATGCATTCCAAGTTATTTCTTTTGGTGGAATGGTAGTCTGGCAAGTATCCAAATGAGCTTTTACAAGCAATCAGAGGATCTCATTCAACCGAGTACACGCGTCAGTCACATGAGTTCCAGCGCTTGAAGACCTTGATGAGTGACGGAGAATTTTGGGTGACAAATAGTGTACGGCTGCAGAATCGAATCGTACATTGGTTAAATTCAGTAGTAAAATACTTGATACTATTAATAAACATACAGAAAGTGGTGATTGCAGTTGAATAAAAGTAGTTCTATAGCTGTCATATCTGATATACACAGCAACTCTTATGCTTTAGAAGCCGTCCTTAATGATATAGATTCACGCGGAATAAAAACAATTGTAAATTTAGGCGATACACTGTTCGGTCCCATCGATCCTATTAAAACTGCAGAATTGCTCATGAAGAGACCCCATATAACTAACATTATGGGAAATTGTGACCGGTACTTGCTTCAAGATCAAATGGATTCATTGACCTTTCATTATGTAAAGCCATTGCTGACTCAAGAAATAAATCATTGGATTCAAACTTTTAATAGAACATGTATTATTGATGATTTATTATTCTGCCATGGGACTCCTTTATCAGATGACGAATATCTATTGGATGAAGTTTCAATACATGGTGTTGTTGAAAAGAGCGTAGAGAAACTAATGTCTGAACTAGCCTTTGTCGATCAAAAACTAATTTTTTGCGGTCATACACATAAACAAAAAACAGTGTGGTTACCAGATGGTAAATGGATTGTTAATGCTGGAAGTGTTGGGCTTCCAGCATACTTTGAAGACACCCCCCACCCTCATTACATGGAATCAAAGACACCACATGCAAAGTATGTGATTGTAAGCCGAAATGATCAATCATGGGTTCTCGAGAATATTTTACTTCCATACGATTATGAGTTAGCCGCCCAGAGGGCAGATCAAAACGACCGAGAGGATTATAGTTATGCGATTAGATATGGCAGAGCAAAGAGAATGTAAGAGAACAGGGCAGGAGAATTTTAATTATGGTAAAACCAAAACAAATAAATAAAGGTGATTGAATGCTCAATCCCACGGTCTTCTTCTATTAATTGGTATTCAATCGTTAAAGCAATATGAGAAAGCCCTCTTGCTGGGACGTGTTAATTGAAAGCCTACCGCTAACAATGAGCAAGATGAGACGTGGAGGCCTTTTGCCGGGAAGTAATTGTCTCGTTAAACTAAAGGGGAAACGATAGCTCAATAATACCAAGGAAGCAGCTGTTCCATGTGATTGGCTGCTTTTATTCAACGATAGGGCAGGATATTTAGTTGAACAAGATAGTGGAGGTTTTATGTCGCATTTGACGCATATTGCTCACTAGTAAATTCCAAAAGAGCCCGTTATGAGGGTTCAAATTTAAAAACAGCAGCTGTCTTAAACATAGGAGCATTTTGCATAATTCATTTCCAGGAAAAAGATAAGGCTATACTGCATGATAAATTTAGGTTTTGAGAAAAGAAGAGCAAAAATGGACAGACGGGCAGAATTTGCGGAAAGGCTAAATTTAAGCGGCAGTTACGACTCTTTGTCTCGATACAGCGAGCGCAGAAGCAAGCAGCACAATGGCATTCAAATATTGGTGAGTCGTAACTTTTTGAATACCCCAAACATGCAATTGGTCTGCGGTTAGATAGGTCTTCATTCGAGAATTACAGCGTTCTACACTGGTTCGCTTGTTGTAGAGTTCCTTCCAGCCCCGACTTTCTCGGTGCGGCATTGCATAGCGGCGAAGGTCTTGCTGAGTGTCGACCTTGACCACCATCCCATAATTGGAAGTGGAGCAAGCCGTCATGCCTAAAGGACAATCCACTTTCCCCGTAGCGTGTGGACAACGAAACTTCAAACGTTCCTTTTCCTGTCCCCAATACGTCATCGGAAACCCCATCGAACAGCAAGGTGTCCCTTTGCTTGTCATACCTGCAGGGGGTTCCTTTTCATTCCGCGGATTCATTGGAATAATCGCTTGGGCCTTGACGCTGCGAGCCGTTTCGTAGTTTTTCATTTGGTCATATCCTGCATCCAGCATGAAAAAACGAGGCTTGAATCGTTCGACGGTTCGCTTCATGAGTGTAGGTCCCTCATCGCCATCATTCACATGAGCAGGTGTAACGTTTAGGGCAATCGGAAGTTCACTCTTCGTATCGACGGCCAGATGCAGCTTATAGCCAAACCACTTAACTTTGTTGCCAAACGCATCGAGTTTTACTCCCCAATTGGCATTGCCGGTGAGTTCGCTTTTTCGCTTAGGTTCTTTTTTCTCGTAAGCGTGAATGGCTGCGCTGTCGATGGCGACATGAGTGCCGCCTAGGATTCCAGCTTCTTGGCACTGAGCGACAAGATCCTCAAACAACTGCTGGGCGAGGTTTTTGCGAGTCAAGTCGGCAAAAACCCGGCTTAACGTAGAGATCGAAGGGGCGAAGATGTCCAGCCGAAGTCCACATTGGTAACGGAAACGAAGGTCAAACTCCAGTCTACGCGCTAGGCCGGTGAACGTATCGATGTTCTCTAAGGGAGCCGCGAGTAATGCGCGAAGAATGCCTTGACGGCAGTGCCCATCCGCTCCTCGGGGTGAAGGGTTTCTCAATTGCCTCGCATACGGTCGTAAGTCCAGTGCACTAAAAAAGATAGGCAGTCGTTCTTTCGATTCGATTTTTTGAAGCTCCTCAAAGGAAAATAGACTTTCTTGGAGAATATACAAAAGGGGCTTCCTCCTCTTGAGTGTTTTGGTTTCGTCACCAAAAAACTTCTCCAAGTTGGGGTGAAGTCCTTTTTTATATCCAAAATCCCTTTGTATAGCAAGGGCTTAGATTAATGCAAAATGCTCATAGAAATAAAGTCCTAGACTACTGTTGGTTTATTGATCTTACGTTTCCCGTTATTTTGTTAGTTTAACCTTGGAAAGTATAGATTGAAGAGTTTTTAAGTAACTTTTCTACACCAGCAGGGTGATAGGGCATTAAATCATTAGCCCTTTTTATCCCTACCCATTCTACTCCGGAAATTTCATCTTCATCTTGAATTGAAATTTCGCCTTCAATAATTTTTGCTTCAAAAGTTATAAATAAAGCGTGATGTCCCTTTTCCTTAAAAAACGCTTCATTTACTGCAACAATGTTTTCAACTTCAATTGTTAGACCTGTTTCTTCCTTAGTCTCGCGGATAACTGCCTGTTCGAGAGTTTCTCCCTTTTCAACTGCACCACCAGGAAGAGACCAACTGTCACCTTTGTTATTAACCATCAAGAGTTCTTTCTTTTCTTCGTTATAAATTAATGCATATGCGACATCTACCCTTAACATATTTTACTATCACTCCTGATTATATAATTTAAGCGGTTTTATTTATATCAATTAATATAACATGATAATCAAAAAAAACTGCCCTTTAGATGATGCACAGTACGAAGATATTGTTTGATAAAAGAAAGCATGCAGATTCAACTAACGAGAGACTATAGCTCAGTACAGACAGAGTCAACCGGGCTCAAGGACCGGCTGACTGACTCTTGTTACGTTAACGGGCAGTTATGTGTAACAAACTGACCCCAACATTCCATTATACAAAGTGGTAAAATTGATAAAGGAGTAACTTGATAGCGTTTCCCGAGGAGTGGTATCGTGGGTGTAGATTTTTCAGCGATGTTTCAACATTCCCTTGATTTAAGATCAATAGAGATTTTTAAAGACGAGCTAGTTGAAGGAACGGCATTCCCGAGAGTTGTTCAATGTATATCTGAAGTTAACCAACATAATCCCCACTTAGTTAGACCGTGGTCTCTTAACCGTGAGCGAATAATCGAATCACATAGCTACGGCCCATTCGATCCTGTTCTTTTCGCAGATGATGAATACATTGAGGTAGACGGTCCTGGAGGATTCAGCTTTATATTTAATAAAAATATCTGTGAATTCCAACCATGCTTTAGATGGTACAGCTTTATTGAAAACAAGGAGCTACAATTTGAAATTCGAACTATATGCAAAGAGATCTCGAATTACTTGGGGTACAACTTTACAATATACATGGGCGATAATTACTGTGCGTCCGATTATATATTCGAAGGACGTGATATGGAATATTACAAAGCCGAATTATTAAGACGATTCGGTAAATCAAAGAACACAATTAGCGAATTAATACAAAGGTCTTCTGGCGGTTGGGAATCTGAGGGTTATTTCATTGATTACTTCAGTGACATGCCAGTTGCGTACGGCAGGAATGAATTCAACTAACGGAAAACCGTAGCTCAGTACAGACAGAAGCAGCCGAGCTTAAGGACCGTCTGACTCTCGTTACGTTAACGGGCAGGATAGTTGAATGATTTCGTGAATAACTTAAGTCATGACGAATTTACGAAATTCGCAGAAAGACGTTAGCCGAAAGAAGTTCTTAGTTTAGGAGGAGTCTATATGATATTAGAAAAAGTTATCAATAGAATTGTAATACAAAGTGAATATAAGGATTTTGTTGATAAGTATATAGATAATATACTTACCGAATTCAAAGGTACAATTCATAGCATTTATATGTGTGGCTCGATTCCCAAAGGAACTGCTAAACCTTTTAAGTCAGATGCAGACTTTACTATTATTTGTGTAGATCCCAAAGATATTGATTACGAAAGATTGTCAAATATTAAAGACAGGCTTTTGGAAGAATATCCGGCAGTAACTAAGATTGATACGATAATTTGCTCGATTGACGATGTATTAAGTAAACCGAATGAGTGGGGTTTTTGGATAAAGATCATTTGTGTTTGCATATATGGTCATGACGTTGGTGAAAAAGTACCCCCGATAATGATTTCTCCAGCGTTCATTTTAGACTTAAATACAGAGACCAAGGAGGAAGTAGAACATATACATAGTTTACTTTCTAATGCTAGTGATAACACAATGAAAACTAGATATATTAAAGGTTACTCTAAGAGATTAATTCGTGCATTATACTCTTTGGTTTTAGAAGATACAGGTACATGGCAAGATGACATTCTTAAGATGAAAAATGCCATATTAAACTATTGTGAGATTGACTCCGCTTTAGTTGATTATCTGTATGCCTGTTACTTGGATAGTAATGTACCTGTTGAAGAGTTTCTGGGAATCGCAGATGAAGTATATAGCTATTTTGAGAACGCCTTAAATGCAATGGCTGCTTCCAGAACTTCCTTCGGCTAGCACCATCACTCTGAGAAGCGAGTGACCACATCCAGCCCCTAAGCCCGTCGGGACGTCACTGCGTTAGATGTTCGGCAAGCCTCACAACTATAAGCAGCGATTCTAATTAAAATATAAGACTATCGTGCTCACGGGAAACGTGCTCGACACAACAGCGGCAGCCTAAGACTTATTTTCCGAGTCTTGTTCTGCCGCTGCTTAGTTTACTGGAGAGCCTAATACTCATATTTTCACAAAACCCGCATAACTGGAATGTCTATAATCACACTGGTCCCTTTACCCTCTGCACTTATGAACGTTATCTCCCTGGCTTCACCGCCAAAAAACAGACTCAGCCGCTTGTTGATATTCTCAACCCCGTACCCGCTTCCCTGGTAGCCCGAATGCCGCTCCTCCCGTTCGCTTAAGCCGGCCCCGTCGTCTTCAACGGTGATCCGCAGCCTGTCCTGTTCAATCCGGCCTGTAATCCGGATCGTTCCTCTGCGCTCTTCCGTTTCCATAATGCCGTGCACAATCGCGTTCTCCACCAGCGGCTGCAGGGTAATCTTGGGCAGCATGCAGCTAAGCGCATCGTCCTCTATGCGGATCTCCAGCTTGATCCTGTCTTTGTACCGGTTCTTCTGGATGTCCATATAGATGCTGCACAGCCTGACCTCGTCACCCACGCTCACAAAATCCTTGCCTTTATTCAGCACCAGCTTGTAATAATCCGACAGGGCGTGAATCACCCGCTGGATATTGTCTACCTCATCCTTTTGGCCATCCAGTTCACCATATCCAGCGTGTTATACAAAAAATGCGGATTGATCTGGGACTGCAGCGCCTTCAGCTCTGCCCCCTTCTTCTCCTGCCCCAGCCTGAACTGCTCCTCCATCAGCTCCTGCACACTGTTGATCAAACATACATTACCGATTTACAGGAGTACACGTTATATTCAAGCTGTGAAGTTACAAGCGGCATATTGCGAGAAGAAAGCCTTAAGATATTGTCCGGGTATTTTCCGCATAACAAAAAGGGCTAAACGCTCTGGCATAAAGGGAATGGTTTACAAATGTCGAATCTAGTCACTATGACAATTCGAGGAGTGTATCCATTTTGCGTAAACCGTTCAAACTTCAACTAATCACTGTTCTTGCTTTTCTGCTTAGCCTCGTTTCTGTTCCAGCTGCGTTTGCAGAGACTTCTCTTATCTCAGACAAAAACCTGGAACAAGCGATTCGAGCCGAACTAGAGAAACCGGCTGGCCCCATTACCAAAGAAGATTTACAGACTATAACGTCGCTCTATCCCGATAATCCTAAGAAGAAAATTAACAGTTTAAACGGACTAGAGCATGCTGTTAATTTAGAGAGCTTAATGCTCCCAGGGCTTGGCATTACCAATATTGAGCCGCTTAAAAATCTGCATAAAATTACCTTCTTGGCTCTGAATGACAATCAGCTCACTCAAATGGAGCCGCTGCAAGAGCTGTCCCAATTGAAACAGCTTATTATCGATTCTAATAACATACAGAAGCTTGATGCACTAGCGGGATTAACCAATCTAACGGACTTGTTAATCGGCCACAATCAGCTTAAGGACCTCTCACCGATTCAATCCCTAGTCAAACTGAATTGGCTGAGCGTAAACGATAACCAAATCCAGTCTCTTGAACCGTTAAGAGATCACCCGGAACTTGAACATTTATACTTTGAGAATAATTTGGTCCAGGATATTAGCGTCTTAACAAGTCTTCCGAAGCTTAAAGAGGTTTCACTCAGCAATAATCCTTTGAATACGAATGCAGAGAAAACCCTGGCCGAGCTCGCTGCCAAAGGTGTCAAAGTGCTTGAAGAAGCTGATGACGAACCAGCACCATCTTCAGATCCTGACGAAATCATGGTGCTGTTGAATGGTGAGATCGTTAAATTCCAAGTCCCGCCCATCCAGCAAAACGGATCTGTACTTGTTCCGTTCCGCGCTCTTTTCGAAGCAATGGGTCTGAAAGTGGACTGGGATCCAAAAACGCAAACCATCAAGGGAAGTAAACCAGGTACACTGATCAAGCTTAAAGTAGGTTCAACTACTGCTGAGATCAATGGCAATCAGAAAAAACTGACAGTAGCCCCTTCTATCATCAAAGGCAGCACCTACGTTCCATTACGTTTTATCGGCGAAGCAGTGGGTGCGAAGGTGAACTGGCTGGCGGAGCTTCAAGCAGTTATCATTTATACGAAGCAGCCATTTGCGACCAAAGATAAAAAAATCCAAGTCACAGGCTACGGCGACTGGAGGGACGTAACAGCTTCTGTTGAGAATACTGGAGATCACCAGCTTATCTTAAGCTTACCAGAGCAAAACACGATACTTATTCAGCATTATAGTATGAGTGATTTAGATATGAACTTCGAACAATATGTTAGCTCGTTCAAAAAAGATATAACGGACGAAAATGCGGTGGAAATCACTGAGCAGTCTGTGAAGGTGGGGGGAATCGATGCGAAGCAGTTGACCTATAGCTTAAGCGAGAACAATGAAACGATCGAAGTTCAAATGATTCTATTCGAGCAAAATAATGAAATCTATAGCCTTTTGTCTGTTTTTCCATCTCAGGCCAGCAAACAAGCCAACGCTGAATTCAACGAAATATTAAAAAGTATACAATTGAACTAGCTTAGAAGAGATCGGGTACCTATTAAATTAACCAAACGTGGCATAGCTGCTTTAAACATATAAACTCACATAAATAGAATTTATCAACTATCATAAAATGAGAAATAAAAATAACCACATCGTTTACACTTTAGTGTACAAGAGGTGGTTATTTTGTTCTTAATTAGCGTGAAGGCTTACCGACTTAATAAGCGAAGAGTTATATTGTCCGTTTCAATACTTCATTATAATTACTCTGAAATGCAATATACGTTATTCTAAAAAACGGTTTTTTGATAAATAAAACATCTGTTAATTCAACGGGGATAACCTCCACTTCCACTTTTCTCAAGCTGTTTTCAAGATCAACGATTTCTATGGATACTGACTGCTTACCGGTTACATTTAAAATTAATGGCACTTCTGCAACCCCATTATAAAATGGTACATCTATTTATGTAATTCCCGTAGGCGAAAAATCATTATCTCCAAATCTTCCGGAGGAATCTATAGATGATATGTTATAGCCTGATATCCTTACTTTAGCAATCCCATTTAAAATATCAACTGCATTTCCATCTTAACTATATACATTTCCATAAACACTCAATTTTACTGTAGCAGTTTCTCCGGCTGTGATTTTGGATTGGCTTATTTCAATAGAATTATCTAACGGTTGCGTTGATCTTAAAGAAAACATGCTAACAATCTCCATCCAACCAGCATTTGACCATTCTGACCACATAGTTTCATCTTTAACCCTTACTTTAATTTGAATAGGCTCAAATGTTGGAGATGCATTTGAAGGTATCCAAGTCCCATTCGTAACTATTGTGGAAGTTTTAATTTCACCTGTATCATGAATAATACCTCCGGTTTCATCCAGTACATTAACTTGATATGCAGTAAACTGGGTTAATGCAGCATCTGTTTGACTCCAAGTAATTGATGGTTTGTTTATGCTAGATTGTGTCGGATTAACTGCGTTCCGAAGGTATATTTTTCTCAATGTATCGTATACTATTTTGAATATATAAATCTATTCCATAATCACCCGTTATATTACCTGTTTCGAACATGTAAGCTGCTTGAGGCGCACCAAGAAAAGGAGTGCTCAATGTAATTAACTTATCTATTAAGTGCCCATTCCCTTGCCTTATAAACTCTGTAGCAACAAGTCCTCCCATACTATGAGCTATAATATAAAAATTACTATAAGGATTTAAAGTCCTCTCTTTCTCTATTATTTCTTTCAATTTTTTGGCACTCTCAATTGAAGACACTCTCCAATCATATGCTGCGTCTACAACCTTAAAACCTTCTTTACCAAAAACGAAATTATACTTCCGTAATAATCGTTAATACTACTACCAACCCAAATTTCACAATACTTGATTCTGGGTAAACACTGGTACTTAATATTCCAATTGATTTATTAGCTTCAGCAGCCACAAAATTGTTGTTACCCCAGCCAAACCCAGCAATTAAAGAAAAAACTATTATATAAATCAAAATACTTCTAAATTTTTCTTTTCATCTTAATCTCCTCACATTACTTTAAAATAACTATTTTATATCGAAATCTACGACCACTCAACAACTTTTCTATTTTTTAGTTATTGTTATTATCCATATTCCAAACATGAGAATTATTTGTATAATTGATAACGCTAATGGAAAATAAAATAATAAATTAATTTGGTTATAATCAATACCTATATCAAGATAACTTAAATCTACTATACCGGGCCCTCTATCTTTATTAATATCCCTCAGACTAAAATAATTCAAAATACAACTACTTGGTAAAGCACTCACAATTATCCAAAATAAATTATATATAAAAGAAGTCTTCTTTAAAGACATCGCACAAGTTGTGCACAATAAAATAATTGGACCAAGATAGGCTATTATTAATTCATTTAGTTTCACTGATTCTTCCAATTTTATTTTTAAAAGCCAAACAACAATTAAATGGAAAACTACAATTAATGCTACTTGAACTGCGACTCTTCCTTTTATATTTTTTCTCTGCAAGTTATCACCACTTTTAATTTTTCTATTTTCACTCTCTTTCTATGCTAATCATTTTAATTTGTATGATATATTTTATTTGCTAATCCCCCACTTTTCTTTAAGAATTGTTTCTCACACGTAATATATCAGAATATTTTTACAGTAATTTAATATCATTATTGTAAATTATTCTCTCTCAATTTTCATTTAAACCTTTTCTCTAAGTATTTGTTATTTAACTATCCTTTAATAGTGATTTTGTTCATCCCTGAAATTGATTTAGCCCTTGACGTTTTTTTGGATTTCGCTATGTTCAGATCTCAAATCCATTTCGTGCCACTTGTATATTCCTTACCTCCGAACATAACGTCGTAGTTAGCAGTTATTCCTTGGATAACGGTAAGCCGCTAGCACCCGTTCAGAACTTTCACTATGTCGATAAACACCTATGTGAAAGTGTTAATACAAAAGCGACTCATCCTAAGATAAGTCGCTCTTAAAAACTATCTTTTCGCTTTATAAAACTCGTGATACAGCTTCATCAGCGCCCTTTTCTCAATTCGCGACACATAACTCCGCGAAATCCCCAGATCCTTCGCAATCTCCCGCTGCGTCCTTTCTTCCCCGCCGGTGTCCAACCCCAACCTCCCTACCACGACTTCCTTCTCACGTTCGTCCAAGTTATCGAGGTTTCGATGACTGAAGCAACTATCCATGTCATAAATGATAGTGATCCCGAGGTTATTTTCAAGGCATTCCATAATCACTCTGCGGGTTTTTGATGAAGAAATGAATTGGGGAGGCTGGATGGTCATAAACAAAGCAGCCGACGGTGTGATCGGCTGCTTTGTTTCATTGGTCGGTCAGGATTGAAATTTACAATTATCAGGAGTATTGTGTGAATCAAGAAGGGGGATGCGATGCTGCCTAATTTCAAGGCAACCAGGGAACCTTCATGCGCTTATTTTATATTCACTCGAATTGGAACTGCAATATTCGCATTCATTGGTCTTGTATTGTTACTCCAACCCTATTTGCATTGAAAGGTTAAGCTAAAGAATGCCATCCTGATGAAGGAAGACGGTACTATTGAAAATAATATCTCGGATACTTGTGATCATTGGTTGTGTTCTTATTTTTGCCGGATGTTCAGACCGAAAACCTGAAGGAGCCCCTCTAGGAGGCGCTGATCCAAAGCTGACTCTTGAACAAATTGTTGAATATATGCAAAATAAGGAAATAATTAAAATTAACATTTTCAAGTCTGAGAGTCACGGCTCCGTCGGCAGTACATTACTCAAAAAGCTGTCCGACGCCGAAGAATTCTCTGTTGTGCTGAATTCTCTGTCCACGGCAAGCCAGATGCTGGGGATACGGGATACAAGCATTCCCGATTATGATTTCGTTATTGTGCTGGATAATAATGAAACGATCACCTTTCATTATTGGCTCAGTTTGGATGATATGCAGGGTATGCTCGCAGACATAAACGATACAGGGACCGTCTACTCGCTACCGCAGGATTCTGTCCAGAATCTGCTTCAGCTGATAGAGTGAGTTAAGATCTCATAAGATTAGCTGCACAACAACAGCGGCAGCCCAAGACTTCATTTACTGAGTCTTGTTCTGCCGCTGCTTAGTTTACTGGAGAGCCTAATACTCATATTTTCACAAAACCCGCATAACTGGAATGTCTATAATCACACTGGTCCCTTTACCCTCTGCACTTATGAACGTTATCTCCCTGGCTTCACCGCCAAAAAACAGACTCAGCCGCTTGTTGATATTCTCAACCCCGTACCCGCTTCCCTGGTAGCCCGAATGCCGCTCCTCCCGTTCGCTTAAGCCGGCCCCGTCGTCTTCAACGGTGATCCGCAGCCTGTCCTGTTCAATCCGGCCTGTAATCCGGATCGTTCCTCTGCGCTCTTCCGTTTCCATAATGCCGTGCACAATCGCGTTCTCCACCAGCGGCTGCAGGGTAATCTTGGGCAGCATGCAGCTAAGCGCATCGTCCTCTACGCTGATCTCCAGCTTGATCCTGTCTTTGTACCGGTTCTTCTGAATGTCCATATAGATGCTGCACAGCCTGACCTCGTCACCCACGCTCACAAAATCCTTGCCTTTATTCAGCACCAGCTTGTAATAATCCGACAGGGCGTGAATCACCCGCTGGATATTGTCTACCTCATCCTTCTGGGCCATCCAGTTCACCATATCCAGCGTGTTATACAAAAAATGCGGATTGATCTGGGACTGCAGTGCCTTCAGCTCTGCCCCCTTCTTCTCCTGCCCCAGCCTGAACTGCTCCTCCATCAGTTCCTGCACACTGTTGATCATATAATTGTAGCTGGAGATCAGATGGCCCAGCTCATCCGTGCGCGGCTCCAGGTCCAGCGTATTCAGCCTCCCCTGCCGCACCTGGCTCATCTTATTCATCAGCAGGAAGATACGCTGTGTTATCGACCTTGTAATCGGGAAAATAAACACAAAAATCAGCAGCCCGATCACGGCATAGATGCCCAGCATCTGAACACGGATCTTCTGGATAATCGACATGGCGGCACTGGACGGAATCACCGATACCAGATACAGGCCGGTCGAATCAATCTGGTTGCCTCGGGCCAGGTAGGTGCCGCTCTCCAGATGAATTTCTGAATAGCTGGGCCCGCTGTTCAGCTTGCCCGGCAGGCGCATCTTCGCCAGCTCTTCTTCAGTCCCGCTGCTGGCAACAAGCTCGCCGTCTGCTGTTTCCACGTAGACCAGCTGCCCGGGTACCGACTGCCGCAGCGCTCCGGTGATCTCCTCCAGGTCAATGTTGATCATCACGAAGCCGACGGATTCCATATAGTCATTCTCATTCCACAATGCCCGGCCCAGCGTAAGATACTTCTTCGGGGTCAAAAAGTTGAATTTGTCCTCGAAGATCAGCCATGTAGATCTCCCCTTTGCAGCCAAAAAGGACTCGGTCCACTTTTGGCCCTGAACCTGGCTGAGCGGCCGGTACAGCGAGGTTTTGCCGGCGGTTACGAATCCGTCGTTGATAAAATACATAATATTGCTGAACTGCGAGTCCGACTCCAAAATTTGTGTGTAGGAGGTAATTTCCTCGAACATCGAGAGCTGCTGCCAGATTTCAAGTCTCTCGGGCTTCAGCGAGAAGATGGACGTAATCTTTTTATTGATCACAATCATGGAGGAAATCTCTTCAATATGTGACATCCGGCTGGTCAGTACGGACAGGGTCTGCTCATACGTCTGATTGTTGGCATAGCTTTGCCGGTCCAGCGCGTATTTGCGGATTTCATGCTGGGATACAAAAAAGGTAATGATCAGCGGGATAATCCCGACCATGACGAACAGCAGGATCAGCTTTTTGCGGATGGACAGATTGCGGAACGGGACAGTAATCCTCATCGCAGCTTGAGCTTTCTGTATTCAACCGGCGTGACGGAGGTGCAGAGCCTGAATACCTTGGCAAAATAGCTCGGACTGGCAAAGCCGCACAGCTCCGAGATTGCGTTCATTTTATAGTGCTCATTCATGATCAGCTTCTTGGCCAGCTCAATCCGGTAATCCCTGATGTACTGGGTAATCGTCATCCCTGTCTCCTGCTTGAACAGCACGTTCAGATGAGCGGAGGACATGAACATATGCTGGCCGATTTCCGGCAGATCCAGCTCCGCCTTGCTGACATGGGCAGCTACATAATCCATCACGCTGATTACCGTATGCGAGTACGCGGCCTCCTTGGCTTTTTCGGCACAATAGCTACTGCAGATGGCCAACATATATTCCTTGAGCTCCGATAATGTATAGAACGCGGATATCCGGGTGTCGATGTCCTTCATCTCATAGACTCCGTCCAGTCCGGCGAGCAGCGCCCCTTTCTCCTGCAGCATCGCCTTGCCCATGGAGGCAAATAACGAATAGACCTGCTCGCGCGGAGGACGCTCCTCCGAGACAAGACGGTGACATAGCGCTTCAATCCATCCGGTCAGCTCGCGCGGCTGGCTTTTCATCAGCATATAGAAGTCCACAAACAGCTGCGGGCTGATCCCGGCTGACGTCACTGCAAACTCCGAATACAGACTGAAACGGGCCTCCGGCTCATAGAAAAAGCTGTTCAGCGCTGTACGCGCCCCGGTATAGCTCCCGCTTACCTCAAACATATCAGCCACCCTGCTGCCTGCTGCAATGCGGAGGCTGTCATGGCTTAGAAGCAGCTGCTTCGCCAGCGCGTGGACCCGCTCCAGCTTCAACCCGTTCAGCGGAAGCACGAATACAAGCTCTCCTCTGCCGGTCACGTTACCGGCAGCCTGCACCCCCTGCCTGTGCCAGAAGGCATGCAGCTCCTCCAGCAGCTCCGGCTCACCGCCAGACTGCCCGCTACTGGACACAATCACACATACATATCCGGCGTTCAGCGGAAATCCGGCCTCCTCACATTGCTTCAGGATCGCTTCACGGCCGGCTGTCCCTTCAATCAGCAGCTGTGCCAGCTTTTGCTGCTGCAGGTTTTTTTTGATGCTCAGCTCATCGGTCAGACGCCTGCTCTTCTGCACGGACTCGACTGTTTTGGAGATGGCCTCCTTCAAATCAGGAATTTTGATCGGCTTTTCTATATAATCGACTGCGGCCAGCCGGATGGCGCTTTTCAGATATTCCACATCCAGATACCCGCTCATGAACAGCAACTTGCAGTCCGGACACTGCTCTCCCAGCTTTTCGGCAAAAGCAATTCCGTTCAGCTTCGGCATCCGGATATCCGTCAGCACGATTTCCGGCTTATGCTGTGCAGCCAGCCGCAGCGCCTGTGCCCCGTCTCTCGCCTCGATAATCTGTTCAATGCCGTACTGGCTCCATTCGACCGCATCAATCAGACCTTCTCTTGTATAATCATCATCATCTGCAATTAGCATCAGCATCGGAATGTTCTCCTTAACCGAGATTTCAAGTGATTCATGTAAGCGCTTGTATAGCAATTCTAGTGTACTACAATTTATTTATTCATAAGCATATTAATTAGCTCCGGTCTGTAACGGCCTGCAAATTTACCAGAAATCTTGTTTTTTTGCTAGGTGGTTGAGATCAGGCTTTTGTTTATGGCTATGTTAAATTCTAATGCTGATATTTGACCATAAGAAAACCGCCTTCGTTGAAAAGGCGGTTTATTGCTATCGTGTCCCGTTAGCGCAACGAAATAATGAGCCTAATCCGATAGTGCCCGCATGATGTTGGATTTCGCCTCTGCCGCAATCGCTTCATTCCCGTCATCGACCGCTTGCATTAAGATCAGCATGGGGATGTATACCGCGATCAGACGCGCCAGCAGCTTTGTTTCCTTGTCCGCTCCTCCGTACGTTTCGAAAAACACGCCGCGGGCGTAAGGTGGTAAAAAGCTATAAGCAACGCTCAAATCGCAAGCCGGATGGCCTACGCTCAGATCGCCCCAATCAATGATGCCGGAAACGATTCCGTTCTCATTCACAAGCATATTTTTGAAATGAAGATCGCCATGCAGCAGTGCATTCACCGGCTCGACACGGTCCTTTTGCAGCCTGCTAATATATGCTTCGATCACACCGGACTCCTCCGGCGACAAGTGTTCAACCACCTTCGATAGAAAGCCCTCCAATTTCACTTTGCGCGATGCTATGTCCGTCAATTTTCGATGATCTTGCTGAACTCCGCACTTCAGCGCCGCCTGCACCGGAAACTCATGCAATCTCCGCAAAAATTTCGCCAGCGTCTCTGCCGATAAAGCCCGGCATTCTTCCGTCAAACCGATTGGGAAATCTCCTGGCATGTAGGCATAACCAAGAAATGGTGCCGGGTATTCGTCACTTGCTTCGCCATAAAACAACGGTTTCGGATAGGGGATGGTCATATATGCCTCCAGCTTCGGCAGCAGCTTCCCTTCCATACGAATCGAGCCAACTGCAAACGTTCTTCTTGGAAACCGGAACACGTACTCGTCACCGATGAGAAAAACCGTATTGTCCCAGCCCCAGCCCAATCGCTTCACTTGCTTCGATGACAGTTGAGGGAATTGTCTGCCGATCAGCGTTCGCGCCTGCTCTTCGTTAACCTCCCACTCCGCATCCCATACATTCGTTCCTCCCATGAATTTTCTGCCTCCTCGTTCCTTACATTATTTAGGGGTATTCGTAAGATTCGCTCATTTATAAGAGAAGAGCAGCCTCTCCACCCTGAAGAAGAATTGCTGCTCTCTATAGAGCCGTCTTTAGCTTGCCGTCCCCGACACAAACTGGTTCTGGTACATCTCATAATAGAAGCCCCGTCGGTCCATCAGCTCCTCATGGGTTCCGCGCTCGCTGATCTGTCCCTCCTGAATGACCAGAATGGCGTCTGCCTCGCGGATGGTGCTCAGCCGGTGGGCGATGACAAAGCTGGTCCGGCCCTGCATCAGCTTCCGCATCGCCTCCTGGATATGCAGCTCTGTCCGCGTATCCACGTTACTCGTCGCCTCATCTAGAATCAGAATCGACGGATTGGACAGCACGGCACGGGCAATGGTCAGCAGCTGCCGCTGCCCCTGGCTCAGGTTGCCGCCTTCGGCACTCAGATACGTATCGTAGCCGTTCGGCAGCTTCCGGATGAACACATCGGCATTGGCGAGCTTAGCCGCTTCCTCAACCTCCTGATCCGTAGCTTCCATCCGGCCGTACCGGATGTTGTCCCGGATCGTCCCCGAGAAAACGTAAGCATCCTGCAGCACAAGGCCGATCTGTGACCGGAGCGTCTGCTTATCCAGATCACGGATATTGTCACCATCAATCAGAATCCGGCCGGACTGGATTTCATAGAAGCGGGTCAGCAGATTGATAATCGTTGTTTTACCTGCCCCGGTCGGGCCGACCAGCGCCAGCATCTGGCCAGGCTCGGCGTGCAGGGAGAGGTTTTTCAGCACCGGCACCTCAGGCTTATAGCTGAAGCCCACCTGATCGAATACCACCTCGCCTCTGATCCGTTTGGATTTCTTGTCCTCCTGCTCCCGGGCCATTTCCGGCTCCAGGTCAAGCACCTCAAACACCCGCTCCGCCCCGGCAACCGCCGACTGGAACAGATTGTACTGGTTGGCGAGCTGATTAAGCGGCTGGCTGAACTGGTTGGAATAATTAAGAAAGCTGACAATAATACCGATCGTGATCATTTCATGGTAAGCAAAAATACCGCCTGACACCGCGATAACGAGGAAGGTCAGGTTGCGCATAGCGTTCATCATCGGGCCCATGGAGCCGGAGAGGGTCTGCGCCTTCACTCCGACGGCCCGCAGCCGTTCATTGATCTGCCGGAATTGGCGGACTGCCTCTTCCTCCCGGCCGAATACCTTGACGACCTTCAGTCCGGAGATATTTTCCTGGACGAAGCTGTTCACCTCGCCGAGATGCTGCTGCTGCTCCGAGAAGTAGCGGCGGGTATGGACGGAGATTTTTTTAATAATAAACGTAATAAGCGGAACGGTCAGTATAGTAATGAGCGTCATCCACACACTCAGACTGAGCATCATAACCAGACAGCCGGCCAGCATCAGCACACTGGCAATCAGCTGGACCACCGTCTGATTCAGCGTATTGGAGACGTTGGCAATATCGTTAACGGCCCGGCTCATCAGCTCACCGTGGGTACGCTGGTCGAAGAACGATACAGGCAGCCGCTGATACTGTTCGAACAGATCCTGGCGCATATTGCGGACCGTGTTCTGGGACAGGCTGGAGGCTGTATATTGCTGAACCCAGGTGAAGAACGCGCTCAAGGCATATACGCCCAGCAAGATCATTCCCATCCGGAACATCCCATCAAACCGGCCGGGCACGATATAGTTATCGAACAGCTTGCCGATCAGATAAGGCCCTGCGAGCGAAAGAGCAGTAATCAGCACGGTACATACAATAACCCAGGTGAGTGCCCCGCGCTCCTGCTTCAGGTAGCCCCAAATCCGCCGCAGTGTGCCCAGCGTATCCTTGGATCTTACCTTCGGCACGCCTCCGTGCATATGGCCCGGACCCTGGCGGAAGCCCATCTGGTCGAACTTTTGCGGCGTTTTGCCCTGATTAGAATGACTGGATGGCTGGTTCGCTGACATAAGGCACCTCCTCTGAGCCGAACTGCGACCGGTAGATCTCCTGATATACCTTGCAGCTCTGCATTAATTCCTCATGGGAGCCGCTGCCTGCGATCTCCCCGTCATCGAGTACAATGACCGTGTCCGCTTCCGTAACGGACGATATTTTCTGGGCGATCAGGAAGGTCACGGCCTCTGCCGTAATATCCTTGAGCGCCCCCCGCAGCTGCCGCTCCGTCCGGGCATCCAGGGCGCTCATGCTGTCGTCCATGATCAGCACCGGCGGCTTGACGAGCAGCGCCCGGGCAATGGACAGCCGCTGCTTTTGCCCGCCGGACAGGTTGACGCCCTTCTGTCCGAGCTTGGTATCATAGCCTTCCGGCAGCCTGCTGATAAAATCATGCGCTTGGGCCATTCGCGCCGCAGCTTCCACTTCGGCCTGCTCTGCACCAGGCTTGCCGAAGGCGATATTGTCGCGGATCGTGCCGGTGAACAGGAAGGATTCCTGCAGAATCATCCCGATCCGCCGCCGCAGCTCCAGCAGCGGAAGCTCACGGATGTCCTGTCCGTCCAGCTTAATCGAGCCTGACGTAACATCATACAGCCGGGGAATCAGCTGGACGAGCGTGGTTTTGCCGGAGCCGGTTGCCCCGATTATGGCCACGGTCTCGCCGCGCTCAGCTTCGATATTAATCCCTTGCAGTACCAGATCCTTCGGATCGGACGAACCGTTATAGGAGAAGGATACATTCTCGAGCTTGACACTGCGGCCTGGCAGAGACCATTCGCTTTTTGCTTCAGTATCCCGGATATGCGGCTGTGCAGCCAGCACCTCCTGAATCCGGTCAGCCGACACCTTGGCCTGTGACACGTTCATCAGCAGACTGCTGACCATCAGCAGGGACGATAATACCTGGACTACATAGTTTACAAAAGCGACCAGATCGCCTGCCTTAACCGAGCCGAATGATACCTGGTTGCCGCCGTACAGCAGCACGGTTACAAGGCAGGCGTTCATAATCAGTGTGACAATCGGCGAGTTCAGCGCAATAAAGCGGGCCGCCCGGATCGAGACCCGGGTATAATCCCCGTTAACCTCACGGAACCGACCTGTTTCATAGCCGGTGCGGACAAACGCCTTGACGACCCGGATCCCGGCCAGATTTTCCTGAATCCGCGTATTCACAGTATCCAGCTTCCCTTGTACCGCCGAGAAAATCGGAGTCGAAAAACGGATTAGCAGCGCGACTACGGCAATCAGGACAATCAGCGTGCCCAGCAGAATCAGCCCGAGCTGACGGTTGATAATCAGCGCCATGACCACACTGCCGACCAGCAGGCTGGGCGCACGGACAAGACCCTGCAGACCCATCTGCACCAGATTCTGCACCTGCACGACATCGCTGGTCATCCGGGTCATCAGCGAGCCGGACTTGAAGGTATCCACATTTTCAAAGGAGAAGGTCTGCACCTTCGTGAACAGCGCTTCACGGATATCGGCGCCAAAATTCTGCGAGGCCCGGCTGGCAAAAAAGTTGCACAGCACCCCGGTAACAAGCCCCAGCAGAGCAACACCCAGCATCAGAAACCCGGTCCGCTCAATGACACTGAAGTTGCGGCTCACAATGCCGTTGTCAACGATATGTGCAGCCAGTGTAGGCTGAAGCAGGTCAAAAAAGACCTCCATCATCATGAACATCGGGGCCAAAATCATAAATTTTAGATACGGCTTCAAATAACGTCTTAATTCCCACATCATTGATCCCCTTCTGCTGTCTGAGACTCATCCGCTTCCCTGCGGCGGAGCTCAAAATGCCGGGTATACTCGTCAATTACCATCTCAATTGCTTTAAGCTCACCGAGCAGTACCTGCTTAATTTCCTGATACTCCGGCGCTTCAACCTGCTGCTTCAGCGTTGCTCTTTTCACCTCAAGCACATTCAAAAACTCCAGCGCCCGCCCGCGGCGGAACGTCTTGGCTCCGTCATGATGCCTGCCTTTATGCCGGCCTTCGCAATTATGGTCACCATGCCCGCCGTGCTCCCACTGTTCTTTCATGCTCGAATCCCTCCTTCGCCAAACCTATATGTATACAAATGTATACATATAGTTGCGAATTGTCAATCAGGATGACAAAAAAAGCCGCACCTCCTGTTAAGGAGAACGCAGCCGTGTTAACATTACTCTTTTCCAAGTGAAAAATCCCCGATCAGTTCCTCTACCGTTTCATCCCCCTGCCCTCCGGAAACCCAGCAGTCTGCCTTAGGCCTGCAAAAGCTGTAAATGTTATATTCATGTTCCTGCTTTTCATCTATATCCTGTAGTGCCGCTTCAATATTGTTATAATCTTCAGTGTTCATAAAAAAGACTGCGCTGAGGAATTTCGCTATGCCAGAGTCCTTTAATTCCTGATTCAGCTGCCTGATCCGCGTGGCTTGTAACGGTTTGTCAAGTGCACCTTCATGTGCCATGAACACATTAATGCCTGCTGAATACGGGTAATCCTTCACTTCTGCTTCGGGAGTGTAGCTGCTGTCCGGGAGTGAGCCAAACGGCCCTTCAAAATAGTCGACATCCAGCTTGGCCGGCGCCTTCCAGATTGACTGAACTTTTTGTTGGACCAGCTCGGCGAGCTTATCGGACATTATCAGATTGATATAGCCGTCTTCAATGACATTTTCCTTCTCCCAATACTCCACCCTGAACTCCGTCTCCGGTTTCCCGGCAGGGTAAGCTGCAGCCTGGACTCCGGCAACCTCTCCGCTTGTGAACGCGCCTACCCGGTGATAACGCAGCTCCTCCACCTTTTCTATAATAAAAGCTTCAGCATACTTCTCTTCCAGGTACTCTTGCATTTCAGAGGCCTTCTGCTTCTTCTCGGATTCGGAGTATCCGCTGCTGCAGGAAGTTACCATTAAGGCTGCTAGAGCTGCTGCTGATATTAAAAACCATTTGAAAGGCTTCATGTGTCCCCTCCAACGTGTCTATGTAGATTGAGCATATGCTTTCTGGTGCTGGTATTGGTTCAATCCAACTAGTTGGATTTTCGCTACTAAGTTTCAGCATTTTCCGATATTTACTACTATTAGTTGGAAAAACGTCACCTATTTCAGTCCATTAGCCGGATTAGGGGTAATTTCGGTGATATTAAGTGACGTTTTTCCAATTAGTTTTCTGATAGCGGCTTTTGCTGGAGAATTAGATAGCGAATTTCCACTTAGTTCGGATGTAACAACAACCAGCTTCACATACACCTGCGACATTTTCTCGCACGGATAGCTGTGACAACAGTTGAAATGAGCGGACGCTGTCCGCCTTATTTCAGCTTTGCTACGATTTTGCCCCGGATATGCCGCTCGGACAGGCGTTCCAATGCAGCCGGAACCTGCTCTAGCGGGATGACTTCCTCCAGCAGTGAGGAGATCTTACCTGCAGCCAGCAGCGCGAGCATTTCGTCTCCGATAACGGACAATTGCCGCAGGGCCTGCGGGTCGCCGGACTGATGTGCGGCACCCAGCGCAACCTCGTGGACGGAAAAAGCTTTGGTGAACGGCTTCACCGACGCATAATCCGGCGCCCCGGCAATATGCACTACGTGACCGAAAAAGGCTATCAGCTCCAGCCCCTGGGTTGCACTCTGTCTGCTGATCGAATCAATTACCGCATCCACGCCTCTGCCGTCTGTCAGACGGAGCACCTCTGCGGCTACGTCTGCTTTGCGGTAGTCGATCACATAGTCCGCGCCCAGGCTTTTCACGTACTCATGATTGTGACGCGATGCGGTGGAAATTACCCGCTTACCCGCCAGCTTCGCCAGCTGGACCGCAAATCCGCCGACGCCTCCCGCGCCGCCGTGAATCAGCAGTGTGCTCAGCTGCGTAAGCGGCAGCTTGCCGTGCACCGCCTGGTAAGCCGTATAACCGGCTGTCGGGAGCGCGGCAGCATCCGCAAAATTTACAGTATCCGGTATCCGCGAGAGCGTGCTGGCCTTTGCCAAAGCAAATTCCGCAAATCCGCCTGTACGGGTGAGATCCCCGTGATATAAGACACGGTCACCGGCCTTCCATTGCTCCACACCTTCACCCACTTCGGCGATTACCCCAGCCACATCCAGCCCCAGCACATGCGGATAGGTCCAATTGGGGTTGCCGCCGGTGGCGGTTTTATAATCCACGGGGTTAAGCCCGGCTGCATGCACCTCTACCAGCACTTCACCAGTCCCCGGCTCAGGTGCGCTGATTTCACTAACCTTCATCTCATTCCATTTTCCTTTTTCCAGCAGTAAAAGAGCCTTCATCTGTAGATCCTCCTTCGGAATGCATGCAATGAACCCATTGTAGCAGAATTTTCCTCCGGTATCCCGTTGTGGAGGGAGCTGCCGGGAGTGTGGCCGTGCTGTATGTTCGTTTAACGATCAGCTGGGAGCATCAGGCGGGTCGGGTTGCTGGCTGGGCTGGGATCTAGGGCCGGGACGGCCGGAATCAAGGACATTTTTGTCCTTCATTTCGCACATTTAGCCGAGTGCGCCGGAATCAAGGACATTTTTGTCCTTCATTTCGCACATTTAGCCGAGTGCGCCGGAATCAAGGGCATTTTTGCCCTTCATTTCGCACATTTGGCCGGGTGCGCCGGATTCAAGGGCATTTTTGTCCTTCATTTCGCACATTTGGCCGAGTGCGCCGGAATCAAGGACATTTTTGTCCTTCATTTCGCACATTTAGCCGGCTCGGCCGGATTCAAGGGCATTTTTGCCCTTCATTTCGGCCGCTAAGCCAGGTCGCCAGATATTTCTTCCGCCCAGTGCACCCACACCAGCGAATAAACATCCGCAGCACATACATTTCTGCCCAAAATATAGTACGTGCTTCCACTACAGCTTCATTAGCACTCTTACCCAAAGGCTTTCTTCCTTTAACAGTTGTATATAGACATTCCCTTACCCTCATCATATTTGCCCAATGAGCATTTTTGCACTTTGGGCAAAAATATGTTTTAATAAACTTTAGAATTTAAAGTATTACTCTGCATTTAAAGTATTACTCTACATAAGAAAGGAGGAAATGAGCGTTGAACCCCAAGCTGACGCTGCGTGACCAGAAAAAGGAAGCTACCGCTTATGCTTTGTCTGTAGCAGCTTTTGAGCTTGCCCTGGTACATGGCATGGACGGCTTCATTGTCGATGATGTTGTCCGGCAGGCGGGTGTCTCCCGGCGGACCTTTGCCAATTATTTTTCCTGCAAAGAAGAAGCGGTTGCAGAATATTTCATGAACACGGCTACCAGTGAGGACGAAAATGACCTGTTATCACATTTGCCTCCGGATGCGACACCGCTGGATGCCTTGTACAGCCTGCTCAAGCTGCAGTTCACTTCAGAATTTCTGCGCAGATTGCGGCAGTTCGCATCACTGGCCAATCAGTATCCGTCGCTGGAGCCGTATATCCTTAGCGTGTTCCGCCGTCTGCAGATGGCTGCTCAGGAAGTGCTCGAACGGTTCACCAATGGCCGTTATTCCGACGGGTATACGCATCTGCTGGCCGGTGCATTTTACGGAGCTTTTGTGCCCATACTCGACGGACGGCTCAACGTCCTGCTGCCGGGTGAATCGCAGGAGGACCGGCCCGGCTCGGTATCTTTTGATCAATATTTGACTTCCATGTTCGATTACTTACGCAACGGCTTTTAAACCAGAGACAAAAAGGAGAAACCATTACATGTCTACATTTCTGTACCGATTGGGAAAATCGGCTTATTCCAAGCCCTGGTACTTCCTCGGAACCTGGATCGTCATTCTCGGTGTGATTGGCGCACTGCTCGGCGTTAACGGCATCCAGTCCAGCTCCGAAATGAAAATTGAAGGCACCGAGTCGCAAAAGGTGCTGGATATGCTGGCCGAAGAGCTTCCGGCTGCCGCCGGCGGCCAGGCCAGCGTTGCCTTCACCGCACCGGAAGGCGAACGCCTTGATACGCCTGAACGGGCTGCTCTGATCCTGAAGGCAATTAATGATGTCTACAGCATGGAATACATCATTAACCCTGCTGATCTGGCTGCCCAAGCAGCAGCCGCTGCTGCACAGGCTGCAGGCGCCGACCCTTCCGCTGCCGCAGGCCAATCCGCTGCCGCTGATCCATCCGCCGCTGCAGGCCAAGGCGCCGCTGCTGATCCATCTGCTGCCGCAGGCCAAGATGATGCTGCCGCTCAAGCCGCTGCTGAACAGGCAGCTGCCGCCGCGCAGGCTGCCTCAGCTGCTCCTTACGGTCCGCTGATGTTTGACGGCGTTATGGTTCCCGGCGTCATGCTGTCCTCCGACGGCAACATTGCCCTGTTCCAGTTCCAGTTCACCGTGCAGCAGACTTCACTGCCGTCCGAAGTACCGGACAACGTGATCGAAGCTGTAACTGAAGTCGAGCAGGCCGGCTCCGGCATTACAGCAATTCCGAGTGACTCGCTGAAGACCACGCCTTCCATCGGTTCCACTGAAGCCATCGGGGTTGCCGTGGCTGCAGTCGTATTGTTCATTACCCTTGGTTCGGTTGTTGCAGCCGGGCTGCCGCTGATTACCGCACTCCTCGGAGTTGGTATTAGTGTCGGCGGCGCATTTGCCCTCGGCAGCGTAATCCAGATGAATGACATTACGCCTGTTCTAGCCGTGATGATTGGTCTGGCTGTCGGAATCGACTATTCCCTGTTTATCGTCAACCGCCAGCGCCGCCTGATTCTCGATGAGAAGCTGAATGCGCGTGAAGCGGCCAGCCGGGCTATCGGTACTGCGGGCAGCGCAGTATTTTTCGCCGGATTAACTGTCATTATCGCCCTGTGCGGGATGCTGGTTATCGGCATGGAATTCCTGTCCACCATGGCGCTTGTTGCTGCTGTCAGCGTACTGATTAACGTTCTGCTGGCACTGACCCTGCTGCCTGCGCTGCTTGGTCTCGTAGGCGAGAAGATCTGTACTGCCAAAGCGCGCTCCAAGAGTACTGCTGCCGGCAACAAAGAGCATCACGGCTTCTCGCACCGCTGGGCTAACGCCACAGTAAAATTCCGCTGGCCGATCATTATTCTGGTCGTGCTTGTACTTGGAACAGCTGCTATTCCGGTAACCAAAATGGAGCTCGGTATTCCGTCCGGCGCCTCGGCGAATCTGGATACTCCGGCCCGCCAGAGCTACGACGTGATCTCCAAAGGCTTCGGCGAAGGCTTCAACGGCCCGCTGCTGCTGGTTGCCCAGCCGAATAACCCTTCGGACAAAATCTCGATGGAAACTCTGGGCAAGCTGACTCAAGAGCTGCAAACGCATGACAATGTTACACTGGTATCCCCGATGGGAGTGAACGAAACGGGCGATATCGCCATTATCAGCCTGATTCCAAAAACTGGTCCGACGGATACAGAAACAAGAGATCTGGTACAGGATCTGCGCGATCCATCCTACAGTCTCGCATCCGATAACGATATCACCCTGGGTGTAACCGGCTTTACCGCCATTAACATCGATATGTCATCCAAGCTTTCTGATGCTTTCCCTGTGTACATCGGTATCATTGTTGTTCTTTCACTGATTATTCTGCTGCTCGTGTTCCGGTCGGTTATTGTACCGATCAAAGCAACCGTCGGCTTCATTCTCAGTATCATTGCTACCTTCGGCGTGACCACAGCCGTCTATCAGTGGGGCTGGCTGCATTCCCTGTTCGGTTTTGATACCGGCGGGCCGCTCCTCAGCTTCATGCCGATTCTGGTGACGGGTATCCTGTACGGTCTGGCGATGGATTACCAGGTGTTCCTGGTCAGCTCGATGCGTGAAGCTTACGTTCACGGGCGCCGCGGCAATGACAGCATCGTGCACGGCTACGATCTTGCCAGCCGCGTCGTGCTTGCCGCAGGAATTATCATGGTTTCCGTCTTCGCCGGCTTCATCTTCGCACCTGATGCGATGATCAAGCAGATCGGCTTTGCCCTGGCCTTCGGTATCCTGATTGATGCCTTCATCATCCGGATGACGCTCGTTCCGGCCGTTATGGCCGTATTCGGCGACAAAGCCTGGTGGCTGCCAAAATGGCTGGACCGCCTGCTGCCGAACCTCGACGTTGAAGGCGACAAGCTGATCGCCAAGCTAAATGCCGAGAATGGCGTGAGCGGACACAAGTAATAGCAAAAACAAGTAATAGCAAAAGGACGGCATCATCGCCGTCCTCCCAATAAACAGAGCCTGCAGACCGTGTCTGCAGGCTTTTTTTAATGAACCTCACCGGAAGCCCTATGCCGCAATAGAGACAAAGACAGGCTCTTCTTGTCATCCGTATAAGGACCTTTATTCATATTGGACCGGAATTTCTTTTTTCATAATAAAATCATCCATGACGAATCCATTCCCGATATCCGCAACTTGTTCCCGTACAGTCCGGAACCCTTTTTTCTTATATACCGCAATGCTGGATTCGTTATGACGATTGACCGTCAGCCAAATATGACTCAGGTTCCGGTCTTTATATAGCGTCTCCAGAAAAGCCAGCGCCTGGCTGGCATAGCTGCGCCCCCGGTGCTCCTTGCCTATATAAAACTTACTCAGGAAGAGCTTGCCTGCTTCCGGTCTGGCCGAAATATATCCGACCGCAGAGCCGTCACTTCGGATGATGTAATATTCATAGCCCTGATTAAAGATCTGATCCGTAATCGCTTGAACGGACTGGAACTTTTCAATCATGTAATCAATCTGCTCCATTGTGATAATGGAAACATAATATTCGCGCCATATTTCGCCCGCCAACCGGGCCACCTCAGCAGTTTCTTCCGCTGTATTGACCTGTGAAAATATAAGTCTCATGACATTAGCCTGCCTTTCCCGGATCTCTTGCCCGATCATATTAATAGATTATTATAAGTTCATAGAAGCTCACTCGCAACTTTGTCTACATATGACGTCAAAAAGCGCAGCCTGCAGATCCCATCCGCAGGCTACGCTTCTAACACCATCTCACCGTTACATCACGCGGCTCAAGACTGCTCCGCCCCCCACGCCCGGATCAGCCGGGCAAAGACCACAGCCGCTTCCGCCCGGCTCGTTTCTCCCTGCGGATCAGCGTAATCGCCCGGCTTACCGCTCAGAATACCCGCCGCTGCCAAAACCTCTACCGCTTCCTTCGCCCATTGACTCACACTGCCGGCATCGTTGAAGTCCGGCGGAGTAATGGCATGCGGCGTATAGCCCTTGCTTGCTGTATAGTTATGCAGCATTACAGCCATCTGCTCACGTGTAATCACAGCATCCGGGCTGAACAGCCCCTGCCCCGTTCCGTTAACGATGCCGCTTTGAGCGGCCCAGGCTACCGCAGAGGCATACCATTTCCCGGCTGGCACATCCGTGAATACCGGTGCTGCATAGCTACCAAGGTCCACTCCCTCCAGATTAGCCAGCACCCGGGTGAACATCGCCCGGGTCATCGGCATCCGGGGGTCGAACAGCTCCTTGCCAGTACCTCCGAACAACCCGCGCGCCGCCACAAAAGCTATATCCTGGGCAGCCCAATGGACAGAAGGCACATCATGGAACACCTGACCGTTATATACAACATCGTAAGTACCCGTAGCCGCGGCGGTAAAGGTCACGCTGTTGCCGGCTGCTGCAGCCAGCGGCAGGATAACATCTTTTCCGTTTTCTTTTTTAACTACGGTATACTCGTTAATATTACGGCCTTCGCTTACTTCAACAGGCAGCGTAATGGTCAGCGGATAACCGGGCTCCGAATAGACTGCCGGTTTGCCGTCCTTCAGCAGCTCCACGGTATAGCTGGCTTTGCTGATACGGAGCACCAGCGAATCGCCGAGCTTCTTTTTCATCATCTGCAATGTAGCGCCTGGAAGGGAAACCGTTCCGTATCCGCTTTTAATAGTAAGCTTTGCTGTCCCCATCGCTGCTGCGGAGAACTGAACCGTCAGGTTATCTATGTCTTCCGCATTGATGATCAGTTCGCCGCCGCCGCCGAGAGCCGTCCCGATTTGTGCGTCACCCAGGAGCAGGCTGTAGCCGCCATTCTCATTTTTGCTCAGCGTACCGCTTATCCCGTTCAGGGAAATCTTCGGGTTATCAGCGGCTACTTCTGCCTGCACACCACCGGGCATTGCCGGGTTCTCAGGCTGGCTTGGAACGGGCTTGCCATCCGGCAGCGCAATATCCTCTGTGTTAAACATGAAGATTAGCCGCTCGCTCGTGGTGATATCCGGAATATCTGTGATCTGCGAAAGTGTTTTGCTTCCCAGGCGAATCGTCAGAACAGCATTGCTGCCTGCTCCGGCCGCCTCCTGATAGACAATCCGGTTATCGTATTTGGCAGAAGCCAGGTAGAACGGGCCGACTCCGCTGGAGCGCAGGATGAACCTTTCATTGTCACCAATCTCTGCGGCATCCGCCTTGATGAGGTTGTAATCCCCTGATTTCTCTTCTTTTACCGACAGATACTTGTTGGTCTCAAGCAGCAGAATCGAATACGTGCCGTCATCGCCCGCAACCAATCGGAAGAAGGGAGCATCCTGTTTCATCGAGCTTGTAGTTAGCTCACCATCGGCGTTGACCGCATAATACGAGTTCAGGGTCTCGGCGGTTTTTTGACCGTTAACGGTACTCCAGTTTCGCTGATACAAGGGCTCCCAGCGCGTCCGCATCTGAAAATACGGCCCGGCCACCGCAGTCTGCGGCTCCCCGTTGTAATAGGTCAGCGTGCCAAAGTTCAGGTTGTCAAAATGCACCATGCCCTGGGGACGCATAGCCGCCGCCGCCCGGGCCGTCCAGGTCATATCCACACCGTCTGCCTTGCTGTAAAGCGCCAGCCCCTGCTCAAAAACAGGTCTCAGCTCACCCCGGTTCAGCCCGTTGTTCTCCATATCAAACCCTGTCCCGTAATACCCTCTCCCGGTATCTCCGAACACATTCGGCATCGCTGTAAAAGGAACTTCCACTCCGGACAATTCCTGCGAATACAGATTGTATTGGGCAGAATACTCAAAAGCCTTCGCCAGCCTGTTATCATAGAGGGAAGCCAAATCCTCATTCTGGTTGCCGGCAATCAGGCAGATTTCCGCCATATAACCAAGCGCCAGCATCGCATGGGCCTGATCACGGCCAGTCTCCATCGTCTGCCCTGCATCGTTCACGTAAGCGAAGATAGAGCCGTTTGTATGAATATCCTGATAAAAGCCCATCGCGCGCTCAAAGATCCCGGTATTATCACACAGCACACCAATCGCCATCATACTGACAATAGCAGCCGCATCCCAGTTACCGTTGGCCAGCATCGGAACCGCCGCATCCTGGATGACAGGATAGACCACATTCAGCATCATATCCTGCAGCGCCGCAAAGTCCTCATCACTGTACCCGCTGTACCCGCCGCCGTAATACCGGATAATCTCCGCAGCACTGGCATACTTGTAGGCATTGATGCCCGCTCCCAGAATTCTGTCCCTGCCGTCAATTACCTTCAGCGCTTTTGCCCACTCACTCAGCAGGCCTGACGCCATGTCCGCATATTGGTCGTCTCCCGTAATCACCCACTGCAGGGCGTTGAAGTACGCGGCATTGCCTCCTTTTTCAAAATAGCCAATGTTCCCGGAATCAGAAGGAGCCCCTCCACGCCCGACCTTGGAAAACACCTTGGTCTGATAACCGGAGCTGGCTACTCCATAAGGAACACTGTCCACCAGTCTGCGGTAATCGGAGTACCATGGTTCCTGTTTGGCCTGAACATGTACCTTCATGTCCTCCAGGTCCTGCATGCTCAGCAGAATCCCCGGATGGCTGAAGATACGGACATTCACATCCGCCTTCGCGCTATAGCCGTCTCCGTTAAATTCTACCGTATAAGCATGAGTGCCGGCGCTTAAATCCTGCAGCTTTACCTGCATGAGGCCATCCGAATAAACTGCGTCTGTTACCGTACCGTTGACCTTATAACTGGCAGGGTCCGTATCCCCGTTCACGGGCTTCCACAATAAATTTGCAGTATCTCCGGATACCTTCTGGCTGATTTCCAGCGGATCTTTTCCGTTAACCTGTTCAAAATAAAACCGGTACTCCGTATTCTCAGCAGCTCTTCCGCTGCTCTGCATAGCCCCGTCCGTCATGGTCACATTAAAGCGGCTGAAGTTGCTGTCATCCCTCATGGTGGACAAATGCGAGAAGATCCGGTAAAAGCCGGATTCCGTATATTGATCCACATAAAAGCGCTCATTCCACCCCGCTACTACTGCCGATGCTTTAATCTCAAACGTCCTGTCCGTGCTGACGCCGCTCGCCGCGCCGCTGATCATATTGAAATAGCGGTGGGTATTGTCCAGAAACTCTTTTTCCGTAAAATAGTTCTGGATGGTCAGATATTTCCCGGTATCCAGCGACTTTATGGAATAAGCCGTTCTGGTCGCTCCGGCCTCAGGCTCCTCAAGCTCCACCGTCGCAAAATAATCAAGCACATACAGGGCAAACGCAGATGCCTCGGCGGGATCGGATGTAAGCGACAGCTTTTCCGTAACCGGGTCTACTTTTACATACTGCCCATCTCCATTCCTCATCTTTAGAATCATCGCCGCAGTCTGGCTGTTACTATAGTAATCTCCCAGGTCTGGACCGGTAATTTGGGACGGCAGCTCCATAACCGCCAGATTGTCCATCGCTGTCTGCAGTGTTAACCGGGCCTCGTCAACCTCTGCCTGCGTTGCATCGTTTATACTTAATGCTCTGGCCTGATGAAGCGCCGCCATAAATATCGCCCAGCTTTCCCGTGTGTATGCGGTTTCAATTAATTGCTCTGCTTGCGTAATCAGCCCGTTCAGAGCCGTTCTGTCACTTCCATCGTTTACAACCGGATCACCCAGTGTAACATTCAGGACAGGTCCCGGAAAACCGGATGTGTTTCTTGAGGAAAATAACTCACTGGCACTAACTGTATTGTCCTCCGCTTTTGCCGTTGTGAGATGAATACTTACTACTTTTCTTCCGTTGTTTAGCGCATTTTGAAAAATAGTAGACAGATCTAGCGTCAGATTCTCTTCACTGGTCGACGAGACTGCTCTGGTGACCGCCGGAGAGCCGGCAATATCATACGGACGGGTGTTATACGTAACATTGGTGACGGTCCATTCCTTATCCGTATTACGCAGGACCGATTCACTTTCTGTAAACACCAGCTCATTCGGCGCATGCGATTTTCTGAAGCTCAGCTGCATCGTCATTTCGCCTGTATCATACCGGTCCGTATCAATGGAGGATAAATCAAACTTCAGATAAGCATGACGGGACTTTCCATAGATTAATTTGGCTGCACTCAGGCTGGTTCCCAGGGCATTGCCCTGACCGTTAAAATTGGACACAAAGGCATCCTGCGCCGCCGGAAAAGATAACGTTGTCCCCGCCGCAGCCGCAGCGTTAATTCCCGGGCCCGTAAAAAAGGAAGTCACCGGCAGACAGATACACAGCAGCGCGGATAAGAATGGCTTCAGGTAAGGTTTCATGATCGCTCTCCTTTTGTGTTGAAATGCAAGGCTGTTTCTTTATGAATACGCTTGCAATAGTACCATAGAAAGCAGGCGCCCCATATGCGGCTTTTTTAAGCTTGATGCGGTTTTTTTTAAGAAGCTTCACCGAATGAAGCCTTGTTCGTTAGTTATGAAAATCAAAAAGAAGCACCCCGTAGCCTGCCGGCTTCTGGGGTACTTCTTTTTGATGGAGTATTTACCGCCGCACCCGTCTGGCAAACTCCACGAACTGGAATTTGTCCAGCCGGTGCCTGGACTCTGTATATTGGAACAGCACGGTGTTCTCCAGGTATACATAGTTCCGCACGACCACGATATGCGTGTATTTCTTCAGATCAAGCAGCCGGTGGTCCTCTTCTGTAGTAGGTTCCACGGAGATCAGCTTTTTGGCATAGCTGATCTTCAGCCCGAGCTCCCCTTCCAGATATTCATAGATCGAGCCTGCGGCTATTTCCCTGCTCAGAAACGGCACAATATCCGCGCGGAAATAATCCTTGTCCAGAATGATCCGTTCCCCTTCAATCTCTCTGGCCCGGGTTACTTTCCAGACCGGGACCTCCTGCGGAATCTGCAGCTGTCTGGCCAGCATGGGGCCGGCGGGCTCCTGCAGAGTCTCTTCAACCAGTGTCCGCGACGGGACGCCCAGTGTGTCAGACATCTCTTTAAAGGAAATCAGGCCGGTCACCGGAAAATCCATCCGGGTCATATCCAGCACAAACGAGCCGCGGCCCTTGATTTTGTGAATGTATCCTTCCTGGAACAGCAGATTAAGCGCTTTGCGCACCGTCTCCCGTGAGGTGCCGTAGCTTTCAGCAAGCTCACTCTCGGACGGCAGCTTGGCTCCGGGCAGCAGCTGGCCGGAATGAATCCGGCTGCTGTATTCATTATAGATTTGCAGATAGATATTTTCTCTCAATGTTGATCACCGTCCTATATTGTATCATGCAATGCCGCTGGAAGCATTGATTCAATTCGGGGCACGGCGTAACAGAAAAACAGCCCCGGAGGGCTGTCCATCTGCAGTCATTCTTTACCGGTAAGGTTAGCTTAACCTTTAAGATGAATAGTCAGGATACCGGTCTGCTTGGCCGTTGCCGGTCCGGTCTTCTCCTCAATCCGCTCCACCATATCCTGCCCGGCAGGAATAATGATCGGCGTAATCAGCGGATAACCCGCGGCGCGGATTGCATCCATATCGAACTCCAGCAGCAGCTCGCCTGCCCGGACCTTGTCGCCGATATTTTTGAGCGAGTTAAATCCGCTGCCTTTGAGCGCTACGGTATTAATCCCGACATGGATGAGCACCTGAACACCGCTGGCATGTTCAAGAATCAGCGCATGCTTGCTCTTGATCACATGGGCCACTGTGGCATCAAACGGTGCATAAACCTTCCCGTCAGTCGGCTCAATAGCGATCCCGTCACCCATTTGCTTCTCGGCAAAGGCAGGATCAGGAACCTGTTCCAGCGGTACTGCTGTTCCGCTCAGCGGTGCGGCCAGCTCCAGGATGTTCACCGGCTCCTGCGACGCCTGGACAGAGCTGCGGCTGCTGAGCTCACTTGCTCCGCTTACCGCACCAGTCTGGACAGCTTCAGACTGCTCATTCTTTTTAGCGCGCTGGACAGCTATACGGCCATACAGCATAGTAGCGGCAAACGGCAGGATCAGTACAATCGCCATCCCGATGAAGAACACACCCCACTGGTTCGGGAAAATTGACAGGAAGCCGGGAATCCCGCCTACCCCGATGGACGAGGCACGCACATCATTCAGGGTCAGCAGCATACCGGCCAGACCGGAACCGATCAGCCCGAAGAAAAACGGATAACGGTAGCGGATGTTAACCCCGAAGATCGCCGGCTCCGTAACCCCGAGGAAGGCCGAGACAGAGGCGGTTGCGGCAAGCCCTTTGGTCTTCTGCTCCCGGACGATGAAGAACATCGCGAGAGCCGCAGCCCCCTGGGCAATGTTGGACAGCGCGAGCATCGGCCAGAGGAAAGTGCCGCCCTCACTGCCGATCAGCTGCACATCGACGGCCAGGAATGTATGATGCATCCCGGTGATGACCAGAGCGGAATACAATCCGCCGTAGATCAGGCCTCCGAGCAGTGCAAAGTGGTCGAAGATGTAAACCAGACCGTCCGTAATCGCGTTACCGATGGCAAACGTAAGCGGTCCGATGATAGTGAACGCCAGGAAACCTGTAATTAAGAGTGCTACCGGCGCAACGACCAGCAGTTTAATCGAATCATGAACACGCTTATTCAGGAATTTTTCAATGACGGCCAGAATATAAGCCGAGACGAGCACCGGCAGCACCTGCCCCTGATACCCGATCTTCTCGATATGCCAGCCGAACAAATTCCAGGTCGGCACAGTGCCTTCCAGCGAAGCGTTGGCATAGCCGTAGGCACTCAGCAAATCCGGATGTACGAGGATGAGTCCCAGTACAATCCCGAGCAGCGGACTGCCCCCGAAGCGCGTAACTGCGGCCCAGCCGATCAGTGCCGGCAGAAACGTAAACGCCGTGCTGGCAATGGTATTGATAATGGAAGCGATGTCGCTCCAGGCCGGATAGACCTGAACCAGCGACTCTTCGTCAAAGAAGATGCCCGGTCCGGTCAGGATATTATTAATCCCGAGCAGCAGACCCGCGGTAACGATAGCCGGTAGAATCGGAATAAAAATGTCGGCCAAGGTCTTGATCGCCCGCTGCAGCGGGTTCTGCTTACGGGCGGCCGCCGATTTCACCTCATCCTTGGAGGCGCGCGACCCGCCGGTGATCTTGATCATTTCATCGTAGACGGTATCGACCGTTCCCGGTCCGATTACGATCTGGAACTGCCCCTGGGTCGAGAACTGCCCTTTGACCAGGTCATTGCGGTCAAGCGCTTCCTTGTCCACCTTGCTCTCGTCATAGAGCGAGAATCTCAGCCGGGTTACACAGTGTGTGGCAACCTCGATATTCTCCTTGCCCCCGACGGCCCGGACGATATCCTCTACATTTTTGCGGTCTATAGCCATGTGATCACTCCTTACCTGATTCATTAATATTGATGCCGAAATGCTTTCCGTTTAGCGGATCAGCCACATGTAGGATGCATATGGACTAAGCGGAAGGTCCTGTGCCAAGGCCGGAGCTTCTGACGTATTGCCGATCAGCAGCTGCTGTCCGGTTACACAGCCCAGCTCTCCCCATTGCTTGTCTCCGAAGCGGAAGGTGACTTCTTTTCTGCTGAAATTCGAAACGACCACCAGTGTCTCTCCCTCTGCCTGTCTGGCATAAGCGAACACCTCAGGATGAGCCTCATCCAGTCTTATGAAGTTCCCCAGAACAAACACATCATGCTCCTTGCGCAGGGCAATCAGTTTGCGGTAATGATGCAGGATGGAATCGGGATCGGCCAGCTCTTTGCGCACATTGATATCGGGATACCGCTCATCGACCTTAATCCACGGGGTCCCTGTAGTGAAGCCGGCATTATGGCTGTCATCCCACTGCATCGGTGTCCGGGAATTGTCACGTGAACGCTCCTGAAGGATGCTGAGCGCGGTCCCCGGCTTTTTACCCTGCTCCTGCAAAATCCGGTACATGTTCAGCGACTCAATATCGCGGAATTCCTCAATCCCCTTCCAGATCGGGTTCGGCATGCCGATTTCTTCGCCCTGGTAGACATAAGGGGTACCCTGCATGCCATGCAGCGTTGTCGCCAGCAGCTTCGCGCTTTCCACACGGTAGGCCTTATCGTCGGCGAATCTGGAAATGGCCCGCGGCTGATCATGATTGTTGAAGAACAAGGCGTTCCAGCCTCCGCCCTGCTGCATTCCGGTCTGCCACTGCGTGAACAGCCGTTTCATCGCCTCAAAATCATACGGCATCAGCTCCCACTTCTGCCCGTTCGGATAATCCACCTTCAGATGATGGAAATTGAACGTCATGGAGAACTCCCGCTCCTCAGGACTCGAATACCGGATGCAATGCTCAAGCGTCGTCGAGGACATCTCACCAACCGTAACCATCTCATAAGGCCCGAACACCTCATCGTACATCGCCTTGATGAATTCATGAACCCGCGGTCCGTCGGTGTAGAACTTGCGTCCGTCTCCCGGCGGCACGCTGCCGTCATCATCAGGGAAGCGCTGGTCCTTGGAAATCACGTTAATGACATCCATCCGGAAGCCGTCAACGCCCTTTTTCGCCCAGAATAGCATCATATTATTCACTGCCCGGCGTACCTTTTCGTTCTCCCAGTTGAGATCTGCTTGAGTTTTGTCATACAGGGTAAGAAAATACTGTCCCGACGCCTCGTCGAACTGCCAGGCCGGCCCGCCAAACTTTGACTGCCAGTTGTTCGGCAGCCCGCCATCCGGTCCCGGGTCCTTCCAGATATAATAGTCGCGGTACGGGTTGTCCTTGCCTGAAGATGCCTGCTTGAACCATTCATGTTCAACCGAGGTATGATTGACCACAATATCGGTCATCAGCTTCATACCGCGCCGGTGCAGCTCCTGCACAAGCTCGTCGAAGTCCTCCATCGTGCCGAAATCCGGGTTGATCGCCTCATAATCGGCCACGTCGTAACCGTTATCATACTGCGGCGAGACATACACCGGCTGCAGCCAGACAATATCAATGCCAAGCTCCTGCAGGTAATCCAGCTTCTCTGTAAGCCCTTTAATATCTCCTGTTCCGTTGCCTGTCGTATCTTTAAAACTTTTAGGGTATACCTGATATACCGTGGACCGGCGCCACCATTCCGAATACCGGGTCTGTGTCAAATGAAGCACCTCCAAAATTTGGTTCTCTCCCAATCATTAAACTTGTATATACAAGCTTAAACACTTCACATAGTTTAAACCTGTATATACAGGTTGCCAATATGTTTGAGGATGGACAGCCGATACGGGCTGTTTTGATTAGGTGGATGGGCGCACTTAAGGGGATTTTTCCCCTTGGGGAGGCTCGTTTGCGGACAGATGAGGCGATTCAAGGGGATTTTTCCCCTTGGGGAGGCTCGTTTGCGGACAGATGAGGCGATTCAAGGGGATTTTCCCCCTTAGTGAGGCTCGTTTGCGGTAGTTGGGGCGATTTAGTGGGATCTCCCACTTTAGCCCGGGGTATAGGTTACACATACGTTACACAAAACAAAAGCCGCCTCCCCAAGGAGGCGACTTTTTGGTGCGAACAGTGACCAACTAATTTTCTTCTAACACTGTAATCTCCCGTAGCGCTGACGACAGCTGCTCATTCACAGTTGGACTCAAGGGTAACAGCGGCAGCGGAAGAGCCGGCTCTGAAATAAAGCCTAATTGCTGTGCAATTGCTGAGGCAACACGCAGACTTCCATATTGGCGGAATAAGCCCCATAGTGGTTCGAGCAATGATGAGATTTGTTCCGCTTTCTCTTCCTCCTCCCGTCCAGCCTGAGTCAAACGGGTCAGCTGCATGCAGGTTTTTGGAAGCAGGCCGCCCAGCACTGAGAACCAGACCTCACAGCCTGCCTTTAAACCAGCTGCTGCAGTTGGATCTCCGCTAATTCCAAGCGCCACACGGAATGGAACGAGTTCACACAGATTCCCTATACGGAAACTGGCTGCTTCAGCCCCGGCAGGAACCCCGGGAATTTTTATTGCGCGGACATGGGGAAGCTGAGCAATTCTGCCGTGCAGCTCGTCGCTGAAACGAAAATGTGTGGTATTGGGATTATCGTATACGCAGAGCGGCACGGACAAATTGCTGTTCACCTGTTCATACAGATGATAAACCTCTTCATCCGTTAAAGGCTGATACGATACCGGAGATAACATAAGTGCACCTGCTCCAGCTTTCTGCGCATCCTCTGCCAAGTGCAGCACATCAAGCGTCCGGAGCGCGCTTATGCTTGTCATTACAGGTACTCCGCCTGCAGCCTGGACAGCAAGCTGTAAAACCCGTTCACGCTGTGCCCGGGTAAGATAGGCATAATTCCCTGTTGAACCCAACACTCCGATCGAGTCCACACCTGCTGAAACCAAGCGTTCTATCAAAGGGGTGAACTCTTTTTCGTTAATACCTGTTTCATCTAATGGGGTAAGCGGAAATGCGGATAAACCTTTAAACATCAGTCTGCACTCCTCCGGTAATAGTCTAGTAACATTGAGCCATTATATGAATGGATTGGCTCCATTATAAGAGCCAATCTGCAAATAAATTACCGGTCCACTCTGCCATCATACAAATTACGCAGGCCACACTTCAGGTAGACAGTACACTCCCCGCTACAATAAAAAAACAGCCGCTTACCCGAACGGGAAGCGGCTGTCTGTCTTTCTCTATAATGGTTACTCCGCCCCCGGATAACGTCCCCCAAATGCCTTAGGGCTGACCGCGTCAATCCGCGCCAGGTCGTCAGCAGTAAGCTGAATCTCGTCAGCTCCCGCATTCTCCTCCAGGTATTTCCGGCGTTTGGTTCCGGGAATCGGTACCGCCCCTTTGGCCATAGTCCAGGCAATGGCGAGTTGGGCAACCGAGCAGTTCTTTTCTGCGGCAATTTCTCCAAGCTTGTCTACAATATCTACATTCTTCTGGAAGTTGTCTCCCTGGAAGCGCGGCAGGATTCTGCGCATATCATCTGCCTTGAAGTCCTCAAATTTCTGAAGCTCTCCGGTGATGAACCCTCTGCTTAACGGGCTGTAGGCCACAAAAGTAATGCCCAGCTCATTGACTGCAGGTATAATTTCTTCCTCGACATCACGGCTCCACAGGGAGTATTCCGTCTGCAGCGCAGAAATCGGATGCACGGCATGCGCACGGCGAATGTTAGCAGCATCTGCTTCGGAAAGGCCCAGATAGCGGACTTTACCTGCTTTTACGAGATCAGCCATCGCCCCTACAGTCTCCTCGATCGGCACATTGGGATCTACCCGGTGCTGGTAATACAGATCGATATAATCGAGGCCAAGACGGTGCAGGCTCTCATCGATGGCTCTTTTCACGTAATCCGGATGTCCTCCGATAAACTCCCAGTTCGGTCCGAATGTAAATTTGGTGGCCACTACAGCCTGCTCTCTCCTGCCCTTCAAGGCTTTGCCCAGCAGCTCCTCATTATGTCCATTCCCGTAAGTGTCGGCGGTATCCAGCAGCGTAACTCCCAGCTCCAGCGCGCGGTGAACGGTTTTTATGGATTCTTCATCATCTACAGTGCCGTATATGCCCGGAGACATTCCCATCATGCCTAATCCCATAGAAGAAATGACCAGCTCACTATTTCCAAGCTTCTGTGTTTTCATATCCGTTTCCCTCTCTTTCATGGAGTAGCTTCGAGAGATAGCTTAGCATACGAATTATACAAAGTAAACACTTTTAATGTTTTTTGTATATTTTGTACACATTCAATCTATTAAATAAATTTTCAGGTTATAATACAGCATGAGGGGGTTTTGGATTGTGAACAAACCGGTAAGGAATTTGGATAAAATAAAAGAAACACGCTCCAGGCTGATTGCCAAGCTGCTGCCCTATTTGCGGAAAAACGGGCTGCAATCCGTACGGATGGACGAAATCGCCAGAGTAACGGAGGTCAGCAGGGCTACTTTATATAAATACTTTTCAACGAAAGAAGAAATCATCGGCTACATTGTCGAGGGCTTTGTTGGGTACATGAATGAACAGCTGGCTTCCTCCCCGCTGGAGTCTGAGGAGAGCTTCGGCATCCGGTTTCAGCAACTGTTTGAGCAGTCCGTCTCGCTGACTGTCTATTTTACAGAGATCTTCCTGAAGGACCTCGAAACCAGCTACCCCGAATGGCACAGCCGTTTCACTGAAGGCATGCAGCAGCGGGAAGAACAGATATTGGCCTACTATCAGGAGGGAATCCGGCGGGGCCTTTTTCATAATCTGAACGGTAAAATCCTCATTATGCAGGATGAGCTTCTGCGGGGAATGTTGAATGTTAAATATCTCATGACCAATCAGCTGACGGTGGAGCAGGTATTAACGGACTATTATCAGCTCAAAAAAATCCAGCTGTTTAAGCCGGACAAGCTATCCGCCATTAACGATGGCCTGATGAAGCCGAGAATTGAGCATCTGACGCATAAGGTTACGAGCAGTCTTTTTTAAACAGCAAAACACGCAGCCAGGGCTGCGTGTTTTTGTGTGGCAGACAACAGGAAGGGGATCAGACCTCCAGCCACCCGTTCCCGATCACTTTTTTATACCAGTAAAAGCTTGCTTTCGGCGTCCGCTTCAATGTGTTGAAGTCCACATGAATCAGCCCGAAACGTCTGCTGTATCCGTCGGCCCACTCGAAGTTATCCAGCAGCGACCAGGCCATATAGCCCTTGACCGGCACACCGTCCTCCATGGCCCGCTTCAGCTGAAGCAGATGTTTTTTCAAGTATCCGGTACGTTTATCGTCCCGCAATCTGCCTTGGACCGGATCACCGTCATAACAGGCTCCGTTCTCCGTAATATATACCGGGACAGCACCGTAGCGTTCCTTAATATGCACAAGTACTTTATACAAGCCCTGCGGATAGATCGGCCAGTTGAAGTCTGTCCGCTCATAGCCCTCGTCAATATCCTCCAGCTCGAACAGTCCGTTTCCCTGCTTATAACGTCCCAGCGAACCGGTGTAATAGTTAATTCCGAGGAAATCAACCGGCTGCCGGATATCCTCCATATCGCCCGGCTGAATCTGCACGCTTGCTCCTTGGGCTGCGAAGGCCTCTGCCATAAACTCTGGATATTCACCTTTGAAAAGCGGGTCCAAAAACCACTCCACCATCCAGCCGGTTCTGCGGCCGCAGGCAGCGATGTCCTCCTGCCGGGAGCTGAACGGCTCGCGCCAGCTGACATTCGGCGCGTAGCCGATCTCGCCGGGAACGCCACTCTGCCGGAACTGCTGCACCGTTCTGCCGTGGGCGATCATCAGATGGTGAGCGACATCCAGCGCACTCTGCAGATTCTGCTCGCCGGGAGCCAGATCACCGATGTAGTGGGCTTTGAAGGAGACACACCACGGTTCGTTGAAGGTGGTCCAGAGCTTTATTTTGCCGGCAAAGGCTTTGAACATCGTATCGGCATACCGGACAAACGCCCCGATCGTATCGCGGTTCTTCCACCCGCCCTTGTCCTGAAGCGCCTGCGGAAGATCCCAGTGATACAGGGTACAGAACGGTTCGATCCCGTTCTCCAGCAGCTTGTTCACCAGCCGGTGATAGTAATCCATTCCCTCCCGGTTCACTTCACCTGTCCCGTCCGGAAAAATCCGCGGCCAGGATATGGAGAACCGGTAGGTGCGGAGGCCAAGCTCCTTGATATAAGCGATATCTTCCTCATAACGGTGGTAGCTGTCACAGGCGGTATCGCCGTTGTCGCCGTTCCGGACCTTGCCGGGCGTATGCGCATACGTATCCCAGATCGAAAGGCCGCGCCCGCCTTCGTTCCACGCCCCTTCAATCTGATAGGCAGCCGTAGCCGCCCCCCAGCGGAAATCCTCTGGAAACTGTATAATCGGCACCCCGTTCACTCCATTTCCCTGTAGATAAAATAATCAAAGTCGGCATGCCGGCGTGTTCCTCCCAGATCCTGCACACAGACCCCGATAAAGGTTCCGGTAAAACGCAGCGGCTCCTTGGCCTCATCCGAGAGATGGGCGATGTGGATCTCCCCGCCCGCTGGAGACCAGCTGCCTGCTTCAACCGCATAATAGAATTGCAGAGTATCCCGGCTGACCACCGCTCTGAGATACACCGCACCTGCGTCCGGCAGGGGAAGGTCCGCTTCAAGCAGCTCGTCATATACTCCCCGGTCGGACCGGATAATCCCGATTACTCGGCCGTGCTGTTCCAGATGTGTGATCCGTAAGTACACATAATCCTCTGTGTTGTAATAGAGGATTAGACCGGCCATCTGCTGGAAGCTGTCCGGTGCGAATTCAACCACCGTCTCCGCTTCAACGCTGAATGCCTGCTGCCGGCGGGCAACCAGGCTCTGCCGGTGGCAGGAGCTCAGCGACTCCATGCCCTTCAGCCGCAGGAAGCCCGGCCGCTCGCTGAGCGAGAGCCAGTCCGGCCCCGGTGGAATCCGCAGCGTGTTCCACTGGTCTCCCAGCTGCCGCCCGTCGAATTCATCCTTTTCCGGCTCCGCTGCGAACAGGTAAGGCGGCAGGGCTGGTGCCTTTACCCGGGCAGATGGGACATTCCCGCCCCCTTCCAGGCGCAGCCAGTCCTCTTCATCCCAGTAGCACTTCTGCAGAGCCGTTTCCCGGCCCAGAATACAGTGAAAACCGTCTACAGGCCTTGCACACAGATGGGCCATGTACCATTCCCCGGACGGGGTTTCTATCAGCGACCCGTGACCGGCCTTCTGGAGCAGCAGCTCCGGATGGCCGCCGCTGCTCAGCATCGGGTTATGCGAATCTACCTCATACGGTCCCAGCAGGGTAGCAGAGCGGGCCATCGTAACGGCATGCTTGTACCTTGTTCCGCCTTCTGCTGTCAGCAGGTAGTAATAACCGCTGCGCTTATACAGATGCGGGCCTTCCGTAAAGCCGATCTCCGTACCTTCAAAAATCGCCGTAACCGGGCCAATCAGCCGTCTCTCCGCCTCTGAATATTCCTGGATAACGATGCCGCCGAATTTGTTCTTCCCCTTGCGGAAATCCCAGCGCATGTTGAGCAGCCATTTCCGGCCGTCCTCATCATGGAACAGGGACGGGTCGAATCCGCTGCTGTTCAGATAGACCGGATCGGACCACGGCCCTTCTATGCTGGAAGCGGTCACCAGATAATTATGGGTATCCTTGAAAGCACCCTTGTGCGACTTCACATCGGTATAAATTAAATAGAACAGGCCGTTGTCATAGGTCAGGCAGGGTGCCCATACGCCGTCGGAGTCCCCGTTACCCGCCATATTCAGCTGGGATATCCGGTCCAGCGGCCGTTTCAGCAGCCTCCAGTTCATCAGATCCCTGGAGTGGTAAATCTGCACGCCCGGAAACCATTCAAAGGTGGACGTAGCAATGTAATAATCATCCTCTACGCGGACTATCGACGGATCGGGGTTAAATCCGCGCAGCACAGGATTCGTAATGACGTTCATCCCTAAGCCTCCTTCACCAGACGCCGCAGCGGCGTTACTGTCACCGGGCCGATCAGCCCGCTCGGGTCCTGCTGGGCAAAGGCAGACAGGAAATCCTGCTGATCCTTAGCCAGCGTATTGGTAACCTCAACAACGAGCGTATTGGTTCCTTGGCGGATGGCCCCGGTTACCTCCATCCGGTACGGAGGACAGATACACAGGCCTGCAGGCTGGCCGTTGATCCATGCTTCCGCCGTTTCGTAAACTTCTCCCAGCTCAAGTAATATGCTGTCAGCAGAATCCTCCCACTCGAACTCCGTTTCATACCGGAACGTTCCGGAGAATTCCGGCAGCAGGTCCGGTGCGCTCATATTTTGTAATGTTTTTAACGTGACCGGCGCGTCAAACGCAGGATAGGACTCCGAAACAGCTGTGGAAACCGTCCATTCGCCCTGCAGCGTTAGCTCCGGCCCGTCCGCAGTCCATGCCCGTTCAGCAGAGCAATCTGCAAGTACAGCGCCGTAAAGCAGCACGATGGATTCATACGGATGAAGCTCAAGCTCCACTGTTGCTGCTCCTGATTCGCCGCTTGGCTCCATCAGCGTTAACTGGTTGCGGAAGGCGTCATAACCATATACCGCGCCCTCTCCAGCAAGAGGCAGGGTAACCTTCGTGGAGATGACTTTATGCGGGCTTTCATTAAAGAACATAAAAACATCCGAATCCTCATGTACATAATGGTAATTCCGCAGATACGGCTCGTATCCGTCTGCCTTAATTTCGTAATAGCCAGCGGCGGTAAGCATGTCTGCAAGCCCTTTTAATCCGCTAATCTTCACATTCGGGCAGGCAGAAAGGAATGACAATGCAGCGGACACATCTGTACCCTCACTGGAGCGTACCGGAAGTCCATCTACAAAGTACACAGGCAGCCCCAGCCCCGCATAATCCGCCAGCTGCCGGAGCAGCTCCGCCGGAAGCGCCTCCGCATACGGGATAATTAGGCACTGATATTCCTCAAGGTTAACATGCAGCTTACTGTCTTTAACCTTCGCCTCATCCAGCAGAATATCAGCCGGAAGCACCTCACAGTCGATCTGATGCTGCAGCAGCACCCTTACCGGCTTATGGAAATACATCGCTTCCCCTGACCACTCCGCTTCCCCATGGTACAGGACGGCTGCGGTTGCCACATGTCTGCCGCCTGAAATCAGATGGCTGATCCGGTTAATGTACCGGTTCAGATAACCGTAGTAGCGGTACTGCGGGTTCTTCCCGCCTGCATACATATGAGGGCCGCAGTCCGGGTCCGGGAACGGCTTCTGGGTAAAAGCATGCGGCACAAACCGGTTCACACCGCGCACCAGCATATGATCCGTCAGCCACTTCATCAGCTTCAGGCCTTCGGTCCAGCCGTAGGCACCATAGACCTCGCACATCGTCCGGCCCTGCTTCTTCGGATCAATATGCCCGAGCGATACCCCGAGCTTGGCCAGGCCATAGTGGAAAAATTCACTGTCTGTCACGCCTGAAGCCGAGCGGAAGGAAATTTCATCGAAGCCGGGAACGATCTGCCACAGCACCACATCAAGGCCTGACATATCCTGCCCCCACATGGACCGGAAGAAATGTCCTGCGCCGGGACCGAGTCTGGCGTGAACATTGTTATCTTCAAGCACATGTCCGATATACTCCACCCCGCGCGCTCTGCACCAATCTCCAAGCTGATTACAGAAATTCTCCGCATACAGCCTGCTGACAATATTCATGTAGCTGTAACGGACTCTGTCCGATTGTTCGCCCGCGTCATGCCAGAGGAGATGCAGCTGGTTGCGGTAATCCCCGCCCAAAGCCTGCTCCAGCAGAGGCGGCATGTCACTGCTCCAAGGGAGCGATACTCCGGCTTTGCCCGGACGGGATTCGAAATCAAATGTCGTCTTGTCATTGTAAAAGCCCGGTTCATCCGAGAAAAAGCCGGCAAAGGTCTGCCCGAAATCATCCTTATAACGCTCATAGATTGCCTCATAAACCGTATCGAGCAGGATCCGGACAGATGCCCGGTCCAGCGGGTTCAAGTAATCCGCCTGCTTTTCACTGCCGCCCTGGTTGTCCTCCGAAATAACAAAGACCCGCCAATATCCTTCAGGAATATCCCAGTAAACGATACCTGCCTGTATGCGGTCTGTAAGGTCGATGGATTCACTGAGCAATGCCCCGCTTACAGGGTCGCGGCGGACGGCGGTCACAGAGATCAGCTTGTTCCGGCCGCTGGCATTTGTTCTGAGAGAGATCGTCGGCCGGAGTCCTGTCATCAGCAGCGTATCGACCAGCAGAGAAGCCCCCGGCGCAGGTCCAACCGTATCCACATAACGTTCACCCAGGAATTTGCGGTGCAGCTCCTCCGGCGCCTCCTTTACCTTGCCTGCCGCATGCCCGGTCGGAAAATGGTCATCATCCAGCAGCCACACCTTCATTCCGCGCTTGCGCGCCTCGTCCATAATAATGTCCATATCCAGCCACCACTTCGGTCCGAGAAAATCCGGATGCGGCCGGGCCTCGATACAGACCGCCCCGATGCCCGATTCGTGAACCCGGGCCATTTCCTCCCGGATCATCTCTTCTTCTTCCCCATGCTGCCAGAGAAACGGAAGAATATAATTCTCTTCCCGGCCCTGAAGCACTTCTGTTATACGACTGCTCATATATACCTCCTGCAGACTAAATTCGTATGCCTCATACTTTTCACCTGATTATCCTTTTACCGAGCCGATCATCGCACCTTTAACGAAATACTTCTGCAGGAACGGATACACCACAATAATCGGAACAATGGCAAAAATTACGGTTGCCGCTCTTAACGTGCGCTCGTTGTAGTTGAGATTGGCTGTTGAAGCGGCACCTGCCATAATCACGCTGTCGTCGGTAATGAACTGGCGGATCTTGATCTGCAGCGGGAACCAGCTGGTGTCCTGCAGGAAGAACAGCGGATGCTGGAACTGATTCCACAGTACCACGCCGTAGAACAAGGCGAGCGTTGCAAGCACTGCCTTGGACAGCGGGAGCACGAACTGGAACAGCATCCGGAAATATCCGCAGCCCTCCAGGAAGGCCGCTTCCTCCAATTCCTTGGAGAACTGCTTGAAGAAGGTCCGCATAATGATCAGATTGAACGGATTCAGAATATGCGGGATGATCAGCACCAGCGGATTATCATACAGGCCGATGCCCCGTACCGTCAGGAAGTAAGGCACAATCGGCGCTTTGAAGATCATCGCGATAACAACAGCCATCATAATGACCGAACCCCAGCGGAATTCCGGCTTGGACAGCGGATAAGCGAACAAGGCGGTCATCAGCAGGGCCAGCACCGTACCGCTGAGCGTTGTGGTAAGGGTCAGAAAGAACGATCTCCACAGGTCGGGACGGTCGATAATATAACTCCAGGAGTCAAACGTAAATTGCTTCGGCCACAGGGTGACCAGGTTCATGTCCACCGCACTTTTCGAGCTTAACGAAGTTGAAATAACGGACACCAGCGGAATCAAGGCCACAACCGAGAAAAGAATGAGCAGCCCGGTGATTACTCCTACAAATACTTTTTCGCTTCTTGATGTAAGCATCTTACCAGAGCCCCCCGTCTGAAACCTTTTTAGACAGCTTGTTGAAGGTGTAGACCATTATAAATCCGATAACGGACTGGAACAGGCCTACTGCCGTGGCGAAGCTGTATTGCCCTTGCTGAATACCTGTGCGGAATACATAGGTATCGAGAATATCCCCGACGTTGTAGGTCATCGGCGTCAGCAGGTTGTAGACCTGATCGAAGCCGAGATCCAGGAAGTTCCCGATATCCAGCAGGAACAGTACAAGCACCGTAGGCAGAAGAATCGGGAAGGTGATATGCCGGATCTGCCGGAATCGGGAGGCTCCATCGATCATCGCTGATTCGTAGAGCTGCGGATCAATGGCACTGATGGCCGCCATATAGACGACGGTGCCCCAGCCTGCATCCTTCCAGATGGAGGCGAGTACATAAATCGGCCGGAAGTATGCGCTTTCCTGCATCGCCAGGACAGGCTCGCTGCCGAACCATCCGAGGACAATGTTAAACATCCCGCTTAAGGAAAAGAAATCGAAGAGAATACCGCCTACGATAACCCAGGAGAGAAAATGCGGAATGTACAGCGCAGTCTGAATTCCTTTTTTGAGCGCCGATTTCCGGATCTCATTGATCATCATGGCCAGCAGCACAGGAATCGGAAATACAATGGTAAGCTTGAACAGGCCCAGCAGCAGCGTGTTGCTGAATACTCGCAGGAAATCGGGATGCTTCAGCAGGGTTTCGAAGTGCTTGAACCCTGCCCAGGGGCTGTCTATAAACCCCTGGAATACGGAATAATCTTTGAAGGCGATTACAGCACCGGCCAGCGGAATGAATTTGAATACGATCAGAAAGATCATTCCCGGGATCGCCATGACATACAGCGGCCAGTACACCTTCAGTTGATGAGATGCAATAAATTTCAAAGTGTTCCCCCCATTATCCAGACGTTGAATTCGTTTACAATGTAACTATATGCCCAGTCCGATAACGTCTCAATTGGGCGTTTTTAAGTTCATTCAGGGTCATTTTCAACAGAATGAAGACGCCGCCTCCGGCTAGACCGCCCGGTGTATCCAGCCCTCAGTGATACCGGTTTCATTGAACGCGTCTACCCGCACATATACCGGCTGGTCTGCGATCAGTGCACCGATCATTACATCTTTGCACCCGAATACCATATGGCTGTGATACAGCTTGTCCGCTGCATAACCCCAGAGCACGTTGTATCCTGTAGCTGTACTCCCGTCCCAGCGTACGTGAAGATCAAGCTTATTCTCGAGCACAGTTACTACTCCGCTAGTCTGTTCAGGCAGCTCTCCCGTCCCCTTCCCGAACACCCTGAGCCCGGATATGCAGGCCTGCTGGCCGAACGGCAGCTCCATTACGGTGCACCGGATAAACCGGGCTGTGATTCCTTCTTCCCGCACAATCAGATCATGCGGCAGATCTGTAGCAGCTTCTGTCTTATCCTCCATTACAAAATACTCCACGCCGTCCAGTGAGCCTTCCAGCAGCCAGCGGGTGAAGAACTGCTTCCGGACAATATAGCGGTTCTTCTGCAGCACGGCTTCTGCCGGAAGGTCAACCTGCAGCCGGTCATCCGCAAAATTGATCTGCACCGCATGTACGCTGCATTCCTGCTTCAAATCCAGTTCCAGCCACTCCCCCGGTTGGCTGGAGCCGGCTCTCCACCAGGTCTGAACATTTTCATCTGCCGCCCTGGAGGGCTCATAACCCGGCTCTGAGGATGAAGCTGCGGCCGGCTTGTTATAAGAGAGCAGCATCCATTCAGGCTTGCTCCATGGGTCCATCCGCCTCTGCTCCAGCCGGTACGGCCAATCGCCGAAGCGCTGGTTGCAGAACAGGTCGCCGTCACTGTCGAACCCCGCCGGCCACAAGCCTATCCTTCTTTCAAACAAGTGGTTCATGCTGATCCGCATCGTAGAAATATGCCACAGATTGCCGTAATGGTCCGCCTGTGTAGAGCCATGCCCGGCTCCCGGCATAAAGCCGCCGGGCTTATAAGAGAAGGGATTATTGTCCGCCAATCTGAACGGGCCCAGCGGTTTATCTGAAATATAGACCGCATCCGAGTAAATATTATGCTCCGTACCCGGACTGGCATATTGCAGATAGTAAGTCCCGTTATGCTTGTCCATCCACGCTCCTTCAATATAAGGAGCGGTTCCATCCTCAATATGATTTTCGCCCTTTCTTTCATAACCCAGCTCACCGGAGTTTCCATGAATAAGGGCAATGGGGTCTGATAACGGCTGCATGTCCCCGGGATTAAGCTCTACGCCGTAAATAGGCGTAACATTGGAGCATCCCCAGTAGAAATACAGTCTTCCGTCCTCATCCTGGAACAGGTTAGGGTCCCAGAAGGGAAAGCTCCCTGGTATTTCTTCAAAATCACCGTTCACCGGATCTTTGGTTCTGTAGAACGAGCAATTTTTGGATTTATCCGAGGCGGAGAAATACAAATAGTCACCGATGACCCGCACATCAGGTGCGTAGTCGTACACAGGCACACCCTCAAGCGGATGGAAGGTCCAGGCGGTGAGATCGGTGCTTGTCAGAAATCCCGCAGTCATAGACGGAAACAGATAGTACGCTCCGTGAAAAATAATCAGGGTAGGATCAGCCGCTTCCCTGAATGCCCCTCGCTTGCCCATAAACTCAACTATCTGGTATTTGTATTCGATGTTTAGCGGATTGCACAGGTAAGTCATGTAGCTCCACTCTCCTTGATAAAAATAAATCCGCCCGGCAGCAGACGCCGGGCGGACTTTTGCAGCAATAGCGCCTATTTCTTGATCTTCGCGTACCATTCTCTGGCCCGCTTGGTTACCTCTTCGCCGCCGGACTTGTTCCATTTCTCGACGAACTCGTCAAATTTGCTGATTGGATACTGCCCAAGGATAATTTTGCTGGCATACTCTACATAGAGTGTACGGTTGTTAATATCCGGATAGCCGTCGTATACGCTGGCCGGCATACCGTCACCGGCGATCACCTTGGCATATTTCTGGGCTTCCTGCATATTGCGGTTCACCTGGTCAATTGCCCACATCCGGTCTTCGGAAGCTGTGCTCTTATTCAGATCCATCATGAAATCAAGCGTAGATATTTTGGCATACGGATCGAGAATCAGATTTTCCTGTGTACTCTTGTCGTCCGGCAGTCTGGTTGCCTGGCCGTCCTTCATCGTATAGTGCATGCCTTCTACTCCGAGATACAAGTCCTTCCAGACCTTCGGATCATACATATTGTTCAGCAGCTTCAGGGTAGCCATCAGCTTCTTCTCGTCCTTGTTGTTCTTCACTACCCAGGCAGGAGGCGTAAAGCGTTTCCATGTATAGAAGCCTTCATAGCCCTCAACCTTCGGAACCGGCAGCACTGTAAATTCAGCCTTTACCCCTGTGTTCTTGAACAGATTTTCCAGAGGCAGATAGCCGGATTCAACCCAGTGGAAGTAATTTCCGACTTTATCGGCATGGATTTTGCCGTCCCACTTATCTTTGGAATTCAGCAGCGATTCCTTGTCCATGAGGCCTTCCTGATACAGCTTGGCCATGTACTCTAGCGCAGCCTTCATGTTCGGGGTTACGGCAGAGTAGGTCAGCTCACCGTCATAGATATCCCAGTCCGGATAGCCTTCAAACATCGCTACACCATACATTGCGAACAGATGATCCATCCAGCGTGCCTGCTCCCGTCCGCCTGTAGGAAGCTCATCCTGCTGTCCGTTACCGTTCGGATCCTGATCCCGGAATGCAATCAGAACTTTTTCGTACTCCTCCTGGGTTGTCGGCATCTGCAGGCCCAGCTTGTCGAGCCAATCCTGGCGGATCATGCCGGCATATCTTCCGTAGTCCACCATCCCCGGGATGTAATAGATCTTGCCCTGGCCCGTAGGGTCATTGGCTTTGACGATATCCCACATGTCCTGCGGGATGGCATTCCACAGGTTCGGCGCGTATTCAGGCAGCAGATCTGTCAGATCGGCGAGCGCACCGTTTTTCGCCAGGCTGTCTTCCAGTCCCTGCTGCGGCAGGAACAGATCCGGCATTTCGTTGGCGGCAATCTTCAGGTTCAGCTGGTTCAGGTAATTCGTCCCCCCGTTCCACTCCACATACGGATGAAGGACGCCGACGCCAAGCTTTTCCTTGTAGAATTCGTACAGCTTGCTCCCCTTCTCAATCGGCTTGTAGCCAATGTTGGTGCCCCAGACCTCGATGTCAACAATCTCGTCTCCGGCAGCACTCTGGTTTTGGCTCTGGCTCTGGTTATCAGCGGCAGAATTTCCGGCATTGTTGTTACCGCCACAAGCGGTTACAGCGGTAATGGCCAGGGCACCGGTTGCCAGTATTAACCCGATCTTTTTAAATTTCATGTTTCTCCCCCTTAACAGGCTATTTATTGAATCCGCTTACAATAGCAATAATATAATTTGCACAACTGCTCTACAATTAGTCATTTTTAAGTTTAAACATGCTATTTTTAAGTTAAAAACCACTCCTGCAGGAAGTGGTTTTCCCCGGTCAGCCGCCCGGCAGATTCCGCCGGAACTCCCGCGGCTTGCAGCCTGTCAGCTTTTCGAACATTCGGGCAAAATGCTGGGTATCCGTATAGCCGACCCTCTGGCAGACCTCATATACCTTCAAATCTGTATTTTCCAGCAGCTCCTTTGCTTTGTCGATCCGGGTTTGGGTCAGATAATTCAGATAATTTCCGCCCGTCTTCCGTTTAAACAGCTGGCTCAAATAGTACGGGCTGATAAAGAACCTCGCAGCCAGATCGGCCAGACTGATCTGTTCATTGTAATGCTTGGATACGTACGCCTTAATCTCGGAGATGACGTCTTTTTTGCGGGACAGATCATGCTCCGCCTTGAATGCAATTACCCCGCGGATGACCTGGATCATCCATTCCTCCAGATACTCCAGTGTCTGAAACCGGGAGATTCCCTCCAGAGACAAAATATGGCGGCCTACCAGCTCATTCTGCTGCAGCTGCTGGAAGGACAACTTCCGGATGCTGGACAGCAGGATATTCAGGCACGATTGCTGCAGCTCCGCCGGATTCATCCCCGGCCCCTCAGCCATAACGCGGAACATCTCTCTGATGACAGCCACACATTCGTCCTCATTCATGTTATCCAGCGCCTCTTCCAGCCTGATAATCAGCTCTTCCGGGACCGGCTGGCTGCAGCCGGCGAGTTTGATTATCTCACTGTAGGAGATGACCGGATCTCCTCCCTTAATCACCTTATAGCTCAGTGCATTACGCGCCTCTTCAAAGGATTGGCTGATGCCCGAAGCCCGCTTATAGACGGTACCGAGGCCGATGCAGGCCGGAAGATTCAGCTCAGAGGCCAAGGCCTGCTTCAGGCCCTGCACCGCATGAAGCAGGCGTACGTACGGAATGGTACTGTTATGGGCAATGACCACCGCAATCTGCGGCCCCATGTAACGGAAGCGGTACACTTTATGATAGTGCCGGAGCGTCAGGTCAATCAGCCGGAAAAGCGGCTGGAAGCCCGTTTCTTTCAGCTGACCGGTGCTGCTGCCGAAATCCAGCAGCAAGGAAGTGAACCAGATTCCTGCTGTAGGAATCTGCGCTTCGCGCAGCAGCTCTGCCTCAAGCTCCGTATGATCAGGCCCGATATCGATGATGTCTCGCAGTGTTTCCTCCTGCATCCGGCTGCTGACCTCATGCTTCAGCTCATCCAGCTTTTGCGTTCTGAGCTTGTCAGCCCGGATCGTCTCGATCACCTGGTTCACGCTGCTGCGCAGCTCCTCCTCCTCAACGGGCTTGTTGATGTAGAACTGCACACCCAGCTTCATTCCTCTTCGTGCATACTCAAAATCGGCATAGCCGCTCAGCAGGATAAACTTCGTTTGTATACCGGCATCCACTGCCATTTTGATCATATCCAGCCCGTCTGCTTTGGGCATGCGGATATCCGTAATGGCAATGTCCGGCTCTAGCCGCCGGATCAGCTCGAAGCCTTCGAGTCCGTTGTATGCTGTGCCAGCCACTCTGCAATCGGGAAGATAGCGCCCGATAAGCTTTTTAATGCCCTCCACAATGCCCTTCTCATCATCGATCACAACAATTTTCATCCCTGGTCCCTCCTGCTCCCCGGAATCAGGACTTCAATGGACGTTCCATCCTGGATTCCGGCAACAATCGTCAGATAATATTTTTCTCCATAATGCAGCTTGATGCGTTCTGCGATATTTTGCAGGCCAAGTCCCTTCTCCGGCTGATCATTTACATCCTCAAGCTTGTACTTATGGGAATCCGCCCCCTCCAGAGCAGCAAGCAGCTGTACCTGCTTGTCCGGACTCATCCCGGCACCGTCATCCGTTATCCGCAGCAGCATCTCCCTCTCATCTGTCCAATGACCTTCGATGGTAATGGTCATAATGCGGCTGTAGTCTTCAAATCCGTGATTAATGCTGTTTTCCACGATCGGCTGGAATACAAGCGGAATGATGCTGCAATCCAGCATCTCATCAGGAATGTTCAGCTCAAGCCTGAAGGAATGGTCAAACCGGATATTTTGCAGCTGCAGATAATTGGCCGTATACTCCAGCTCATGCCTTACGGAGTGCTGCCTGCCCTCTTTATTCAAGGTCAGCCGGAACATGCGGGCCAATATTTTAATCATGTCTGCCGTTTCGTCGTCATCCTTGACCAGCGCCTTCATCCGGATCGATTCCAGCGTATTGTAGAGCATATGGGGATTGATCTGATTCTGAAGCGCGATAAATTTAGCCTGGCGCTGCTTGATTTCCCCGATGTATACATCCTCAATCAGGGTTCGGATCGTTATAATCATCTTGTTGTAGCTGTGCACGAGACTGCCGATCTCATCACCCCCCTGCTCTTTTTCGATCGCAAGATATTGTCCCACCTCAGCTTGCTTCATGCTTCTGCGCAGCGCCTTAATCGGCCTCGTTATCGTATAGCTCAGACCAAAGGAGAACAGCATGATGACCAGACAGCTTGTCAGAATGACGATGACAGTCATGACCTTAATCTGATTAATCTTCTGCAGCAGCATGGAGCGGGGAATATCCGTCCGGATCAGCAGCTCTCCCTGGGCTGTACTGCTCAGCAGCACAATATGATCCTCATCCTTCTTGTCCTGGAGATATTGCTCGCTCGAATCCAGCAGCTGCTTCCAGGACAGCCTTCCGCTCGCTGCATCAGAGTGGTAGACGATCTGCTGCTGCAGGTTCGTTATGACAACACTGATCCCGTACTTGTCCCGGGCCAGTATAAACTCATGATCGAGCTGCAGCAGGGTAAACGGGTCCAGATCAATCAGCAGCATGCCCGCATAGGCCCCGTCCGAGCTGAACAGCACTCTTCCCGCAGTCACTACCGCACCTTCCTCTTTATCCTCATAATAGGAACGGTCATGCAGGCCGGTTATAAAGAAGGTCTCGCCGGAGTCCCGGAGCCTCGTATACCATTCCTGGACGAGTAGCTCCTTTTCATCAACCTTGTTGGTTGAATTACTAAACTGATATACACTGTCATCCCTGCTCACCAGCATCACGCTGCTCATTTCAGATTTAAGCAGAGCTAATCTCATCAGGAGCCGCTGCACCGCCAGCCGCTGGTCAATCACCTTGTCAAAAGGCAGATTCTCCGCCTCGCCGAGACTGTAAATAAGATCGTTATCAACCAGCACCGACTTCGTAACCTCTTCGTATTCCTTCAAAAATTCGTTCAGGGTTGTCCGGATCTGCGACGTATACAGTGAAGCGAACTCCTCGGAGGAATCCTCCAGTCCTCTGGCTGACTGCTGAAATATGAACGCGCTTACAAATGACAAGGGAATAACACACACCAGTAAATAGCCCAGCATCAGCTTATTTTGCAGCTTCATATTTCGTACTCTGACAACCCGTTTGTGTATCCAGTGATTTCGTTTCATAGGTGACCTGCCTTTGTTATTGTTCCGTTTATATTACAGGATGTGCGCAGCCTTGTGCTTCTACTTGAAATATACTATCATCAGTCAATAAAAAAACAGGGGTTTTTAAGTGTTTTTGGGGGTAAATTCATGATCTTTCCTCCGGGTAAAAATACCGGAAGCCGGACCCTGTAGGGCCCGGCTGTATATTGGTATAGTATTATTCACCCTCGGCCTACTCCAAAATCTCCGGATGCTCCCACTTCGTTGGAGTCAGCTTGCCCGCACTGGCACCCGCATCTATAGGAATAGCGGCACCGCTGATATAACGCGCCAGATCAGAGGCCAGGAACAGGGCCAGATGGCCGATTTCGCGCGGGTCGCCGAGCTTGGCGTTCGGGGAGATGATTTTGGCAAAATCCTGAATAACCGCTTCAGGGGCCTGCCCCCAGATCGCCGTCCGGAAGGTGCCCGGGCAGATGGCGTTAACGGTAACATTGTACGGGGCATAGTCGAGAGCTGCACTCTTAGTCAGACCCACAACCCCGTGTTTGGAAGAGGTATACAGTCCCATTGAGCTGTTGCCTAGTATGCCGGCCAGAGAAGCAATATTGACGATGAAGCCGCCTGGGGATTTGGATTTCAGGATCGCCTGAACCCCGTGCTTCATACCGAGGAACACCCCTTTTAAATCTACAGCAGTAACCCTGTCGAACTCCTCTGCCGAGTATTCATGCAGCGGCCGGTTGGGGGCGGCAATCCCCGCATTGTTCACCAGACCGTCCAGACGGCCGTAGGTGCTAACCGTAAATTCGATCATATCAATAATATCCTGCTCACTGCTGACATCGGCTCTGAAAAAGGAGGCTTCCCCGCCCTGCGACCTGATCTGATCGACGGTCTGTTGCCCTTTCTCCGCATTGATGTCTGATACGACAACCTTCATTCCGTTCTCTGCATAACATTTTGCAATCGCCTCACCCAGTCCGTCTGCTGCACCTGTTACGATCACTGTTTTATCCTGTACACTCGTAAAATCCGTCATATTCTCTTCTTCCTCCTGTTCTAGATTCCGGCAGCCCGGCGGCGTGCCTCAAGCTCTTCCTGTATTTCAGCCATACGGTCCTTATCCAGCTCATAATATCTCATCGCAATCAGCGAGATGATCCATGCTAACAGCATCACTCCGCTCGCCAGAAACATGGTCATCCAAAAGATTTTGCCGGAGTAAGGGGTGTCCACATCAGGAAATGCGGTTTTGAAGCCGATAAAAGCCAGCATAATTCCGACAAAGGTCTGCTGCAGCGAGGATACCGCTTTATCAATGAATGCGTATACAGAAGAAATCAGGCCTGGAGCATAATGGTTGGATTTATACGCGCTGTAATCAATCACATCTGCCAGCATCGGCATCATCAGACCGGAACCTACATACCTTACCGCTCCGCCGACCAGATACAGCACCATAAAGCTGATCGTCATAAAGCCCATATTGTTCATCCGGATCTGAGCGGGATCACCCAGCCACAGCAGCAGCAATAATAGACTGTAGCTGATGATGCATAACCAGGTAGCGATGACAAAGCCCTTCTTGGAGCCGAATTTCATGGAATAACGGATTCCGAACACCAGCACCAGAATATTCGGAATCATCCCGATTGCGTTGGTTGTGCCCATCAGACTGTAATTACCGATTACGATGCCGAACAGCATAACGTTCACAATCTGGTTGCCGGCAATTTGCAGGCTGAGCTTATCAATCGACGCAGCAACAACATACATCTGCAGTGGACGGTTACTCTTCAGGAGCGGCCAGATTTCTTTTACTTTAATGGCTTTGTGTTCTTTGCCTGTGCCGTAGTTTTCACTGCGGTCCTTGGAGGCAATGCCGATAATGGCCATAATATAGGCGATGCCGGCGATTATTACGGTTGAGAGGGTCATTTCCTGGAACAGGCCGACTTGGGTATAGCCGCCATACTTACCGGTCAGATAAAAGGAGAGATAGACAGAGGCGCCTGTGTAAAAAATCATTGTATAAATCATCGTAAGCCCGCCGAACAGCGGACGCTGCTCCGGATCGTTTGTAATGACCGCGTTACCGATATTGAGTGAAATCTGGGACATCGCATAGCCGATAATAAACACGAAATATAACAATATAAAATAAATGATCTTGAAGCCGTCAGGCACAAGGTGATTGGTATAAAACAGCAGCAGCGTTGAGGAAGCCATCAGGATATAGGCGATGGCCAGAGCCGGCCTGACCTTTCCGAATCTTCCGTTGGTTCTGTCCAGCAGAATGCCCATCACCGGATCTGTAACCGCATCCATAATTCTGGAGCCGGTAATAATCAATGAAGCCACCACCGTGCCCAGCCCGACAATGCCGGCAGCATAATAGGATACAAGACCCATCAGGAACATAAAGGCATTATGGCCGAATCCGCCGATCGGATAGACTGCCATCTGCCAGGCTTTTGCACGGCGGTACTTTTTCTCTCTTTCTGCTTTACCGGCGGCTCTTTGCTGCTTGATGACCTGTTTGTTTACAATTTGCCCCACACTTACACACTTCCTTTCAAGATTCCGAATCAGATGAACGGTAATCCAAGCCAGTAAGCACTCCCGGGTATTTCACGTCCTGGTTACAGCATTATGATAACGCTTTCTTTTTAGGCTTTATGGTACTTTAGTCGTTTTTTTGGTGCTAAAATTCATTATTTTTTCGATTTAGATTGAGCCTTTTTTCACTTGTTAAGGGTGGGTGTAATACTGGAAAAACACAGCAAAAAACCGGCTCCCTCTAAAAAAGCAGAGGCCGGTTTATTCGGAATTCAGGCAATGATATTAGTATTGTCCTGTCATTTTAACTTCCCCGGTAATACCTGTCGGCTGGAAGAACGGGGCTTTGATAAAAGCGGCAAAGATGCTGCCCTGATTGTGCGGCGAGAAATGCTGCTCACGCTCCAGAGTGGTTGCCACCTCGATCCGTACCTTATTGGTTCCCGGGTGCAGCAGCCGGCCGATATCAAACCTGAACGGCGGGGCTACCTGAATTCCTGCGGACTGGTCATTGATAAACACCTCTACGCCTTCAAAAGCATCCTCAATCACCAGCGCCGCCCGGCTCCACGCCGGAACTTCCAGCTCGGTCTCATACCGGATAAAGCCTGAAAATTCAGGGTACTGCAGGCCTACACTGGTGAACCCGGAAATGGCCTGCTCATCATGAAAATGCGGATATTCAATAGCAGAAGCCAGGCTCATCCTCCAGCCGTCCGTCAGGACCAGCTCCTCTTCATAGGCAGGCGGCGGGCTAATCCCTGCATCTCCGGCGGCGTCAAACACAACGACCACACTCTGATACGGCGGAACTTCCAATTGGAGCGCGGTTCCACCTTCTCCCGGCTCAGCCAGCACTTCAAACAAGGTATTATTCCAGACATCGTAACCATATGCAGCACCTGCAGATGGTACCGTAACCGTTCCGCGGAAGGTCTCTGCCATATTTTCATTGGTAAAAAGATAAAGCTCGCCCTGCTCCCGGTAATGCAGATAACGCAGCATCGGAAAAGCCGGCGTGACCGCCAGCTCGGCAGCACCAAGGTTCTGCAGCTCAGCTGCAAGGGTATCCAGCGTAATGGTCTTGCAGTCCGACAGCCCTCTCAGTAATTCCTGCTCCCCATCCAGGATGCCGCTTGGCAGATCGTCAATGAACAGCACGAGGCAGCCTGCCTGCTGCAGCTCCACAAGCGCCTTGGCTGTATCCGCTGTGATATATTCCGCATACGGGATGATTACAGCCTTGTATGCCTGATTATGAATCTGCAGGGCATTCCCCAGCCGGGTGTGGAATCTGTCCCGTTCCGTGAATACATCTGCAGGTATAATATCAAAATCAATCTGCCGGTCCAGCAGGACATGTGCAGGCTTCTGGGTCAGCATATATTTTCCCGCCCACTCCGCCTCGGCATGATACAGAATCGCAGCCGGGGTTACACGGGTACCGCCGCTGATCAAGGCGCACATCCGGTTCAGGTATCTCATCAGGGCCCCGAAATGGCGGAACTGCGGATCATGGCCGTTCGCATAGAAATGCGGCGGGCAATCCGGATCAGGATAAGGCTTGGCGGAAAAAGCATGCGGTACATAGCGGTTCACCCCTCTGACCAGGAAATGATCCACCAGATATTTCATCATCCGCACGCCTTCGCCCCAGCCGTAGGCGCCGAAGATTTCACACATCGTCCGGCCCTTTTTGACCGGATCGATAGCTGCAAAGGAGCTGCCCAGCTTCCCGAGCAAATAATGGAAGAACTCCCCGTCGCGCTCACCGATTACCGTTCTTTGCGGATAAATCTCGCCGCCCGGCATGACCTGGCCGCCGATATCATCGATGCCTGACATATGCTGCCCGGACAGCCCGCGGAAATAATGCCCCAGGCTGGCGCCAGGTCTGGCATGCATGTTATTGTCTTCAATTAGATGGCCGATGTACTCCACATTCCGCGCTTCGCACCAGTCTCCGACCTGTCTGGAGAAATTAGCCTCCACCAGCCGGGTTACTGAATCCATATAGATATAGCGGACCTCTGCCGTCAGATGCGGATCATTCCCCTTTTCCCACAGCAGCGGCAGTTTGGCTCTCCAGCCTTCGCCCAGCCGGGCATGCAATTGTTCTTCCAGCTCATCACTCCAGGGCAGATCCTGATCCGCCCCGATCGGTTTGTTATCATTCATCTTACCATTGCCCAGCTCCGGCTCATCGGAGAAGAAGCCGGCAATCGTGACACCAAACTCTTCCTTATAGCGGGCATAATGCGGCTCATATACCGCTTCAATCAGTTTAGCTGCACTATTCTTCTTCAGCATATTGATGTAGCCGTCACGGCTGCCGGCATTGCGGGTCAAATAATTCACGTAGATCGTCCACTTGCCTTGCGGAACATCCCACACCAGCTCTCCGTCCTTGACCAGCTCTGTAAGGTCAACAAGGGTAGCCGTATCAAACCCCTGATCTACACGGACGGCACAGACGCTGAGCAGGGTATCATCGTCGAACTTCCGTTTTTCCTTTTTGGCACGCATGGAGAACATGCTGCTCTCGAACGGGTTCTTAGTGAATTTCGCGTGTCTGGCAACATTCAGCTGGGCTGACTTCACCGGTCCGGACACTTCTACAGAAGAATAGTAGAGATACTGCCGGCAACATTCAGCCGGGGCCTGCTCAAGAGCGCCGTTGGCATAGCCGGTCGGAAAATGGCTGTCATCCAGAATCCACACCTTCATCCCGCGCTGCCTGGCCTCATCCAGAATGATATCCAGGTCATGCCACCACTGCGGGCCGCAGAAATCAGGATGGGGCCTGCTCTCCACACAGACTGCCCCTATACCGGCTGAGTGGATCGCTGCCATATACTCTCTAAGTACTTCCTCCTCTTCCCCGTGCAGCCACAGAAAAGGAAAGATGTAGTTTTCCCCGTCCCCCTGGAGCAGTCGCTGTATTTTGTTATTCATGAGATACTCCCTCTGCTTCAGGCTGCTTTTTGATCTGGATCAGCTGCTGATTCAGTTTGCTGATCGCTCTTTTATTGAACAGTAAGCTGTCATTATCCATCGAGGCCAGGGCATCCACCTTGAAGTTCTCCATCATGCCGTACATCGGGATTTGGGTCAGATCACCGAGAACACGGATGACGATCTGCTTCGTTGCTTCATTCGTCATCAGATCCTGCAGTGTATCCCCTGAGGAATAAACACCCTCCGGAATCTCCACCTCAACCAGCGGCTCATTGTCATCCTGCTCCGGCAGCGTGAACCAGTTGGCCACCATCTCCCCTTTATCCTCGACCGGTGCGGAGTAAGAAGGATTGGCAGCCGCGACCTTTTTAATAACAGCCCGGTCTGTAAAACCTTCCTGCCCGTTATCCGCCACGACCTCAATCATGGTGTATCCTTCGCCCAAAAGCACATCCTTGAACAGCAGAATCTTCTCTGCCCCGGATAAAGTTTCGTTCTTTACACCATTTATAATCAGCGATACTGACCCGCAGTTTGTGTATACCTTCAAATCAGTGCTGTCCCCGGTACGCTCCAGATGGCGTTTGCCGGCAATATGGACGAAAGGCTCCTTGGACCAGTGTGCTTTGTACATATAAAAGGCATCCTTTTTCACCTTGCGGTCATAGGTTATAAGCCCTTTGTTGTTGCGCCCCTTCACACCGCCCTCATCCCGGACATTGGCCCCGAAGTCGAACATGTTCCACACATACGTTGCCCACAGGAAAGGACGTTCGGCAAAAATCCTCCAGACCTTTTCGTGATATAGCGCATGGTATTCCTCGGTGTAGTCTTTTACTACAGGCTCATCGCTGTGATATTCGATAATGCCTTCAGCGCCATATTCGGAAATGCTGAGGCAGGTGTCCGGATTGGTCTGATGGAACTGGTCGATCCACGGTGCAAAATCCTCCGCCTTCCCGTTATACCAGCCATAGTATTTGTTATAGCCGATCACATCGGTAAGATAGTTGTACTCATCCTTATCATCGACAATGAACATGTTCGCCATCGTTGTCAGCCGTGTCGGATCTTCCTGCCTGGTCAGCTCGTTCAGCTCACGGACGACCTGCCGGACCTGCTCCACATTTTTGCTGCCGATCTGGATTTCATTCTGGATGCCCCAGAAGAGTATAGACGGGTGATTGTAATTCTGGCGGATCAGCTCAACCATTTGTGATTTGGCGTTGGCACCGGTCAGATCGGTCTCCGACATGCGGGTGATGAACGGAATTTCCGCCCAGACGACCATTCCTGCACTGTCACACAGATCGTAGAAATACTGGTCATGCTGGTAATGGGCCAGCCGGATGGAGTTTGCTCCAATTTCCCGGATCAGTTCCATGTCTTCCTCATGCTGCTGCGCCGTAATCGCCCAGCCCATATCCTTGCGGTCCTGATGCCGCGAGACACCCTGCAGCCGGACCGGTCTGCCGTTCAGATACAGCCCCTCAGCCGGATCAACGCGGAAATAACGCACCCCAAAAGGAATAAGCAGCTCATCTATCGTATCGTTATAGCGCTGCAGGGAGACCTTTGCCTGATACAGATGCGCATCTGGAACGGCATCCCATAGCAGCGGTTTAGGAATCGTTATGGCCAGGTCTACCGCTGAAGTGTCTCCAGCAGCAAGCTTGACCTCGGCACCGGAGACTCCGGCAACAGCCCCGGCCTTATCCAGCAGCTCGACCCATAGTCTGGTCTTCCCTTCCTCGGGAGAGTCGTTGGCAATCCGGGTATGAATCCGTAACTGCGCAGCTTCAGCCGTTACTTTTTCCTGCACGACATATACACCGGCAGAGCCGTGATCCAGCAGGTCGATATGCACCGGATTCAAGATGATCAGATTTACATCGCGGTAAATGCCGCCATAGAAGGTAAAGTCGGCGCGCAGCGGGTAGACATCCTCCAAGGCGGAGTTATCCACTTTTACAGCCAGTAGATTAGGAGCTCCAAATTGCAAATATGCTGTCAAATCAAACCGGAAAGCGGAATATCCTCCGCGGTGCTGGCCGATATGCATGCCGTTCAGATAGACATCCGCCACGCTGTTGGCACCCTGAAATTCGATATACACCCGGTTATGCTGTTCAGCGGCCGGCAGGGTCAGCGTCTTCCGGTACCAGCAGGCCCGCCGGTCATATTCATTGCCGTTAGCGCCATCAACCGCATTCCAGGTATGCGGCAGGGAAACTTTCTCCCAGTCCCGGTCGCTGCAGGCCGGATCGGCACCCTCTATCTCACTTTGTTTCGAGAATCTCCAGTCGGCATTCAAATTCAATATTTTACGCATTCCAAAATCCCTCCGTCCCATTTCCCTTTACCCTCTATCCGTTCCAGTCCGCTTAGAGCAGCTCCTTCATCTTATCGGCAATCAGCTCCGCGGCCCGCCGCGGGTTCAGGCGGTACAGCTTATCCATCATCCGGGAATCCTTGCCGGCCAGCACACGGTACCGGTCCTTTTCGATTCCTTCTATAATAATTGCTGCCGCCTGCACGGGGGTCAGCAGCTGGGCGACCTGATCCTTGCTCATTTCTTTGTTGCCTGCGTCGGCAAGGCCGGAGTTCTGCATAATGTTGGTGCTTACACCGCCGGGAAAAACCACAGTCACCTTTACCTTGGTGTCTTTCAGCTCGGAGCGCAGCCCTTCGGTCAGCAGCTTGACCGCTGCCTTCGATGCCCCGTAAATGGTCTGCCCGGGAACGGGCAGGAACCCGCCCATGCTGGATACATTTGTAATATGGGCTACGGGTCTGGCCAGTAAATGCGGCAGAAAGGTTTTGACCATGTAGAGCGTTCCGTAGAAGTTAATATCCATTACCTGTCTGATTTTGTCATAACCGAGTTCATTTACCGGCACGAACGGGTGAATGATTCCGGCATTGTTGATGATCCCGTCCACAGCTCCGTGCTGCTTCAGCACCTGCTCCGGCAACGCTTCTACTGCAGCGGGATCTGTCAGATTTACGAGATGTATGGATAATCTGTCGCTGGCGGCGCCGGTTTGCTTCACCGTTTCTTCCAAAGCGTTGTGGCTTATATCAACAGCGGCAACACGCGCCCCTTTGGACAGCAGATTGCGTACTAATTCCCGGCCGATGCCGCCTCCGGCTCCGGTAACAACAATAACCTTGCCTGATACCTTCATGTCTGCAGCCACCTTCTTCTTTCATAGTTACTGATTACCGCTGCTATAAGCCGGCTTTACTAATCGCGCCCAGCACAGACAGGCTCTCTTTCGGATGTCTTGTCTGGGTGGAACGGTCCACGGCAATCAGCCCGAAGGTCTGGTCATAGCCCAGCTGCCATTCGAAATTATCGAGCAGCGACCAATACGTGTAGCCGATAACCGGAATCCCCTTGGCAATACGGTCCTGCACACCCTTCAGCGCCTCTCTGATGAATGTAACCCTGTCTTCATCATTGTCACCGGATAAGCCGTTTTCGGTAATGAAGATAGGCTTTTTCCAATGCTCTGATACGAAATCCAGTACATTCCCCAGCGCCGCCGGATAATTTTCATAGCCCATTTTCGTCAGTTTGGCTGCTGCATCCGGGGGAACGACACCGTCCGGCCCGTGGATTTTGCGCGAGTAATTCTGTACACCAAGGAAATCATCACCCTGCAGATACGGCAGATAGACTAGGAAGTCCTCCTGCTGTTCCAGCTGCACAAACGGCTCTCCGCCCGGCAGGGCCTGATGATCATATAGTGAAAAGGTGATGCCTACCTGAATGTCCGGATACAGCTCCTTAATAATGCGGCGCGCTGTCTCATGGCATTTCATAATAATATGTTCACCCTGCTCCGTTCTTGGAGAGAGAAAAGGCTGCACCTGACCCGGAGGGATGCCGAAGATTTCCCCGAGCTCACGGTAATAATGCTCCATCCGGGTGCCCAGATCCGTATTCAGCCCCACCTGGACTTCGGCATTATTCTTCTGCTTGGCGCCGCCGCCCATCATCCGCTTCATAATCTTGGTGATCTGCTTGCCCATATTGGCTTCATTGATCGTACAGATATAAGGAATCAGTCCGCCCAGTTCTGAGACAACATGTCTGCAGTACCGGCCAAAGGCTTCAATAGTCGCCTCATTCTCCCATCCCCCTGCGCTGACAAGCCATTTAGGAGAGGAAAAGTGATGCAGCGTCACCACCGGCGTAACCCCCTGCTGATGGCAGAAATTCAGCACATCCCTGTAATGCCCGATTTCTTGTTCGTTGAATTCACCCGCTACCGGCTCGATTCTCGCCCATTCAATGGAGAACCGGTAAGCGTTGCAGCCGGCCTCCTTCAGCAGCAGAATATCTTCTTCATACCGGTTATAATGATCCACTGCATCTAACGAAGGTTCCTTGTATACGGAATGAGGTGCATGCTCCATCGCCCAAAAATCACTATAAATATTATGGCCTTCCACCTGATGGGCAGCTGTAGCCGCCCCAATCATAAAATTCGCCGGAAACTTTCCCATTTTTCTGTCCACCCTTTCCAAGGTACATGATAAAATGTAACCGCTACCAATTGTTCGGATCACCTTACAGCTAAAATCATATCATTGCTGCAAAAATCCTTATGGTATTTTGGTACTCTTTTTTGTAATATTGAACCAGGAAGTAGGAAAGGGGAATGGCCCGGCATGAACACCGAGGAGCATTTTAAGCTATGTGACCTTATCGCTGCCACATTTGATCTGCACGTCTTCTATATCGATCCCTCCGGAAAAATCACTTATGAATCCTCCAACAGCAAGCTGCTGAACCCGCTGTATGAGAACCAGAAAGAGAGTTTGTTTGCACGCCTGAACTTCTATGCCGGCAAGCCGTACGATTTTCCGCTGCTGCAAAAGTCAGCCTTTTCCGAGAAATTCCTGCTCATCAGCGTGTTCAGCCAGCAGGTGTTCGAAGGCACAGTGCTCATCGGCCCGTCCGTTTCCTATCCGCTGTCTGCCGACCGGGTGAGCGGGATCATCAATGATTCCCTGGCTTTCTTTTACCGCGATAAAATCATCCAGTACTACAGCTCCATCCCTGTCGTTCCCCTTGAAAAGCTGCTGAATATCGGCACGCTCGTTTTCCAGCTGTTCAACCAGCGCTATATTGCGCCGGAAACGGTCTGGTCGCGGAACGGCGAGTTAAGAGAATCCCATGAAAAAATGGAGAAGAACGAGCTGGTGGTCTCCCATAATCTACAGGCAAGCATCTATCATGAGCGGCTGTTTGAGAAAAAAATGCTGGAGGTCATCCGGGAGGGCCGGGTCGAGGAGCTGCCCCAGCTGCCTCATCTGAAGGAAGAGGAAATTGCCAGCGTACTGTCCAAAACCAGCTATTTCCGGTCCAATAAAAATCACATCATCACCCTCATCACCCTGGTATCCCGAGCTGCGATTGACGGAGGGCTGCATGAGGAGATCGCTTTCAGCCTGCATGACCGCTTTATTCAGCAGCTGGAGGAGGCGAACACCCTGGAGGGCATCCGTGAACTGGCCAAGGAAGTGCTCTATACCTATGCGGAAAAGGTCCGGGAGGTCAAAAACGAACGCTTTTCCAAAACGGTTACGACCTGCAAAGATTACATATACAAGCATATTTATGAAAATATCAGCCACGACGATATCGCCCGCAAGGCCGACCTCAGCCCGAAATATCTGTCCGTCCTGTTCAAGCGGGAGGTCGGCATCACCGTCAGCGAATACATCCAGAACACCCGTATTAATGAAGCAAAAAAACTGCTCGCCCACAGCCAGACGCCCATCTCCGAAATCTGCACCCTCCTCAACTTCAACGACCAGAGCTATTTCACCAAGGTGTTCAAAAAGGTGTCGGGCGTTACGCCTATGGTTTACAGGGAGCGGTATCATCTGCTGAAGCGGAAATAGGACTGCAGCGGATAACCATTTTCAGCAAAAAGAAACCCGCGCTTTCGCGCGGGCTCCAATCTCTGAACCAAGCCAACCTCAACCCACTCCCCGTCACCCGGGATTGCAGTTTCCTCTGCCTGCCCGTTGCGGGCATACTTCAGCACACCCTGCCCATGCGTGCTCCGCACCCTGATCTTTTCCTGATCCATGTAGACCTCAATGTCCCCCGGACCGGCTCCCCAGGCATCCTCTGGTGACAACGCCTCCGCCTCTGACTCCCCGGAGACTGCCTCCAGCGAATTCCCCATCCAGGCGCCCAGCTCAGCAGCAAATTCCGGCAGTACGCACAGATTATACGCGATCAGCGGATTCCGGGCAGAGGGGCCGGCTGGCCGGAAAATATGCGAGGTGCCTACGGACAGGAGGTACAGGCAGCACGGAGCGGCGGCGAACCGCTGTTTATTTTTACCGGAGAGCCGGGCAGCTATATTGCCCTTGAAGACAGGGGGCTGGAGCTTCTCTGATTATATGCAGCATAAGCGGATCGAGCTGGCCTGCCAGCTTTTAATCGGGACGGGCCGCAAAATGCCCGACATCGCCAAAAGCATCGGCTACCAGGACACCGCGTATTTCCGCGAGATTTTTCGTAAGCTGATGGGGGGTAGTCCGAGTGAATACCGGAAGGCTCCTGGTATATCCGGGCCTGTAAGCCATACAGAACAGCAGCAATAGTACAGAGCAGTCCAATCCAATTGCCAGAGCAGGCAGCCTGCCGTTCATCATCTTTAGTGGCTTTTTAGGCGGTCGTCACGGATGGTTGTAATATGTCTGGCAAAATAATAATATTTCCCGATGGCTACAGTAATCAGCAGAATCCGGAATACCGTACTGTCAGTAATAATAAAAGCAATAAGCAGCATAGTCAAAGCAAAGCCCTGGATAAGCACCTTATCTTTCAGTGTCATGGAGCGTGAGTCGGCAAAGCTCTTCAAGTGCTTTTTATATAGTCCGGTAGATAAAAACCACCCGTGAAACCGCTCTGAGCCGCGGGAAAAGCAAAAGGCGGACAGCAGCAATAATGGCGTTGTAGGTAATACAGGCAAAAACACCCCTGCAGCACCGAGGCCCACACACACAAATCCAACAAATATATAGATGTATTTCAATCTTTCCGCCTCCGTACGATATAGAGTTGAACGCTCCAGAAAATTAGCTATACCATACATATCACTACTGAGAATATTTCTCAATGATAATTGTAACAAAGTATCCGCTATCCCTCTGTTGCCACGGCAACAAAACGGAGAAGAAGTATGGAGAATACGAGAATAAGGCGGTAAACAGCATTGCGGAGGTATTGTAAGCGCTTGGCGGGCGGCGGCATTTGGGGAGTCGGTTTAACAGCTAAGTTATAAAGCAACGGCAGTCAAAGACTTGTTAAACTAAGTCTTTGACTGCCGCTGGTACTCGACTATCTTTTTCCGTTTGTTCAAAGAACCGTTCATCCACAAATTATCACTTCACTCTTTCGGAAATATTTTCACTTATTTCTTCAGGATTTTTAACACCAATGATCAACTTTGATATTTTGAACTTACCAACTTTAAAGCTATCCAAATCTAAATGAAGAGTTTCAACCTCATTTTCAAAAAAGTGCAGTTGATAACCACCATTTGATCTAAATAACCCATTTCTCATTCCCCGAAATAAAGCACCATATAGTTTAAAAGCATCTGGTATCGGTCTACCCGTTGTTATTCCTGTGATTGAAGAGTATGGAATTTGCAATCCGTTATCTAATTTTAAAAAAGGTGAGTTTCCAACGTCGATATTTACGCAGGTTTCCATTAGTTGAATTTTACGTTCCATAGTTTGACCCCCCCAATTTGAAATAATCCATAATTACAATATAATACCACAACACATGTTCAAGTCACCTTTCTCACCCAGCTCCTCTCCCATTTTTGTTGATGCCTCTTTCGTACATAGGCTATACGGTTTTATCCTCATTCTGTAAATGAAAAACATTCCTTGTTGCTTCTATGAAAGATAACATGATTGGTGAAAGCCACTTGTCTTTATGCCACAACATCTGTGTGTACACCTGTAAATCCGGAATTTGCCATGGCAGGACAACAAGTTCTCCGCGTTCAACTTCAGCTTCCACGACGATTTCAGGAAGAAAGGCAATACCGATTCCAGAAATTGCACATTTTTTAATTGCTTCAGCACTTTGAAACTCCAGATACGTGATGCTATCAATGCCTTCTTTCTCAAAAGATCGGTCAAACATCGTTCGATATGGACAACCCTTTTCATTGGTCAAGAACACTTCTTCATGAAAATCTTCCAGCTTTAGCACAGCTCGCATAGCAAGTGGATGATCTGGAGCAGCCAACAAACGGAAATTCTCTTCTACGAGCGGTTCCACGACAAGTCCACTTGAACAAATAGGTTCATCCAGCATATAAACGATATCCGTCGTTCCCTCGAATAACGTTTGCTTAAGCTCTTGATTCGGAACTGAGCGAAAGACCAAGCGAACACCCGGATGTTGCGAACGAAACTGTTGGAAGACCGGAGGAAGCCTATAGGAGCAAATGACTTCATTCGCACTTATCGTTAGAGTACCACTTAGTTTTGCATTATCATGGACAACACTGCGAGCTTCGTCCAATTTTTCAAGAATACCTTGGGCATGCGTTAGAAAGCGCTTGCCCGCAGTTGTAAGCACGAGTTGCTTGCCCAAACGATCAAAGAGGCGGACACCCAGCTCCTCTTCCAATGCTTTAATTTGCATCGTGACGTTGGAAGGAACGTAGCTCAGCACCTCTGCTGCCCGCGTGAAATTTAATGTTGTAGCAACCGTGCAAAACGTATTCAATTGGCGCAATTCCATCGTAGGCCTCCCTTTCTTCTTTCAATTATATTGAATGCTATCTTGAATTCTATTCACTTTTATTGAGAGTATCACGACTCTATACTGAGTACAAGAGATCACAGTGAACATGTGGTTTTTCATTTTGAAGGGAGCGACCATACGATGGATTATGAAATTTTTAATTTGGGTGATGTACTTTTACAATCAGGAGTGACGTTACCTAATGCTTTTCTTGCTTATAAAACATACGGAAAATTAAATGAACAGAAAGATAATGTGATTGTCTATCCAACGGCATTTGGAGATCAGCATGTTCAGAATGAATGGCTCATTGGCAGTGGAATGGCACTTGATCCAGAGAAATATTTTATTATCGTTCCAAATTTGCTGGGTAATGGACTTTCATCCTCTCCCACCAACACGCCGCATCCATTCGAGCGGGCTAACTTTCCACAGGTAACTATCTATGACAACGTACGATTCCAGCGTCACCTACTGACCGAAAAATTCGGCATTCAGAAGATTGCTCTCGTCGTCGGATGGTCCATGGGCGGCATTCAAGCATTTCAATGGGGGGCAAGTTATCCGGAGATGGTCGAACGAATCGCCCCTTTCGGAGGTATTGCCAAACCTTGGCCTCACACATATGTAGTGCTGGAAGGCGTAAAATCCTCACTGCTATCTGCAGTCGGCTTCGACTCAACTAAACTAAACCAGTTGACTTCTGCAGACATGCGCGCCGCTGGTCGGGTGTATGCTGGATGGGGGTTATCACATGCGTTTTATCGGGAAGAGCTTTATCGTGAGATGGGATTTGACTCATTGGAGGATTTTGTAGCTGGTGTCTGGGAAAATAGCTTTATGAATATGGATCCACACAACGTCCTAGCCATGTTATGGACAGGCCAGCATGCAGACATCAGTGCCAACTCTTCCTATAACGGAGATTTTGATAAGGCACTTAAAAGCATAAAGGCATTTGCTTGCATTATGCCGGGAAGTACCGATCTCTTCTGCACAGCGGACGATAATGCATACGAAGCTGCACGTATCCCTAATGCTAGCCTTAACCCGATCCAGTCAATCTGGGGTCACTTTGCCGGCCGCGGTATCAACAGTGCCGATAATCAATTCATCGATGACAACCTGAAGCACTTGTTGTCACTTAGCGCTAACAAATAGAACGCCATCAACCTAACGAATCGTATTTGAGGTCACCAGTTAACGTAACGAGAGTCAGCCGCTCCTCAAGCGCGGCTGACTCTGTCTGTACTGAGCTATAGTTCCCAGTTAGTTTAATCTAAACTTGTAAAACGCTTTGTTCCTCATATCCTTATGCACTTTGCTAGATTATTTAGGACTATCATAAGGCTAACTCCATTAGGAGATACCCTTTGATTTATACATATTCATTTATTCGGATGGGTAGAATCCCTTCAGCATCTCACGCATATCCTGCTTAATATTGATATCCGGACGCTTTTCTTTCGCCAAGGCTTCAGCTTCTTCTACAGTTGCAGCAAGACCCAATTCAAGCAATAAGCCAGTCGCAACCGTTCCTGTACGATTCCGTCCGCCAGCGCAATGGAAATATATTATCTTCCCATCATTTACTGCTGCTGTTACCGCCTGGACCGCTGCTTGAACTGAATCTTCTTGACCGCTCTCATCCTCTACAATCGGAAAATGATGGCGGGTTACATTCTCAGGGAAGCCTTCTGCTCTAGTGCCGGTATCTCTTAAATCAAACACATCTGAAATCTCTTGCTCACGGAGGGCATCAAGCAGTGCATTCTCCCCGCCAATATATACTTTGCCTTCAACCAGTTCATGATAATTTGCCATTATAGTTCTCCTTGTTGTTATTCTTCATTATTTCCCTGTTTCAGCGAATTGTTTGATGCGTTCGCCCACCTGATCACGAACCCGCTGGAAGACCGCCCACTTCTCTTCTTCTGTTCCTTGCGCCTTCGCCGGATCATCGAATCCCCAGTGCTCACGTTTCACCTGAGGCGGGGTAACCGGGCATTTATCTGCCGCATCCCCACACAAGGTAATGACGAGATCGGAGCTATTCAGCAGCTGCGGATCAATAATATCTGATGTTTGATTTGAGATATCAATTCCTGCTTCACTCATTGCCTTAACCGCTTTCGGATTCAGACCGTGAGCTTCTATGCCTGCGCTGTATACATTCCATTCATCACCTAAATATTTCTTGGCCCAGCCTTCAGCCATCTGGCTTCGGCAGGAGTTTCCTGTACACAAAAAGTATATGGTTTTCTTATCCATGAGTCGCAATCTCCTTTTTAGTTAAAATAGGGTTAATGTCATATATAAACCAAGCAGTGTAATGAACAGCGTAGGGATCGTCAGGATGATACCTGTTTTGAAATACGTTCCCCAGGATATCTTTACACCCTTAGTGGAAAGCACATGCAGCCACAGTAAGGTAGCCAAGGAACCAATCGGTGTTATCTTCGGTCCTAAGTCAGAGCCAATAACATTCGCATAAATCAAGGCTTCCTTGATCGCTCCCGAGGTGTGTGTAGCATCAATGGCCAGTGCATCAATCATTACGGTAGGCATGTTATTCATTATGGACGAGATCACTGCGGCAATAAAGCCCATCCCCATCGTTGCTGCGAACAGCCCTTGATCCGCAACGCCCTGGATGGCATCTGCTAATACATTCGTAAGCCCGGCGTTTCTCAGACCATATACGACAACATACATGCCGATGGAAAAGAAAACAATGGCCCAAGGTGCCCCCTTCACCACTTCCATTGTCGGAACAGCAGGACTTTTCCTTGCCATGAGCAGGAAAAAGATTGCGATGATACCGGCAACAACGGATACCGGAATGCTCAGGAACTCACTGACAAAGTATCCTGCCAGCAGAACCGCAAGTACAAACCAGGATAGCTTGAACATCTGCTTGTCTTTAATAGCTTCTTCAGGTTTCTTCAGCTGGGAGCTATCAAAGTTCCTTGGAATACTTTTACGGAAGAAGAAATAGAGCACGAGAATACTTGCCCCTAAGGAAAATAAGGTAGGCATTAACATTCGTCCGGCGTATTCCATAAAGGTAAGTCCGAAAAAGTCAGCCGATACAATGTTCACCAGATTGCTTACAACCAGCGGCAAAGACGTCGTATCTGCGATAAACCCGCTGGCAATGATGAATGGAAAAACCCTTTTCTCATCAAAATTCAGCGCACGGACCATAGCCAGCACAATCGGTGTTAGAATGAGTGCTGCTCCGTCGTTAGCGAAAAATGCCGCTACTATCGCGCCAAGAATGATGACATAGATAAACATCCGGGTTCCATTTCCGCCGGCAGCCTTGGCCATATGTAAAGCAGCCCATTCAAAAAAGCCGATTTTATCAAGGATCAGCGAGATCAGGATAATTGCAACGAAAGCCAGTGTGGCATTCCATACAATCAGCGTAACATCCAGAACATCATTCAAGCTGACTACACCGGCAAGTAAGGCGAGTACCGCTCCGCCGCAGGCAGACCATCCAATGGACAGATTTTTCGGCTGCCAAATGACAAAAATCAATGTGACTATAAAGATAAAACTTGCCATAACCACCAAATGAATTCCTCCTGTTTATGTCTAACTCCTACACCATAGAGCATTCCCTCCATAGAGTTAAGTTTAATCTCAGGCATCATTATATAATTATATGCTTATACATTCAACGGCAAAATGTTATTCGCAGCAAGCAGCCTTAGACGGCTTATTCAATTGCGATAAAACGGTATTAGCATCAGGCGTAAGATTTAAAATCGCCTTAACATGGGGCTTATCTTCAATGTTTAAAGAATAATACACCCACTGCCCCCTCTTCTGTTCCTTTACCAATCCACTGCTTTTTAATTTGCGCAGATGCTGACTAACGGCCGGCTGAGAAATATCAAAAAGATCCACGAATTCACATACACAACACTCCCGATCTTTTAGAAGTGTAAGAATCGTTAGACGTGTCTTATCCCCAAGGAGCTTCAAATCTTCTGCAAGATCATTTAATATGTCCAATTTTAAATCTCCTCTCTCCGCATATAAGACGACACTTATATTCTAAGGCCTTGATGATCAATTATCAACCGAGTAAATTAAATACTTGCACTTTGCAATTATTTACGATATAACTGGTGCAAGAGGTGAACACAATGGAAACCCCACGGGAACTATTCCAAATCATGACCCGGCGTTTAGGACTACTCAATAAGGACTGCTGCAGTGTAGGAGGGTGTAATCTTTCCGCGGCCCAAAGCCACCTGCTATATGAGATAGACCGGAGCCATAATCCTTCCATGCAGCAAGTCGCCGAAACACTCGGCACTGATATTACAACCTTCAGCAGACAAGTCCAGTCTTTGGTGAAAATGAATTTGGTTAAAAAGACACCCGATCCCGCCGACCGGAGAATTTATAACCTGTCTCTTACTCCTGAAGGAAAAATGGTGGCCACAACGATTGATCAACAAATGAATGAATACCTAAATGAAACTTTCTCGCACATGAGTGAGTTTGAAGTAGAAACATTACTGCGGTCCATTAAGCTTTTCAATGAGGCCATGGGGAAATCCAGCAATTGCTGCGCACCTGTAAAAGGGTGATTTCTCTCGTGTTATACTTGCATGTTGCAAATAATTTTAACTAAGGAGTGTATAAGTATGACCAAACTTACTAATGATCAGATCCGGCAAAATGTACGGGGGCGTTACCAAAAAGTTGCTGTAAGAAAGAGCGAAGCTTCCTCTTCCTGCTGTGACTCCCCTGCTGATTTCGAGGCCATATCCGCCAAACTGGGCTATTCCAGTAGTGATCTCTCTGCAGTTCCTGAGGGTGCAAATTTAGGCCTTGGTTGCGGTAATCCCCAGGCTATTGCTGAACTGAAGGCGGGTGAATCTGTCCTGGATCTCGGGAGTGGCGGCGGATTCGATTGCTTCCTGGCTTCCCGGCAGGTAGGTGAGCAAGGCCATGTTATAGGTGTGGATATGACGCCTGAGATGATCAGCCGCGCAAGGGAAAATGCCATAAAGGGTAAGTTTAATAACACCGAATTCAGATTGGGTGAAATTGAACATCTTCCTGTCGGCGACAACTCGGTGAATGTCATTATCTCCAACTGCGTAATTAACCTTTCACCGGATAAACAGCAAGTATTCCATGAAGCCTACCGTGTCCTTCAGCCGGGCGGTCGTCTGGCCATCTCCGACATCGTAACTACAGCTGAACTTCCTCCTGAGATCAAAAATGATTTGGACGAATTATATTCCGGTTGTATCTCCGGAGCGTCTTCCATCGCTGATGTAGAGCAGATGCTTCACGAAAGCGGCTTTTCGGAGATCAGCATTGAGCCAAAAGACGATTCCAGAACATTCATTAAAGACTGGGTTCCCGGTGCGAACGTTGACCAATACATCGTTTCTGCTGTAATTAAAGCGAGAAAGTAATCTAAGGGGATGTTCATATGATCAGTACATTAACTGTTCGTCAGGCCACACCAGCAGATATTGGAAGTATCCTGCGTATTTACAATCAGGGGATCGAGGACCGGATCGCTACACTTGAAACAGAGACTAAAGATTACTCCTATATGGAAGCATGGTTCAACGATCACCAAGGCCGCTTTAGCGTTTGGGCTGCTGAACGAGAAGGTGAAGTCATTGGCTGGGTCTCACTGAACCCATATTCTCATCGTTGCGCCTATAACGGAGTCGCTGACCTATCCGTTTACATTGACCGCAGCTTTCGCGGACAGGGTGTGGGCAGCTCTCTACTGGAGTCCTTACACAAGATCGCAAAAGAAAACAGCTTTTATAAAATGGTTCTCTTTACCTTCCCGTTTAATGAGAGTGGTCAAGGGCTGTACCGGAAGATGGGTTACCGGCAGGTTGGTGTATTTGAGAAGCAGGGGATTATGGATGGAGCGTTTATTGATGTGATGATTATGGAGAAACTGCTTTAATGGAAATTAAAGGAGATTTCTTTTGTAATTAAACAAATTGCTCCCGTCAGAGAAAAAACACATTCACTGTCGGGAGCTTGTGTCATTAGAGGGTATGCGTGTCTAACATAATATATTGAGCTATCCTGCCCGTTAACGTAACGAGAGTCAGCCGGCCCTCAAGCCCAGCTGACTCTGTCTGTACTGAGCTATACTATTCCTTTAGTTGAATAAGCATGCTTTAATTTATTGCACAATATCTTCGTACTGTGCAACAATCACTATGACTCTTAATGAAAAAACCTTTTAAGCTAGCGGGCAGGATAGTATGGTAACCACCTTGAAATAATTAGCGAGGTTAATTTAAGAAAAGGGCTGAGTAGATGCTAAATGGAAAAATCTTAGGAATCGCATATAATGTAATTCCAGTAAAAGATGTAAAAAAATCTGCAGAATGGTTTGTCAGTCATTTTGGTTTTAACATCAGAAACGATAGGGGAAATTATTTAAGCTTATTTAGGGGCAATCGTCCAATAATTGATTTAATTGAATCTGATAATGAAACAAGAGCAGTTTTTGAAGTAAATGGACGGCAAAGGTGGATTGTAACATTTTTTACAGATGATATTAGCTCATTACACATGAGGCTAACATCTGAGGGAGTTACGACCAGGCCAATTAGCAATGAAGGCATTTACGGCAAGTTTTTTGTTTTTGAAGACCTTGATGGAAATTTATTTGATGTATGGGAGCATAATGACTGTGAATTACTCTTTTGAGGCAGCAATCAACGGAATCATTTAGTTTAATAACATAGCGGCAGTCTATGAGCTGCCGCAATATGCTATGATCCTGACCTTCCTATTCCTCTCTTACTGCGCAATATGCGTCAAACGCGACATAACACCTTCAATAATCTTGTTCGACTAACCTACCTGTTAGCATAACGAAGGTAGCCGGTCTTCAGGACCGGCTGCCTCGTTTTATCATAAGCTAGTTTCCCCTAGCTAAATCAAGCCTACACATTGTTCTGTACCCCGCCGCCTCTTTTAATCATATACATGATGAGCTCAATGATAAGTATCACGATAAGTGAAATCCCAAAGAGTGGCATAATGATGCCCAGCACGATCATGAAAATAAGGAAGCCGGCGGATACCCCGGAGAGTTTAGGGGGAGCTGAGAGTGAATTTTTCTTTTTGCGGCTCAGCCAGGTTTTGAATCCCCAGAAAATAACGAGCAAAAAGGCAAGACAAACGATCAGGTTTATTATTTTATTAGGCCAGCCAAAGAGATGCCCTTCATGCAACGGTATTCCCCAAGTGAACCATTTTGCCAGGATTCCGTAATCCTCATAATTAACCTTTGCTAACAGCTGACCATTATACTGGTCGAAGTAGTTCGTAACCTCTTCATAGGGGCCTACATCTAAGCCAGTAATTCCGGTATTACTTCCTTTCGAGACCGTAAATACGCCCTCTTCACTAGAAGGATAGACGATAGAATACGGTTTGGTAATCTGGACCTCGTCGGCCTTACTCATTAAGTATTCAATAGATATCGTTTCGCTGTTATCGTACATATCCATATCCGCCATGTTACTATGTCCTGTGTGCCCTGCATGATCGCCAGACGATACCGGTGAATCATTCTTGCGGGTTGCCCACGGGATTTCACTCATATCGGAAGTAGGAGGCTGCTGCTTCAAAATAGGGTTTCCGATAGAAGGGTTCTCCTGTGCTGCAGTGTAGATAAAATTCCCCATTACAGCTGACCATGGCAATCCGGTGAAGATGATGATTATTAATGGAACAGTAATAATTGTGCCGACCAACGCATGCCATTTCAGGCTTCGTTGCCGTTTTGTCGGATTTTGACGCCTCTTTAACGCTCTTCCCTTAAATGTCATATAAATGCCGGAAAGCAAGAGGAAGATCGCCCAGCATGCAGCTAGCTCAACTAAATAATTTACTACAGTTCCGCCTACAAACAAAGAGCTATGTACATTTCTCATTACATTTGAAAACGTATAGTTCGCATTTTGGCTGCCTACCAATTGATTGTTCTCGTCTAAAAAGACATATTTTTGATCCCCGTTAGGATCAGTCATCGTCAAGCGAGTATTATAAGGATTATCTAGAATGATTACCTTGGTCAGAGTAAAGTCCTTATACTCTTCTTTGGCCAACTGAATTCCCTCATCAATGGTCAACGGTGCAGACTGCTGGCTGTTCCCAAAGAACAGATCTTTGTAGGCACTCTTTTCAACATCTGTGTAAAATAAGTATCCGATTCCGCTCAACGTTAATGTAATCAGTAAAGGTGTAATAAATAGGGCACCATAAAAATGCCAGCGCCAAAATCGGTTATAAAAGGTTTTCGTCATTGCTGTTCTCCCCCTTTTAAGCTTCACTCAGTATAAAATAGCTGCGTTGTACTCAACAGGCTCGATAGAGCTATAACGGTCCTAAATATATGTATAATTTGTGACGCGTGATAATCCTCATAGCAATTCGTATAAAAACAAAAAAAGATGGCTCTACCAGCCATCTTAGGTTTAAAAAAGGGATCAGGATTCCCCGGCATCCTCTAGCCATTGCTGCAGCATGTTGAAATCCTGGATTTCGCCAAAAACAACCTTCTGTATCTCACCTTTGGTATTAATGATATAGGTAGAAGGAAGTGCCGTGACCCCATACAATGCAGATATTTTCCCTGTAGCATCAATCACCACGGGAAAAGAAAATTGCTGCTCTTCCATATATTCAGATACTGTACCTTTGGACTCACCCACATTAACGAACAAGGTTTCGATCTGCATATCCGATGATTTGTGGATTTCATTAAGCAGCGGCATTTCCTGCATACACGGCTTGCACCAGGTGGCCCAGAAGTTGAGCAAAACCACTTTCCCCTTATAATCAGCCAGGTTTACCTTTCCCCCGGTTAATGAAGTGGCTTCAAACGCAGGGGCAGGAGCACCTGTAGCAATTCTTTCAGCTGGAGCTTTGTTCGAATGTTGAAGGTATACCCATACGATAGCCGCCATTGCTGCAACAACAACCAGCCAGGTTGTGCTTTTGCGCACTCTCATCGCAGCCCCAAGCTGTGGTTAAAGGCTTCATACAATGAACCATGCTTTGTCCGGAAGTCTTCCGTTCTACCTGATCCTACATTTCTTCCCTGGCTTAAGAATACGATCCGGTCAGCAACTTTATCGGCAATTTCCAATTGATGTGTAGAAAAAATAACAGTATGCCCCTCTTCCCTGATTCCTTGAAGCAGCTTTACAAATTCATTCATCCAAAACGGGTCAAGGCCGTTCGTCGGCTCATCCATAATCAGCAGCGGCGGTTTAGCAAGCAGTGCTTGAGCGAACAGGACACGCTGACGCATCCCTTTGGAAAAGGTATTCACCAGACTGTTGCGCTTATCCTTAAGCCCGACCAGAGCAAGCACTTCCTCTACCCGGTCTTTGCGTTTGGGAATCTTCCTTAGAGCTGCCCAAAACGATAGTGTCTCTTCTGCCGACAAGCCATGATTAAACTGATAATCATCCGGCATATAGCCGATTTGCATCGAAAACTGCTTGCGTGACTTGCTCCAGTAAAGCCCGCTCACCGATACTTCACCTGTTGTCGGCTGAAGAATACCGGCAATCATCCGCAGAACGGTGCTTTTACCAGCCCCATTACCTCCGCATAGTGCAAGGATGCTGCCTTTAGGAATCTGAAAACTGATTTCTTCTACAAGCGTCTGCTTTTTAATAACCTTGGAGATTCCTTTCACCTGAACTAACGGGTTATCCACGGGAACGCCCCCTTTCCCATAACCAATAGACTGCTAAAATGGAGAGCAAGATCCAGACCAGACAAACCCCGAGAAACAGCAAACTGCCATTTGGCCGGCTCATCCATTCCACCCATTGATAATATTCAGGTCCCAGCACCGAACCTCCACCCAGCTTAACCACAACAAACAGCCGTACCAGCTCTGCCGGGTTGAGGATCGTTAAGATAACCAGCAAGGGTTTGATCCAGAGATAAGGCAGCAGCCCCAATCCGGCAATCAGAAAAGTCGGCCAGCCGATTACCAGGAAGAACCATACAGCTACAGAGACAGTCAGAGCCTGCCAGCGGTTGCGGGACAACGAGCCTATAAACAGGGCAATAGTCAAAAACAGCAGTACAAGTCCCGCCGAGAATGCCAGAAACAAAAAATAGGTACTTGAATCAAAAGCCGTACCAAGAAAGCCGCTGATCAGCCCCATGAGTCCGTAACCAAACGCTACAATAACAAGCAGCACAGCTGCCAGCCCTATATATTTGCCTAAAACAAAGGATAATGTGCCGATGGGATAAGTGGACAGCAGCTGCCAGCTGCCGTCCTCCTTTTCCGATGTCAGTGAGAATGATCCCAGAAACAAAGTCATCAGCGGTAATAGATAAAGAATCAGGCTTAGCATGGAACCCGTGACGGCAGTGTAGCCCTCCACAACATTTTGCGCATTTATCAGCAGTAAGCCGAGGCTAAACGCGCAGAATAAGGTCAGGAAGGAATATGCCCAAGGATTCCGGAAGCCCATTTTGATTTCTCTGCGTGCGACTTGCAGGATGTCTGCCATGCTTACATATCCATCTCTTCAGAATGCGTACCTTCCTCTGACATATGCTCATCCATATGACCTTCAGAGTCATGCATATCCATGTTCATCATATCCGTATTTTGCTTCCATTCGTGGGATGCCAGATCCTCCGCTGTCAGAACCGTTCCCACACCCTGCTCTTCCACAAATGCTTCGGCCGCGGCTTTATCTTTAAAGCTGACTACACCATAGGCCATCGGGGTGCGCAGAGATTCATCATATACGTAGCTGGCTTTGCTATACTCAATCCACGCTTTGTCATTATAGTCACGCACGTAATCCATACCGATATTGTCCGTGCCGTTCTGCTCCTTCCACTCGTTCATACAACCAATGTCATCAAATTTGTAATTCTTCCCGTCTTTTGTTATCAGCTGTGTGGCGAACGCATCATCCTTAACCTGCATATTGCAAATCACACAAATATCCGTTTCTTCATTGATTGCTAGCGGCTCATATTTCTTCTGTCCGCAAGCAGTCAGGATGACCAGACTCATGACTACCATTAATGCTGCGCTCCATTTTTTCATAACCTCAATACCCCCAGATATATTATTGTAATGACTGACAAAAACATTAGCAGCCAGCCTACCACCATTACCGTTCCTTGACCTCCACCCGTCTGGCCTTGAGCAGCCGCACCCGCTTCCAATTGCATTAATGGTGCCGGATCAGTTGACCACCCTGTATTCCCGCTTGTATACATATCACTTAAAAATGTCATACCCGGTGACTGAAAAAACAACTGATAGGCCGCATTATCAGACACTAATTGCTGATAGAAAGGATTGATCGCATACCGAAGATCACTGAGACCGTCACCAGTAAGATCTAGCCCTTCAAACGAGTCCCAGTAATTCCCGTTCAACACGTTATCTTTACTGCCTGTCGCCTGTGCTTCAATTACATTCGCGACAAAGCCATTACGCTGAAAGCGGTTGCCCTCCGCATCCTCAAATTGAATGCCGATATAGTTCCTGAGAACAAGGTTATTCTGCAGGACGTTATCTGAAGATCGCTGCATATAAATCCCCACACGGTTTCCTTCTACCACATTGTTCACCACACTTGAAGTCCGGACATCATAGAGCAGGATCCCTTGAGAGTGAACATTCTGGCTCTGTTTGCGAAAAGAGTTGCCAGACACAACCACATCTGTTACCCCCATCACCATTGCACCGGTTATGTTGTATTCGCCGGTGTTATTAGTGACCCTGGATCCATTTATGTACATACAATGTACACCGTAACGCAAATAAGACAGCTTGTTCTGATCCACCACAGTGTTGCGGCTGTTCTCCAAGTAGATGCCATCCCGCAGATAGGAAATCTCATTCTCCCTAATCTCAGTCCCGTGAGCGTTATAAAGATCAATTCCATTGCCTCTTGTTCCCGGGGCTTCTCCTTTTGGAATAAACCAGCGTATCTTATTCATTGTGATAACTCCGCCGTTAGCTTCGCGAAGCACGATCCCAAAGCCTGCTGAATGAATGTCCAAGCCCTTCAATGTCACCCTATCAGCCTCAACTCTCACCGCAGCAGCTTCTCCATCGTTATTTTGCTGGATATTCAGATTCTCCAGCTGTACATCATCTGCACGGATCAGGACAGCAACCTGTTCATCTGCAGAAGTGTTCAGGAGCGTTGATCCGCCGTTCCCGTTAATGATCAGCCGCTTGTCAATATGTACGGGTCCCAGATAAGTTCCCGGAGCTAACGTGAGAGTCTCTCCGATACGGGCTGAATCAATAATGGGCTGCAGCGGGATAGGCTCTGCATTTGTCTCGGCACGAGCCATATTTTTAAATCCCAAGCCTAACAATATCCAGATCGTTAAATATACGATAACAAATCTTAATACTCCCGAAAGGTGGTCTCCTCTATCTAATGCCATTGTTCACCTCCTGAAAGTGTGAGAGTATCTATACTCTATCATTACCAATTCAATGAGAGATAAAACTGGACTTGATCTCGTAGGTTGCAGGCGTAAATCCTCATATACATTCTGAGTGTAAATAAAAGGAAGAGTGGTGACCATAGCTCGATGTAGCTATCCCCAAGTGAGACTGTGTCTAAATTGTGATTTATGTCATACGCTCGAGTTGCAGCTACCGTATCTGCAGGAATATGGAACCGGATCGAATTATCCTTCCAGTTTTGCAATATGTGCTGAGATGAGTAAGCAGCTATAATACAAATAAACAGGCTGCGCCCGTAAGATCCTTCTTCGATCTCATGGGCACAGCCTGTTCTTGTGCAGATTAGGTTGTGATTTTGGCATAGACAGCGAAGAACAGCGCCATTTCGCCCATCATCACCACATTTGGGACGTGGAACAACAGATTAAGAATGTAGAAAACGATCAAAATCCCTAACAGCAGGGACAGATGCTTAATACCCAGCCGGTGCTGCCTATGCCTGTAGACATGAAAGACAAGTGATGTTGAGGCAAAATAGAGTACGACAGACCCGAAGAACAAATTCAGCATCAGCTCATAATGCAGCTCATTCAGGAACAGGAGCTGAATCGAGGCGGCAATCATACTTAGCGAGAGGAAGATAAACAGATGGCCATAGATGATTGTCTGTCCGGCAGTCTGTACATGCTTATCCACCTTCTTCTCCAGATTGTCGTAATATTGCCACCACATCGCGATAATGAGCACAAACGTCAACGCTGCAAAGCCCACCGACTGCGGAGTCCAGGAGCTGGATTGCAGTACAGCGAGTATGCTGACTACAGATTCCCCGAGCAGAATCAGCGCAAAGAGTGAGAAACGCTCCAGCAGATGGTGAGTGTTCGTCGGAGTCTTGAGCAGGATCTTTCTACCGGTCAGCGGAAGGATAATATCAAGAACGATTCCCGCGTATAGCACGGCATAACGCACCCAGGAATCAAAAAACAGGGAGCTGGCGGAGATGGCCAGTCCGATCCAAAAGCGGGTCCCGAAATAATGGGCAGTGGCCCGCAAATGCCCCTCCTCCTTGGCATGCGCGTAATGATACTGCACGGCGGTCATCGCCCTCAGTCCGATGTAACCGATCAAAAAGGAAAGATAGGTAGCATCGAAATCAACGTTCAGGCTGGCCGTCATAATCAGTACGAAAAACAGCTGGATAATCAGAAAAATCCGGTGAGTAACACTATCCTGCCCAAAGCGGTTAACGAATAATGTCTGTCCCACCCAGGCCCACCAGATTGGGATGAAGATTAGTATAAATTTGCCCAGCGTCTCCAGGGAAAGGGTCTCGTCCTCTACATGCAGCAGCACGTGGCTGGCTTTAGCCACCGCGGCGACAAACAGCAGATCATAGAACAGCTCCAGCCAGGTTACCTTCTTCTCGGTCATATGTATTAGGCCTCCTTAGCCGTCCGGATGATTTCCGGCCTGCTGTTTGTTTTTCCCTATCATAATGGCATTCTCTTAATTACCGCAAGACCGGCAGAGAACAAGTCTGGAAATCAGTGTGTTAGAGGAGACCATGAACAGCTGAGCAGCGCTTGTCCGGTTAAAGTACGCCATCTAGATGAACAAAAGCAGCCAATCGACGGGATCGGCTGCTTTATACTGCTCATTTTTTTGAAAATCATGACCATATGCTTGCTTCCCATATATTCAACAGAAGTATTTAACCCAAGCCAGTTGTTTTTGACACAGGAGCAAGATCTTTGATGTTATTATCCGCAGCCTCGAGCCTCCTAAGCTTAATCAATCCTGCTAGCGGTGAAAGATCATTGATTGGGTTGCGACTCAAATCCAAAGTCGTCACATTGACTGCATACTCCAAACCCTGCAAACTCTTAATTCCTTTACCCGATAAAAAAACGTCTGTCAATGACTCTAAATCCTCTTTTGTTAGTGATTCATCGTCGTTTTTATTCAATAATGAGTTCCGTTAATCTGCCGTTAGAAAACACAAGTAGCCGATCACATGGATCAGCTACTTTCTTAATATTACAATGACAATACAATCGAACTTTGCTCACATATATTCAATCTTTTCAAGACTTGAATTCATTTAAAATCGAGTTAGAATTAAAAAATCAGTGTGTAGAGATATTGGTATAGTTCTTACCAAAAATATATGTCGCATGATACGTCTGCCATCTGAAATTTCAATTTTCGGAGGGTATAAAAATATGTACAAGGAAGACAGACTGCCTCAAAGTCCAAAAGAAAGCTTGCTGTATATGTTGATTATTTCAATTATCTCAGTCAACACGATTGCTCCAATGATCACGGGGCTTCAACTCGGGTTTAGTAAGGATAATTACTTAGAAACCCTAAAGGTTATTCCGGTTATGTGGATTATCGTCATTTTATTAGTAAGATTTGTTGCGGGACCGTTGGTTGGCAGATTGATGCCAAAGTTCGTAGGACAAACAGATGGATTTAATGCCAGAGTGCTATTAAATACTTTATTAAATGTTACAGTCTTATCTATTCTGCTTACAATTTTCGGAACTTGGGTTGGTACAAAACATTTAAGCCTTGAACCTTTTCATAACTTTTTTTACAGTTGGTTTAGGAACTTTGGCGTAGCGTTTTGGATTGAATTGTTAATTGCACAGCCCATTGCAAGATTTGCAATGAAAAAATTACATTCGAAACAACAATCTTGTTAACGTAACCAGAAGCAGCCGATCCTCAATTCCGGCTGCTTCTGTCTGTACTGAACCATCCGCCCCTCCTATAAAACCGTCAAGACTCAACTTCCCGAATACCCTTGTAGACAGCTTCGCACAGTTCCGTTGTAAACCTGCCTGACATTCCTTCAAGCGCCGTATTGGTGAATGCTACAACACTAAGCTCCTCTCTCGGATCAACAAACCAGGAGTGGCCATAGGTGCCACCCATCCGCCACGTTCCCGCGGATTCCGGTGTATTGGCTTCTGCCGGGTCTTTAAGCAGTGTAAAACCAAGTCCAAAGCCTCTTCCCGGCCAATAGGGCATCACAAGATCACCAATTTGATTGGTTGTCAATTCCGTGACAAGAGCCTCCGGCAGAATCGGATTTCCTCCCTGGCGCAAAGCTTCCAGCAGTTTAAGAAAATCTCCTGCGCTGCCAATCATGCCGGCTCCCCCGGACGGATAAGCAGCCTTATCGGTGAATCTATCGGGTGAAAGAAGGAAGCCTGCCGTCCCCTCCACGAAAGGAACGGTATCAAAATCGAGTAAGCGCCGGGGGTCTCCAGTGCTGTCTGCGTAAGACGCGGTCAATCTGTCCATGTCCACGGCCTTGAAATCCGTGTCCGTCATGGAAAGCGGATGAGTTACAAGCACCTGTACAGCTTCATTAAGCGGCATTCCCGTAACCTTTTCGATGACCGCTCCGAGCACATCTGTTGCAATGGAATACCTCCACATTTTCCCTGGCTCATATAGAAGCGGCACAGAAGAAAGTCTTTGCAGATTCTCTTCAAGTGAAATTCCTGCCAGATCCATGCCGTCCGATACCCCGGCAAGCTCATAAGTCCCCTTTTCTTCTTGAAAGAACCGATAGGTTAAACCGGCGGTATGCGTCATCAGATGGCGAACGGTCATAGAGGCATACTGTCCGTTCGGCAGTTTGGGACGAAAGGCCGGAAGCCATTTGATCACCGGATCGGTTAACTGCAATCGCCCTTGCGAAATTAATACCAAGGCCGCCGTTGACACGACCGGCTTGGTTACCGATGCGTATCTAAACAAAGCATTTTCCTGCATCGGCCGTTTCTGCTCGCGGTCGGCTAAGCCGGCAGGTCTGCTGTAAACGAGGTTTCCGCCTAATGCAACCTGGACTACAGTACCAACGATTCTCTTTTCCTCAAGTGTACGATCAATTACCTCATTCACACTATTTTTCATCCATTCCAGATCTATATTTTTCATGTCTCTCATCCTTTCCGGCTGCTGTTCAGTTGATTATTTATAGCAAGTGTGTTTATTATAGTAATAAATTCTGCCATCTTACATAAAACAAACAAGTTAGAACCATTTGTTTTCGATGAATCTAAAGGTATTAAAATGAAATAACTTTCAAATTAAAAGGCGGGTGATTTGCTTGGACGAAATCGATCATAACATCCTGCTCCATTTGCAGGATCAGGCAAGATTATCAATGACAGAATTAGGAAAGCTGGTAGGGCTGTCTCAGCCAGCCGTAACTGAACGTGTGAAACGCATGGAAGAAAAGGGGGTTATCGAGCAATACCGGACAGTCATTTCTTCGCATAAAGTGGGTAAGCAATGCACCGCCTATATGCTGATCAGGACCCGGAATTGCTATCCTTTCCTTGATTTTTGCCGTTCGTCACCGGAGGTCACGGAATGTTACCGGATAAGCGGAGAGCATAATTATTTATTGAAGGTCCTGACGGAAACAACCCAGGGCCTGGAGGAATTTGAAAACCGGTGCGATCAATACGGAACCTATACGACTATGATCGTAATGTCTTCACCAATCGCTTATAAAAATCTCATTGAAGAACCGAATTTGCTTGCCTAAGAAGGAAAGCCATGCTTTTTAGCCAGCCAGGCTGTAATTAAGGTGGGAAGCAGCAGGATCATTAATACACCCGGAAGGAATCCGGCTCCAAGCAGTTCGAGAAGAACTCCGCCTATAATGCCGCCGCCGCCGATTGCCACATTCCACGCGGTAACCAGCATCGATTGGGCTATATCCGCGCTCCTTCCCCCGGCTTGAGCTATTGCTGTCTGCAGTAAAGTGGCCGCCCCGCCAAACGTAAGCCCCCACACCGCAACACCAAGAATAATCATTGCAGGTTGATTCATTCCGATTCCCAAGGCTGCAGAAGCCAAAGCAAATCCTGTGATGCTGATTAAAACCAGCATTCTCAGAAAACGGTCAATCAGCATGCCTATGACCCAAATGCCGGCAACCGAGGTGATTCCGAAAATAAGAAGAACCAAATCCACTCGCTGCGCAAAGGCGGTTTCCGCAAGATACGGTGCAATATAAGTGTATAAAATATTATGGGCTAGTACCCATGCCAAAACGACGAACAGAATCGGCCGTACACCGGGAATCATGAAAATCTTATGAAACGGCAGCTGATCACCGGCAGGCTCGCCAGCATAATCCGGCACCTTCCAGAGCACCCAGCCAATAAGGCCTGCAGCCAGTAAGGATACAGCTCCGAAAATGAGACGCCATCCGGTATAAGCACCGAAAAAAGTACCGAGCGGAACTCCCAGCGCCAATGCCAGCGGGGTTCCAACCATGGCTACAGCCATCGCTTTTCCTTTCAGCGAATCAGACACCATACGCCGCGCATAGCCAGCTGTCATCCCCCATAGAACCCCTGCCGATACCCCTGCGAAAAAACGCGCAGCAAGCGTCAGTATATATATAGAAGATAACGCGGTGATGGTATTGAATATAAGAAAACCGATGATGCACAGCAGCAGCAGCGGCCGGCGTCTCCACCCGCGGGTAGCCGTTGTCAAAGGAATGGCGGCCAGAAGAGATCCAACCGCATAGAGAGTGACCCATTGTCCGGCAAGAGCTTCTGTGACTCGAAGATCCCGGGCAATTTGCGGCAGTAATCCGGCAGGCAGACTTTCCGTAAGAATGCAGATGAATCCCGCCATGGCCAAGGCCAGCAGCCCGGACCACGGAAGACGTGTGGATGACGATACATTGGCACCGTCTTTACTTATAGCAGCAGTGTTTGAGTTCACGATAAATCTCCTTTTTTTATTTTTCCAGCTAAAAAAGCTTTAGCTTTCATATAAGCATATATAAATAAAAGGCTGGTTTACATGGATGATCAAAAGAGAATGACACAAATGTAGAGGAAAATACTCTTATTATCATAGAAATACGAGGATTTTAAAGGCAAAAAAGCCGCCCCAAGCCATTTGCATGGCTTTGGGACGGCTCTTTCAACTTTGATTACTTCTTCAAATGATAAGGCACCGTAGTGACAATCACATCGCTGCGGAACAGCAGACGGGCACGGATCAGCAGGCTGGACTGGTTGTGCAGGATGTTGTGCCAGCCTTTTTTCGGAATAAACTGCGGAATAATGACTGTGACTCTATGATTCAGATCTGCCGCTTTCCAGTTGATTGTATCAATGAACTTGGTCAAGGGCTGGATGATGCTTCTGTATGGAGTATACAGGGTCACCAGGCGCACGTCCGGCTGCCACTTTTTCCACTTTTCTTCAAATATCGCTTCTTCTTCCCGTTCAAACGGGACATAGACGGCGATAATCTGCTGCGGTGACAGCGATTTGGCATATTCCAGCGAGTTCTCCACGACATGGGTAATTCCGGCTACCGGCACGATAATGACATTGCCTTCGATTTTGACCGTTGCTTCACAGGTTGTAATTCTAAGCTGGTCGGCAACCGCCTCGTAATGTTTATGAATTCTATGGAAGACATAAAGAAGAATCGGCAGGAAGACGAATACAGGCCATACCTGAGTGAATTTGGTCAGGAAGAACATCATCGTAACGATGAAGCTGATCAGCGCACCGACGGTGTTGATAATAAACTTCGGCATCCAGCCCGCAGGCTTTTCGCGCAGCCATTTCACCATCATCCCGGTCTGGGACAGCGTAAAGGGAATGAATACCCCTACCGCATATAAAGGAATCAGCTGCTCTGTTTTACCGTCGAATACATAAATCAGAAGCATGGAGAGTACGCCCAGGATAATAATCCCGTTGGAATAGCCCAGTCTGTCTCCACGCATCGTAAACATCCGCGGAATGAATTTGTCCTTGGCCAGATTCACAGCCAGCAGAGGAAAGGCGGAATAACCTGTATTAGCCGCCAGAATCAGAATGAGTGCAGTTGTACCCTGGATAAAAAAGTACATCGCATTGCGGCCAAAGGTCTGCTCGGCTATCTGCGACACGACAGTGACGTCAGCACGCGGCGCAATGCCGTAGTAATAAGCCAGCACAATAATGCCTGAGAACAGAACAGCCAGCAGAGCTCCCATCGCCGTCAAGGTTTTGGCTGCGTTGGAAGCCTCAGGGCTTTTAAAGTTGGGAATGGCATTGGAAATCGCTTCTACCCCGGTCAACGCCGAGCTCCCCGAGGAAAAAGCGCGCAGCAGCAGGAACAAACTAATCCCTGCTACCGGAGTACCCAGCGAGGTATGCAGCTCCGCCGGAACACTACCCGTTAAGATGTTATAAAGACCGGTACCGATCAGAATGAATAAAGCCAGTACGAACAAGTAGACCGGATAGGCTAGAACGGAAGCAGATTCCGTCACCCCTCTTAAATTCAATAATGTGATGAGAAATACAAAGATAATGGCAATCAGCACTTTATGCTCATGCAGGCTCGGAAAAGCTGATGTAATCGCATCTGTTCCCGCCGATACGCTCACCGCCACCGTCAGAATATAATCCACCAGCAGCGAACCGCCGGCAATCAGGCCGGGGTATTTGCCCAGGTTTTCTTTGGAGACAACATAGGCTCCACCGCCGTGTGAATAAGCAAAAATAATCTGCCGGTAAGACAGGATCAGTGCAGTCAGCAGCACCAATACCCCGATCGCAATCGGAATGGAATACCAGAAGGCCATTGTACCAACCGTAACCAATACAATCAGAATTTGCTCAGGACCGTAGGCAACGGAGGATAAGGCATCTGATGATAAAATAGCCAATGCTTTCTTTTTATTTAACTTCTGCTCCCCCAGCTCTGTGGACTTCAAGGGCCTGCCAATCAAAAACCTTTTTAAAAAGGAAATCACGGGTTTCACGCTCACTTTGTACGTTAGTCTTATTGTCCTGAAAGCATATCACCTGCCGGATTAAGCTGGTGTTAGGATTTCGCCTTCAGTATTAAGATTGCATTAAGATCAGCCCGTTTTTCTCCATTAAAAAAAGCCCCTTGCGGGGCTTACTTTGACGGCTCATAATGCACATGAACCTCTAGGACTTCTGCGGATTTCTTTAGCTCATTCTCCACATTAGTGGCAACGTTATGGGCTTCCTGAAAACCCAGGCCGCTTTTGATCGACAGGACGACATCGACTACAGCATTGCTTCCATAGTTTCTGGCCCGCAGCTCCTTAACCTCCTCCACACCTTCAACCTGTTCCACAGTCTCCCTGAACGTATGGATAATCGTTTCATCGAACCCGTCCGATAAGTGGTGGGAGGCATCCCGGAAGATATCCCACGCTGTTTTGCAGATAATGAACCCGACCAGAACCGCTGTTACCGGATCAAGCCACGGAAGGTTAAACTGGGAGCCGATGATTCCGATTACCGCACCGATACTCACAAGGGCATCTGAAAAATTATCCTTGGCGGCGGCCATAACAGCCTGGCTTCTGATTGCAAGCGCAAGCCGCTTATTATACCGGTAGACAAAATACATCACGACCGCACAGAACAGCCCTGTCCACACCGAGATCAGATCCGGCGCTTCTCCTCTGCCCTTAAAGACAGAAGCAACCGCCGTGATCAGAACCTGTAGTCCGACTGCCATCATTATAAAGGAAGCTATTAATGAAGCTATTGTTTCCGACTTCCAGTGGCCGTACGGATGGTCCGCATCTGCCGGCCGCTGTGCCAGCTTCAGTCCGATCAGCACCGCGATGGAAGCTACAATATCCGTTGCATTGTTCAGGCCGTCTGCCTTAAGGGCTTCCGAACCCGATACATTGCCAATTATCAGTTTAAGAGCCGATAGACAGATATAAGCGATAATGCTTATAACAGCCCCGCGTTCGCCCATTTTTAAATTTTCATAACGCTGCTGCTGCTCCATTTTCCGTTTCTCCCCTCAGCCCGCACCCGCATTGTTTTATACTAGCAGACGCAATTTGAGTGGGTCTAGAGAAACGTTTTTCGACGCGGGACGAATAATGTCACTTGGTAAAGAAGCTTGCCCCCGCGCAAAAGGGTTGCAGCGGAGCATGATTGGGTTTCAGAAAACAGTACATTTAGAAACGGACTTTAACTAAACTTCAAGCGCAATGTAAATACAACACAGCCAGCCGTAAGGGCCGCCGCTATGAAGTAAGCTCCCATCAGATCGAGCTGAGCCACAATAAATCCGGAGGAGGCGCTGCCCAGCAGCATACCTCCCATCATCAGCGGAATGATAATCCCGTTGGTTCTGCCGATATATTCTTCCCTGATCTCCTGAATCATCATGGCGCTGAAGGATACCTGGAAGCAGGCTGTGGCTATGCCGGATAACACTCTCGCACTTCCTGTCAGTACAGGCCAGACCGACAGCACCTCAATAACGGTTATTGCCGCCCATATGATCATGATTACTGTGATAACCCCGCGTCTGTAGCGGGTTATTTGTGCTGTAAGCATGGCGGCCAAGAGACCGCCCGCAAGCATTCCCACGCCCTCGGCGGCTGCGAACCACTGCACGCTTTCTTTGGGCAGGCCCAGACGGTTCATCGTAACAAAGACATCCAGCGGTTGGGTTACTCCCATCGCCAGACCCGAGATGAGAAACATAACCGCAATCAGCTTCAGGTTGGCATGCCCAAGCACATAGCGGAAGCCTTCCTTGATATCTTTAAGCGGTGAACTCTTCTCCGTCCGCTGCTCTCTGCCCGATGTCGGCAGGAACAGCTGAATTCCGGCTGCCAGAGTAAAGATCAGGAACAAAGCAATAATTGACGATTGTATGCCGAGCTGAGTATAGACTAACGTTCCGAGCATCGGGCCGAAAATCGTGAATAAGGCCATCAGACTCTGGTTGATCCCGACGGCCGTTCCTACCTCCTCTGCAGGGATATGTTTTTTGAAAAGCACTGCAGAAGACGGCTGGGAAAACTGGCTGACAATCGCCGAGATCACAGTAGCTGCGAACACCGCCTGCCATACCCCTCCGGCAACCAGCCCAAGGATCAGCAGCATCGATAATGCGCTCAAGATGTCACCGAGAATGACTGTTTTTTTCGGATTCCAGCGGTCGGCAAAGGTCCCTCCGATTAAAGAAAATACAAAGATAGGCAGATACTCCAGTGCAGTAAGCATGGATACAGCTGTCGGATTGTTCCCGGTCTGATCCATAATGTAAAACAGCAAAGCCATATTCCGGATCCAGATTCCTGCCTGCTGCAGCAGATCCGCCGTGGCGACAATTAGAAATACTCTGTTTCTGATAAGGTTATTCATAAGGCACCCCTGGCTGATTTTTGACATTTGCTTTTGTCAGTACAACGACTTTAAACTATAGGGTAACCCGATAGTCAAGACCATCAGACCAGAGAAAGGGGAACCGGCATGTCCGCCATGACGCCAAAATATTTTACAACCAGCGAAATCGCCAAGACCTGCGGAGTGACGAAGCACACGCTTTTTCACTATGACGAAATCGGGCTGTTGAAGCCGGAATTTGTGAACCCGAAAGGCTACCGCTACTATACACTCCAGCAGTGCTATACACTTGAGATCATCAGTGTGCTGAAGAAAGCCGGCAGTTCTCTGAAGGAGATCAAGGATTTTCTCGATAACCAGAATACAGACCGGTTCGTCAGCCTGATTCAGCAAAAGCAGCGTGAGCTTGAACTGGAGCTGAACCGGATGCAGCGGATTCAAAGCTTTTTGGACGGTGCCCTGCAAATGACCGAAAACGCACAAAAAGCACCACTGGATACTCCGGCTATTGAGGAGCAGCAGGCTGCTTATTTTATAACAACACCCATTAACCCAAACATCAGTGATCACGAGTATGCCCGTAAGTTCAGCGAACACCGCATCTATTGTGAAGAGCATCTGATTATGCATGAGCTGCCGTTCTGGTCCATCGTTGATCAGGAGCAGCTCCAATCGGAGGAATATTATCCAGGCCACATTGCCAGCAAGCTTCCTGGACCAGCCCAGAGAGACAACATCATCGTGAAGCCGCAGGGGCTGTACGCGGTCATGGACCATCAAGGAGGCTATGAGACACTGGAGACCACTTATGCTGCGTTAAAAGAGTTCATCCAAGTTAGCGGCCTGGTTATAAGCGGCGCTGCGTACGAGATGGATCTGTACAACTATTTCACCGAAGAAAATCCGGATCAGTTTGTGATCCGGATTTCGGTTAACGTATGTTACAGCCCGTAATGACGGATCAGATAAGCCGGTGTGCAGCTCCAGGCATGACAGTAGCTGTTGATTAGATAGCTTCCGTAAGGAGAAAAGTTTTTGTCGGCAGGATCGTAGAGCTCCCAGAAGGTATCTGCCCCGTCGGCCAGCATCCCGCCCCAATAGGATTTTAAATGAGCCGCCGCTTCCTCCCTGCATCCGGTTACCAGCAGCGCCTCCACCAGATGATGGTGCATATACGGCGTGGTTAAGCCGATGTCCGGCCGGGAGCTGAGCAGGTGCAGCATAAGCTGCTTGTTCTGCTCTTCCGGCAGCACTCCGGCTAATGCACACCAGATCTGGCTTGCCCAGGAAATCTGCCGGCCCGCACCGCTGACAAAAAAGCCTGCGTCCGCATCCCATAAAGAGTCCACAGCTGCTTGAGTGGTCTTGGTAAGCTCTGTGGAAAAAGCAGAGCTGCTGTCACAGCCAACCTGTTCAGCCAGCTGAATGGCTTTTTTGAGCGTATAGATTAAGATCGCATGCGATGAGGCCTGCTTGTTCAGCTGCGGATGCCAGTCAATGAATGACCACCATGTCTCCTGGTCCTGCACCAGCCCCTGGTCATCCAGCTGCTCAAGCGCCAGTTCAACCTGTTTGCGGGCTGTCGGCCAAAGCTCCTTAAGTGTGTCTTCATCCCCGGAAGCCATATAATAATCGAACAGTGTGGTTGTGAAAAACAGGGAATAATCGAATAAATACGTATCGTCAGCGATGATCGCAGGCTCGATGAACAAATTCGCAGACACCCTGCCCTGCTCGTCCGGCACTCCGGCGAACAAATACAGGCAGCGCTTGACCAGCTCCATGTTGCGGAACGTTTCATAATTGGCCAGCGCCTCCAGGCGCAGATCACCCAGCCATAAACGACGGTCGCGCTTCGGGCCGTCTTCGAACACATCCTGCATGCAATCCTCTAAGGTCCGGATGCTGACGCGGTCGATTTCTTTTAATGTTTCATCCGAATGCCCCAATGGCTGTACCGCAGAAGCATCTGCAGAGGTCACTGTAGTACAGATAATGTCCTCAAAAGCCACCCGGTATTTAGCGGATGTAGCCAGCACCTCAATCTTCAGGTAACGGAAGCTGTAACGCCGCGGAAGCTCGATCCGCCGGGGCAGCACATCCACAAACAACGTTTCCTCCTGCAGCCAGGAGCTGCTGATCCATCCCTCATATTCTGCAAACGGCTCGGCCATTTCTACCGGCATTTCCCCGAGGGTCAGCTTGAGCTTCAACGGAGCATCCGGCGGGCTGCCTACCGGCCGTACGCAGAACGATACATACCCGACCCGGTGATCGCCGAAATCAAGGATGAAGGAATCACCTGTGCCAAAATCCTGCTCCGGCAGGGATTCAGTCCCTGTAATTGCGCGGGCCGCCCAGCCGTGAATCGCCTCTTCATCCCTGACCACTTCAGCCAGCCGCTCCGGCAGTACCTGCTGCTTGAACAGCTCCGGTTTGAGCCGCTCAGCCTCATTAATGAATGCTTCAACAGGTACAATTACTGCCTGTACTGCCTGCATTTTCGCTTCTCCCATTGTTTAGACACTCCTTTTTTGATGAACTTGATAGTTTATATTAAAGCGCTTCCGGTAAGGCAGGACAATTGCTGAAGCACATGACTTTTTATTCTTTTTACAGGTATACTGTGGATATGAATAGGATTGATGGGAGAGGGAATGAAGGATGGATCATCGGGAACTGGACGGTTATTTGCGCAGCTTGAATGAGGTGGAGCAGGAGCAGCAGCGGACCGGAAACAACATTAATGATATATGGCCTTTGGAGCGGGAGGGCACGGACTTGGAGTACTTCCGGATGCCGGCGGATGCTTTTTTCCAGGAGGGTCCTGTGCATATCCGCAAGCATAACCGGTTCGCCCCCATGCCGCTGCATCTGCACAATTTTATAGAGATGAACTATATTTACTCCGGCCGCTGCATTCAGTGGATTAACGGGCAACGGATTGAGCTGGAAGAAGGTCAAGCCTGCCTGCTGGATACCGATGTGCTGCACAGTATTGAGCCGATGGGTGAAAATGATATTCTCGTCAACATCCTGATAAAGCCCGAAGTATTCCGGAACGCGCTGAGCCGGTTTAGCGAGAACGGGATTTTGTCTCATTTTATGGTCAATGCCTTATCGGAAAGCACCAACCATAACCGCTACATCCTATTCGAATCACAGGCACACGCTACCTTCCAGCTGTTCATCAAAAATATGATGTGTGAGGCGTTCGAGCCGCAGCTCTACTCCCGGGAGATGATTATCCAATACCTGATGATCAGCCTGACCGAGCTCATGCGAGTCTTCACTTACCACACCAATCAGGACCACCTGCACCCGGAAGCCAAAGTCAGCCTGATTCAGGTGCTCAACTATATTGAGCTGCATTATAAAGACTGCTCACTGGCCGGGCTTGCCGCTGAATTCAGCTACAACGCCAACTATCTGGGTAACCTGCTGAAGCAGAAGACCGGCAAAACCTTTATGGAGCTGGTCAAAAGCCAGCGGATGCTGCACGCCGCCTCCCTGCTCGCTAACACAGAGCACAGCATCGAGACGATTGCCCGCGAGGTAGGCTATCAGAGCCCCGGCTTCTTTTACCGGACCTTTGCCGAGACGTACCAGTGCACGCCGTCCCGGTACCGGCGGGAGCGGGCGGGGGATTAGGGTGCTGGGGGCCCGCCCCCGGCCAAAGCAAAAAAACCTTGATTGCTCAAGGTTTGTGTACCACAGCCGGCTTATACCCGAAATCCGGTATCGCCGTCCATCGCAGGCGAAGCTCCAGACATGCTGTCTATTTATCCCATAGTCCGGCTAGTCTGTATACTTTTCCAGTGACGGCCGGTCCTTTACGATCAGCTGCTTGTTGCCGACCAGCTCGATCAGGCCCAGATCCTCGAACCGGGCGAATTTGCGGCTGATCGTCTCGCGGGTAACACCCACGTAACTTGCCAGCTCCTCGCGGGAGAGCGGCAGCTTGATCGCAAGGCCGCCGCTGCGCGGCTTGCCGTACTTATCACCCAGCTCCAGAATCATATGGGCGATCCGGATCTCCGGGTCCTTCGTCGCCAGACTCTGGGCCAGATTCTCCGTATGGGCCAGCCGCTTGGCGACGGTCTTCAGCAGCTTGATGGTAATGTCCGGATTCTCGGCCATCAGCTGCTCCATAGCTGTCCGGGTCAGCAGGCAGATCGCCGTCTCGGTAAGTGCATAGGCGCTGAAATTGCTCAGCTCCTCGCTGCTCAGGATATTCAGCTCGCCAAAAAATTCCCCGCTGCTCAGCACATGCAGAATCTGCTCTTTGCCCTGCGGCGTCATTTTGGACAGCTTCACCTGTCCCTGCTGGATAATAAACAGCGTGTCAGTCGGCTGCTCCTCCATTATCAGCGCCTGGCCTTTGGCGTATTTCCGGTGCCTGATCATCGCGCTGATCCGCGAGAGCTCCCCGTCACTGAGCGAGGCGAAGATCGGAACTTTGCGGGTACACGGCTCCGCAGCATTTTTACAGGAATGTTCCGGCATTCTGTATCCCTCCTTGGTTTCTAGGAAACGATCCGCTTCTGCGCCACCGGTTCAAAGTGCGTGGTGTCCTCCCCGCATACCGGGCAGACCCAGTCCTCCGGCAGATCCTCAAACGCCGTACCTGGCTCCACATCCTCATCGGGATCTCCGAGCGCCGGATCATAAATATAGCCGCAAGGCTTGCAAATGTATTTGGTCATTGTTTATTCCTCCTGAAAAATATAATTAAAAGGACTATTTAGATTGAACTAATAATATTGCTGTTTTGGGATTGCATGTGACTCCAGAGAATATTTGGACTTCCAGCCGCTGTTGTCTGCAGATTTCTTGATCATACCCGCTGTTCGCGGTGGAAATCCGCAGCAAGCCTATGCTTCCGATGCGAGCTTTTCTCCGAAAAGCTTTCAGCCGGTCGCTACCGCTCCTCCAGCTCCAAAATTCTCCTCCGCCACTCGTTCCTTAACATAAATTCTTAAGTTCAATTATATAGTTGGATTTTCGGCACTTAATTCCATCATTTCTCAACTTTTATAATCATTAGTTGGAAAAACAGCACTTAGTTTAGGCTAAAAACCCCTTTTGGAGCAATAATGGTATAATTAAGTAGCATTTTTCCACCTAGATTCCTTGAACCGGTAGTTAGCCATGTATTAGATGTCATTTTTCCACTTAGTTTGGTTAGCCGCCGCTTATAGGGGCATTTCCGCACCGTGATAATCAACATAGATGTATTCTGTACAACTAAATCGGCTATTTTCTGCCCGAGCCGGCACTTAGATGTATTCTGTACACTTAAATCTCCCGAAAAAGTCCAATTTACGCGATCCGGCCCATTTTAGGTGCACAGAATACACTTATAGAGCGCAAGCATACGACGACGCGGGAATTTAGTTGTACAAACTACAGTTAAGCTACGTTGGCCAGTCCTCCTCACAACAGTTAGAGCCAGCCTAACCACGTACTATGGACCTTTCCGCTTACCTTGATTACAAAACCAGCAAAAGTTACATTTAGCCGCGGCCCCATTATTCCACTACTCCACGGCTTCACTATTCACTATTCCACTACTCCACTACGCCGCAACTCCACTACATTGCGACCTCACACTTCACCATTCCACAACGCCGCGACTCCATTACTTCACTATTCTCTTACTCCACCAGCGCAGCAATCCCGCCAACAACCGCCTCCAGATTGCCGCCCGCCACATCCAGTCCCTCCAGGCTCACGCCATGTTCCACCGCTGCTTTATACAGCAGCGACGCTGCCGCGCTGTCCCAGGCGAGTGCCCCGGCCAGCCGGTTGTCCTTGACGTAAATCCGCGTGTACACGCCATTTACATCACCCGCCAACGACAAGTCACACTGCCGTTCATCCGTGTTCCCGATCGAGAACAGCGAGCTGCCAAAAGCGTTAAACAGCGTCAGCGGAACCGGCCGGCGGTAATCCGCCGGGTCTGCTGCAGCCATGTTCATACCGGCTACTTTGCCCTGTTCGATCGCTCCGCCCCACAGTCCCTCAACCAAGCCATCCAGCTCGGCAATGTCGCCGGCGGCATAGATATGGGGAGCACTCGTCTCCAGATGACGGTTGACCAGCACGCCTGAGCGGATCTGTATCCCTGTCTCCCGCACAAGCTCCGTATTCGGCACGATGCCGATGGAGTACACGACGTGTTCGCAAGGAATTTCCGTTCCATCGTCCAGCGTTACGCCGGAGACTGCTACATCTCCGTTAACCGCAGTGACTCCGGCATGAAGCTTAACCTCCACACCAGCCTGCGCCAGAATCTGGCGCAGCCGCTCCGACGAAGCTTCATCCAGCTGCCGGGCCATCAGGCGCGGGGCGGCCTCGACAACCGTCACCGGATAACCGGCCTCATGCAGCGCCCAGGCTGTCTCCAGCCCCTGTACCCCGCCGCCGATGACAACGGTGCGCCGCCCGGCGGTCAGCTCTGCTTTTAAACGGTCAGCATCACCCAGATCCCGGATCGTGTGGACATTATGCAGTCCGGCACCGCCTACAGCCAGCGCCCGGTTCCGGGCCCCCATGCAGAGCAGCAGCTTATGATACGTTACCCGCCGGCCGTCCGCCGTCTCTACCTCCTGCGCCTCCGGATGGATCGAAGCAATCCGGCTGGCAGTGTGCAAAGTGATCCGGTTATCGCGGTACCACTTTTCTTTCTTGATCAGCACCTTGTCGCTGTGCAGGTCGCTGAACAAGCCCTTGGTCAGCTTGATCCGGTTATAGGGCAGGTGGCTCTCCTCACCAAAAATCGTAATCTCCGACTCCGCATCCTGATCGCGGATCGCCTTCGCGGCATGAACCGCCGCTACACCGCTGCCCACAATAACATAATGTTTGTTCATCCCGGTCGGCCCCCTTAGATTGCGCTTAGCAGCAGGTCAGAGACAAATTCGGCGGCGTTCTTGATCTTCTGAGTCTTCTCGGCCTCTTTCGGGGAGAAGCGGACGCGGATCGGGAACTCCACATGCGTCATGCCGGTGGACTTGATTACGTCAGAAGTGCTTTGTACGGTCATATTGGTGCCGTTCAGGTAATCCTGGATGACCTCAATCGCTTCACCACTCCAGCCGTAAGAGCCAAAGGCCGCTGCCAGCTTGCCTTCCAGATTCATAAGCTGCAGCTCCTTGAGCAGCGGCTCCAGATTGCCGATCATATCGGCGTAACGGGTCGAGCTGCCGATGAAGACAGCGTCCGCCGCGTCGATGCTGTCCAGCATAACGGCCATATCGCTTTTATCCGCATCCCATACGGTTGCTTCGATCCCGTTCTCCTGCAGCGTAGCCTGCAGAATGCCGGCCATTTTCTTCGTATTATTCTTAATGGTGGTGTATACAATGGCCGCTTTCTTGCCCTGCGTCGTTTCCCGGCTCAGCTCGGCATACAGATCAATATATTTGCGGATGTTCTCGCGGATCAGAAACCCGTGCGAAGGGGCAATCATGTCAATCTCCAGATCCTTGACCGCCTCCATCAGCGTTCTTACATATCTTCTGTGCGGGTGGATAATGGCGCTATAGTACCCTATGAAATCCTCTGTAATGTCAAAACCGGCTTCATCGCTGAACAGCTTCTCCACAGCAACATGGGTACTGAAAATGTCACACGGGTACAATATTTTATCTTCTATACAATAAGTGATCATGGTTTCAGCGGTATGCAGGTAAGGGGTCTCCTTGAACAGCAGCGTTTTGCCGCCGATATCCAGCGTATCCCCGTCCCGAACCACCAGGTACTTACGGCTGTACAGCTTGTACATTTCCTGAATCTCCGGCACCGCAATCTCTGTGCATACAATAGTAGCGTTAGTTGCCCGCATTGCCAGCGCCGCAAGGCCGCCCGAGTGATCAGGCTCTGTATGGTTAATTACGATGTACGCAATATCCAGCGGATCAATCAGCTCTGCCATCCGGTCCGCATATTCACGGCCAAACTCCATATCCACGGTATCGATAACCGTCGGCTTGCCGGTTTTCAGCAAATAGGAATTGTAAGTCGTCCCCTTCGCCAGAATCAGCCGGTGGAACGGCACCTCGCGGTTATCGATTTTTCCTACCCAATACGTATCCTTGGCAATCTTTATATCAGCAATGTTCATCTCTCTTCGCCCTCCAATTTGATCTTGTTTCTCTATCAGCACCCTCATTCTATAACGGGCACCGGGGTCAAAAGGAGGATTCTAATCAAATTTTGAAAAGTTAAAAAAAGCGGGGATTACAATTTTGAATATACACTTTTTGCGGGCAGTCGGTGTGTCTGAGGTCACGTTAGACGGGGGAAAGAATACATTTAAAATTTTCCTGAAAATCTATCTTTTCTATTTGGATAAAGCGGAGTATACTGATTGAGGAAAATTGGTCCTGCGCGTTCCTGCACACTGAAATTCCCTATCTACTCTATAAAAAAGGAAGCGTGTTAAGTTGAACAAGTATAAGGCCAATCTTCTGGTGTTGCTCATTACCCTTGGATGGGGATCTTCCTATCTGTTTATGAAAATGGGCCTGGATTCCATGGAAGAATTCAATCTGCTTGCCCTGCGCTTTGGGATCGCTTTTCTGGTGACCGGACTGGTATTCTGGAGGCGCCTGCGCAAGATTGATAAAACTACGATCGGGTATGGTGCAATGCTTGGAGCCATTTTGCTCTGGGTGTGCGTCTCCATTTTGTTTGGCCTCAAAACGACCACCACCTCTAACGCCGGCTTTCTCGTCGGGCTTACCGTTGTTTTTGTACCTATATTAAGTGTCGTTCTCTTCCGTAAAAAGCTTGCGCTGAGCCACATCGTCGGTGCACTGATCGCAATTACCGGCATCGGGATGCTGACCTTAAATAACAAGCTGCAGATGCACCCGGGCGATATTCTCTGCATTTCCAGCGGACTCAGTAATGCATTGTTTATCCTGATCTCCGGCGCAGCAGTCAAAAAAACGGATTCCATAAACGTTGGTATTGTGTCCTTAGGCTTCACCGCGGTGTTCGCCCTGATCTTCTCCTTTATCTTCGAGTCTCCGGTTCTTCCCGGAACCTTCAGCGGATGGACCTCGATACTGGCGCTCAGCCTGGTCTGCAGTGCCTTCTGCTTTATCGCCCAGGCGGTGTCCCTGAAATATATCGCACCTGTACAGCTGGGACTTATGTATGCGCTGGAGCCGATTTTTGCCGCGGTAATCGCGTTTATGTTTGCCGGTGAGCGTCTGACTATGCAGGGATATATCGGGGCAATGCTGGTGGTAGGCGGAATTCTGGTGTCCCAGTGGCTGGAGCAGCGGAAAAAGCTTCCTGCCGGCGGAGCGCAGCCTGTTTCGCACTAACCATTTTCATTAAAAGCATGCAAAGGGGCATACCCAGGCAGCCAATTCATGGCTTACGGGTATGCCCCTTTTTTTGTTATTTTGCCGCAGGAAGCTCGATCTTCTGCTCCAGTCCCTTAATGAACTGCTTCTCCTTCACAGTCTCCGCAAAATCATCCTCTATTATATAAGGCTTTAACAGCAGATAAGAGGTGGTTCCGGAAGTTGTTGCATATCTCGCATCGAAGCTGAGTGCGTTGGCAGCATACTGCCCGTCCCCGTTCAGGGCCGGAAGCTGGCGTCCCTGATCGTCATAAACGGCAAGCCGGATCTTGTTCAGCCGTTGTTCTTCCTTCTCTGTTAGTGTATCTGCGTTGAACAAGGCTATGGAATATTGTACACGGGTCGTCAAAGGAGTACTCTGCAGTTCCGCCACTGTAACAGACAGCTCGTCATTAGCGGACAGAGCCTCAGGCTGCACATTGATGATGTCTTCGGTTGTTTTTTTGAAGGGAATATCCAGCTTGAATTCGTGGTCGATACCTTCCAGAGCAAGAATGGCTTCAGCCGTAAAGGTATCAGGGACGGTACTGCTGCCGGATGTTTCAAACACCTCTTCAAAGATCAGCATATCCGGATGGGCTTCACCGGCGCCTGTATAATAACCGCCCTGCAGGATAGAGCCGGGGTCACCCTGCTGTTTGCCGTCTACCGTGAGCGTCAGATTGCTAATGGCATCGCTGAGCTTCACCTTCTTTTTACCGGTATCAAACTCGCCGTTCTTCAGATTTGGAGCCTCTACCTTCAGCAGAAAAGCTGCCCGGCTGCCATCAAAGACGGTTTCGGTAACCTCAAGCTTCACATCCTGATATGACACTTCACTATTCACGCTGGAGGCCAGCCCGAGGCCGCCGGCGTTCCGCAGGCCAATGTCTCCTTCAATCGAGCTGAACAGGCTTCCGATGAGCGGTATGCTTTTGATCGAATCCGCCATAGCCGGGGATACGAAGCCGGAAGCGAACAGGCCTGCTCCCAGAACAAAAGCTGCTGCTGTAGCAGAACTCAACCGGCGGAGCTTCGACTGCGGTTTCCTTCTGCGTCCGGCCGGCTGCTCCGGCAGTGAAGCATAAGTCTCATCAAGACGGGCACGGACAAGCGGAGAGATGGGCATACCTGCAGCTGCATTTCCCTCCTTCAATCCTTTGAATTCCTGATCCAGGTTAAACTTATCCATAATTTATCGTCCCCTCTTGGTTAATTGTAAAAACCTTCAGCAATGCTTCTCTCGCTCTCGCAAGCCGCATTTTTACCGCGCTCTCTGAAATCTCAAGCACACTGGCGATCTGCCGCAGCGGCAGGTCTTCAAAATAATGCAGGATGACCACAATCCTCATCTTCTCTTCCAGGCGTTCCACAGCCTCTCTCAGATCAACCTTGTCATATTCATTGGAAGGAGAGGCCGACTCCGGGACCTCTGCGTAGATAACAGTTTGGGAACGGCGCGACAAGATGGAGTTGCATTCGTTCATCAGAATCCGGAACATCCAGGTTTTGATGAACTGGGGCTCACGCAGGGAATGTATTGATTTGTAAGCCTTCAAAATCGTTTCCTGCAGCGCATCCGCTACATCCTCTTCCTTGCCCAGCATTGATTTGCCCATATAATACAAGGAATTCTCCAGCTGTTTAACCAGGCTGATAAAAGCTTTACGGTCGCCCGCTTTGGCCTGAACCGTAAGATTGGCTAAATCCAATGTCATACACTCCTTTCTTCTTGTTGGTGTTTATACTAGTTAGACCGGCACGAGGGTCATATGGTCACAAATAAATAAAAATCATGTGCATAATCGCACGCCTGGCTGTTGTTCCGTCCTATGACTGCCATTTAAATGTCACCGCCGAACGTGCTTGTAAAGTAAAGGAAAATGTACGCTCCGCCCACTCCACGCTGAACGTCCGGTCCTCATCCCCCGGATTAAGGGCGATCAGGACAATGGAACCGTCCGGATTGCGGTAGGCGACATTTTCGATCCCGCCGGCCTGCGGCGAGCCGATGCGGACCGCTCCGGGATCAGTGAAACGGCTGGCATGTCCCAGGGCATAATATTCTACATTCCGTGAATAGCCAGACTGCCATTGACCGTCTACGGTTACAACGCCTCGGCAATTTGAGCAGCCTCCGTTCGTTGGTCCGCCTTCAGCATCAAGCGCCAGGTTCCACAGCAGCACGCTCTTTGCCCAGTTGCGCGGCCCGCCAATGATCAGCTTCGACATCAGCCAGGTCAGGTTGTCGCCAAAATCCTCACTCCATGCGCCTCCGCTGCACTCCGTTACATAGATCTCTTTTTCGGGATGGGCTTCGTGCACCTTACTCATCACTTCCGGTGAGCCCGCATAACAATGATAGGCTGTTCCGTCGGTGTAGGCGTTCGCTTTTGCATCACCCAGTACGGTTTGCGTATAGCTCCCGGCGATGTCCCAGTTATGATCGAACGCCACAATTTTGGACGTAATGCCTTGCCTCTGCAACTCCGGTCCCAGATAATTCCCGATAAAAAGTGCCTGCTCTTCCGCACCCATGCTCATACTCGGATAGTCCGCTGTCGTGAATTCCGGCTCGTTCTGCACCGTCAGCGCATAGATCGGGATACCGAGTGCCTTATATTCCTGAATGTAGCGTGCCAGATACTGCGCATAAGCAGCATACACACGCGGCTCGGCATAGTTTAAATACCACCCGTTATGAATCTGCTCCCCGTATTTCATCCAGGGCGGAGCCGTCCAGGGTGTCCCCATTACCTTCACCGTTTCGTTCGTATCCACGATACGCTGCAGCAGCCCCGTCACATCCTTGTCTTTGGCAGTGGAGAACCGCTCTAGCCCGTAATCCTCTCCGGATTCCGTGTCATCATAGGTATAACTAGCCGGATTACCGTCTGCATCGACCGAGAAGTCGGAAGCGCCGACGGAGTGGCGGATAAAGCTCAGGCGTATCCCTTCGGGCGAGAACAAATCCTTCACCAGTGCATTGCGCTGATCATTAGACATCCGTTGATTGATTAAAAAAGCGGAGGAGCCGGTAACGGAAGCGCCGAAGCCGTCCATTGTCTGATATTCCTGATCCGGATTCACCTTAATCACGGGCAACCCGGACTGTGCCGTCTCACCCTCCGTGTCTGCCGAGTCCCGGAACAAGAACGGCTCCTGCGGAGCAAGCAGACTGGACTGATCTCCCGTTGTCACCCAGGCATTCACTTCTGACGGAGACGGCCGGGTCTGTTCCTGCTTGTAATTGTACAGTATCACTGCGGTCAAGGCCGTTAGTGCAGCGGCGGCTGCAGCCACCGCTAATAACAGTTTGCGTCTGAGCATATCAGGACCTCCTTAATATGATAAAAAAAAGAAGCCGGAGGCTTCACCCCCGGCCCGATCCATGAATCTGCATTATTATCCGTTACACAGCTGTGCTACCCGTCACACACTTGGCCAGCTATGCTTTTTCCTGCCCGGAAATTTCTGCTTCATCGTTCGATCTTTTTATTGAAATGAATTTATTTAATCGTCAGGCTCGTCTTCAGACGGATATCATCCGAAGCGCTGCCGACGTAAACCGGCACTTTGCCGGATGGCATTACCCATTTATCCGTTTTCTCATCCCAGTAAGACAGCGCTTTGGCATCCAGCTCGATCTGAACGCGCTGCTGCTTGCCGGGCTTCAGTTCAACCTTGGAAAAGCCGGCCAGCTGTTTCGGAGCAGTCGCAACCTTGGTCGGCAGCTGACCGACATACACCTGAACGACCTCGGTGCCGCTCACTTTACCGGTATTCCGCAGATTCAGCGACACCGTCATCTTGCGGTTAGCGCTATTACCGCTTACGTTGGCATGAACATTGCGGTAATCAAAGGTTGTATAGGACAAGCCATGGCCAAAAGCAAACGCCGGCTTGATTCCGGAATTCTCATAACCGCGGTAGCCGACCATAACACCTTCGCTGTACTCGCCCTTGCCGTTTATACCCGGGAATTGCGCAGCAGCCGATACCGGCGTGCTGTCTTCATTAACCGGGAACGTTACCGGCAGCTTACCGGACGGATTCACATCTCCGAACAGCACCCGCGCGATAGCGTCACCCTGCTCCTGCCCGGTGAACCAGGCCTGAACAATCGATTTGACCTTGTTCTGCCAGCCGTCCATCTCCACCGCTCTGCCGCTCATGGATACTACAACTGTATTCGGGTTGGCAGCAGCCACCTCGGAGATCAGGCGGTCCTGGTTATTCGGCAGATCCAGATCCGAACGGTCGTAGTAGCCTTCACTTTCATAGGTGCGGACGACAACAATGGCAACATCGGATTTTTTGGCCAGATTAACAGCTTCCTGCATCTTGGTGTCAACAGCACCTGCCGGCGGCTCCCAGCCGAGCCGGACGGTACCGCCGAAGTCAGTGGATGCACCTTCCTTGTAGTACGTCTTGTATTCAATTTTGATCTCATGACGTTCGCCCTTGGTCAGGGTTACAGCAGCCTTTTCTGTCTTCAGCGTGGTTCCGTCGCTGTCGATCAGCAGCTTGCCGTCCAGATAAAGCTTACCGGTGCCGACACTGGTCAGGCTAAGATTGTACTCCCCTGTCTTGGGAGCAGTCAAGTAACCGTTCCAGCGGGCGGACATCATGCTATTAAGATTGCCCGGCGTCTGCGGCAGCTTGGAGGACTGGCCGTTCAATCCGTCAAAGTTATAGAAACCCAGATTCAGATTGACCTGTCCGTCTGTCCGGGTAAGCGTAGGCTCACCTTCCATTTTGTTGTTAGGCCAGTATTCCCCGCTAAGACCGGTACCTTCACCGTCTCCTGCAGGAGTCAGAACAGAAGATGGGATCGCGGATGGACCGTTCACGATATCCCCGGTCCCCACAGGATCGGTACCCGGTGCGTAGCTGACTTTAACGCCGCTGCCGGCGCGGTCGCGGATGGCATCCAGCGGAGTGACTGTGTACGTCGGAGTAACCAGCGAGCTTCCCCCAACCGTAGTATAGTTATCTGCGTCCGGACCGATGACAGCAATGGACCTCAGCTTGTCCTCATTCAGCGGCAGCGCCTTGTTCTTATTCTGGAGCAGCACCAGGCTGTCCTCGGCAATATCCAGCGCGGCTTTACCGTGCTCTTCAGCCGGGATCTGGACATTAACCGGCTTGCTGTCAAACAGGCCTTTGTCGAACATCTGTGTCAGCGTTCTTCCGGCCATCAGATCGAGCTGGTCTTCGCTGACCTCTCCGTTTTGAACCGCTGTCAGCAGCTGGCCTCCCCACTTGCCGTAAGGCTCACCGGGTGTTTCAAGATCAAGCCCCGCCAGTGCCGATTTGGTCGTGCTGAGATTGGCGCCATAGTCACTCATAACAAAGCCGTTAAAGTTCAGCTTGTCTCTCAGGACTTCAGTCAGCATATATTCGCTTTCACAAGCAGGTGTGCCGTTGATTTTATTGAACGAGCACATTACGGAGGAAAGGCCGGCATCCTTGATCGCTGCCGCAAACGGTCTGGAGTAGATCTCCATAATCGCCCGTTCACTGGCTACGGAATCAACGGTGAACCGGTCTGTCTCCTGGTTGTTTAGCAGGTAATGCTTGGCTGTTGCCATAACCGGATGGCTCTGTACTGCATTTACATAAGCTACGCCAAGCTTGGACTGGAGCAGCGGGTCCTCACCGAGCGACTCAAAGTTACGCGAGCCCCATGGCAGCCGGGCGATGTCGAGTCCGGGCCCCAGCAGCACGTTATGCGTTGTATTGAACGCTTCTTCTCCGACCAGATCGCCGTAAAGGGCTGCTGCCTTGGTATCCCAGGTTGCTGCAAGGGCAATCGGTGCCGGGAACGCGGTAGATTTCTTGTTCTGTATATCAGGGTTAGCAATGCGTACGCCTGTCGGCCCATCGGCCATCGTCAATGCGGGTATACCCAGCCGCTCCAGTGAATCGTTATAAAAGCCGTAGTAATTGTTCACATTTCCTGTGACAAAATCAACCTTTTCCTCAGTTGTCATTTGCTGCAGCAGCAGCTCCGTACGGTCTTCCGGCGAACGCGAGGCGTCCATCCATGGTCTTGCAGAGTACGCTCCGGCCATCTGCAAAGGTGCGAGTATGGATAGGCTCAGCGCTGCGGCGGCTATCACCGCATGAAACTTTAACGATACTTTCATGTTCTGTGGTCCCTCCTGGATGTCTCTGTCTAATGGCCCGTCCGCACATTCCAGTCTGTCAAACTGCTTGGCAGTCCTTGATCTGCGGCAATTCGCGTAATGCATTCGCCTCCTTACGTCTCTAAATTGCTGGAATATGTATGGGCTTCTAGCCTGTATGCGCTGATTAATTTTCAGCAGCGTAGGCAGCGTTTGAATTGCCGGGTCTAACAATAGCGCAGTTTTTCGCGTTGCGCATCCGTCATTTTCTGGTAGCGGACAGCCGTCCGTACCCTGTTTCACTGAAAATCACCTGAAAATTTCCTGAAAGTTAGCTGAAAATCAGCGAAATCTAGGACTATATTCCCTTGCATTATCGTAACCTAATTGTAACCTTTTTGTAACTTTTGAGACTGAAGTCTGATAAAAATAGGCCCGCTTAAAATACCCAACACAGGGTTATTCAGGGTATCGAGCATGAAATTACCGCAGCGTTATCCAGTTATTTACACAAGATTGCTATAGCCGCTGCTGCTGAGGCTGAAACTAAGTGGAAAAAAGCCATCTAATTCTCCGTCAAACCCTGCCGCTCGGAATCTAATTGGAAAAACGACACTTAATTTCAGCGAAAATAGCTCCAGAACGATAAAACGTGGGAAATAGATGCTCTTTTTCCACCTAATCGCCGCAGAAGCCGGGGATCACCAAATTTAAGTAGCAAAAATCCAACTAAACCTCAAAGGCTCTTTCCCTCAGCCAGTGATATCTTGTATTATGCCGCTCGCAAGCCTCCCCGCCCGGATAAAACAATGCAAAAAAAAAACGGCGTTCCGGTTCGGAACAGCCGTTTCTAACATTCTTTTCTTACATTAAAATGTATTCAAGCTAATTTCGTTTACTCCCGGGGAGATGCCTTCATCACGGAAGCACGCTGAATCAGCTGCGTCGACAGCAGGACATGCTCCGGCGTAATCTCTGGATTCTCGATTCTGCGCAGCAGCACCTGGACTGCCCGGATGCCGATATCCGCCTTAGGGACACGGACGGTGGTCAGCTTGGGCTGCATCATTTCACACAGCGTCAAATCATCAAAGCCCACCACCGATACATCATCGGGACAGCGCAGGCCAAGACGATCCATCACATTCAGCACCTCAAAAGCAGTCAGATCATTCGCACAGAACAGGGAAGTGAGCGGCTGGCTGCCGGTAAGCTCCTTCTCCAGACTTTCCGGCAGGTCGGAGGATACGTACATCCCGGTTCCGCTGACGCCGATTCCCGGAATAACAGCCCCCTCGGCAGGCTCTGCCTGTTTTCGCGCAAAGTCTTCAATGGCCTCATGAAAACCGCGGTGTCTCTCCCGGAAGCTCCATGAGGTGTTTTTGTCGCCGACAAACCCAAGCCGCCGGTGGCCATTTTCCAATAAATGCGTGGTAGCCCGATAAGCCCCCAGATAGTTATTGGCCAGAATATGATCGATCGTCGGGTCCATCAGATTGGCATCCAGCATGACGAACGGGAAATGATTGAACTTCAGAAGCTCTATGTAGCTTTCCGGCAGATGCCCCATAACAATGGCCCCGTCTACTTTTTTCTCCAGAATGCTTGTCGGCAGTGCTTCCTTGGAGGTAATGGTCAGATCAATGCTGGAGAGGATCATGCTGAACTTATGCTGATTAAGCTCGGATTCAATCCCCTGGAGCACCTTGCCCCAGTATTCAATATCATCCAGATAAGCACGGGGCATCAGCACCGCGATATTGCCGGTCTGGGCCGCAGAAAATTTCATCCGGGCCAGCTTGACGCGGTAGCCCATCTCCTCTGCCTTTTTCCAGATGTTCTCTTTTGTCAAATCGTTAACGCTGGGATCATTGGATAGCGCTTTGGATACCAGAGCTTTGGAAACGTTCAGTTCGTCGGCAATTACCTGCAACGTAACTTTTTTCATATGAAGCATATCCCACTTTCCGGAGAGTTATTAGTTTCGTTAGCTTAAAGTTATTCTGTTATGTATAGCATAGCGCTTTATTAAACAAATTTCAACAATTACTGAACTAAATATTAATTTTTAATAAAAATATAAAACAGAGCAGATGCCAGCAGGCATCCGCTCTGAAATAAACCGTTTTTCTTAATTATTGCTTCATTAATAGGTAGATAAGCTGCCCACTTTCCGCGCGGGAAGCATTCGCCTTGGGCAGGAAAGAACCGCTGGTATTTCCGGTTACTATTCCTGCAGCAGTCAGCCGGGCAACCGCTTGTGTTGCCCATCCGGAAATGACCGCACTGTCTTTGTAAGGAACAGCTGAAGGGATGTCTGTTCCAACGGCCGAATCGTTCTGCTGCATGGCCCGTTCTGCCATCACAGCCATTTCCTCTCTGGAGATCAAAGCATCCGGGGCAAATAGGCCGCTGCTTCGCCCCTGCACAATTCCGCGTTCAACGGCAGCCGCTAGATAAGGAGCATACCAGGAATCGGCGGAGACATCCGCGAAGCCGGAAGACGATTGCCCCGTCCAGCCATAGGCTCTGGCCAACATCGCTACAAATTCAGCCCGGGTCACAGCACGCTGAGGACTAAACAGCAACTCTCCAGTCCCGTTTACTACATGCTTGGCGCTTAAGGCCGTTATAGCCTGGTAAGCCCAATGCGCAGCAGATACATCGCTGTAGGATTTACGGTATTCGAGTACAGCATATTTGCTGAAATGCTGCAAATCTGCCGTGATGCCTGTGGCTACGGCACGGCCGCCGGTGTACTCCGCAACACCATTCTCATTGATGTAGTAAATACCCAGTAACTCAGGGTTCACATTATTTCCTATTGGAAGCTCTACTTGAACCGGCTGATTAAACTGGCTCAGACTGTGTCTGCCGCCATCCGCTGCTTGAACCGTCAGACTGAAGTCATACATCAGCCCGGTCGGGTTCAGCTGTACACCGTTGACCGGTGTAAGCGCCGGAATAGCTGAGCTGTCTATAGACAATGTAATGGACGCACCAGCCCGATCCTTTTGCTCCAGCATTTGTGTTAGCTGGTTGAGCACAGCCTGAGACAGCATAAGCTTCACGCCAGGCGTTACAATCTGCACGGCTCTGCCGTCAAGCAGTTCTGCCAGCTCTGCCGGCAATACTGCTCCCTGATCGCTGCCCTCAATAACAATCGGTGCTGTCCCGTTCCCGGCCGCAGCTATCCTGCGGATTAGTTCCTCCAGGCTATGGGACAGTAGCCCTGTAGTTGGCGCCGCACTGGCAGAAGGCGATGCTGTTGGAGCTGTGCCGGTTCCTCCCGGCAGTGCAGGCTGCTCCGGCGACGGCGAAGCGGTCGCCGTTGCCTCCGGTGTTGGTGTTGCTTCCGGCGCCGGCGTTACCTCCGGAGTAGCTGTCGCTCCTGGTGTTTCAGTTCCTTCCGGTGTTGGTGTTGCCGGTGGTGCCGGTGTTACTCCAGGTGTCACGGTTTCCTCTGGCGCCGGTGTTGCTTCCGGTGTTGGCGTTGGCGTCGGCGCCACTGTCGTTGTCGGCGTAGGCTCCGTTCCGCCCGGCAGATCACCGGTGCGGACCAGCTCGGTATCCTCAACAGCGAGCCAGTTGCCGCCGAGATCCTTGGAGTGGAAGCCGGCCACTACCTTGCCGTCCTTCACTTCGATGCCCGGAATCCTCACATAGGACCAGGTACCGGTGCCTGTCGGAATCGCAGCCTTCAGCGTTTCACCGCCTGCTGCGGCAGTCATTTCCACAACCTGCTGTCCGCCCTTGGATTTGGTCCAGGCCCGCAGCTCATAAATACCTGCCGGAAGATCCGCCGCCTCCTGGGAGGTGGTTACTTCATAGGCACCGGCATTCCAGTGCACAAGACGGTAAGTACCGGTCCGGACATCTGTTGCTTCCAGCTTGACTGTGCCGTCAGAAACCTCTGCACCCGCCGCATCCTTATGCGTCCATTGCTGCGGAAGGAGCGGCCAGGCTGCGGCATCAATTACTTCATCATAGCTTGGATTCAGCAGATAATTATGCAGCGCAGGCTGTGTACCGTCTTCGGTATACGGATTGTTTGCTACATCCACCTCAACTGTGTGGTTGTCAGTCTGCACGGCTGTGCCATTGTACAGCTCGATTGAGGCTGTAATCTCACGCGTCCCGTTCGCCAGCTTCGAAGTTGAGTAAGACCATGTGCCGTCGCTTTTTACAGAGGCATAAAATACCTGCTTACCGGCATGAATGGAAATATACTCTGCTCCTGCTGCACTACCATGGATCGTATACGGCAGGCTAGTAATTGCCTTATCCGTTTTATCTATCGTTACATTACCGCTCTGCAGCCGGCTGGTGAAATCCGCACCATTAATATCATCAATGTACATCGTACCCGATGAGGCAACAGATTCAGCAGATGCTCCAAGATAGAAGGACACCGTCGAAATATTATGTCTGGTATCTGGACGGGCCGTCTGGTCACTGCTGTACCAGCTTGGGAAGCGGAAGTCATCAAAAGGAACATACATGATCCGCGGCTCCGTCCCTTTCACAATCGCCCTGGTCTCCCAGAACTTTCCGCCGGCATCGGAGAACTGGATCGCCAGCTCATTGTTCGAGCCGTCCGGCTGGAGCCAGAAGCTGAAGCCGTCATAGCCTTCAAGGTTGAGGAAGTCAGGGCTGAAGCTGCCGCCCGCATAACCCGGACCGGAGAAATTATAATCAATTTTCAGGCCATAGCTGCCTTCCGATTTATGACCGGCATCAAGCGAAACCTCGAAGGCGCCTCCTCCGGTATTGCGGGCAAAAGCCTTTTGCAGCAAGGCGTTGTAACCGCCATAGCCTTCGAAATTGTCCAGCTTGGCCGCATTGGCGAACCGGATGTCATCCACCGTTACCGAACCGGCCGCAGGGGAACCGTCTGCCCGCTCAATAATCATTGAGAAATGAACGATGTCACTCCAGTCTGCTTCACCCTGTCCCGCACTGCGTCTGATTTCGACTGTTCTGCCTTCCGTACCGCTAACCGGCACTTCGGCATCCCATATCTTGCCGTCCTGTGCAGTCAGCCGGAAAATAAGCTTGGCCGCTGAGCCGTCGCCCTTTACCCAGGCATGCAGGGCATCAAATGCTGACAGATCAGCATGCTCTAATGCTCTTCCTGCCCCTACAGAGCCATACTGCCCGAAGTCATAGGACAATTTGACGCCATAGCTTCCGTCATTTTTATTGGCTGTATCCAGCGAGAGCGCAAGTGCCCCTGCCCCCGGCAGAGCCGAGTAGCGGGCGGCAATATTGCTGTCCAGACCGTAATCATATTCCCCGTCCTCCATAACATTTACCGGAGGCTTGTCGGTCAGCGGGATACTGTTCGTACCGTAGCCGATTTCCGCCAGCGCGATGCCCGGCGTCTCTGCACCACTGGAGGCCGGATAGACGGCCTTGATATAACGTGTTGAAGCCGGAACAGCAAAGTCGGTGTAGATTACTTTTTTCCAGTCATCAGAAACCGGGCTTTCACTGACTGCAGGCGATACTGCGGTATAAGTCTCACCATCTATAGATGCATAGAAGCCCAGACGGTCTCCCGTATTTGCATAGGTAGTGAACCGGTAAGCATTCACATCACCGCTTACTCCATATACAACCGAGCCTTCACCGGTGCCGCTCTTGACCAGCACAGCCTTATTCTCCGTATAAGCTGAGCCTTCCTTCAGTGTCAGGCTGCCTGACTTCACCGGAGCACTATCGAATGTGCTGTCCACGACAAAGCCGTTCTTTTGCAGCACCGGCAGTGCTTTATAGCCGCTTCCGTCATAGTGATACGTCAGCTGCAACTTATCGAGCTGAACCGTATTGCTGCCGGGAATACGGAATTTAACAAACCGGATACCGGCCGGCAGCTGATCTGCCGTGTAGCTGCCTCCGGACAAGGAAGGCTGGATTTCCTTATAGGTAACGCCATCCTCCGAAATGAACCAGCCGATGCTTCCGCTGCCTGCGGCCAAAAGACTGATGCTGTTCAGCGGCACAGGGGAGCCGTACACCAGAAAGCCCGGTGCTGCAGTAGAGACATAAGCTTTGTAACCGATCCCCAGCTCATTGCCGTCCGGCGAGCTGGTCAATACATTGGAGGAGCTGTCATACGTGTATACCTTGCGTTTCTCTGTATCGTTATAGAGCAGGCTTAGCTCATCCGTGATCACATGCTGCGCAGAGGTTGTCACAATATTGGACCATTCCGATACCCCTGACTCGTTCACGCCGCGGACCCGGTATGAATAATTAACTCCACTGAGCGCCTGCTCATCGTGGAAGGCTGGCGTACCCGCCCGGCCGCCGTCCGAGAAATTACTGGTTACCGTGGTCCAGTTCCGGCCGTCCTCAGAGCGCTGCACCTCATATCCTGAAGCCCCTACTGATCCTTGCCAGCGGATATCCGCGACCGAAGTAACCGGGAACAGGACCGGCGGATTGGCCGGAGCCGGAATGGCCGGCACAGCCGAAGTCTTGCCTTTATCGTTTTCCTTCATATAATAGGCGTATTTATATACTGTACGGATAATGGCAGTTTCACTGTAGTAATCACCGGAGGAAAAGCCCGGCCAGTGATAGGAGGCCCAGTTGCCCGGGTTCTCATCATGCCAGAAAAACCCGCCGTCTTCCTTGTGCGGACGCAGCGACCAGATCATAATGCCGCTGCTGCCATTCTGCAGCGCCGCATTAAACAGCGCCTCTACCGGAGCCTGTGTCGTATACAGGCCGAATTCACCAAGAATGTACGGCTTCCTGCCCTTGGCCATCTCCCGGTCGGCATTGATTTTATCAATGAAGTTGCCGGTATAGAAATGGTTGCCGACGATGTCGATATTGGCATCAGTCAGCGAATCCGCATGCACGGCGAACCGTCCATCCAGCAGCAGCTGTGAAGGCTGCTCCTCTTCCTTAATATAACGGGCGATTTCGGTTGTCCAGGACTGCGGGAATTTCTCCTGGTTGTAGCCCCCGAGCTCATTGCCCGTTTCCCAGGCGAGTATCGCCTTGTCTTCCTTGTAAGGCACACCTGTGATGGTATTGACCCGGTTCATCATATAATGAATGACCTGCTTGAAATCCGAAATGACCAGCGGATCGGTGTAGAACTTCCAGGCATCCTCGTCACTGGCCGCTTCGCCGCTGATCGTGCCAGGATAACGGAAGTTCACATAGCTTTCGATGCCGCCTTCCCACTGCCATTGATCCACAAATGGAATGATCAGCCGCACACCGTACTGGTTAGCCAGTGCCAGCAGATTATCCAGCTTGCGGAACCCGGCTTCATTGAACTGCATTACACCATTCTCATCCGGCCCCAGCACCAGCGCATAGCTGGCATTCGCATTATCATACCGTTTGACCGGAGGAATGTAGGTACGGGTCACCTGGCCGCCCATCTCAGAGAGCGTCCGGATCGCATCCTCCTGGGAGAATTCCGGATCACGCATGCCGCCCGGATAGTTCATCGAAGCGAACCGGAAGAGCTGATCGCCGTCCATGAGCTGGTCTCCATCTACCGTAACAAAATGCTCAAATACTGAATCCTGCATACCGGCCGCGCCAACCCTGACCGGCTCACTCTGCACCGGACTGCCGAATTTACCCGAAGCATCGACCGGCGTCACTTCGAATTTGATATAGGCCTTGCTGTGCGAACGCTGCAGCACCAGCTCTTTGGCTGCTGCACCGTCAATCGGCAGATACAGGCCGTCTTCCGTGCTGCTGAGCAGCCAGCGGTAAACCGAGCTTCCCTCCGGGGAACCGGAGGCACTGCTGTATTGATAGCTGCCGGTCAGCTTCCTGCCGATCTCCGGCGTTCCATCGATTACAGGCTGGCCCGCCGTGATGCCTTCATCTTTTCCGAGAATGGCAGCGAGCTTATCCGCCAGCTTCACATGGGCGCTCTCATTCGGATGGGTGCCGTCGATATAATCTGCATCCGAGAGCCAGCCGGTTGTGTCAATATAATGTACCTTGCTGTCGCCGGCTGCCTGACGGGCAGTTACAGCAGCCTGGGTTTCTGCTGCATACACTCCGTTGAACAGGCGCTGCGCGTAAAGCTCAGCATTCGGGTACTTGCTGCGGATTCCGGCCAGAAACTCCGTGTAAGCCGACTGATACATATCTGAGGGCACATTGAAGCTTTTATCATTTGTCCCCACATTGATGACGACCATGTCCGGCTCCGGGCCGGAGAAGTCATACGCTGTATCGTCGCCGGAATCGGCATTTTTCAGCTTAAAAAACTGCTTGCTGAGCCCTGCCTTATTGGCAATATAGCTGCCGCCGGACCACTGGTCCACCAGCCCCATACCGGACTGGGCAATCTGTGTATGCTCGTAGCCAAGCTTCTCCGCCGCCAGCCAGCCATAATCGGACAGAGCCAGCTTGGGCAGCAGGTAGCCTGCAATAATGGAAGCGCCCGTGAATTCAATCGTCTTGGCTCCCACTGGCGGAGCATCTACGGAAGCGCCTTCATCAATGATCAGCCCTTTGAATACCAGAGACTGATCCGTGTAAGGAGTAGCTACCATAAGCGTATGTGTCCCCGGAGACAAAGGAACCGGCGTCAGGTCGACCGTACCGTTTACACCCGTATAGCGGTGCTCCACCCCGTCAATGATCGCGTAGAAGCTTACATTGGAACCGGCATTCAGCTTGACCGTTGTTCCGGTAAAGTTCACCTTGAAATACGTACCTCCCCAGGAGGTTGAATAAGCAGAGGCATCACGGGTATCCCACCGCCCGAAATAACGGATGTTCGGATCATCCGGCAATATATTGGCCATTTCAGACTCTCCAGTCTTTACTTTTTCCAGTACTACTTCATCAAAGTATACTGTACCCGTAGCTTTCAGCACAACCCGGATTGATGTATGATTAGCACTGTTAAAAGAAGTCTGGTACAACTTCCAGTCCCCGCTGGCGTCCGTCGCCGTCAGATCCTGTATGGCCGTGTTGGAGCTGTCCGCCGAGGCCACCCGGTATTGCAGGATGGCTGCTGCATTCTCCGTTTTGGCATAAAAGCTTAAACGGTAGTCCGTACCCGCCTCTACTGCAAGCGGGAGCTGCCGCACATAAGGGTAGCTGCTGTCCCCCTGAATCTTCAGCGAATAGCTTCCGCGCTGGTACACATCGCCCGATACGGTGGTTCTGGTTTCACTTCCCGACTCCCATGGGGCAAGCTTTCCGCTCTCGAAGTCTCCGTTTACAATCAGATTGCTGACATCAGCCCCCGCAGCCTGCACACGGTTATCCTGCAATGGCACTACCAGACTGGCCAGCATAGAGACAATCATCAGCATGGTTATCCCACGCTGAATGAATGTTCTGCCCGAACGATGATTCATAGTCCGCCTCCTCCTTCTATTAAAAAGCCTCCGACTCTATTACATTCGAATATGGCCCTTCCGCCCCGCTCACGCTCAGCGCTTTTATACGGTAATAGGCTTTCGCCGTTTTGACCCTGACCGGGTCCAGCCAGCCCCCGCCGTCATTGGACGGACTCTGCTCAATCAATGTTGTCCACGGTCCCTCCGGACCCTCTGTTGCCTTTTCCAGCGTATAATACGCTCCTCCGGCAACACCCCTGAAGCAGATTCTGCCTTCCGTTGCGTTCAGCAGCACGGGTGCGTCACTAACCTCCGTCTCCGGGGCCTCTTCTCCCCTCATCCGGTACGCATGAGCGCGCAGCGACTGAACACGGTCCAGATGCCCGGCATTATATCCGC